>VGNE01000013.1 GCA_016866215.1 Chloroflexota bacterium | reverse complement strand
ATATAAAACACAACATGAACTTCCGCAGATTCATGCTCAGGGGTTTGAAAAAGGTAGAGATTGAGTGGGGCTTGGTCTGCATGGCTCACAATTTACGAAAACTGGCGATCCCATGACCGCCAGTTTTTTTATCTCTCGCTCTCTCCTGACTCTTTTTCCATGTTTTCCATCCTCTTTTTAGACAACCCCTTTTTGTGACTCCGGGGGGATTCGAACCCTCAACCAATTGCTTAAGAGGCAACTGCTCTGCCGTTGAGCTACGGAGCCGTTTTCTAAACTTGCGGACGGTATTATACCGCAAAGAAAAAGAGTGTCAATAAAATTTGTTTGCAGGTCATGGCCTTCTCAAAGTCCGGAGTTTCGATATCTTGTACATGGATTTACCCCAGCGGGCACAATGTTACGATGGATTTGCCTCCGCAGTTTTATCTTGACCCGCACCGTTTCGCTCTTAACCGAGGGTTGATTCGGTTTCGAGAAGCATTTTCTCCTTTTTGAAGCTTTTCATTGTATTTGCAAATGGATAGACGTATAATTTCGCCTAATAAGCAATCATACAAAATCAATCATGACGATCATGAGAGTAAGTCGCACAAAGTTCCAGGAATACCATCTTGAAGTTGTTCAGGCACTGACTGCAATAGGCAATCCAACTTTTGGCAAAGCAGTCCAGCAAGACCGTGGTTCCCAACTCAAGCATCTTGGCATCACCTTCCCTGACCTGAGACGGCGAGTCCGACAAGGCTTCTCCTTTTACAGGCTGCCAGAGGAGCCGGTGTTAGAAGTATGGGACGCTCTATGGCGGACATCGCCTTATGGCGACGTGCTATTTGCCGCCCTCGAGTTCTACGCACCTATCGTTCGGAAGCAAGTCAGCCCTGGTCTATGGTCAGTGGTTCGTCAGTGGAGTAACCGCATTGATAACTGGTGTCACAGCGATGGGTTGAGCGCTCTCTACTCGCGGATTCTAGAAAGCTACCCAGCAGAAGTCTATCCTCAACTCATTTCATGGAATCATACCGAAGGTGAATGGCTACGGCGCATATCCCTTGTCAGCCTTATCCATTACAGTGGTAAAAATGCAGTCTTCCTGTCCCCAGAAAAAGTCTTACCTTTGGTGTCGAACTGCCTCGATGACCACCGATATTACGTTCAAACGGCAGTTGGATGGGTCTTGCGAGAAATGGGTCACATCTATGGCAACGAGATTATCAAATACTTGAAATCCCACGCGGAGAGGATAAGTACGCCAGCCTTTTCGCGGGCTATTGAGCGATATACATCTAAGGAACGTACCCGACTGCGTGACATGAGAAAACATCGCCTCGCCTGAAATGTGCAATCTGGCTCGGATACCAAAACGGGACTTTGGCTGAACCCAGTCCCGTTATTGATTCTAGCCAAACACTTCCGAGTCCGCAAAGCGCTCGGAAACCTACTCTAAAACACTGCGGTGCTCGCCAGCAGGAACAACCATTGCGGAACGAAACTCAACCCAACGGTGATGATCGCAGTGGCGGCGGTTGCGAAATTCAACCAGGGTTCGCGTTCGATAGTCGGGTCACCTTCGCGCATGTACATGTTGACGACCACGCGCAGATAGTAATATGCGGAAACCAGGGACGTGACCACGCCAATGATGGCAAGGCCTGAATATCCGCCTGCGATGGCGGCGCGGAAAAGGTAAAACTTGCCGACCATTCCCAACGTGGGCGGGAAGCCGATAAACGAGAGCATGAACACGGTCATGGCGAGGGCGAGGGCTGGATATTTTTTGGCAAGACCCGCGTAATCGCTGATCTCAAGTCCCCTGCCTTCGGCTTTTTCGAGCGCAATCACAACACCCCATGAGCCAAAATTGGTGACGGCATAAGAAACAAGGTAGAACAAACCTGCGGCAATTGAAACAGGCATCACTTCTTTATTGCCGTACGGCACAAAAGCCATCAGGATGTAACCCGCGTGCGCAATGCTGGAATATGCCAGCAGGCGTTTGATGTTGGTCTGCGTGATGGCAGTGATGTTGCCGACGATCATGGTCAATGCCGCGAGCGCCCAGAGGACATTCGTAATATCTGCAGAGAGAGATGGGAATGCGGTGGCGAAGACACGCAGTAACGCGGCAAAGCCTGCGATCTTTGCGCCCGAGGACATGAACGCGGTGACGGCAGTGGGTGCGCCCTGATACACGTCCGGGGTCCACATGTGGAAGGGAACGGCGGCAACCTTGAAGCCAAATCCCACAAGGAGCAGGGCCGCCCCAATGGTCAGAAGCAAACTTGAGGTCCCGTTTGAAGCGGCGAAGAAGATTCCGCTGAAAGACGTGGTTCCCGTCGCACCGAAGACCAACGCAGTCCCGTAGACTACAAATCCAGTTGCGAATGCGCCGAGCAGGAAATATTTCACGCCAGCTTCTTCAGATTGAAGATTGGGACGAGCGAATGCGGCGAGCACATAAAGTGGAATGGATAACAATTCAAGCGCGAGGAAGACGATGATGAGGTCTGCCGCTTGCGCCATCAGCATCATGCCTGTGATGCTGAAGAGCATAAGGGTGTAATATTCGCCGCGATCAATCCCCATGCGCTTGATGTAACCGTACGCGAGAGCGATACCGAACAAACCGCTGACGAGGATGAGCACGTTGATGAAGGTCGAGAAACCGTCTAGGGTCACCATGCCGTTGAAGCCCGTGCCTTCGCGGCCGATCTGTGTGACGGTAAAGCCCAACGTGACAGCCAAACCTAAGGCCGCGAGGAATGCTGTGATGCCTTTGCGGTCCTTCGGAATGAAGAGGTCAACCAACAAAAGCACACACGCCCATACGGTCAGGACGGTCAGCGGGAGGAGAATGTAAAAATCAGTTTGCGTCATGAACGCTCCATCCCTCACCCCTGCCCCTCTCCCTAAGGGAGAGGGGTTGGGGTGAGGGTAAGATACTATAATGGCAACGCAGATAAAAGCTTCTCGACAGCGGGGGCTATCAAGTTGAAGAACGGCGCGGGGTAGAGACCAATCCAGAACATAAAGATCAACAATGGGGCAACAGTGAGTATCTCGCGCCAGTTGAGGTCTTTGAGTTCATGATGCTGTGTGATCTCGCCAGCGGGACCGAGGAACATTTTCTGGAACATGTAGAGGATGTAAACCGCGGCCATGATGACGCCGATGGCGGAGATGCCCGCGTACCACGGACTGCCGATGGCCTTCGAGCCGAACGCGCCAAGCAAAATGGTGAACTCACCCACGAAGCCGTTCAAGCCTGGCAAACCCATGGATGAAAGCGAAGAGATCAACATGATCGTACCGAAGACCGGCATCACCTTCCACAAGCCGCCATAGACTTTGATTTCGCGCGTGTGAGTCTGTTCGTAGACCATACCGACGAGCAAGAACAGCGCGCCCGTGCTGAGACCATGGTTGATCATTTGCAAGATCGCGCCTGATACACCCTGAGCGTTGAGCGCAAACATGCCGAGCATCACAAAACCGAGATGGCTTACGGAGGAATATGCAACCAACTTTTTGACATCTGCCTGCGCGTATGAAACCGCCGCGCCATAGATGATACCGATGGTCGCTAGCAGCGCGATCCACGGGGCGGCCTGGATGGTGGCATTCGGGAACAGGGAAAGGTTGAAGCGCAAAAAGCCGTAGGTACCCATCTTGAGCAGAACACCAGCAAGGATGACGGAGCCCGCAGTTGGCGCTTCCACGTGGGCATCGGGCAGCCATGAGTGCAGGGGCCACATCGGCACTTTGATGGCGAACGCGGCGGCGAAGGCTATAAACAAAAGCATTTGAGTCTTCGGATCAATGATGCCAGAGGCATACAAATCAGGCAAACGCACAAGCATGGTCGGCACATTGAAGGTATCGGTCTTGATGCCGAGGAAGAGAATGGCAACCAGCATCAAAATGGAACCAGCCATTGTGTAGAGGAAGAACTTAATGGCGGCATAGATACGTCGCGGGCCGCCCCACAAGCCGATCAGGAAGTACATCGGCACGAGGGTGAATTCCCAGAAAATGTAGAACATGAACAGATCCTGCGCGAGGAACACGCCCGTCATGCCCACCTCCAATAAAAGGAAGAAGATCATGAAATCCTTCACGCGGTCTTCCACGGCAGTCCATGTGGACAGGATGGAGATCGGCGTGAGGAAGGCGGTGAGCAAGACCAGCAAAATGCTCAAACCATCCACCGCGAGATAATAGTAAATGTTCCAGCCTGCCACGTGGATCCACGCATATTTGGCTTCGAGCTGCAGATCGGGATTGGACGCAGTGAATTGCGCCAGCACCCAAAGTGAAATGCCAAACGTGATCAAAGATGTGACCAGCGCGACCCAACGGATGGCGTTCTTCCACTCGGAATTCATGAATAGAATCACGAGCACGCCCACGAGCGGGAAGAAGGTCAGAAGAGTAAGAGGTTGCAAAATAAATTCCATGTTCTATCCTCGATTTCTACGAGTTAGACCCTAAAGGTTTCCAAAACCTTTAGGGTCTTTTTATTTAAAGATCAAATATCCTAAAATCAACACGACGCCCAACATCACGGCCAGCGCATACGAGCGCACGAATCCATTTTGGACTTTACGCATGGTCGCCGATATGGATTGAGTTGCATCGCCCAGCCAGTTTGCGAAAGCGTCTATGCCTTTTTGATCGGCGTAACGATCGAGCGCGATTTCACTCAGCCAGTTGTAAGTTCCCAGAATAACCGTATCATGCACAAAGTCATGCCAGAAGCGCCCGTCAATCACATCCGCAAGGAACTGCGATATCTTCTTGAACGGGTTGACGATGACGGCGAAGTAACCTTCATCCACGAACCATTTGTTTTCCATACCCGTGAAGATGAAACCAAGCGGTCGTTTCAACGGGTCGGGTTGGCCGGCGCGCAGCGTGTTCCGTCCATAGATGAGCCAGGAGATCAGAATAGCGAGCAATGCCAACGCAGTGGAAATACTCGCGACCTTCAAATCAAGCGGAAGGGATTCGACTTCGCCGAGGGTATATCCCAGCCAGTGACCGAGATTGTGAAAACCTTCGAATGGAAGATTCAACGCACCACCCAGGACCGATAAGCCTGCGAGGATCATCAACGGCACGGTGATCACCTTCGGGCTTTCCTGCGCGTGCGCAGCGGCGGCGTGCCGTGGTTCACCAAAAAAGACCATCCAGATCTGACGCCCCATGTAGAAAGCGGTGAAAAAAGCGGCAATGGTCAACTGCCAGTACACGCTGGTGTAATGCAAACTGGCATCCAAAAGGATTTCGTCCTTCGACCAGAAGCCCACCAACGGGAAGATGCCCGCCAACGCCAGCGCGCCGATCAAGTACAGCCAAAAAGTGAGTGGCATGGTCTTGCGCATCCCGCCCATGTTGCGCATGTCGCCGGGGTCAAACGCTTCTCCATGTTCTTCATTATGCCCGCGCTCTTCTTCTTTCTTCTTTCCCTCTTTCTTCTTTTTTCCGTGATCGACATGGGAAACATGATGAGCATGAGCATGATGCCCGCGCTCCAATCCAAGAATGACCGAACCGGCGGAGAGGAAGAGCAATGCCTTAAAGAAGGCGTGTGCGATCAGATGGAACATTCCCGCCACGTACGCGCCCATCCCAACCGCGGCGATCATGTAGCCAAGCTGAGAAATGGTGGAGTAAGCCAGCACCTTCTTGATGTCATATTGACCGACCGCAATCGTCGCGGCGAAGAGCGCCGTCCCTGCGCCAACCATTGCAACGATGTACTGCGCCTGCGGGACAAGCGTGTAAAGCGGAGCGGAACGCGCGACGAGATACACGCCCGCTGTCACCATCGTCGCGGCATGGATCAACGCCGAAACGGGAGTAGGACCCGCCATTGCGTCTGGCAACCAAATGTAAAGCGGGATCTGCGCGGATTTACCTGCCACACCCACCAGCATAAACAATGTGATCGCCACGATCACCCACGGAGCGGATTCTGCAACTGCGGGCGCGGCGGCGAAGACCGCATCAAATTGGAAGGAGCCGAGATACCAGAACATCAGGAAACCCGCGATCAGGAAACCGAAGTCACCGACACGATTGACAATAAATGCTTTTTTTGCGGCATTGGAGTTTGCCCATGATGAACGTCCGAGCGTATCCATCTCGTACCAGAAACCGATGAGCAGGAAGGAGCAAAGTCCCACGCCTTCCCAGCCGACGAAGAGCATCATGAACGAATCGCCGCTGACCAAAATCATCATGGCGGCGATGAACAGGTTCAGGAAAATAAAGAAACGGTTGAAGCGTCCTTCATCATTCTTGAAGCGCACATCCTCGTGCATATAGCCGATGGCGTAGATGTGAATGAGCGTGCCCACACCCGAAACGACAAGCATCATCGTGGTCGAGAGTGAGTCGACTCGGAATGTCCAATCGAGTTGGAGTGTGCCGATGTGGATCCACTCTGCGAGTGGAACGCTCACCATCTCACCGTGATTGATCGAGACCGAATAAGCCAACAGCACCGAGACGACAAACGCCGCACCCGATGCAAGGCTTGCCACTGTGCCAATGACCTTTTCGCTAAACTGCCTGCCGAAGATCAAATTGATCAACAAGCCAGTTACGGGCGCAAAGACCAGCCACGGGGCGAGAAAGAAAAATCCTGAACTTATTGTTTCGTTTAAGTGCATAAAATTCTCCGTAATTCGTGATGCGTAATTCGTAAGTTACGGGTTACGCATTACGTTTTACTCATCCCTTCAAGGAATTCATCTCATCAATATTGATGTTCTTCCTGGTCTTGAAAATTTCGACGATCAAGGCAAGTCCCACCGCCACTTCCGCGGCGGCGACTGCAATGACGAAAAACACGAAGATCTGTCCACTGAAACTTTTATACATATTTGCAAAAGCAACGAAAGCAAGATTGCCCGCGTTGAGCATCAACTCGATGGACATGAAAATGATCAACGGGTTGCGGCGGATGAGCACACCCAACGCGCCGAGGGTAAATAAGACCGCCGAAAGGAGGATGTAATAATCCACTGGAACCATTATCTCTGCTCTCCCTTCACCTGCTTGGTCAACACGATCGCGCCCACCATCGCGACCAGTAACAAAACGGACGTAACCTCGAACGGCAACAGGAACTGGTTGAACAATATCATCGCCATTTCGCGCAGGTTGTCCATTGAATTCACAGCCACATCGGGCGCAGCGACAAACGCATCAGACCGCGCGCGTGCAAACACAAGATAGATCGATTCCACTGCGAGGATGACCGCCAGCAAAATCGCAAGCGGCCTCTGCCACGGCAGTGTTTTGGCAGGCGCAAGGCTTTCCGCGCCGAGCAGCATGATCACGAACAGGAACAACACCATGATCGCGCCCGCATACACGGTGATCTGTGACATGGCAATGAACGGCGCGCCGAGCAAAAGATAGAACACCGCCACCGTGACAAAGTTCAGCACGAGGAACAAAGCCGAATAAACAGCATTGCGGCTAAACAGCATCCCCAGCGCGCTCGAAACGGCAACGAGGGAGAGAACGAGGAAGACAATTAATTCAGAAGTCATGGGTACCTTTAGGAGGGTAGACAAGTACACAAGTAAACAGATACACAGGTCTGCTTGCGAACTTGTTTACGTGTCTGCATGTTTACCTGTATACGTTTCACCTAAACACTTGGATCCTTCATTTCAGGCACCGAGCGTGTGAACACACCTGCGTCCACTTTGCGAGGAGTAAGCATATCCACAGATGGAACGGGTTCAAGCAATAAATCCTTGGTGTAGATCGCCTGGCGGCGGTCTGTAAATGAGAGTTCGTAGTTATCGCCCAGGACAATCGCTTCGGTCGGGCAGGCATCTTCACAGAAGCCGCAATAAATACAACGCAGCATATTGATCTCGTACGTGGAGGCAAACCGTTGTCCGGGTGAGAAGCGTTTTTCATCCGTATTCTCAGAGGCTTCCACGAAGATCGCATCCGCAGGACAGGCCGCCGCGCAGAGCGAACATCCAATACATTTCTCAAGTCCATTATCATAGCGCTTCAACACATGACGACCGCGAAAACGCGGACTGACAATGCGCTTCTCTTCGGGGTATTGAACGGTTACAGTCCGCTCGAATAAAAAGGAGCGGAGCGTCTCACCGAGGCCGCGGCCAAGTTCAATAACGGGATCAAAAACGCCCATGGGATTTTCTCCTCAAGTCACGATAAACAAGCGCCACCGCCACCATGGCGCTAAAAATAGAAAGGACGGGAATGCTCCAAATATACAATTGATTATTAAGTTCCTGCGCCAGCAAAATTCCAGCGGCAGTAATAAACACGGTCACCAGTGAAAGCGGCAGAAGCACCTTCCACCCAAACGCCATCAAACGGTCATAGCGGATACGCGGCCAGGTCGCGCGGATCCAGATCATAAAGAACAACAGGACAATAACTTTCAGCAATAAATAGATTGGGCCGAGGAACCAGAAACGATCCACGCTGAAGAAGGTATCCTTCAGGAACCAGAACTCACGATAGCCGCCGAAGAACAATGTCGCCGCGATCATGCAGATCACGATCATCTTCTGGTATTCCGCCATGAAAAACAACGCGAACTTCATGCCTGAATATTCCGCGTGATAGCCTGCCGTTAATTCCTGTTCGGCTTCGGGCATATCGAAGGGCGCGCGGTTCACTTCCGCGAGCGTAACGATCATGAAGACCAGCGCACCCACAGGCTGTATTACAGCAAACCACATGCCGCGCTGCGCGTTAACAATATCAATCAGGTTCATGGAATTGCCCATGACAATCGCTATCGCAAAGCACAACCCAAGCGAAAGTTCATACGAGATCATCTGCGCCGAGGAACGGATACCGCCGAGCATGGCGTACTTGTTATTGCTCGACCAGCCCGCCAGCACAATGCCATACACCGCAATCGAAGCGATGGACATGATGTATAAAACGCCTACGTTGATATTCGAGATATGCAGCAAAATCTCGCGGCCAAATAAAGTAAATGATGAGCCAAGCGGTATCACCGCCGCAAGAATAAGCGAAGGCACAACCGTTAATACAGGCGCAAGCACAAACACAACCTTATAAACCCGGCCCGGTGTAAGTTCCTCTTTAAATATCAACTTGACCGCATCTGCGATTGGTTGAAGCAAACCCTGAGGTCCCGCGCGATTCGGGCCCACGCGCACTTGAATGCGTGCCAGCGCGCGGCGTTCATACCACGTCAGATATGCAAAGCCTGTCAACAAAACCAGGCAGAGGATAAATCCTTTAAGTACCCATTCAAGCCAGATAGTCCAATCCATAAACATCCTCGTTTTTTTACGGATTACGCAATACGCAATACGTAATTCGCAATCATTTCACTTTCGCCACAACTGGCTCACGAATTGCGAGACCCATACTTCTTGGAATCAGCGCCACACCCGCAGAGATCGTATCGTCTATTTTCACAACCACTTCATTGCTCATACCGTCGAAACTGATCTTCACACGCGCGCCCGCTTCCACGCCAAGATTCTTCGCAGCAGAGGGATGCAGTGTCACAGTCGCTTCGCCAATTCGTTGATCCAGCAACTGCGCGGGACCTGCGGTGGTCACGCCGCGGTCATATAATTTATTGACAGGCACAGCCAGCAATTCTTTTTCTTTTGGACGGAGAGCCGCTTCTTTCCTGACCTTTGGAATACGTACCGTTTCCCCAGCCTGAGCGGTCGGGACGAGTTGTACGCCCAGCCCCTGCGTGTTCTCATAGGTTGTGCCGCCGTAATACAAGTCACCGCGCCCAACAATCGGCCATTGACCGTGTACTTCAGCGAGTTTCTCATAACTTAGGTCTGCAAACGCATCAAGTGAATTTGCGAGAATATCAAACACCACCGAGACAGACGTGCCTTCAAGGATAATGCCCATATGCCTGGCGATTTGTGAGGCAATGGAGTAATCAGGTTTCGCATCACCCTTCACCGGCACAGCCGCATTGAAGCGCTGCACGCGGCGCTCGCCTGAGGTGAATGTCCCTTCGCGTTCTGTATACGCCTGCGCAGGGAAAACAACATCCGCAGTTTCAGTCGTCGCAGTTTCAAGGATATCCTGCACTGCCACAAACTTCGCGCCTTTAAGCGCCTTCGTCAACGCGGGTGAATCACCAACCGGGTCTGCGCCAACAATGTAAACCGATTTCCCTTTGAGCGCCTTTTCCAGATCAGGCTCAGGGCGGAAGCCGACTTCCCATGCGCCCTGATCGTTGACTCTCTGCCAGACACCCACCAAACCGTTGTTCGGCTTGCCGATATGATCGGTCTCTTTCAAAAGTGTGGCACACGCAGAAGCCAGAATGGATGAACCGTTCAAGCCAAGTCCCTCATTGCCGTAGAATACAATGGCATTCTTCGCCTTAGCGAACTCATCAGAAATTTTGCTCTTCCTGCCAAAGTCATTGATCGTCTTGACTTCATCGCCATACGCATAGCGGATGATGAATTTAGCAAATTTATCCAGCCTGGTCTCGCGCGGATTGGCCACGATCAGCGTCGCACCGCGGTCAGCGGCTTGCTTCACGCGCAGCCACCAGATCGGCGCTTCTTCATATAGGTCCGAGGCAACGACAAGGATAGCATCGCCCTTACCCATCTTGCCTATGTTCGTCCCCTGCCCCACACCCACAAGCGCGGTTACGTCACCTCCGCCCATGTCAGAATATAAAATTGCCGTACCACCCGCTGTATCTGCCAGCGATTTGAGATTGAACAAATCTTCGTTTGCAAGTCTGCCTGAAGCCAAAACAACAAAATTCTTTTTGGCAGAAGCAAAGTTCTGCGCGGCAAGTTTCGTCGCGGCATCCCATGAAGCGCGCGATAATTTATCTTCTTTGCCCCTTCGGGCAAGCGGCCTGGTTAGTCGTTTTTTGCTTTCTATATAATGATAGGCAAAGCGTCCCTTGTCACATATCCAGATTTCATTTACTTCTTCATTTTGTCGGGGCATGACACGCTTGACAACAATGTCGCCGCCGGCCCTGGCTTCGCGGCGCGTGTTAAGTGTAGTATTGCATCCGACCGGACATTGCGTACAAATGGAAGCCTGCGCATCCAATTCCCACGGACGCGCGCCGAAGCGGAAGTCCGCAGTGGTCAACGCGCCGACGGGACAAATATCGGTGGTGTTGCCTGAGAAAACAGAATCAAACCCGGGGTCAGATAAAGAAACGATCTGTGTATTTCGTCCGCGTTCATCGAAGCCGAGCACTGCCTCGCCCGCAACCTCATCCTGAAAACGAATACAACGCGCGCATTGAATACAGCGTTCGCGGTCAAGCCAGATCAATTCGCCCAGTGGGACCTGTTTCTCGAGATGCAATTTCTCGTCATAAATGAAACGGCTGTTTCCAGGGCCAAAGGCCATCGTCAAATCCTGAAGCGGACATTCGCCGCCCTTATCGCAAACGGGACAATCCAGCGGATGAGAAGTGAGCAGAAATTCAACCGTGCCCTTCTGGCCTTGCATGGCTTTATCCGTTGTGGTCATCACAACCATGCCTTCTGAAACGCGATTGGTACAAGCCGTTTCGAGTTTGGGCATGAACTGGATCTTGGGCTGGCCGTTCTCCATCACAACCTGACCCGTGGCGCGATCCAGCATGGGTCGTCCGATTTCAACCAGACACATGCGGCACATGCCGACTGGCTCGAGTTTGGGATGATGGCAAAAAACGGGAATATCAATACCCGCCATCTTGGCGGCATCCGCCACCAGCGTTCCATCGGGAACCGTTACACTTATTCCATTAATTGATAGCGTTACCTGTTTACTCATCAATTCACCAATTAATCCTGAATTTCTTTTATTTCTTCGCCATGCGCTTGCAAACTTTCAATGTACAACTCGATTGCTTCTCTCGCCATGACTTTCGCTTCTTCGAGCGTTTCTCCAAAGGTCATACAACCTGGAAGAGAAGGAATGGTCACGCTAAATCCGCCTTCGGGTTCTTTCCTGAACAATGCTCGATAACTCAAAATATCCACGTCAACCTTCAACAATAATCACGACTCGCTTTTTACGGAACACGCAACACGCATCACGCTTTTACCGCTTTTTTGAAATCCTGCGGGAATCTTTCAATACCGGTAACCACAGCCATCGTGGCGAATTCACCCAACGCGCATAAACATGTGCCCTGCATTTGTTTGGCGACATTCAAAAGCAGGTCTACATCTGCTTTTGCGCCATCGCCAGTATGAATGCGCTCAGTAAGATGCTGCATCCAATACGTGCCTTCGCGGCAGGGCGTGCATTTGCCGCAGGACTCATGCTTAAAGAAATGAATGGTCTTGTTGATGACCCAATCCATATCCACTGTATCATCCAGCACGATCACAGAAGCAGACCCAAGGTCCGCGCCGAGCGTGCGGACACTGACATAATCCATCGGCGTATCGAGGACTTTATCATCCACAACAATTAAAGAAGATGATGCGCCTGCCGCCATAATCGCCTTCACCGGACGGCCTTCCTGAATCCCACCCGCATGGTCATAGATCAACTGACGAAAGGTTGTGCCAAAGGGTAATTCATAATTACCGGGTTTGCGAACACGTCCGGAAAGCGAAAAGACTTTCACGCCCGCGCTATCCGCAGTGCCGATGGCCTTATACCAATCCGCGCCGTTGACCAGGATCGGAGGAACATTGGTAAAGGTTTCCACATTGTTGATGATGGTCGGCTTGCCAAATAGACCAAACGAAGGCGGGAACGGCGGACGCACGCGAGGCTGTCCGCGTTTGCCTTCGAGTGATTCGAGCAAGGCTGTCTCTTCACCGCAGATATATGCGCCCGCGCCGAGATGTGTAAAAATTTTCAGCGAGTAATCTGTGCCAAAAAGTCTGTCACCGAGATAACCGGCTTCTTCCATCTCCGCGAGCTTTTCATCGAGGAAGGCGGCCAGTTCCCAGAACTCGCCGCGTAAATAAACATAAGCAACCGTTGCGCCGACCGCATAACTGCCAATGGCGAGTCCTTCCAAAAATTGAAAGGGATTGCTCTCCATGATCTCGCGATCCTTGAAAGTACCAGGCTCGGATTCATCGGCATTGGCAACCACGTAATGCGGCCAGTTCTTGTTATCCATGAACGACCACTTCATGCCGGTGGGAAAACCCGCGCCGCCGCGTCCGCGCAGGTTGGATGCCTTCACAACATCGGTCACTTCGGCGGGTTTCATTTTGGTCACGGCTTTTTTGAATGCATCAAAACCGCCGTTCTTTTTGTAGACATCCAATTTGTTGATGTCGGGGATGTCACGATGACGTAAAAGGATATATGTCATAGGTCTCTTATTCTGCGAGGGGAATAATTTTCCCTTCGCGGCGGGCAATTTCTATAATTAAACTACTATCGTCTTCTTTATATTGTTTCTCGCCGACAGGAATCGGCTCGATACGGACATCGGTGTGGGCGGCAACTCTCCATAGTTTTGCCCAGTCTTTATGCGTCCATTTTCGATCATAGCGCGGAGAGACAACAAGCAAATCAATATCACTCCATTCATGCTGCTGACCTCTCGCATATGAACCAAAGAGAACACCGTAGCTAACCGGCACTCCCTTTTTACGAACAGCCTGTAAATAGTTTTGAACGGCACCTATAACGATTTTATCAACCATTCAAACAACTCCTTCACCTGTTTCATCATAATCTTCACTTCGGACATGGGCGGAGGCGATCCCAACGATTCTTGATAACGTCCGCGAATGTTATATGGATTCAAATCTGCCAGCAAATTTCTTTGCTTCTCATTCAATTCCAGTTTAGCCACATCCGCCAGTTGTGGCAGGTTATGAATAAACGGCGGAATATCCTGCGTTTCCTTGATGACATGGGCTTTGAGCGCTTTTTCAACCGCAAGATGAGCGGCGAATAGACCCAGCCAAATACGTTTGCCTTTAATCAAATAAGCGGCGTTATCCCACGCATCTAAGGCGCCGTCACGCAGTTGGTTAACTTGCTTTTCGACATTTATCATGCAAATTTACTATTCGGTCAAAGACATTCTTCTCAAATTGCCAATTACGAATTACTCTTTCTCAACGCTTCGATCAATTCCATCGTTCGATCCACGGTCATATTTTCGTGATATTTGATTCCATCAGGGCCTTGAGTCTGGAACATCGGGGCTTTGTCACACGCAGCCAGGCACATTACACCTTCGAGAGTCACCAGGCCATCGGGCGTCGTTTCGCCGACTTTGATGCCGAGGTTTCCGCACAAGTTCTGCAGGAACTCATCCGCGCCGCGCAAGGCGCAGGGTAAGTCTGTGCAGACTTGCATGTGATATTTGCCGGCTTTCTCATCATGGTACAGCGTGTAAAAACCGACGATCGAGGCTACTTCGGTCTCGGTGATGTCAAGCATCTTCGCAATATCCTGCATTGCGGATTTGGTGATATAGCCTTCCTCACGCTGCGCAAGGTAAAGAAGCGGCATCACTGCCGAGCGTTTATGCTCAAGAGGATATTTGGATAATATTTGTTTTACTTCCTTCGGATATTTATTCAAAAACATAATACCTCATTATTTCCCTCACCCCAACCCCTCTCCCTGAGGGAGAGGGGTTGGGGTGAGGGAAGGCTCATCTGTCAATATCTCCGAGGACAATGTCAATGGAAGCAAGGATGGCAACCAGGTCGGCCACCAAATGTCCCTTTACGATCTGTGGAAGCACAGCCAGATTATCAAAGGAAGGCGTGCGCAAATGCACGCGCAGCGGTTTCGGGCCGCCATCTCCTTCAAGCATTAAACCCAACTCGCCGCGCGGTGATTCAACTGCGCAGTAGATGGAAGCCTTCGGCGCAGGGAATCCTTCCGTCCACAACTTGAAGTGATGGATGAGAGACTCCATGCTCACGCCAATTTCCGAGCGCGGCGGCGGGACGAACTTTCGATTTTCAGAACGCATAGGCCCCAACGGCAATTTGTTCAGGGCTTGTTCCACGATCTTCAATGACTCGCGCAATTCATCAATACGCACCAAATAGCGCGCGTACGTATCGCCTTCAGTGCGGGTGGGCACATTAAAATCATATTGTTCATATCCGCAATAGGGGCGCGCCTTGCGCAAGTCCCAGTCCACGCCGGAAGCGCGGAGCGAGGGACCTGTCACACCGTATTGAAGGGCAACGTCTTTACTGAGGCAGCCGATGGCAACCATACGGTCAATGAAGAGCGGATTCTTTGTCAACAAGGATTCGTATTCATCAATGCGCCTGGGGAATATCTTGATAAAATCGCGCACTGCTTTTTCAAATTCAACAGGCACATCGCGCCACACGCCGCCGGGGCGGAAGTAGGTTGTCATCATGCGCTGGCCCGAGACCAATTCAAAAATATCAAGGATCTGTTCGCGTTCACGGAAACAATACAGGAACATGGACATGGCCGCGAGATCGAGACCTGAAGTACCAAGCCAGACAAGATGCGAAGCAATGCGTTGAAGCTCAGTCAGGATCACGCGCAAACCCTGCGCGCGCACCGGCACATCCAGGTCAACCAGTTTTTCGACTGCCATTACATACGCGAGATTGTTTCCCATCGTATTCATGTAATCAAGGCGGTCGGTCATCACCTCGGCTTTTTGATAGGTCTTGGCTTCCATGTTCTTCTCAATACCCGTGTGCAAAAAACCAATATCGGGAATGCAATTGACAATAATCTCGCCGTCCAATTCAAGCAGAAGCCGCAAAACGCCATGCGTGGAAGGATGCTGCGGCCCCATGTTCAAGAGCATGGTTTCGCCTGTCAGCGCGCGCTCTGAAACAAGATGTTTGAATTTCTCCAGGCTGACTTCTTCAATCTGACTCATGACTATTCCTTTACGTACGGCTTTCGCAGATCGATCTCATCAAAATTAAAAGTGAACTGCGGTTCTTCATAACCCAGCGGATAATCCTTGCGAAGTGGATGCCCGACATGGTCTTCCGGCATCAAAATGCGGCGAGGATCGGGATGGCCATCAAACTCGATGCCAAACATATCGAGCAGTTCACGCTCGCGCCAATTCGCCACTGCATACACACCCGTCGCAGTCGAAAGCTTTGAACTGCTCCCGTTCACCGGGACTCTGAGCTGCACGGAAAGATTATTCGCGAGCGACGTAAGTTGATAGATCACATGAAAACGTGGAGCGGTCTGCGGCCAGTAATCGGTTGCAGTTAATGCGGAGAGCAGTTCAAAATTATATTCATCGCGCAAAAGAGTCAACGCATCAACGATCTGTTCAGGGTTCACGAATAGATGCACTTCATCGCGGAACTCCTCGTACGTCGCGCCGAATTTATCCTGCACAGTTTTTATAATGGGTTCTAGTTTTTTATCCATAGTCTTTACCCCGTCATTGCGAGGAGGTACCCTTCCCGACGAAGCAATCTCCAACTCTGTGGGGGATTGCTTCGTCGCACACCTGCCCTGGCGGGCGGTGCCAGGGAAGAGCAAGAGCGCTCCTCGCAATGACGTTATGCGTTAGCCAAATCCTTGAACTTCTCACCCTTCACCTTCTCATACACAGTAAGCACACCATGGATCAAAGCCTCGGGCCGCGGCGGACAGCCCGCCACAAACACATCCACAGGGACAACTTCATCAACGCCTTGATAGATGGCATAGTTATTGAAGACGCCGCCGCACGAAGCGCAATCACCCATGGCGATCACCCACTTGGGCTCGGGCATCTGGTCATACAAACGGCGCAGGACGGGGCCCATCTTTTTTGAGACGCGCCCCGCCACGATCATCAGGTCGCTCTGGCGCGGGCTGGGGCGCATCAGTTCCATGCCGAAGCGGCTCATGTCGTAGTTTGAAGCCTGGGCGCTCATCATCTCAATGGCGCAACAAGCCAGGCCAAACGCTATCGGCCACATGGCGCTCGTACGCGACCAATTGACCATACTTTCCAACGTGGTTGTCACCACGCCCATATTTCCAAGTTTTTGCTCTATTCCCATTCCAGGGCTCCTTTTTTCCACGCGTAAATGTAACCGATAAGAAGTACAACAATAAAGATCACCATCTCGACCAAACCAAAAATGCCCAGTTTGCGAAACGCAATCGCCCAGGGTAAAAAGAATACAACTTCAATATCAAACAGGATGAACAACACAGCGATAAGATAGAAGCGGACAGGCATACGCCGCGTGCCTTCGCCGTATGGGTTCATGCCCGATTCATAAGGCATGGATTTTGCCTCTGTATTTTTCTTCGGCCCCAACAACTCCCCCAAACCTATCGCAATAAACGCAATCAGCGTGGCTACTGCGATCATCACTGCAATGGCAATATACTCCAGCAACATAAACACCTCTTGGTGTGTAAAATCAGTGCGTGAAATCTGGCACGTTCGGCGAAGTATATCATAAGAGACTTTTGAAGAATAGAGAAAGTGCTGCTTTTCACAAAAATGGTGATAATAGTCATATTGGGGTGGGACAATAAAATCCAACCAAAAGCCCCCAACCTAAATAGCGCCAGCGAGTAATCACTCAATCCCCTAAATAATCCCTCAACTCGCGGCTGTGTGCAGGGTGGCGGAGCTTCCTTAAAGCCTTTGCCTCGATCTGGCGAACGCGCTCGCGCGTCACATCGAAATAACGACTGATCTCCTCGAGCGTGTGCTCATTGCCATCCTTTAAACCAAAGCGTAATTCCAGCACTTCGCGCTCACGTTCTGAAAGCGCTTCAAGCGCGTGGTTTAACTGCTCGCGCATGATCTCTCGCGCAGCGCTGTCCATTGGGGAAGGCGCGTCTTCATCTTCAATGAAGTCACCCAACGAACTGGATTCCTCATCCCCCACAGGGCCTTCCAATGATACAGGTTCCTCGGCAAAGCGCAGGACGCGGGTCACTTTTTGCGAAGCAAGATCAAGCCGCCCCTGCACTTCGAGGTTGATCGGTTTGTTTTCTGAGTGAGCGCGCAGGATGGACTGCACATCAGCGGCGGAAAGATAACCCACTTCCAGAGCAAGCTCGGCATTCGTTGGCTCACGACCCAGTACTTGTGTGAGATGTCTCTGCGCGCGTAAAATGCGCGAAATGGATTCAAACAAGTGAACAGGAATGCGGATCGTGCGCGCCTGCTCTGCAATCGACCGATTAATGGCCTGGCGGATCCACCAGGTTGCATAGGTGCTGAATTTGAACCCGCGGCGCGCATCAAATTTTCCAATAGCCCGCAAGAGACCCATATTACCTTCCTGGATCAGATCAAGCAAGGACATACCGCGCCCCAGATAGCGTTTGGCAACGCTTACCACCAAACGCAAATTCGCACTGATGAGAGCCTGGTTTGCTTCCACTGCGCGAGTATGAACGCAGTCCATTTCGCTCAGTAGTTCTTCATCCGCTGGCAGGTTGCGGTAAAGCGTGCGCTGGGCCGGAAGCGCAAGATGTTCGCGGACATGCGTCAACAGCCATCCGGAATATTGAAGCGGAAGCAGGTACAGGCTGAGAAAGAAGCCGTACGCATGTCTTGCAAGGTTATCCCAAAAATGGTCAACGCCCCAATGGCCGTTATCCAGATAGGCCCGCAGATAGGAAGGGGAATCAAATTCCCAACCCGTGTGAAGCGATCGTGATTCAGCGACCAGCATGGCC
Source organism: Chloroflexota bacterium (assembly GCA_016866215.1). Classification (GTDB taxonomy): domain Bacteria; phylum Chloroflexota; class Anaerolineae; order Anaerolineales; family Villigracilaceae; genus Villigracilis. Next base: position 49,748 of record VGNE01000013.1, on the reverse strand, counting down.
AGGTCAGGGAGTTCGTGGTCAACCCGCTCGGCATCTTCGATCAGGCGGTCCCAGGAGGTGAGCACTTCAGAGATGAGCGCGTGATAAATGGATGAGGCCAGTGAAACCCCTTTGCGCTGTTTCAATTTGCGAAGCATGCCAATCAACCGATCCGCTTCGATCAGCGTGGCAAGCCGAAACTCGCTGTCGGAATTAAGCAGTTTTACTAGCCCGATCTCGCGTAGATACAAACGCACGGGATCTTCAGAAAGTTCAGCCGCAGGTTCATGCGAATGGAGCGGCAGGGCATCCTCAAGTTCTTCCTCCTGCTCGGAAACGGCGAGCAAAGATTCATCCGGTTCAATGGCATCCTCCAGCGGGGAATTAAGCATGGATTCTTTTTCCTCAATCATGGATTCGATCACCGCCTTGATGGAATGCCTTTTCACCTGCGAGGTTGACTTGTGCGTTATCGCCCCAATTTTTATCTTCGGTTTATGTTTTATTTTTTCTTTGGTTTTCAGTTTTGTTTTCGGTTTGCTTTTTGCGGGCATCGGTTTCCCTTTCCCATCTCAGTGAGTCACCATCACAGCATAAGCCTAAACCATCACGCCTATCGCCTGGAAAATATCCTTCGTTTGGCTTGATCCAGACCGTGAAGCAGGCGTGTAAATTGTATCGCCTGCTCCTGGTAGATCTTAATATTTGTGCCGCCCTCTTGTTGTTCATCCTCCTGCAAAAAACGCAGTTGATTGACATTAATCATTGCATGGGCACGGCGCAAATCCAAAAAGCGCGCCAGCAATTCCTCAAGCAATCGGTCGTCCGCAGGTTCGAGCTTTTCCGTTTTCGCGAGCAAGTCTTGGGAAAGCGCTTTCATCGTTTCCGATAAATGGCTCATCAAATAATTTTGATGCTCCTTCTCGTCCTGCTCCACCGCCAAACGCACGACATCGAACAACAACTGATGGTCAGTATACTCGAAGTCCTCCACCGCCAACGGACTGAGGCCGAACTCCTGCAATTTTCTGTCCAACCGATATAACAATTCAGGTTTGCGGAACAAAACACCCAAACAATAAGATTCGACTTTCAATCTGGGATTGACCGCCACAATCGGAATTTCCGCCTTTTGGCTTTGATCCATCCCGCGAGGCTTGCGCCTCAGTGCCGGAGCGTGAGCCTGCCTGCCAGTCAACGAGCGTTCGTCTACCCTTAGCATTCGCGCCAGCGCCTGACGGTATGTATCGCGCTCCATCGCATTAGGCAGGTCTTCAATCAAAGGAAGTACCTGTGCCGCAATTTGAGTTTTGACTTTGGCATCCCCCAAGTCCTGTCCGGCCGCCAGTGAATCCATCACATGCGTGACGATGGGTTTTGCGCCTTCAATAATGCGCTTCCATTCTTCTTTGTCACGCGCAACAATTTCATCGGGGTCGAGGTCGTCGGGCAGTGCGGCTACGCGCAAATCCGCTTGTAAGCGGGCTTCATTCTTTAATAAGCCGCGTGCATTGAAACCCAACTCCCCTTCGTGATCCATGGCTGAACGCGCCGCGTCCAATCCGCGCAGGACGGCTTTTTGTCCCGCGACGTCAGGGTCAAGCGCCAGCACGATCCTGCGCGTGGAACGTTTGAGCAAACGCAATTGATCTTCGGTCAAAGCCGTGCCCATCGGCGAGACAACATTCTCATAGCCCGCCTGATGAAGCGCAATGACGTCGAGATAGCCTTCCACGATTACGGCTTGGTCGGCAACGCGAATCGGCTTGCGGGCGCGGTCTAAGCCATACAAGATTTTGCCTTTGGTAAAGATTGGCGTTTCAGGCGAATTGAGAAATTTGGGAATATCATCGGGGTCAACGATGCGCGCGCCAAAGCCCGCCATTTTCCCGTTTTCATCGCGGATGGGGAACATAATACGATTGCGGAATTTATCGTAAATGGCAGATTGGGAATCGGTAAATTGGTCAGAATCGCGCACTGATAATAGACCAGTGTCAATGAGGTCTTGCTCTTTGTATCCTCTTGGCAAAAAATATTTTAGAAGATTATCGTACCCATGCGGAGCATATCCCATACCAAAAGTTTCGATGCTTGTGTCAGTTAATCCGCGCTTTTCGCGCAGGTACGTTAGTATCTCTTTATTGTTGAACAGATGCGTTCGATAATAAATGACCGCATCTTCAAGCAAAACGCGCAAATGCTCATTGGCTTCTTTTACTTGCGGCGCCTCGCGCTGCAATGATTCGACCTTCACCCCCGCGCGGTCTGCCAGCTTGTTCAACGCTTCTTTGAAATCAATCCCCTCGCGTTTCATCACGAACTTGAAAATATCCCCGCCCTCGTTGCATTGACCGAAACACCGCCACGTCCCAGTCTCAGGCCAGACAACGAACGCAGGCGTTTTTTTATTATCATGGAATGGACAAAACCCCGTATAGTTCCTGCCCGCATGGCGCAGTTTGACGCCGGCCTCGGAAACGAGGTCTACGATATCTATCCTGGATTTGACTTCATCAATAGTGGACATGGAATTGAGGTGGGCAAGTGGACAGGTACACAAGTACACAGGTACACAGGGTTGAGTGAATTATAGACGCATTCGAGAATTCGCACCAAACAAAAGAGCAGGTTGTTCGCCTGCTTTCGACTTTGTTGCCCGGCACGGATCTCTTCGATGCCGGTTATTGCGCTGCCGCCTTCATGCCGCGCTCGTACCACCAGTCTTCTGCGTGCAAATAACCAAGCAAAGCCTGCGAAGCTACCCAGCGCAACGGTTCGGGCGGCCAGGCAATCGGCTTGCGATCCACAAACCAGATTGAAGTCAGGTCGGTCTTGCGTTCCAGCAATAAATCAGCAAGAGTCTGCCCATTCAGATGCGTCGGCGCGACGCCATGTCCCACGCAACCGAGGCTGTACCAGGCGCGCGCGTCGCCGACCATGCCGATGGCAGGCGCCATTTGCAGAGTCACGCTGACGGGGCCGCCCCAGCGAAATGTGAACTTTACATCTTTCAAGGCGGGAAACAATTCAATCGTATCCTTTTCCAATTGCTGGAAGGTCTTCTCGTTCAGGTCACGGGCCATGTCGCGGCCATAGGTGATCGTCACGTCACTGCCGCCGATGGCGAGACGATTGTCCACAGTGAGACGCAGGTAGTGGACCAGGTTGCGCGCGTCTTCGAGTCCCTGACGGTTTTTCCAGCCAATCGAATCCAACTGTGCTTTGGTCAGCGGTTCGGTGATGACCATATGTGTAAAAGCGGGAACCTGTTTGTTCCAGATTTCGGGGATGAGATGCGAGTACGCGTTCGTCGCGAAGACAATCTTATCAGCCGTGACTGTCCCCTTCGGCGTCTTCAGCGTGAACTTTGCTCCGCGTTGAATCTCAATCACAGGCGATTGCTCGTACACGACCGCCCCGGCTTCTTGCGCGACCCGCTTCAATTCGCGCACCTGTTTGGCTGGATTCAGAATCCCACAGCGCGCTTCGCTCCACGCCCCCAACACCAGCGGACTGTCCACTTCGGCGCGGGCTTTGGGCTGGTCAATCCATTCGATGCCGCTCACGCCGAGGTTGGTCAGCAGTTCGAGGTCATGTTGGATGCGTTTGACGTAGCCAGTCGTAGTTGCCAGCCGCAAGAAGCCACTATATTCGAAATCGCTCTGGATGTTGTGCTCGCAAATCAGGTCGCGCACCAAATCAACCGAGCGCTCGCAGTAGTGATGCGCGTCCACCATTCGTTGTTTGCCGAATAGCATGGCAGTCACAGCTGGCTCCAGGCCGAACAACGTCATGGCGAAGCCGCCGTTTCGTCCGCTCGCGCCGTAGCCGACGACCTCCCCCTCCAGCACAGCGACCCTTATCGTCGGTTCGGCTTTGCGTAGGAAATACGCGGTTGACAAGCCAGTGAACCCACCGCCGATGATGGCAACATCCACATCGACGTCGCCTGTCACAGCGGCATTCGGTGAGTATGGCCCGTAGGAATTGAGCCAATATGATTTTTGAGTGTAGTCAACGGACATGAGTCCCTCCCGAATAGCAACGTGGACAAGGCACGCCTCATCCACTCTGTTACTAAAAGTCTATCAACTCAATCGGATCTTTCGTTTTCGTTGTCAATCACACGAACATGGTTTGACTTTGCCGCGCTTTCGTCGGGCAGAATTTCGTAGATCATGCGCGGAGTGAGCAGATCGGAGTCGTCGCTTTGAATGCAGATTGCAAATTGAGGCATAGTCTTCGTTGCTAATGTCACTGCGAGGAACGAAGCAGTCTCCTGGTAATTGGGGGATTGCTCCGCCGCTTCGCGGCTCGCAATGACGTAGAAATTCTAAAAGCCTTCGAGTTTGCTAAAATCCGCAACGCCGCTCGACAGCGCGGCGATCCGTTGCAGCAAGCCGAGACGATTTTCCTGCAACTTCTTGTCTTCCGCCATTACCAAAACTTTATCAAAGAAACTATTCACAGCAGAAATCATCGGCACAAACACATTCAAGAAATCATCCACTGAACCCTCGGCGCGTTTGGCTTTTTCGGCTTTTTCGAGAGCCTTGAACAAATCCTTCTCTTCTTTCTCGGCAAAGTTCTTCGAATCAACTTTGAACGTTTTCTTTTGGTCGCGTGTAATGCGGACGCACCTCGCAAACCCAGGCAGTATCTCATGCCAATCTTCGCGTCCCACCCAAGCGGACAGTTGCTTCACCGCCCGGACAGTTCCCGCAGGGTTGTTTGATTGCGCCGCAAGAACGGCTTCCACAACGTCGTGCTTGTAACCGAGGTCGCCCAATACTATCTTCAAACGTCCCGCGATGAATTCAGGGATTTGTTTTCGCGCTTCATCGCTAACTGGAATCGGTTGAGTCTTCGCAGATTTCTTCACGGCTTCGGCTAAGTCGAAGTCAACGTTATGCTCGATCAGCGGTTGCACAATGCCAATCGCGGCGCGGCGCTGGCCGAACGGGTCTTTCGCGCCCGTGGGAGCTAGTCCCGCAGCGAAGAGACCGACGAGCGAGTCGATACGGTCAGCCAACGCGAGCGCCAGCCCGATCTTTGTCTTCGGGACGGCTTGATACTGCTCCGAAATCGCCTGTGCCACTTCAGCAGTCTCACCAGAGCGCAGCGCATATTCACCGCCGATGATGCCTTGCAGAGAAGTCATTTCGGTCACCATCTGAGTCACTAGATCTGCTTTGGCGAGATAGACCGCGCGCCCGAGCGGCTTGATCTCGTCCACGCCTTTGAAGCCGAGCATCGCGCCCACTTCCGCACCGAGTTTCAGGATGCGGTCGGATTTGTCGAGCATGGAACCGAGCTTGGTGTGGAAGGTCAGCGAAGAAAGTTTGGGACGATAATCTTCGAGCTTGAGTTTCACATCTTCGCGGACGAAGAAGTCCGCGTCAGCAAAGCGCGCGCTGAGGACGTGTTCGTTCCCTTCGCGGACGATGTCAATGTGGATGTCATCGCCGTTGCGGATTGCCACAAAATGCGGGCGTAGGGACTGGGCTTGCCCCTGTCCAGATTGCCCCGATCCAGATTGCCCCGATCCAGATTGCCCCGATCCGCCTTCCACCTGGACACCCGCGAGGGGTGTCCCTACGATCGGGAAATATCGTTGATGTTTCTTCATCACAGAAATCAAAACATCACGCGGCAGGGCGAGGAATTCTTCGTTGAATCCACCCATGACGGCGGTGGGCATTTCGATCAGGTTGGTCACTTCGTTGAGCAGACCTTCTTCGATGATGGCTTCGCCACCGACGAGGGACGCGGCTTCTTTGACCTGCTCCACGATGGAGGCTTTGCGTTCTTCTTTGTCGAGCAAAATGCCTGCTTCGCGGATGATGTCAAAGTATGCCTCGGCAGAAGGAATTTTGATTTCCGGTGAGTCGTAAGGGCGGAGTCCGCGAGAGGTATTGCCGCTGACCACGCCAGCAAATTCGAAGGGGATGACCATGTCACCGAGTAAAGCGACATACCAACGAATCGGACGTGAGAACGCAACACCGGAGTCATTCCAGCGCATGGACTTTTCGAACTTGATATCTGCCGCCAACTTAGGCAACGCTTCGGCGAGGACTTCGGGAGTCGGGCGTCCGGTCTGCTTGACCACAACGAAGACATACTTCCCGCCGCCTTCTTCGCGGACTTGCAGATCTTCGACGTTGACGCCGTTCTTTTTGGCGAAGCCTTGCGCGGCGGGCGTGTAAAACAAGCCTGAGGCTTGTTCTACAATGGCTTTATCGGCGGGGGGACCTTTGACGAGGTCTTCGCGGTCGGGCTGCCTGGGGGAGAGAGAGGCTGCTGAAACGACGATCCGCCTCGGGGTTGTGAAGATGCGGACGTCGCCATGAGTGAGATTCAGTTCCTTAAGTAGTAACGGGAAACGGGTGGATAAGGCTTGGTAGGCGGTATCGACGTCGTCTGCTGGGAGTTCTTCAACTCCAATTTCCAAGAGCAGAGATTGGGGAGTAGTGAGTAGTGAGTAGTTGGGTTTACTAATCTCTACTCTCTTTTCTCTATTCTCTTCCTTCAATAACGGATATTCCAAATTTTTGCGCTGCTCTTCATACGCCGTCGCCACTCCCCTGGCGAGTTCGCGGATGCGGCGGAAGAAGGCTTGACGTTCGGCGACGGAGATGGCGCCGCGGGTGTCGAGGATGTTGAAGGAGTGCGAGCATTTGAGGACGTAGTCGTGCGCGGGGACGATGAGACCAGCGGCGAGACAGGCGTCGGCTTCGGCGGAGAAGAGGTCGTACATGGCGCGGACGCGGGCGATGTCGGCGGTTTCAAAATAATATTTGGAGTGCTCGACCTCTTCGGCGTGTCGGATCTCGCCATAGGTTACGCCTGCGCCCCATTCTTCATGCCAGATGTCTTTGGCGTTGTTGAGCGCGATGAGGATGCGTTCGAGCCCGTAGGTGATCTCGACCGAGACGGGGTCGAGCGCCACGCCGCCCATCTGCTGGAAGTAGGTGAACTGTGTGATCTCCTGCCCGTCGAGCCAGACCTCCCAACCCAAGCCCCACGCGGAGATGGCGGGCTGCTCCCAGTTATCCTCCACAAAGCGGATGTCGTGCTGGCGCGGATCAATGCCGAGGGCTTTGAGCGACTCGAGGTAGAGTTCCTGCGGATTGCCGGGATCGGGCTTGAGGATGACCTGAAATTGAGTGTGGAGCTGGAAGCGGTTGGGGTTCTCGCCGTAACGCCCATCGTCGGGGCGCACAGACGGCTCGACGTACGCCACGTTCCACGGCTCGGGTCCGAGCACGCGCAGGAAGGTGGCAGGGTTCATCGTCCCTGCGCCGACCTGGGTGTAGTATGGCTGTGTGATGAGACATCCCTTGGATGCCCAGAAGTCTTGTAGTTTGAGGATGATGGATTGGAAGGAGGAAGGTTTCGTCATTTACGATTTCCGATGTTTCGATTTACTCAACACAAGTTTACGATTTTGGATTGGTGGTCGAGTAGCCCGAATGATTTTAGAGGGCGTATCGAGACCAGAATGCGCTGAGATTATAACTGACGCGATGGCGTTTTCGGTGTAAAATGGAAACATGGCACAGGCGACAGATTTCGATGAGTTGACCAAAGTCCTTGAGACACTGGTGCGTAAAGTGATGCGCGAGGAACTGGCAAATTTTGCGCGCGAAAATGGGTTGTTTTATCTTTCTCCCGGTTCGCCGTTGTACGAAGACATGGAAAAAATCCTTGAGCGCAAAGTAAAAGAACAACCCAAACTGTACCAGCGTGACGAGGTTTGGGGTGAGTGAATACACGGATGTTTATGAGGCGCAGTTTGTAAAAAACCTGCGCCTTTATTCCGCCTTGCGCAAGCAAATCAAACGGCGTATCGAACGAACGCTTGCCGATCCGTATGAAAACGCCGAATTTTTAGGGGATATCAGCGGTAAATTAAACCTGCGCGGCTGCCGCAGCGTTCGCGTGGATCGAAACTTTCGCATCATTTACGTGATCTGTGAAGAGTGCCGCCACATCAAAGATTGTCAGTTTTGTTTTTGTAACGGGTTGGACGATAAAACAGTCGTATTTCTAACAGTCGGTCCGCATGACCGGGCGTATGCGCTGAAGTAAAAAGTCTCCGATTTCTACAAAGATCGGAGACTTTTTTATTCTTCATATCCATCCTTTGAATTTGAATTGGTTCGGGTCCGAGCACGCGCAGGAATGCCCCAGGGTTCATCGTCCCTGCGCCGACCTGGATGTAGTAGGGGCTGTGTGATGAGACATCCCTTGGATGCCCAGAAGTCTTGAAGTTTGAGGATGATGGATTGGAAGGAGGAGTTCTTCATTTATGATTTCCGATTTACGATGTGAGTTTGCAGAGGGATTATAACTTATAGAAAGACGATGGACAGTGGAAGTTGATTCTGTTTCGAGAGGCATTTCAGCAATTTCTGGCCGCGTTTAGTACAGTTTCGCTTTGTCAAGCTACACGTAGTGGTCCACGCCATCTTCCCTGGCTCTGCCCAGTTTGTCAGTCAGTAGGAACATGGACAGACGAGAGAGGCTGTTTCTGAGACGGGAGTTGACTTTTTGACACCGCAGACATATAATTTGTTAGACAATTTTTGTTACATTCATAATTTGACTTTCGCTTGCCTGGTGTTATGGAATGAAAGGCAGAGCAGGCATCTCGTCCGCAAGATCATCTTTTCATATTACACTTATGCTTTGATTGAATCTCCGGACGGTATCTCATTGACTGGTGTGCAGAGTCCATTTTGATTATAGAAAGCCGTTCGAATTTCCACTTTTTACTTGGATGGCAAACTGAAGGAGGTGAAACGCAAAAATAGAACGTTGAAGTCTCTTTTCATTGAGTTTTTTTGTTATCCACCATATTCAAAAGGAGATTTAAATGTCCAATCAAACCACTTCCAAGGAAATGACAGCTGAACAGATCTGGGGAGTTCAACCCGGTGAACGGCGCTCTGTTGGGGTCATCCACATTGTCATTACAGCCCTATTGATTGGTATTGGGTTTGTAGTCGGCGCCTTTGGCAGCATCAGTTTTCCGCTTGGCTTTGGTGTCAATTTCTTCTGGACCGGCATCGCCGTCCAGCAGATCGGTTCTGTCTGGTTTGGAGCATGGGGCGTGCTGGCTGGGACTATCTTCCCGTTCTTCTCCAACGCCATAGCTGGCACACCGTTCTATGTGTCGGCTGCTTACATTCCTGCAAACTTCGTGCAGGCCTTTTTGCCCGCCTGGGTATTCCGTCGCTTTAAACTTGATCCTCGCCTAAAGACCGGTCGCGACTATGGGATTCTGCTCCTCGCCATGGTGCTCTCCAGCGCCTTCGGCGCATTATGGTCGCCATTGGTCGTGCTTCAGGGCTTCGGCCTGCTCACCACCGATTCCTTGCCGTTGTTTATCTGGGGTTGGTTCGGTGGCAATGTCGTCGCCGGCCTAGTGTTTAACTTCGTGCTCCTGAAGGCTCTCTCGGCAGTTGTCATCCGCACTCCCGCGTTTGTGAAACGCTGGTGGTCATAACAGAAACTATGTTAATGTAGTATAAGCAGTTAGCGTCTAATATTAGACGCTAACTGCTTATTTTTCAACAAGTATGATATGGATTTTATAGGCTGTCCATGAACAAAACATTGCTGGGATACGTCCCGACCCAATCCCCCATCTACATGATCCATCCGTTCGTGAAGCTGTTCTTCATGCTGATCGTCAGTCTGTTCCCGATGTTCGTGGCGGCGCCGGAGTGGAACATGCTACTGATGCTCATCCTAATCCTGTTCATGTGGATCAGCCGTGTAGATATGCGCACCCTGAAGATCTATGTGCCCGTTGCCGTATCCATGGGATCGATCATCATCATTTCCTACGTTATCATCGGGGGGACTCATCCCGAATTCCAGTTGATCGCTCATTTCCTGGGCATTAATGTTTATTGGGAACGTGTACGTGATGCGATCGTTGTCTACTTCCGCATCCTGCCGATGATCTTCACGATGGTCTTCTTCTTGAGCACATCGCGTGAGCGTGACGTGATTGTTGCCATGCGTACGATCCGATTGCCATTCGTGGTCACCTATGTCTTCGCCATGGCATTACGGTCTGCAGGCATGGTATTGGAGGATTTCCAGATCGTGCGTCAGGCAGAGCAGGCGCGTGGTTTTGATACGGCTGGAAAATCACCGGTCTACAAGTTGAGAAAATATGTGAATTATATGATCCCGCTCTTCGCATTATCTCTGAGGCGGTCGGAAGAATTTACCAATGCACTGGTCGCACGTGGATACGCATTCACCGGCGAGGTCAGCAAAGTGAAGCGGGCAGACTATGTACTTACCCATTATTCCTTTAAATATTACGACGCTATATTCACAGCATTAATCAGCCTGACTTTTATCGCCCTCCTGATATTACGTTATGGATATCAATATTTTTCTGTGGACGAATCAGTGCTGATCAACTGGTTAAGAAATTTTTTCTTGTAGGATACCATCGGAGCAAAGCATGTCTGTCATCATTGAACTCAAGGATTATTCCTGGAAATATCTCAATACCCAACAACCTGCACTGGATAAAATCAACCTTCAAATCGAAGAGGGAATGTTCATCGGAATTATCGGACCCAATGGTTCCGGTAAAACAACCCTGGCCTATTCGATGAACGGCCTGATCCCCGGGCAATACAATGGGATTAAGAATGGGGAAGTTGTCGTATACGGCAGGGAAGTTGAACAATACGGTCATGGTCAATTGCAAAAAATAGCGGGAATGGTGTTTTCTGATCCCGAGGCGCAATTCACTGCAATGACCGTGGAAGATGAATTGGTGTTTGGGTTGGAAAACCTGGGTATGTCCATACCTGAGATCCGTGAACGGCTGGAGTGGGTTACGGAATTGACCGGCCTTGAAAAGATGCTTCTCAAGCCTCCTTACGAACTATCGGGTGGGCAGAAACAACGCGTTGCGCTGGCTGCAGTTCTGGCCATGACACCCAAAATCCTCATCCTGGACGAACCCACGACCATGCTTGATCCTGTCAGCAGACGGCGTGTGTTCGATGTACTGGCGAAACTCAAAAATGAACAACATAACACCATCATCGTGATCGAACATAATCTGGAAAATCTGATCCCGCTGGCTGACCGCATGATACTTTTATCCAACAACAAACTTATACTGGAAGATGAGACTCATCAGTTTTTCCAAAACATGGAGCTCCTGACGAAAGTGGGTATTTATCCTCCGGGTGCCCTGCGATTTTTCTATGAGTTAAAGAAAGCCGGATATACAAGCAACACATTGCCCGTTACGCTTCCGGAAGCCAGCAAACAATTGAAGCAATTATTCGGTTGAACCAACCATATGTATTCAGAGAACACCATATGACCAATATAAACCCCTACATCCAAGTGAATAAACTGGACTTTACATATCCTGACGGCACAAAGGCATTAGATGATATAAATGTCTTGATACAAATCGGGGAGTTCATTGCCTTGATCGGGCAAAATGGTTCGGGAAAGACCACTCTTTCCAAGTGCCTGAATGGATTATACAAACCCACATCCGGTGAAGTACTTGTCGAATCATTAAATTCGAAAAATACTCCCATTGTGCAAATGGTCCGTCGGGTTGGATACGTCTTTCAAAACCCGGATCACCAACTATTCAATAACAATTGCTGGGACGAGATCGCATATGGCCCGCGCAATATCCAGCTTTCTGAAGAAGAGGTAAAAATCCGCGTGGATGAAGCTGCGCATGTGGTTGGTTTGCCGGAAATATTCTATGAAGAGCATCCCTTCTTCCTCTCAAAAGGCCTGCGTCAACGGGTAGCCATTGCCTCTATTTTAGCCTTGCGCCCCCAGGTAATTATCGTCGACGAGCCAACGACCGGTCAGGATTCCCGTCAATCCATTGAAATCATGGAATTCCTAAAGGACTTGAATGAAAAACACGGACATACCATCATCATCATTACTCACGATATGTATATCGTTGCGCAATACGCGCGCCGTGTCATTCTTATGAGTGAAGGCAGAATTCTGGCTGACGGCCTCACATCGGATGTCTTTTCACAGCCAGATGTCCTGCAAAAAACATTTCTCGAACCACCACAAATCACCCAGCTTGCGCAAAGTGCACAGAACCTTGGGTTCAATCCCGGAACACTAACGGTGGATGAAATGGTAAATCAATTTGATGCATTGAAGATCAAATAATCCTGCCCATCAACAGGGCATTGAGTGAGTCGATCTTAGGGATATCTTTGGATCAATTTGATTGGTGCGAAAACAATAAAGCCAGTCCATTATAGGCTGGCTTTTGTGATTTCAATTGGCAGGCCTTGCGTCCACGCCATCTCTGGTCAAGCGGGTGTGGTTTCGATACGTGGCGCCAACGAACAGCGCCACTACTCAACCACCAAGAGTCCGCGCACGGGGTCACGGTCCGCGCGGGCGTGGGTGAGCGGGATTGAAATCCCCTGCTCAGTTCGTGAAAGTCCCTTCGGACTCGATCCCAGCCCGCAGGGCCTCCATGTGCTGAGGGGGGATTTCCAATCCCCCGCCGAGTCAGCCCCGCGTCCATGCCGTCTTTGGTGAGGCGGGGCCCTGCGGGAGTGCGCAGACGGGGTCACGGTCCGCGTGGGCGTGGCATAAAAAGACTTTCAAAGGGCGTTTGGGTTCGGGCATTTTTTACCACGAAGGACACGAAGAACACAAGGAAAGGGAATGAATTTAAAGTAGCTTTTCTAGTTCAGGGATTAAAGGCGGCAAATCGTTTAGGATGGTATCCCACATCAGCTTTTCGTCGACTTTGAAATAGACATGCACGATACGATTCCGCATGGCACGCATGAGACTCCACGGAATTGCCGCATATTTTTCTTCAACTTCTTCGGGTATTTGATTTGCCGCTTCACCAATGATGATGAAATTCATCTCAACAGCGCGAATGGATTTATCATCTGCTTTGAAAGATTCATAATCCATGCCACTCGTAAACTTCTGGATTTCAGCAATCGCATCCAAAATATCTCGAATACGGTCTTGCCAGCCTCTAGGCGACACGAATCAACTCCCCCATTACACGCTCTTTTATATAAGGTTTCAAACTGTCAGGAGTCCCCAAGTCAACAGGACAGCCAAGCAACTTCTCCAGGTAATCCTGTAAAGCGAATAAGCCAAAATAGCCAACAGGACGATTGAATTCCACAAGTAAATCCACGTCGCTGGTGGAAGTGGCTTCATTCCGCGCTACTGAGCCAAACAGCAAGAGAGAATTGACACCGAATTTTGTTGCCAATTCAGCGTTCTTTTGTTTGAGGATTTGAAGAATGACTTCCTGTTTCATGCTGGGTATTATACGTTACTTTCGCGCGCAGCCTTGCGGATTTCCAATTCCCAGTCCTGACCTGGGAGTTTGGCTTTGTCGAGCCACGCATCCACGCTGTCTTTGGGTGAGGCGGGCGTAGAGTCCGCGCACGGGGTCACGGTCCGCGTGGGCGTGGCAGAGGAAAACCTTCAATGGTCGCTTTGCTTCGGTCATATCCGTCCCGTTTGTGTGTTATGGGAATTAAAACGACGCGCCTTGAACAGGACACGCCGTTTTGTAATTATTTCGCTTCCTTGTTGGCTTTGCGCTTCTCACGAATTCGTTTGAGGACAGTATCCATATCTTGATCGTCCAGCCATTTGTGGCGGTCTTTGGAATAGTCGCCATGTCCGGTTTCAAATTGCTGTAGGAAACGCACCATACCGACAACGCCAAGTTCACGCGCCAGCGCTTCCATGCCAGCGATGCGGATTTGTTCAAGAGACATCGTTTGTCCGTTCATCTATATCATCTCCTCTACCCAAACAAGAGGGTTCTCCACTCGCACATCTAATTTCTTTGAATTTCGTTTCGCCAGTTTTAGCAGACGGTCATCAGTTGATAAAAACACGTCGGCTTTTGCGCTTTCGGCGCAGGCAATGTGCAAAGCGTCAAATACCTGAAAGCCACAACTTTGCAATTCCATTGCCCGCTGTTCTTCTTTTTCGCCGATCTCGATATTTTCCTGAATAAAACCTGACAATAATTTTGTGCGACTCAATTTTTGTGTATCAGGCATCTGCTCAACTTCATCCATCAATACTTCACTGCCAACCCAATCCCATTCCCCGTTTTCGATTCGAGACAAAATTGCCAAAACTGCTTCGGCTTCCAAACGGACACGAACCTGCGTTTGGTCGTCAAATGGACGATTGAGACAGCATGTATCAAAATAAATTTTTGTCATGGTGGTTTCCAAAGGTAATTATACCTCCCAAAATTATAGAAATTAACGCGTCCACGCCGTCTTGGGTCAGGCGGGCGTGGTTTCGATACGTGGCGCCAACGAACGGTGCCACTACTCAACCACCAAGAGCGCGCGGACGCGGTCACGGTCCGCGTCCCACAAGGGGATTATATGGGCGTGGCAGAGGAAGACTTTCAGGGGGCGTTTATCAGTGGTAGGCATAAATTTCCCCGCGAGTCTTTCCTACGCTGTTTGCAGGTTTACAGCAGGCACATCATCGCGCAGGAAATTGGGGCAGAAGTCGTAGCCGTTGGGCCAGGCGATCCCGCCGCCATCTTGCAAATCAACCTGCTGAAAATAGGCTTCGTCTTTGAGCGCGGCAGAAATTCCCTTGCCGATGAAGGGTTGGATGTCAATTACTTTGCGGAAGCCGTCGGAAAATTCGATTTCGAGTAAATAGTTTTCCGATGGTTTGACAAAAATAACGCGATCCATCTCACGCCACCTGATACGCCTGTCCCAGCAACAAGAAACCAGCCACATCATCTTTCGCCAACTTCTGGCGGATCTGCTCGAAGCGGCGGACGGTCTCTTCAGGGTAAAGTCGCTCACCGCATTGCAGGCACACTTCGGCAGTCACTTTTAAGACAGCCGTGTTGACGCCGCCTTTGAGCAGTTTTTCCACTTCCTTTTCAACCAGTTCCCCGCCGCAAACGGGACATTTGTCAAAGGGTTTCATTACTTTCTCCTTTCGCGCCAGTTGATCCAGCGATTCGGGTCAGGACGATAAACGGTAATCAGGACAGCCCATTTCGTTTTGTCATTGTACGCCCAAACACTGTGAATCGGTTCGCCTTCAAAGTTGTTTCCATAGATCAAGCAACTCGGATAGGGCTTGTCGGTTGGATAATCTTCGATCACTTCGCCTTGCAATACGCTGAAAAAGACCTCATCAAATGTGAGGTGGTCTGCCTGCGTTTCTTCATCCGCGTGGTCGGTGATGCGTATGCGTTTCTCTTGGATGGCAGAGGAAGACCTTGAGGGGGCGTTTGTTGTCAACGGATGGCATAACGGATGAACGGATTCTGTATCCGCGATGAGGACGAAAAAACAATGCGCCTGCAAGAGGGCGCGTCGTTTTGGTGATCAGGCTGTAGCAGGTATCCGCATGAATGATTTGTTCAATGCCCGAACAATGGTTTGCGGCAACTCGACGGGAATGAAGTAATCGGCAGGGAAAAGATAATCTTCTCCGCTTTCGTCAATGATGCGCATGTCGCCGTCGGCTTGGGCGTCTTTGTCGGGAAGGACGCGATAGATTTTGTGCAACTCCAGCGAGGCGGGATACTCGCTGTTGTCAACACAGATGGCATAACGAGGAGTGGATTTTGTGGTTTTCACAGTCTTAGTCTTTGTGCTCTTCATGTTCTGCTTCAAACAACTGCTCAATTGGAAAGGCCTGATTGTTTGTTGCTTCTGTCCAACCTTGCGCGAAACTTTCGCCAGCAGGTTTGAGAATTTCCTTTGTTTCCAAATAAATCTCAATTGCATTCCCAATATTTTCCAACGCTTCTTTTTTCGTCTTTCCCTGCGACCAACATCCCGACAATTCAGGACACCAAGCAGCAAAGCCTTCTTCTGTTTTTTCAAGTTGGATTTTGTATTTCATTCTCTTACCTCTGTAAAAATCTCACGATAATCGTTTATAAAGATCGGCATTTTTGTTCAAAACGCGCTTCGTTGTTTCTGAAAATTGCGCGGCATATCGAAGCGCTTCTTCAACGGCTTCCGCGGTTAGCTGCGGATATGCCTTGAGCACTTCGGCTTTGGTCGCGCCACTGGCAAAGAGTTCGAGAATAAATTCAATGCTTAGGCGTGTGCCTAGTATATGCGGCTTGCCACTTAAGATTTCATTGTTATAAGCAATATGAGTAAACATAATCTTTCTCCTGAATTATGCTGATTATAACGCTTTCAGGTGACTATCTCGCGCACAGCCTTGTGGATTTCCAGTTCCCAATCTGGTAGGTTGAGCCTGTCGAAACCCTGCCCTGGGAGGATGGTTCGACGCGGCTCACCACAAGGTTTTGCTTTGTCGAGCCATGCGTCCACGCCGTCTTCCCTGGCACTGCCCACCACGTTAGTCCCCGAAGCGGAGCGAGTGGGAGGGCAAGTGTGGTCAGGCGGGTCCCCTCGGGGAGTCCGCGCATATCATCCCCTTGTGGGACGGGGTCACGGTCCGCGTGGTCGTATCCCAAGGGCATATTAATGGCAAAGGAAGACTGAATTGCAGGGTTGCCACATTCAAACCAGGTCATTGGATAAACTCTGGAACGAATTCGTGAAACAACCGAGTTGTGCTTGGAAGTGGAGGGAGTTGTTCTGCACGAGGGTTTATTAATGTGCAGAGTGGACCTGTGCAAGTCTGATGCCAAAGTTTCTACTGCTCAAGGACCAGCAAGTCATCGCCGCTTTATAAAACGCAGGATTTGAAGTTTTGTGATCCAAGGGAAGTCACCGTTCCACGAGCCACCTTGCTACCAATCAAATGGTTGTCTCTATTCTTCGTGACAAGACAATTGGCCTGGTTTGATACTGAAAATTATCCCCGCTTGCGAGTTCGACCGAGAGGAACATTTGGAACCTCTGAAATAACACTTTTAACGCCAGTCAACAAAACCATGAAACAGCAACTTCGGGGGTTATTATTTTAATTCTTTTTCGCAGAGGGAGAATAGATTACGATGAATCGCCCCTTTTATAAGAGGGTGTGAGTTGTTGTCAACGGATTCCATAGCGGGCAAGCGTATGCAAACGGACTGAGAATGAGGGAATGTCAATTTTTAGCCTAAGGAGGATTGCAGCAAATTACCCCTTTACCTCTTATCATCAAAAAGACATTGACGAAGACAGGTTTTAGAAATTAACTGAAACAAATGCAGTAAAGCGACAATAACTAGTGAACAATGTAAGGAATGGGGTATGACTTTTGTTATTTCATTTTCTTCCCTGGAAATGTATGATATTAAATGAAACGTGGTTTTTCGAACAAATCAAAGGAGAAAAAATGGATACCACATCTTCAGTCTTCACATTCTTGATTCCGCTTTTACTGGGAGGCGTTTTTGCTGTTTTGGGAATCGGTCTACTTTTCTTTGGGTTGCGCGATCGCAAAAAGGCTAAAGCGGCTGAAGCCTGGCCGACTGTGAACGGGGTGATCGTCTCTTCCAGGCTCGATCAAAATACGCGAACGGGGCGCAGAGACGGACGGACTTACACACATATAACCTACGCTCCGGTCATTGAATACACTTATGAAGTTAGTGGAAAAACTTATCAGGGGAACCATATCTTCCCAGGTGCGACCATGAGCTATGATCTCGGAACTGCTCAAAACATTGTCAATCGTTACCAGCCAGGCTCAAGAGCAACTGTTCATTATGACTCCGGAAACCCGGTAGAGGCAGTATTAGAGATCAAAGCTAAAGGTGGAAATTTATTCGTGATCATCGGCGGTGTATTTGCCGTCATGGGTGTCATTGGTTTCTGCATTGGCGCATTAATAATGTTTGTTTCACTATAAGAATTAGTTGAATTAGCAAACCCAATAGATAGAGTTAGGTTGCTTCTTTTTGGATTAATGCAGTAAATGTTCGGGTGATGGTTGATCTCCTGTCCCTTGTTCAAATTATACCCCGCAAAAAACCTGACATGCCTCAGCAAAAGTCTGATTAACCGTGACCCACCTCCACGCGGACGTTATCCCGTAAGGGGACGATGTGGCTGGCAACGGCGCGACTCCCCTCTCCATTTGGAGAGGGGCTGGGGGTGAGGTCGCGCTCTCCCGCCATTCCTGCCGCGGACGTGTAATCAGCGTATAAATAAAAAAAGCGACGGATAAACCGCCGCTCAAGTGTATTGAATATTTTCTATGCTACCGCATACGTGCGGACATGCAAAATTTCCTGACGTTGCATTGGACGAATATCCAATTTTTCCAGTGTGACAACTGCGATGGTTTTGCCTTCGCCCGTGACAAATTCCACTTCATATGCATTGCCGCCCTCATAAGAATGCACCACTGTCCCCACATCGCCGCGCGTGAGGTTGTGATCTTTCAGGTCATGAGCGAGGACAACGGTTTCAAATGCTTTATACATTTTCTTGTCAGATTTACTTCGCAACTTTTATAAACTCGTCTGCTGAAACTTTTGCCTGTTTGAGAATGCTATGCAACGTCCCAATGGCGACTTCACCATGCATAGGCACAACACAACCAACACTTCCCTCTAGTGTGGATTTCTTCATCACCACATGACTTCCACGTTGACGCGCTTGAACAAAGCCAAGACGCTCCAACGCGCGGATAATTTCCTTGCCAGACAGATGTGGCAGATCAGGCATAAGTTGCTACATCAAAAGTTGTCAAAAATGGATGATTGGTTTCTGGCGAAGGGAATTCTTCCAGATAGAGTTCAGTTGCTTCTTTGAGATTGGCAACCGCCTCTTCAACCGTTTTCCCCTGACTGACCGTCCCGACTTCGGGACAATCTGCCACATACCAAGCATCCTCTTTGTGAATTACGGCAGTAAATGTTCGGGTCATGGTAAGTCTCCTATCTCTTGCTCAAATTATACCCCGCTCAAAACTAATTTTGCTCATCCTCCAGTAATTTCCTTATATTTTTTCTCGCCGAGTTTTTCCAACAACAGACGGCGGCTGGCTTCTTCTGTGTTTTCTTCGCGTTCCTTGTCAATCTCTGCCTGATGGACAAAATAATAGTGGATTGCCTCATACACTTGAGGCAAGGTAACATGCGGGACGATCTCGTTTGCTATTACTTCCGGTGTTTCACCAACCTGTAAATAACCAATGATATGACTTACTTTAATGCGCGTCCCACGGATCACCGCACTCGTTCCACCCGTGAATTTGACCGCTTCGATATTTGGAAATGACTGCCTGGCTTTTGCCTTGGGCTTCTTCACCATATAGGTAGCAGACTGTTCCCCCACCTTCTTGCTCCTACGTGTTTCCAGATAAGCCCGCAACGCCTCGCGGATTAGTTCACTGCGCGAGCGATGTTCTTCGGCTGCCATGCGATCAACATCTTCGAGAAATTTTTCTGGGAGAGAGATTAAAATTTTGTTTGCCATGAGGATATATCCTGTATATCCTCATTATACTCCGTGTCCCCTCTCCTGTAGGAGAGGGGCTGGGGCGCCGCGCTGAGCCTGTCGAAGCGTGAGGTCCTTTCCCTATTTTCCCGCCAAAGTAAGCGCAGACGAAGCGCAACTACCTTCTGTTGACAATTTTTTCGGCAATTAAATACACTCTTGTCCCTAAATTGTTTGGCCAACGATGTTCAGGATTTATGTCCAAAGCCCGCGCTCTTTCAATCGCGACTTGTACATTCTCAAGCAAATTTGTTGTATCAGGATTTCCTTTGTTATAACTTCCAAGCAAATCGACTAATTCAAGTTCTAATCGAGTTCTAGGATGTCTTGAGTTGGGTCTTTTATTTTCTCTAAACTCTTGCAAAGTTTCATCAGAATATTCGTCCAGAGATTTTAGATGTAACAAGAACCATATTTCAAAACATGGATTACTAACGGCATATCCGTATCTTTTCTGCGCGCACAAAGAACCAACATTGGACAATTGCCTTTTGCGCCAGCGGTCAACATCGATCACCAGCCAAAGTTCATCATAGCCCAAACGAAGGGAATATTGCTTTCGGAATTTGTCTAATGCATTAAGAACGGTTTCGGGGTCAGAGCCAGCATCTATTCTGTTCAAGACTTCCACATGAATGTTTGGCGCAGAATAAGAATCCACTAAATCATCAAAGTACTTTTTTTCAGTATTTGTACCCTCGGCCGCGATGATAATCAATTTGGCATCCCGATTACCACTTTGACGTGTGGGTGATATGAAACGTTTAAATGGCATTTAATCCCCCTCAAAGTTAAAATGATTTTTTGCCAATAAAAGGAATTGCTCCAAACCGCCCAAGCAAGTAGCCTTTTTGAACATCATTATCGTAGCGAGGCGTAAACTCTTCAAGGGAGTAGGCGACAGATGAGCTTTGTTTATTTTTCTCTACGAACCAAATTTCATCTCTTCGCAAGAGATCAAAAGTTAATAGATTGGCTTCGTGCGTAGTTACGATTAACTGATTTTGATTGGGACTAGTCAAAAATTCATCAATCAACTGATAGCACAAATTCGGATGTAAACTTCTATCTAATTCGTCAATAACAAAAACTCGTGGCTTATCATCAGGAACAGTCAAGATAGGCAACAAATCCATAAGACGGATTGTTCCATCAGATTCGTCTTCGGTATCAAAAGGCACTTCACCATTACAGTCAACCATTCGATGTTTTAAGACAAATTTTGCTGTTGCCAATTCACCATTTTTGTTCTTTGTAATCAAATATCGTTGACCACCCATGCTATTCATAACACCTGTTTTCTCGCCAGGTTTTAAATCCTTTGTTATATCTTTTAGCAATTCTTTTGGAAATTCCGATTCAGCGACAACTTTCTGCAAATCAAAACCACAAACACCAGTGCCGAATTTTTTAAGATATTTGACCATGTCGCTTGTATGTTTGCTGTCAACACTTAAATCCATACCAAATCGACTTTCTGGATATATGACCATCAATTGATCAAACCAATTATATACATCCTCAAAATAAGTAACCTCACGGTCTATGCTCTCAGATAGAAATAATTGATTTAATCGTGTTCCGCGAGCAACGTACCCAAGAAATTCAACGTCTTTTTTTGTTTCCAAATTCAAATTACCAAACTCAACGGATGTTTCCTTCTTGTCATCCGTTTTTCGCTCAAATATAAGTACGGTCGTCGTCTTCTTTATTTGATGTAACCACTCGCTGTGTACTCTTTCATTATCAATTTCAAATCCATACAAATAATCTTTTTCGCCACACCGAATTTCAAACTCAAATTTTGAGGGCAGATTTAAAGTAGCTTTATCGAGTTTAAAAGGGGTAACAGGTATGGGCTTGCGAGCCTTTACCCCCTGAGTAATTAATGCTTTTGTGAAGCCCAATGTATGAACTAAATTTGACTTACCAGACGCGTTTGCCCCATAAACAACGCCAGCCCGCAAAAGGTCAACATCATTTCGACCTGAACCACCAGAAATAATATGGTTTGGATGTTGTTTTCGGACTCTCCCTGGAATCATCGAAAACTCAACTTCATCCTTGAAGGATAAAAAATTGCTTACGCGGAATCGGATTAACATATTATCTCCTACGCATCAAGAGATTTTTTCGTGTTTTATGCGCCTAATAGTCATTATACATAATTATTATCTGCTGTCAATGAGAATATATCACTTATTTTGCAAATTGCTTCCTTAAAGCCGCTTCGCCACGGACACCCCACACACCTCGGAACGTGTTGCAAATCTCTCCCAGCGTGATGTCGTTCATTCTTCAAACTTCTCCAACGGCTCATCGAAATCGGGTTGGATGATGATCTTGCCCTTGTCAATCCCAGGCACGCGCGGAGCATTATCCTTTATTGACAAAAGTTGTATTTCTACTAATTCGGGTTCCAATTTTGAATCTTCGTTGGTATAAACCCGATTCAGCGCTTCTGTAATACTTTTGGGCTTTCTGGGTTTCATCTTTTACCTTTTTTTATATTACACCGATTCTAAAACCCCTCCGCCACATACTCTCCCCACATGCCTCGGAGCGTGTTACAGATCTCTCCGAGCGTAATGTCATTCTCCACACATTCAATGAACAGCGGCATCAAATTATCTGTACCTTTCGCCGCATCCACCAATTTGCCGAGCAACTCCGTCACCCGTCCCCTGTCACGCATTTCCCGTAACTTCTTCAACTTCTCCCGCTGCCCCAATTCAATGGACGGGTCAACCTGCAAACGTTCCAACGTGAGAACCTCGTCCACGGCAAATTGATTGACGCCAACCACGATCTCCTCTTTCTTCTCAATCGCCTGCTGTGCGGCGTAGGCGGCGTTTTGAATTTCATTCTGCATATATCCGCGTTCAATGGACTGTAACGCTCCGCCCATCTCGTCAATCCTGGCGATGTAATCGAGCGCGCCTTTTTCGATCTCGTCGGTCAGATGTTCGATCAGATACGAACCTGCCAGCGGATCAACCGAATCAGCCACGCCTGATTCATAAGCAATGATCTGCTGTGTGCGCAGCGCGACGCGGACGGATTTCTCGGTGGGAAGCCAGAGGGCTTCGTCCATGCTGTTGGTGTGCAGGGACTGAGTCCCGCCGAGCACAGCGGATAGAGCTTGGAGTGTGACACGCACGACATTGTTTTCGGGCTGCTGCGCGGTGAGCGTGGAGCCAGCGGTCTGGGTGTGGAAACGCAATTGCCAACTGGCTGGCTTTTGCGCCTTGAAGCGTTCGCGCATGATTCTTGCCCACATGCGGCGCGCGGCGCGGAACTTGGCGACCTCTTCGAGCAGGTTATTGTGCGCGTTGAAGAAGAAAGAAAGCTGACCCGCGAAGGCATCCACATCCAGCCCAGCCTTGAGCGCGGCTTCCACATACGCGATCCCATTGGCGAGCGTAAAGCCAACTTCCTGCACGGCGGTCGAGCCTGCTTCGCGGATGTGATAGCCCGAGATCGAGATCGTATTCCAATACGGAACTTCCTTTGCACAGAATGAAAAGATGTCAGTGATGAGCCGCATCGAAGGCGCGGGCGGGAAGATGTACGTGCCGCGCGCCACGTACTCTTTGAGAATGTCGTTCTGGATGGTGCCGCGCAGTCCGCGTATATCCGCGCCCTGACGCTTCGCCACCGCAATGTACATCGCCAGCAAAACGCCCGCCGGCGCGTTGATGGTCATCGAAGTCGAAACCTTGTCGAGCGGAATCTGATCGAACAAATGCTCCATATCCTTGATGGATGAAATAGACACGCCGACTTTTCCAACCTCTCCCTGCGTGATCGGGTCATCCGCATCATACCCAATTTGAGTTGGGAGGTCGAAAGCGACACTCAGCCCCGTTTGACCTTGCTGCAACAAATAGCGATAGCGTTTATTGGATTCTTCGGCTGTCGAGAAGCCCGCATACTGACGCATCGTCCAAAACCGCGAACGATACATCGTCGGCTGCACTCCGCGGGTATAGGGATATTCTCCAGGGAAGCCTAACTTCTTTAAATAGGATTCATCCGCGCTGAGCGGAGCCGTAGGCGTAGTCGAAGCGGGCAACGCCACCCTCGGCACCTCGACGCCCGCTGAAGTCTCGAAGCGCTCTTTCCTCTCCTTGAATTTTTCCAAAGACTTCTTGAGCGTGGATTCTTTCCATTTGTTGTATTGGTTATTGAGGGTCATGATATTCACCTATGTTTCGTCATTGCGAGGAGCGCTCTTGCTCTTCCCTGGCACCGCCCGCCAGGGCAGGTGTGCGACGACACTTGCGCCATACGCCAGTGCGGTGAGCAATCCCCTTGCGATGGTGGAGCTTGTGTCGCCACGGCGCCACGGCGACGCTTCGGGTGGAAGAGCACCGCCCTCGCACATCGTCCCCGAATGGGGAATGACGGGATAACGTAAGTATAAAGCCAATCCATCGCCTCAGGCATTGGACAGTACACGAAGTAGCTGGGCTGGGTAGTCTGTTCAAAATGGTAAAATAAAATTGTCGGGTTGGAGGTTAGTGTGACTGTTGCCGCGCTTGGGTTAAGCCTTATCATCAGCATCGCGTCGCTTGCATGGGGATATGCAGAAGCAGGATTTGATGCCATTTCAACCTGGATCATTTTCTTTGGATTACTATGGTTATATTCACAATGGCGCGGCTGGAGCTGGGTTTCTTCGCTTGGTTTGTTTCTTGCCCTCCTGGCTGGCATGATCGGGTTATGGCTTAACTTTACAATCGGGTGGATTTTTAGCGGCGCACTCTTCGCGCTCTTCGCATGGGGCATGACAGACTTTCGCCTGAAATTAAATTTTATAACACCCAGGGAGGATATTAAAGGCCTGGAGCGCCGCCATATTGCGCGCCTTTACATACTGGCTTCGGCGGGCTTGATTCTCGCTTCGATCATGCTGTCAATGCGCGGGCAGTTTTCTTTCGAGTGGGGGGTTTTACTGGGTTTTGTACTATTGCTGGGTTTGCTGCAATTGCTTGTGTGGTTTCTGAGATAGAAATTTATTGCAATTCTTTTATCCATTTTTCAGTTTCTGTTGTTGAGCGGAAATGAAGCACGTGTAGATGCTCATATTCCGGCAATGAAAATAATATGGGATATTCATACTTGCGCCTCCAGTATGTCTTGAACAACCAGTGGAATAATGAATCCTGTGACCACAATTTTAGATGCATCCAAAACGTCTCGCGATTACCGTTCCATAATTCCTCCTGCGTCACTGCGCGGCGGATCGTGCGGGTGAGCAAACGCCAGAAGACGATATGAAACGGATAATCGAGCCAGATAATGACTTGCGCTTTGGACCAGATCAAATCACGTACGACATGATAATTCCCCGCCACCACCCAGACATCTGAACTGATCGCTTTTTCGACACGCTCACGAAATACCTCGGGCTTTGCCCCCGCCCAATTTTGCCCCCAATGTAATGCATCCAATTCAATATTGTCTGCGCCAATTATTTCGGCGAGCTGATTTGCTATTGTGGATTTTCCAGAACCGGTTGTTCCAACGATGACGATGTGTTGATAGGGAATAATATGTTTCATCAGGCATGGGATTATAATTTGTGAAACGTAATTTACAACAGAAATTTACCAATTACGAATTACTTCTACACAAGGATTCCCCATGTTCGATCTTCCCGATGATGAAATTCTGCCGCTCTCCAAAGAGCATGTCTTTTGGACCTGGTCTGCTCAGGCGAAAGTCAATCCCATTGCAGTAAAACGCGCCAAGGGTGTGTATTTTTGGGATGTGGACGATAAACGCTATCTCGATTTCAACTCCATGACCATGTGCGTCAATATCGGTCATGGGGATGAGCGTGTCATCAAAGCCATGCAGGCGCAGGCCGCGGAATTGTCATACGCCGCACCGGGCATGACTTCAAAAATCCGTGCGCTGGCCAGCAAGGCTGTGGCAGATGTCACGCCAAA
Organism: Chloroflexota bacterium; assembly: GCA_016866215.1. Lineage (GTDB taxonomy): Bacteria > Chloroflexota > Anaerolineae > Anaerolineales > Villigracilaceae > Villigracilis. Next base: position 24,361 of record VGNE01000013.1, on the reverse strand, counting down.
CGGCGCGTTAAGCAAGGTGCTGTTTACCCTTGGCGGTGCGGATGCAAATGAGAACGCCATCAAACTTGCGCGTGGTTACGCGGGCGCGAAACGTCATAAGATCCTTGCGCGCTATCGCTCGTATCATGGCGCATCCGCTGGCGCAATGGCGGCGACTGGTGACCCGCGCCGCGTGGCATGGGAGCCGAATTTGATGACAGGCGTTGTTCATTTCCTTGACCCGTATCGTTACCGTTCCACCTTCCACCGCACAAACCCTGATATTTCGGAAGAGGAGTTTGCGCGCGATTATCTCAATCACCTCGAAGAAATCATTCTTTATGAGGGACCTGACTCCATCGCCGCCGTCTTAATCGAATCTGTCACGGGCACGAATGGCATCATCATCCCGCCGCAGGGCTATATGCAGGGCGTGCGGGCCTTGTGCGATAAATATGACATTGTGATGATCTGTGATGAAGTCATGAGCGGGTTTGGGCGCACAGGTAAATGGTTTGCAGTGGAGCATTGGGATGTGCTCCCGGATATGATTACGATGGCGAAGGGACTCACCTCCGCGTATGCGCCGTTGGGCGCGGTCGCGATGAAACCTGAGATTGCTGAGGCTTTCGATGAGCATCCCTTTGAAAGCGGGCTGACATATACCTCGCATCCCATTTCGCTGGCGGCGGCTGTGGCAAATATCCATGTCCTCAAGGAGAATAAAATCGTCGAGCACGCGGCAGGCATGGGCGCAGTCTTGAGGCGCATGTTGACCGATCTCGGCGAAGCGCATCCGTCCATCGGTGAAGTCCGCAATATTGGTTTGTTTGGTATCCTTGAACTGGTCAAGGATAGAAAGACGAAAGAGCCGATGGCGCCATGGAATGGGACATCGCCTGAGATGGCGGCGTTGGGAAAATATTGCCTGGATCATGGATTGTTTTTATACACACATTGGCATACTGTTTTGATCATCCCGCCGTTGATCATTAATGAAGAGCAATTGAAAGAGGGCATTGATGTTTTGGATCAGGCGCTGGAGATCACAGATAATCGCCAGGTGAGGGGATAGATACCCGTTCCATACTGAAGAAGGGACGTCCTTCCACAAATTCCTGATCAGATATTTGGATGAGGTTGGGACGCTGCAGGCCTGTGCTTCACGTTCAAAGCTGGCGCGTGTTTCGGGATTTTCATCGCACGTCATCACGCCTGATCTATACAGTCACATTGTAGTTAAGTTTCGAAAAAATTGAAGGAGAATTTATGGCGATTAGTCCTGAAAAAGTTTTACATGATTATTTAATTAAGAGCAGTCTAAAACTGACTACAGCCGAATCATGTACCGGCGGATTAATTTCCCACCGCATTACAGACATCCCCGGCTCTTCAGAATATTTTGTGGGCGGCTTCGTCGCATATTCTTATGAAGCCAAAGTCGCTTTACTGGGAGTTTCATGGGAAACCTTGAATACAAAAGGCGCTGTTTCGCGTGAGACCGTGCTTGAGATGGCGCACGGCGCAATGCATGCATTGAACGCCGATATTGCTCTCAGCGTCAGTGGAATTGCAGGCCCTGGCGGTGGCACGCCGCAGAAACCTGTTGGATTTACATGGATTGGATTGGTAACCCAAAAAGGCGAGTGGGCGCGTAACTTCATTTGGGACGGGGATCGTGAACAGAATAAACGATATTCATGTGATGCCGCCTTGCAACTCGTTCTTGATTATCTGGAAGGAAAACTGACTTGAAGATAGTCGTCATCATTTCAGCCAATGCCGAGTGGCAGGTTGTCAAGGAAATGTACTCTAATCTTGAAACCAAACCATCCCCCTTTGGCGAGTATGCCAACCTGAAACTTTCAACTTTCAACCTTCAACTCGTTCATGGCGGTTGGGGGAAAATTTCTGCGGCGGCTTCCGCTCAATATGTGATTGACCATTTCAAGCCAGACCTGCTCGCCAACCTCGGCACATGCGGAGGGTTTGTCGGGCGAATTGAAATAGGGAAGATCATCCTCGTTGAGCGCACTCTGGTCTATGACATCCTCGAGCAAATGGGCGATTCATCTGAAGCCATTGAACATTACGCCTCTTCCCTCGACCTGAGTTGGCTGCCGCTTAATTTGCCTTCTCCCATCTCGCGCGGACTTCTCGTCTCTGCAGACCGGGATATTGTCGCGGAAGATATTCCCATGCTCATCGAAAAATATGACGCCGTCGCCGCAGATTGGGAATCAGGCGCAATTGCATGGGTTGCAAAAAAGAATAATACGCGCCTGTTGATCCTGCGCGGGGTCACTGATCTGGTGTGCATTGACGGAGGGGAAGCCTATGGAAATCTTGGGTTATTTCACGAACGGACGAAGACAGTCATGCGCGAGTTATTTCGTCAATTGCCTGATTGGTTGAATTCCATCAAAATTTAGGAGATAAGATGCACGCATATCATCACGATGCAAAGCCAGCAGAATGTCGTGATCTCATTGAGGTATTCAACCATGGAAAAGAATGATTCCCATAGCACGGATGTACGCAGATCTCGGGAAATGTAACAAAAGTCACTGCCTGCTTTTGCGTTTTCTTGCTATCATTGGTGTAATTCAGACAATGCTTGTGAAATAAGACACATTACAAAAGGAGAGTGACATGTCCGAGAATGATGAACGTGAAAATGAGCCTGTGCCGCAAGGGCAAAAGTGGTTCGACAACATTTGGTTGTTGTTCGTGCTGTCATTGTTGATCAGTACTTTGATCTATAACGTTTGGGGAATTATAGATCTGATCAATGTTCCCCCTGCCCCATATTAAGAGGAGAAGAAAAATGTTAGCGCCTGAAAAACTTTGGTGGAAGCCGCTGGGCCGCATGGAAAAAACATGGCTCACAGTGGCATTTGTGTGGTGCGTGTTCCTGACTGTGATGATGCCTTTGTGGTACTTCTACGGGAAGCAAAACGTGCCAACGGAAACATACCGCGTGACCCGCGAACAATTCGCTGCGAAGGTGAATGAGTTTGTTACCCAATACCAGGTTGGAGATGAAAACGGAATTCCCGTTGTGGCTCCCCCACCCGGCAGTGACGTGTACCTGCGCGCCAGCACCTGGCAGTGGTATCCCATATTGCAATTGGAAAAGGGACAAACCTACCGCCTGCATATTTCTTCAATGGATCTGCAGCATGGGTTTTCGCTCCAGCCCGTGAACATCAACCTGCAGGTTATTCCTGGTTATGACTATGTTGCTACGATTGTCCCGACCAGCGCGGGCGAGTTCACCATCGTCTGCAATGAGTTTTGTAACCTCGGTCACCATACCATGGTTGGCAAAGTAATCGTCAAGTAGGAGAATGAAAATGACAGCACTTGCACCCACAACTCCCTGGAAAGCCGGCGCGAAGGATGATTATCGCGTCTGTGGTGTGACCACCCTTAAAGTGGATATGCACACCGAACGCCTCATCATTGCCAATGCAGTCATGGCGGTGGTAACCCTCCTGCTGGGCGGCACCGCAGCTCTCTTGATCGCGCTGACACGCTGGCAGGCCATCCATCTTTTGGATGCAACCTGGTTCTACCGCCTGTTGACCCTGCACGGCATTGATATGCTGGTGGCCTGGATCGTCTTCTTCGAAATGGCAGGCTTGCATTTCGGCTCGACTGTTTTGCTGAATGCGCGTCATGCTGCGCCCAAACTTGCCTGGCTTGGTTTCATTATGATGACTGTCGGCGGTTTGTTGGTGAACGGCGTGGTCTTGTTTGACCCGCAATCCACCGTAATGTTTACAGCCTATGTTCCGCTCAAAGCGCACCCACTCTTTTACCTGAGCTACATTCTGTTTGCAGTCGGGGCGTTGATTACCGTGATCACATTCTTCATCAATATTGCGGTGGCCAAGCGCGAAAAAAGATTTGAAGGCTCGCTTCCGCTGGTGGTCTTCGGTTTGATGACTGCCGCCATCCTGGCGGTGTACACCCTGCTCCAGGGCGCCGCCGCAATTGTGCCTGCCTTCCTGTGGTCCCTGGGTATTCTCCAAAATTATGACCCCGGCATCTACCGCAACTTTTTCTGGGGATTCGGTCACCCCGCGCAGCAGGTCAACCTGGCCGCGATGGTTGCGATCTGGTATGCGCTCGCACAAATGACCACGGGTATTCGCCCAATCAACGAGAAGTTCTCGCGCCTCGCTTTCATCCTTTACCTGTTCTTCATCAACCTCGGCTCTGCCCATCACCTTTTGGTTGATCCCGGGCTGTCCTTTGCATGGAAGGCCGTCAATACCTCCTACGCCATGTACCTCGCAGTGCTTGGCTCGATGATGCACGCCTTCTCCATTCCCGCTGCAATTGAAGTAGCACAGCGCGCGAAAGGCCACAACAAAGGACTCTTTGGCTGGCTTCGCAACGCGCCCTGGGGCGAACCTGGTTTCAGCGGATTGTTCATGTCCATGATAATCTTTGGCTGGATCGGCGGCGTCACTGGCGTGACCATCGGCACAGAACAGATCAACATGCTGGCGCACAATACACTGCGCCTGCCCGGTCACTTTCACGCAACAGTTGTAGGCGGCACCACCACCGCTTTCATGGCATTCACGTATTACGTCATCCCTCTCATCTTCCGCAAGGAACTCAAACTTAAGAGCTGGGCAAAGTGGCAGCCATATGTATTCGGAGGCGGCACGATTCTGGTTTCATTGGGCATGATCACCAGCGGACTCCAAGGCGTTGCCCGCCGCAATTGGGACATCACCTTCGCTGGCGTCGTCCCCGGCACAGTGGACCTGACCCTCGCCATCTTCGGTATCGGCGCGTTGATCGCAGTAACAGGCGGCATCATGTACATAACCATCGTACTGGCTTCCATACTCACAGGTCCGCGCATGGAAGCAGGTCAACTGCTGCTCGTCGGCGGCAAAGAGAATCCCCTGCTTGAATCCACCAAGTTAACCGACGAGCAAATGGAACATCCGAAAAACCAACCCAAAGGCACGCTCGTGCTCGTCTTTGCCTTCCTGGTTTGGTTCGCCGTGTATTACCTCAGCAACTGGTGGCTGCTGGGACGTACCTGGTTCATTCGTTAGTCTCTCCTTTGAACTCCCGCCCAGAGAATCACCACTCTGGGCGGGAACACATTATGATCACAGCGCTGCTGCTCGGTCTGCTTGGAAGCTTCAGTCATTGCGTCGGCATGTGCAGCGCCGTTGTTATGCTGTTTGACCGCCAGCCCATCTTTCAAAATAAATTCGCATGGGTGCTTGCGCACGCAGGACGCGTCACAACATACGCAATTCTTGGAATCCTTTTTGGCTTCTTCGGCCAATCCCTTTGGTCGCTTGAAAAACTCCAGGCTGTTCTTTCGATCATTTTTGCAGTCATGGCCTTTTATATGGCATCTGCATTCATAGGATTAACGCCCTCGCCCGAATTTTTATTCTCCGGAATCATTCAACGCTGGGGACGCGCCATGCGCGCATTCAAATCCGCTTCGCTCCCGACCTGTTACCTGCTCGGCCTTCTTTGGGGGCTGCTCCCCTGTGGTTTGGTCCTGACTGCCCTCGTCACCGCCATGGCTTCTGCCAACGCAATGCAAGGCGCATTGAACATGCTCATCTTCGGCATTGCCACCCTCCCAAGCCTGTTCGCCGTCAAATGGTTCGTGAAGAAATCCACCTCACTGGCCTGGTCACGCGGACTGGCATCATTCGCGATGATGTTCTTCGGCTTCCAATTCGCCATGCGCGGGTTTGCCGCGTTGGGCTGGGTTGAGCATATGATGGTTGGTTCTGTGATGTTTTGGTAACAGAAAAACTCCGCTGGTTGAGTAGGGCGAGCGCACTTCTCGCCCGTATCGAAACCAGCAATAACAAGCAAACAGGAAATTATATGAATGGTGGTCTCGTACACCCCGACGAACACGGGGCTACTTGACCACCATTTAACAGATAAATTATTTATGACCCTCGCCACCACTGCCCCCGCCACCAAATCCCTCCTCGTCGCCTGCTCTCTCTGCGGACTGACGACTCTCCACCCACTTACCAACAAAGCAGGCGATGTCTTCTGCTGTCCATCCTGCAGGGAAGTCTCTGCCTTGCTCGCGGAAAGCCCGGCAGCGCCCGCTGTCTCGGCAAATGCAGAAAACGCAGAGAATGTCACCCTCACCCTCGGCGGCATGTGGTGTTCCTCCTGCGCCTGGCTGGTCAGCGAACAACTCCGCCGCACGAAGGGAGTCGTCAACGCCGAGGTGAGTTTCATTCAAGGGCAAGCCAATCTCACATTTGACAAGACGCTTACAAATCCCGTTAAACTCAGGAAGCGCGTGCGTTCGCTCGGTTATCGAGCCGCTCTTCCAAACGAAAAACCGCGCGACGAGGAAGAATCCTTCTATACACGTTTGCTGATCAGCGGCGTGATGGTCCTGCACGACATGATCGTCGGGGCGGGCATATACGGGCGTGAACTGCTCGGGCTGGCTTCCCCTGAAACACAATGGCTGGTGGATTTCTTCCAGATCATGATGCTGGTATCGAGTATTCCTGTTTTGCTGTTACTTGGCCTGCCAATTTTGCGGGCAGGGTTTGCAAGTCTTTTGCGCGGACAGCCCAACATTCACACACTCATCACGATTGGTACATTCTCCGCCTTCGGATTGTCCGTCCGCAATTTGATCGCGGGACACGGCGGCCTGTATTTCGACACCGCTACGATGCTCATCTTTTTGGTTTCGATAGGCAGGTGGCTTGAAATGCAGGCGCATAAATCGAGCAACAAAGCCGTTGCGCGCTTGCTGGAACAGATTCCCTCTACAGCGACAGTAGTCACAGGCGAATCTGATAGGACCATCAATGTCGCTGAACTGAGACCTGGCATGCGCGTGCGTGTGCGACCTGGCGAAAGATTTCCCGTGGACGGATTGATCGCCATCGGTGAAGGTGACGTGGATGAGTCCCTGCTGACGGGCGAACCCAAACCCGTCACCCATCATGAAGGTGACAAAGTCCAAGCTGGGACGATCAACCTCGACGGTGGTTTTGAGGTCATCACAATGGCTGTTGGCGAATCCACAACAGCGGGCCAAATCGGAAGATTACTGCATGAAGCCCTGTGGGCGCGTTCACCGTTGGAAAGAATGGTGGACAAGCTCTCCGCATGGATGACCCCTCTTGCGCTTGGATTGGCAACCATTGCATTCCTGATCTGGAATTATGTCTCGGGCTTGGAAACAGGCTTGCTGGTGGCCTTGTCCGTTTTGCTTATCGCTTGCCCCTGTGCGCTGGGACTTGCAACGCCGCTCACGTTATGGCTCTCCCTCGAACGCGCCGCTGAATCAGGCGCAATTTTGCGAAGCACGGCCGCGCTGGAACGATTAGCCAAGGTGCAAAAAGTCTTCTTTGACAAGACCGGCACATTGACTCAACTGCCGATGAAGGTGCATGGCATATTTCTGGAGTCAGCCAGCTTGCTGGCTAACAGTCGGGGAGCAAGTGTCGCCACGGCGCCACAGCGATGCTCCCCAACTCCAGAGTCGGAGTTTTTGCAAATCATCGCTTCCATTGAAAACGAATCCGAGCATCCTCTCGCAAAAGCCATTGTTGAATATGTAAATTCAAAAAGCGTGAAATTATCCAAACCCGAATCATTCAAATCCCTCCCCGCGCTTGGCGTTGTTGGGACTTTACGAATTACGGATTACGAATTACGAATCATCATCGGCTCAGCGCGGTTGATGTCTGCTGAGGGGTTGAAGATGTCAACGAATATCAAGGAGCAGGCCGAGGCGTGGAAGGAAGCGGGGCACTTCGTCGTGTATGCCGGCTGGGATGGGCAGGTTGTGGGGCTTGTGGGGCTGGGCGAGACAATCCGCGAGGAGGCGAAAGATGTTGTGCATCAATTGCAATCCCGTGGATTGGAACTCGGCGTGCTGACAGGCGACGAGTCCAGCGCGGGTGAAAGGTGGCAAAAGACGTTGGGCATTCCTGTCATCGCCGCGCTCACCCCTGATGAAAAGATGAAACATCTTGCGGGGAACGCCGCGATGGTCGGGGATGGCATCAATGATGGCCCCGCGCTAGCCGCCGCCACGGTTGGGCTTGCGATGAATCACGGAACGGATGTCGCGCGCAGTGCGGCTGATATCGTGCTGATGCGCGATGACCTGCGCGTGATCCCCTGGCTAATTGATCTCTCACGAGAATCCATGCGCCGCGTAAAACAAAATTTGGGCTGGGCAGTCATTTATAACGTAATTGGAGTCGCGCTTGCCATGGCCGGCTTATTACAGCCCGTCTTCTCCGCTTTTGCAATGGTGGCGAGCAGTATCTTCGTCACAACCAATGCAATGAAGATGAATAAATTTCCATCATTGTATGAAGAAGACTCGGTGGTTGAGTAAGGCGAGTGTTCTTCTCGCCTGTATCGAAACCACCAATGACAAGTAAACAAAAAATTAAAGATAAACCTGAAATGGGTGGTCTCGATACGTGGCGCTGAAAGCGCCACTACTCGACCATCGTATGAACTTGGAACCTGGAACCTGATACATGACTCACAACCCCTACGCGCAACGCAAAACCCTGCACACCTTTGAAAAACTCTGGACAAAATTCGAAGGACTCATCAACCGTCTCACCAAATCGGATTTCAACCCCTTTTATCATCTTGGCACCTTAACGATCTTTATGCTGCTTGTGCTGATCGGGACAGGCGTGTATCTGACTGCAATTTATCGCCCCGGTCTCGATGTGGCCTATGCCACAGTTGAAAAAATCGATTCCCACTGGTTTGGCTCGCTCATGCGAAGCGTTCATCGCTATGCCTCCGACGCGATGATATTGCTTATTATTTTGCATTTCCTCAAGATGTTATTGAGCGGCCGCTACTGGGGGTCACGCTGGCTGGCATGGACAAGCGGCTGGATCATGCTTGCCACCACCTGGCTGGTCGGCACGATGGGCTACTGGCTGGTCTGGGACGAACGCGCACAATGGATGACCGAATACATGATGAACACCATTGCCGGCACATCGGGTCTCACCTATGTCGCGGCAAATATTGTGTCTCGCACCTTCTCCAACTTTGTGATCATCCTTTTCCTGCATGTCTTCCTGCCGCTGATCGGCTTCCTCGGCATTTACATTCACGGTTTGCGCCTCTCACGTGCGCATTGGTGGTCGCCGCGCTGGGTCAGCATTCAAGCCGCTATCGGTCTGATCGTGCTCTCGCTCATCAAACCCGTCACCTCCGCCGCGCCCGCAGATCTATCGCGCCTCGTCCAATCGGTTCCAATGGACGCCTATTACCTCGGCTTTCTGCCATTGCTCGACGCATGGGGTAACTTGATTTTCTGGGGACTGGCGATTTTCGTGGGCGGGACTTTGTTCCTGCTCCCCTGGCTCGCCCCAAGCCGGGACCTGGGACCTGCGGTTATTTCCAACCCAAAATGCACTGGCTGTACCATCTGCTACACCGAATGCCCATTTGATGCGATCCGCATGGTTCAACGCGCTGATGACTCCGGCTATCAAAAATTAGCCATCATCAACAACGCCCAATGCACCGCTTGCGGAATTTGCGTGGGCGCATGTCCCGCCGATGCGATTGACTTAAAGGGCGGTTACAACGGCGAACAAACTTACAATACGATCAAAGGCGCATTACACCGTGAAAAGAAAGCAGGCTACCCTGTCACTGTTTTGTTTGCAAGCTATCGAGATGAGGCTTTGGGTGGTTTGCCTGCCCAATTAAATGTCAGCGAAAGAAAAACTCCTGTAACCGTATCAGCCTGGGGAGAGACGGCGCGCGTTGTGACTGTCGTTCTTCCTTCGGCAAGCACAGTCAATATCGAATGGATCAAGTCCCTGCACAGCGAGGGCGCGCGCGATGTCGTCATTCTTTCGCATCCCTACGATGACGGTATTTACCGCGAAGACTCGCATTGGATTTTGAATCGCCTGAAGCTGCGGCCGGCATTGGTGACGAAAGATTTACACTGGCTCGAAACCACACCCGGCGACGCAAGGGCAGTTGAATCCTATCTGAATAACCTGCAGCGTATGGAGACACAATCCAACAAGTCCGCGCCTGTTTTGCCGCCTGTGAATAACCGTCAGAAATTGAGCCCTTCGATTGTGAGCGGTTTGGTTGGGACAGTAATATTGCTGGCCATGTTCGCCCTCGCCCTGCCGTTGGACATTCCCACTGGGATGCAAGCCGCAAACGAAAGCGGCTTGCGGATCGCCCTCGACGCAAAAGGCAAGATCACGTCTGCAAACATTCCAGAGGGAGTCATCCTGCCCGAAGGCGCAGACGCGGAAAAAATCTTCGGCGGTGAACACTTCCCCATCAGCCTGCGCGTGATCGTGGATAGCGAAACGATTCTCGATGAAACTTATAAGCCTTCCGGTATCAGCGGCAATGGACGCATTTCTGCCCTTGAATTCCTGGAAATCGAATCGGGCACACATCAAGTTGAAATTTGGATCAAAGATGTGGCGGATGAATATCGTTCTGTTTTTTCTGGCACGGTTAACTTTGAACAAGGCCAGGTTTTGATTCTCGCCTATGATGAGAAAAATGATGTATTTGAGTTGAGATAAAACGACGGTGGACGAATGACCACAGACGGTAACGGTCTATCGCCTATGGTCAGCGATCAACAAAAAAGAGCGAAGACCCATTTTAGGAATCTCCGCTCTTTTTATTATTCTTTCGTTGCTTTCGAGCGATACGCTATAAAAAATCCCGCCATGATCACAACCAGCACCGCAAATGGAATCCAAGTGAAACGGGCACGTTCCGCCAGGACTGCCCGAAAAGGCGCTTCAGCCGCAGGATTAGCCGCATACCACTTCCCGTCATATTCGGATGAGCCGTTCACCAATCCGTCATAATAAACATAACCTGTATACGGATAATAATGCAGTTGATCAAACGGATCGGCGCTGCTTCCTTTCACAATCATGCGCACGATCTGGTAACCCTGCCCGGGGTCGGAGGGAGGCGGAATTTCTCCCTGTGAAAAATCTGCAAAGATGAAAAAATCCTGGGTCAGCTCGGGGTTGGTCGCGCTGATATCACCGGTAATGCCAGGTCCTTTGATCACAATGTAATCAAATTCACCTTTGGCAAATCCCAAAGTGGAAGGAATCAATATCCCCAGAACAAGAAACAAAAAGATTATTTTTTTCATTGACAATTCATGCTCCATTTCAAAATATTATGACGAGAGGCATCACACCATTTTTATCACAAGCATGGTGAGGTCATCGCCAAGCGGCATGGACCCAATAAATTCGTTCAAATGATTCTCCACTGCAACGATGACTTCATCAGCGGTTTGCGCCAGGGCGGAAGATTTCAACGAGTCCGTCAATCGGGTATCACCAAACAAATCCCCATCAAACGAAAAAGCTTCCGTGAGACCATCCGTATAAAGAAAGAGCGTTTCCCCTTGCGTAAATGAGATGGTGCGTTCCTTCATATTCGGTTGTTCCAGCACGCCAAGCGCAACGGCTGTACGTGTGAGTTTTTCAGGTATGCCATTGGCTCTCACCCAAAACGGCGGGTTATGCCCTGCATTCACATAAGTAAATTCAGCGCGTTCCATATCCAAAACACCGTACACAGCTGTGACAAACATACCTTGATGCGTATCTGGCAAGAGCAGGTCATTCACACGGCGCAATGCCTGAGCGGGCGAATCGGTTTCGATTACCGCGGCGCGCACGAGCGTACGAGTGAGCGCCATGAATAAAGCGGCAGGCATGCCTTTATCCGCCACATCTGCAATGAAGAGACCCAGTTTCTTGTTGGGCAGTTCGATCACATCGTAAAAGTCACCACCCACCTGCCGCGCCGTGCGCCAGCGCGCCGCCAATTGCCAGCCAGGGTAGGCAGGCAAACTTTGCGGAATGAAGGTCTGTTGGATCTGGCGCGCCAATTGCACTTCGGTCTCGAGGCGTTCGCGCACGACCATTTCCTGCTGCAAAAGATCATTCTGAATTGCAAGCGCAGCTTGTTGCGCGATACCGTTGATGATCTCAATTCGGCGTGAGCGGAAACGGCGACCGTTTTCCGTCTCTTCGATCAACAGGACCCCAAACAGAATATTCTTGATGGACAATGGCAGCGCCATCAACAATCGCTCCGCATTGAGCACATCCGCTTCCCGCTTCGCGTTGACCTCAGGCTTGATCCTCAACCAGGACTTTGGCATCGCTTTTGGTTTAAGTGGATGCGTAACCAGAAGGTTTTGCTCGCGCACAGCATCAAGGAAGGGGAACATACCCGCGCTGAATTCCTTTTCGGTCATGAGCGCTTCTTCCTGATCTGAAAAACCGTACTCGTGCGAAGCTGAAAAAGACATGCGCTCTGAGTCCCAGCGATATAAAGCAACCCGTTTGACACCCACAAGGATCGGCATGATACGGGTGATGGAAGCCAGTATCTCGTCAATATCATTCAGAGTTACTACAGCCTGCGCCACCTGCAACAAAGCCGCAGACGCATAGGCTTGTTCCTGTGCGGAATCATATAAACGCGCATTTTCTATGGCAACGGCCGCATAACTTGCGAATGTGGTGATGATCGCCTGGGCTTCATGACCGTATCGTCCAGCGGTGTGATGCGCGAGTGTCAGCACACCTAACGGACGATCGCCGACACGCAAAGGCGCGGCAATGGACGAGTAATTCCCGTCATATCCCGCCGCCAGCCCGCTGGGCCAGATCTGCTGATCGGCGCGCCGAATAATTGGAACATCGGATATCAAAGCCTCCGCCATAGCGTAGGTCGCATCCGGATTGGCAATACAGATGTTTTCTAGCTGGTTTGCGTTCACACCATGCGCCGCAGACAAACAAAGCTCGCCATTCTGCAGTAACCAAACTGCCGAAATATCAATCGGCAAGTTGCGGTCCAATTCCGTGAAAATAGTCTCCAGCACTTCATCCACGCCAACATTATCAGAGACCAGGCCCGCCACTTCACGCAGGCTGTCGGATACCTGCCGGCGCCATTGTTCAGAGTGATACAGATCCGCATTACGAATGGCCGCCGCGATTGTATCCGCTACGGCTTCGAACATGACCTGGTCATCCTCCGTGAACGCATTCAATTTATCGGATTGAATATCCAGCAGGCCGATCACCTTCTCATTAAAGATCAAAGGCACGCACAATTCAGATTGTGTGTTTTTGGGCGGCAAGGGCGAATGGAGGTAACGAGCCTCTTTTGAGACGTCATTCGCAAGCACGGATTTTCCATTTCTTGCCACCCAGGGCATGATTCCGAGCGCATCGTCGAGAGGAATTGAAAAACCTTCCAATTTTTTACTGCGTTTTCCACTGCCGGACTCGTAAACGATCAAGCGGCGGTTGGAATGCACCGTGAACAATGAAACATGAGGATACCCAAATTTGTCATGGATCAAAGACGCGGCGTCATGCATTAATTGCGAAAGATCGAGGGTGGAGGTCACGCTCTTGCTTACTTCAGAGACCAATATAAGCTGGTCGGCGCGGCGGTGTAAATTACTATATAAATGAGCGCTCTCGACTGCGCGCGCAATATTATCTGCCAGCGCGTGCAGGATGAGAAGATCGTTCGGGTGAAAGGCGCTCTTCTGGTTGCTTTGCACATCCAGAACGCCAAGCACACGATCTTTTATCTTTAGGGGAATAACAACTTCTGATTTTGTTTCGGGCAGGCTGTCTATGAAGCGATAGCGTGGATCAGACTGAACGTCGTCACACACGATCTGGTTGCCATCACGCGCGGCCTCGCCGATCAACCCCTGTCCCATCTCGACTTCAAGGGCGATGGCAGCCTTCTTCTTTCCTTTGCGCGGCGCAACAGCGCTCGAGCGGAATCGTAACGCATTGGAATTTGAGTCCAGGGTAAAGATGGCAACATAATAATAATGGAAGGTCTTTTGGATTAGTTCAGTGACACGATCGGCGAGTTCATCCAGATTGAGCACATTCGCGATCTGCGTGCTGACCTCGCGCACAAGAGTGAGCTGCCTGAGGCGGAACTGTTCGACCTCGGTTCGATGTGAAGCGAACAAACTGACAGAAATGATCTGGGCGAGACCTTGAAGCAGATTCAACTCTGGGGTGGAAAACTTAGGTCCCTTGGGGCGGGTGATCTGGAGAATGCCGAGGGTAATCCCCTGATCTTCGAGCGGGATCGCGGCAAAGGTCCCGCGCGAAGCGGCGTTTTTTATGCTCCTGCTTTGAGTGATCAGCTTGCCTGCTTTGAATGCCAGTTTCATTCCCGCAAGGGTAGGCTGAGCAGGAAAGATGAAACCGTCCTCCCGATCTGGCAGGCGAAAAAATTTCTCCTGTAACCAGACATCCACCACGCCTTCGATGAGGCGGCCTGTCATGGATACGATTCGGTCACGCTGTATGCTGAGAGAATTTTCGCTGCGCAGTTGTTCCCCCAGTGCGGCGATATGAAACCAATCCTGTGATCCTGAACGCTCTGCGCGTGTTTTGACGCTCATACGGTTTATCCCCTGCGCTTGATCATTGTGAGCAGGTTGCCTGTCTTTGCGTTTGATTCATAGCGGACTTCGTCCATAAGCTTCCGCATGAGGTATACCCCAAGTCCCCCGATTTGACGTTTGGAGAGGTCTGCCTTTAGATTTGGATGTTTGACATTGGAAGCGTCGAAAGGCTTGCCGGTATCGCGCATGGTAATAATCAGTTCGTCATCCTGCATATCGCAGGTTATCTGCAGGGATGCATTTGCGACGCCTTCATAGGCATGTTCAATAATATTGGAGGCGGCTTCATCTGCGGCAAGCTGCAGGGAGTAGATCGCTTTTTCAGTGAAGCCACCCTCGTGAGCCACCCTGGCCACCAAGTCGCGGATCTCATCTAGGAATTCAAACCTGGCAGGGAATGTTGAAATTGGCATAAATAAGAAAAAATATGCCGCCTGCACCGTGAAAGATGAGGCGGCGTTTCTTGTGATTATTAATCAAGAAGGCGCCAGGGCGTCCGTTAGAAACTTCCCACCGCTTCAAGCGGGTCGTTGAAGGTCTTGAAAAGTTCTGTAAACCCGGCCAGTTCAAGCGCTTCACGAATCCGTTCCGGGACGTTTACAAGCACAAGTTCACCGCGATTCATCCGTTTGCAATTCCTCTGGGCCGCAAGCAATGCACGGAAACCAGCGCTGGATATGTATTCAAGTTCGCTCATATCCACAATAAGTTTAAAGTGTCCGTTGGTATTGGCTTTCTCAAGGACTTTTGAAAACTCGGGAGCGGTGGCGCTGTCTACACGTCCCTGCACTTTAAACAAATCACAATGCTTGAATTCCTGAGTTGTAATTTCCATATTTACTCCTTCATCAATGAGAGGGATCTGAACCTGAATGCCAAAATTATATCATGTTCTTTTGGCCTGTCTTCGCATTTGCAGCTTCACAAAAAATAGTATGGAAATCGAAAAAAAAATGGACGGACAGTCCATGGACAAACATAAATGTATTTTCTGAATATCAATTGACACCCCCTCTCACATCAGGTATGCTTGCCAGCGTCCGGGCAGGCCCGGCGCGGCGAAGCCTTTTGAACCCCGCCAGGATCGAAAGATAGCAACGGTAAGGAAGAGTCTTTGGGCGCCGCCGGTCGCCTGCCTGGATATCTTTGCTCTACCGTTTGTAACGGGATAACCTTTTTTAAACACAAAGGCGATGTGTTGAGCCTGTCGAAACAACACGAAGTGCACAAAGGGGAAAGAGCATTGACTTAGGTTTTCCTTTGTGCCTTCGCGGTAAATTCTTTTAAATCTTTTTTTGTTTATAATCCCAATATGACATCATCAAACCTTATCAAGATTGCCATTGCAATCAGCATCGGCATCGCGCTCGGACTCATCTATGGCTGGGTCATTGATCCCATTGAATATACCGACGTCCCGCCGAACATTCTCAGGGAGGACTATCGTGTTGATTACGTGTTGATGGTGGCAGAGGCATTCCAAAACGACCACAACCCCGAAACTGCCGCGCGCCATCTCGCCAGCCTTGGGAGCGAACCCCCTGCAACCATTACAACCTCCGCATTGGAATACGCAAACCGAAATGGCTTCACACAAAATGAAATTCTCGCTTTGCAAAATCTCTTAACTGCCATGCAGATGATTCAACCGCCGGGGATTAACAACCCATGAGCCGACTCACCTTCCACAACACGACTCTGCACCTCCTCCTTGCGCTTCTTACCGGACTTGGGCTTGGTCTGGCGTATTCCTGGTTTATCTCCCCTGTCACATATGTGGACGCAAACCCCGCCATCCTGCGCGCTGATTTCAAAGATCAATACCGGGTTGTGATCGCCGCCTCGTATGCATCCACTCATAACCTCCCCCGCGCCCGCGCCCGCCTCGAACTGCTCAACGACACAGATCCCATTGGCGAACTCAGCGCACAAGCACAACGCATGGTGGGCTTAGGCGAATCTCTTGAACGCGTGCAACCTCTCGCACAACTCGCCACAGATCTGCAGCAGGGTTTTGCAAGTGTTTCTCCCACCGCCACCCATTTTACAAACACAAACATTTTTAATACCCCGAACATTGAAACCACTGTTGATGAATTATCTGCAACTCAAACGCCAACAAACCAATTAATGGAAGAAGCCACACCCTTCCCAACCCTTTCCTTTGAACAAACACCCCTTGTGCCCATACAAGTCACAACCAGTACGCCGCGGCCTACATTTACTCCCATCCCCAGGCCGGGCGGGCCATTCATACTCGTCGGGCAAGACTCAATCTGCGAACCAGGCTTGCCATCAAGCTTGTTGCAATTCATCCTCATGGACGGACGCCGCAAGCAAGTGCCAGGCATTGAGATCATCGTCACATGGAGTCAGGGTGAGGACCGCTTCTTTACCGGATTCAAGCCCGAGCTTGGGAATGGATACGCGGACTTCGTCATGCAGGCAGATATTATATATAACGTCCGCGTTGTAGAAGGCGGTGCTTTCGTTCCAAACATCTCCGCTCCCTCATGCACAGACCCAAATGGAGTTAAGTACTCTGGTGGTTTACTACTCACATTTCAACAGCCCTGACCCTGCAACCAAATCCGCTTTCATTCGTTATATCTTGCAGACAAAACAAGGAGTAACGAATGAATACATCTTATCCAAATCAAAAACCTAGTCTACTTACCGCCATCGCGGTAATGACTCTCACCAGCGGCGTCATCAATCTCTTCTGGGGATTCATCGCATCTGCCACGGCACTCGGCACGATCATCGGCGTCATCTGCCTGCCCATCACCATCCTGCCCACCATTCTCGGCGTCTTCGAGATTATTTACGCAGCAAAACTATTGAGCGCGCAACCCGAAGCCGTAAAACCTTCACAGTCCATTGCGGTTTTCCAGATACTTACTTTCTTTATTGGTAATATTTTCTCGATGGTTGTTGGCATACTCACGCTCATCTTTTACAACGATCAAAGTGTGAAAGAATATTTCGCAAAAATCAACGGAACGCAAATTTATGCACCCATACAGCCGCCGTCCATGCCTGAAATACTTCCCGCACCCTCTGATCCTGCTCTTCCTGAACCCGAATTAATGGAAGAACCTGCCAGACCAAAACGCATTCGAAAAGTTGCCGGCAAGTGATGAAAAAACAGCCGCTCCCAAAAAGCGGCTGATAATTTAAATACATGATGTTCTACCTCTGGACTCTCATTCCCCTCGCCCATAAAATGGAAGTACAAAATAACGGATCACAGGGAAGAGATCCCGCGTACTCGCGGGACGCCGAAGGTGCAAATCTGGCGAAAGGCGATACCAGACGAATCTCTCAGGCAAAAGGACCCTGCATCCGCTTAAAACTCTGGAAAGTCTCAATTTATATCGAGACACCGACGGTGTAACATACCGCTGGTCGAGTAGGGCGAGTGCTCTTCTCGCCCGTACACTTGCGCCGCACTGCGTTTGGTGCAGTGCAGGTGTCGAGACCACCATCAGCAAACGATAGATTATTCTCCCCCGATCCATAAAAGAACCAAACCGCATTCGGCAGCGCAGGCAGTCGAAACGGATTTCCGCCGAAACCAAGCGATAATCCAAACGGATCATTCCACAGCCAGCGATGGAACTGCTTGAAGTTTTTGCACGCAGGCTGAGGCTTAGAGTTTGATGCGGAAACTTATGCCGCGGGAGTAGCGAATAGTCATCGAACTGGGCATCCCGATAGTGTAGAGAATCACCGCGCCGCCAAAAACAGAAACAAGTGTAATTTGCTCATTCAAAACAATCGCAGCCACGGCCATGCTTGCGAGCGGCTCGATAAAAAGAAACGCGCCTGTTTGGGCGGCAGGCAATTGACTGAGCGCGTCGAACCATGCGATATATGCAAGGCCAGCGCAGAAGATACCAAGAAAGACCATTGCAATCCAGCCGTGTACATCAAGCTTCCCGAACTCACCCAAGCTATTATTTGATATAAAGGCTGCTGTTATGATCAGCCAGCCAATGGTCATTAACCAAAACGTCAACAACGTGGACGGATGATCCTTTAATCCGCCTCTTGAGAGGATTGAAACTACGGCCCAATTGATGGAGCTTATGAGAATCAGAAAATCGCCAGGTGCCAAAGTTACCCACGGCAATTGCAGAGATGTCACCTTTGCTCACCACCGCCAACACACCTATCATGGCAAGGACAATGCCGAGCGATTGCAGAAGATTGAGTTTTTCTTTTAATACCATCCAGCCTAATACCGCAATAAATGCGGGCGAAGTGGAAACGATCCAGGCAGTGGTTGTGGCTTGCGCGGTTTTGAGTCCGTTGGATTGCAGCCATTGATGAAGCGATATTCCCAAAAAGCCAAGCAGCGCAAAATACAGCCACTCGCTCCCTTTTGGAAAGGCAAATTGTTTGCGCATGACAACCGCCAATAGGATCAAGGGAATTCCCATTGCAAATCGAAGCCATACGACTGCAATGGGGGTGATTTGTCCAACTGCAATTTTGGTTGCGGTAAATGAACCACCCCAAACAATAACTGCGAATAGGGCTTCGAGGTAGGGAAGGAGTTTTGTTTTTTGCATGTGACCCTGTGGGGTTTTGATATTAGTTTTTAAAATTTTCGAGCAACCTTTGATAAAGGGCTTCCGTTGCTGGCAAAGGTTCCATGTCCAGTTCTTTGGCGAGCACGCGCTTCATTTCTTGATATTGATTGATCAACCCTGCGCGATCGCCCAATGCAGCATAGGCGCGCAAGACCTGACATTGCAGGTCTTCCTGAAGGTTGTCGACTCGTAAAGCACGCTCCAATAATTCAATGGAATGCGTGTAGCGTCGATGTGCATAGTGATGATCTGCGAGCGCGCGCAAAGAACCAAGATATGCCTGCGTTAATCGCCTGCGCTCGGGGAAAACCCAATCGTAATAAAAGTTTTGCAGGTATTCGCCGTTATATAAATTTATGGCTTGTTCATAAAAATGCGCGGTGGCTTCGTCGTCTGTGCTGGCGCGGGCTTTGGCGAGGGCGGAGTCGAATTCGTCCACATCGATGGTGAAGCGCGCCGCGTCGATGCGATAGTCTCCCGCTTCCACAAGAATTAAACGCGGAGAGTTTTCTCCTGTTTTCAATGCGCTTCGTAAACGGGAGAGTGCTGTGTGAAAGGCTGTCAGTCCGCGCCCGCCTTTTTCGGCCCAGATGCCGTCGAAGACTCGTTCTGCGGGGATGCGTTCCCCGCGAAAGGTGATGAAGTAGGCGAGCATATCCCGCGCCTTGGTGGAGACCCAGCGTTCCTGCGAAATTTCTTCATTGCCCGCGAAAACCTGAAAGCTCCCAAGGGTTTTGATATTAATCACAGATTGATTCGCAATTGTGATCGTTGCTGGTTTCTTTTTCCCAGGCAAATTCTCAAGCACGCGCTCCAAAAACGGACCTTTGTGACCCGCCTCCACAAGAGCATTGCACACCACGCGGCTGCGCTCGCCCTGATCAATAAAAAGCTGGAAGGCTTTGGTAGGTTCGATTAGTTCCAATGCTTTGCATGCATGTTGGATGCCTGTTTCTTTGCGATTTGAAACAAGGTGAATATAAGCCAGCCCAAAATAAACCATGGCAAGCGGTATGCGAAATTGCCTGCGTTCTCCTGTTTCTGCGAGATCGCTAAAAAGATTTTCAGCACGGTTAAGTTCATTATTTTCCAAAGCTACATCTGCGAGCACGCTCCTGCAAACAAAAGCCTCGTAAGTATCGGGGCTGCCGGTGTATGCCCACAACGCGCCCTCCGCTAATTGCCATGCTTCATCTACACGTCCCTGCCCGTAGAGGTTATATGCCAAATAACCCGTCGCCATTAATTGTTCATATGAGGCGATGCCCAATTGTTGAGCGAGTTCTACAGATTGACGTAACGCAGCTTCGGCGCGCGCAGTTTCGCTAAAACGGGTTAATACATTCCCAAGCGCGGTGTAGGCGGCGGGTAATAATTCATTCAAGTGTAATATCTGCGAGATTTCAAGCCCACGCTCGGCGTAACGCAGGGCGGTTTCAAACTCGCGCCAATATAAATGCGGCGTGACCAATAAAATGCAGGCCTGCGCCGCAATCGGTGAAAGTTCCTTGGGCGCGAGGCGCAATGCTTCCTGCGCATGTTTGGCGGCGGATATCGGGTCACCGTGCCACCAGCAGATTTGACCCAGTGACTGAATGAAATTCGCGCGTGACAACGCGGAAAGCCCGTCTGATTTACGCGCTTCTTCAACAGCTTGTTCGGCCAATTCGCGGCCACGGTCCATGCTGCTCAAGAATCCCGTTGTTTTTGCAAGCGCCATCAAGGCTTCGGCGCGTGCGGTATAGTCATCCAACGGCGCAGCTTGTAAAGCCTGTTTTGAAAACGTTTCAGCCTGACGATAATTTCCCTGTGCTCGATAGACTTCAGCAAGTTTTGTCAACGCACGGCTTACACCAGATGTATTTTTCTGCACTGCAAAATTGGCGCGCGCATCCTCGTACGATGTAATTGCCAACCCCGCTTCTCCCAGCCTGCGATGCGCGTTGCCGTTTTGAAGCAATAGCTCGGGGTTGGCGCGCAAGGTTTCTGCTGGCAGCATATTTAAATAACGATGTAAAACCTCAACGCGACCTCGTTCGACATAGTCTGCGGCGAAGATGGATGCCACGCGCGCAGCGGATTCGTGATCTTGTGCGGATATATATTGAAGGAAGGCGGCTTCAACTTCATTATTGGATTCATAATATGCGCCCGCGCGTCTTTCCAAACTCTTCGACAGGCTCAGAGCGCCGCCTGTTACCTGCTCGCCAGTCTTGCGGCGGAGTCTACTCTGTAGGAATTCGCGAAACAGAAAATGGTATTGATACCAGCGTCGTTTCTCATCCAGACTGGTGAGGAATAAATTCTCGCGCTCCAATTCTTCCAGCATATCTTGTGAATTTTTTATATCCATGACTGCATTGCAGGAAGCCGCGTCCATTTGGGAGAGGATGGATGTTTGCAACAAAAAGGTTTGCCGCGCTTCAGGTTGTCGGCGAAATACTTCTTCGGCAAGATATTCGAAGACAAAACGATTTGAGCCGCTTAATGAAGTCACAATCTCATGCGCTGACTCGGCATTTTGCCCAGCCAGTGAGCTGCGCACGATCTGCAAAGCCGCCGCCCAGCCTTCTGTTTTTTGACTTAATGCGCTCAAACTCTCGGCAGATATACCGGGAACTTCGCGGCGAAGCAGGGTTGCCACTTCGTCATCGTTAAATCTTAGGTCGTTTGCGCGCAATCCGGATAATAATCCGCGGGCGCGCAGGCGTGCCAATGCAAGCGGCGGATCGGTGCGTGTGGAAATAATAAAGTGCAAGGCTGGCGGGGCATTTTCCAATAGATAATCCAATAGTTGATGGACGATTGGACTCGCGACAAAATGGTAATCTTCAAGAATGATGAGCAGCGAATCGTTTATTTGCTCGGAGAGTTCGTTGATGAGGACAGTAAGCACGCGCCGCGAGTCCATGCCTGATTCGGCGCTGTTTAATAGAGATTGCGCATTCTGTCCGATTTTGTTTGCTTTTTTGCTTGTTGTCCGCATACGGCGAATTGACTCGATCAAGTGGGTTAGAAAAACTGTCGGGTCAGAATCAGATGCCTCGAGCTGGTACCAGGCGGAGGGTCCAGAATGAGCGTTGAAAAAATCCGCAAGCAAGATTGTCTTGCCATATCCGGGTGGCGCAGAAACGAGTGTGAGCCGCTGTCCCATGTGATTATCCAGCCACTGAATTAAATGCGGGCGCGGCAGATATCCAGCGCTGGGTGGCGGTGAAAATTTTGTATTCAGCAGGGGGGAGGGTTTCATGCGCTGGGAATTATATCCGCTAATGTATTGCAAACTTTCTGCAAACTCGCTGTGATAGGATTGCTCAAATTCGCCCAATTTAAGAGGAGAAAATATGAAAAGAAATTTGTTCGTTTTGTCACTGCTTGTGGTGCTCGCGATGTTTGCGACTGCTTGTGGATCTGCTACGGAAGTTCCCGCGGCAGCAACCGAAGCTCCAGCCGCCGCGACTGAAGCACCTGTTGCAACAGAAGCTCCTGCTGCGGGCCCTATCGTTTTGAAGATCGCCTATTCTTCGACCATCGACACGTGGGACCCAATTGCTTCCTTCTCAACTGAAGCTGCGTATCTGCCCAATGTGTATGAAACGCTTTTGAAGATCAACAAGCCAGGCTCCGCTGAAAAATATACTCCGGTGCTTGCTGAAAGCTGGTCGGTTAGCGATGATAAAAAATCCTACACATTCAATCTTCGCCCTGGCGTGAAATTTCATGATGGCGAGCCAATGAATGCGGCGGCTGTAAAAGCTTCCATTGAAGCCGTCAAAGATCATGGCGGCGCTGGCTTCATCTGGTGGTCGGTGGATAATGTCGAAGTAGTTGATGATCTGACCGTTAAGTTTAATCTCAGCACTCCTCAACCGATCGACCTGATCGCTTCCTCCATGTATGCCGCTTACATCGTCAGCCCGAAGGCTCTTGAAGCTTTCGCCGCTGATGAGAATTTCTGGGCAGATGGCAAGAGCTATGGCACAGGCCCGTACATGGTTGAATCTTACACTCCTGACGTTGAAGCCGTTTTCACTCAGAACACTGAGTATTGGGGCGGTTGGGAAGCGGGTCAATATGAAAAGGTTGTCGCTTCTCTCGTGCCTGAAGCCACCACCCGTCAGCAAATGCTTGAAGGCGGCGAAGTAGACCTCGCTGAACGTCTGCCGAATGAAAACCTCGATACGTTCAGAAATGACCCGAATTACACAGTGTTTACGGAACCTTCGTTCTTCAACTATGTTGGTATCTTCAATACTTTGCGCGCGCCATTGGATGATGTAAAAGTCCGTCAGGCGCTTTCCTATGCCATTCCTTACGAAGATATCATCAACATCGGCGCCAGCGGACTTGGCACACAAAGCTTTGGCCCAGTGCCCGCGGGTGTGTATCCATGGGATGACAGCGTTGGTCAATACACCTATGATCTCGAGAAAGCCAAAGCGCTTTTGACAGAAGCTGGTCATGAAGGCGGCGGATTTAGCCTCAAACTAACCTACACAGCTTCAAACGCTTCCGAAGAAGCTTTTGCTCCATTGATCAAAGATTCCTTTGCTCAGATCGGCGTGGAAGTCACCATTGAGGCCCTTTCTTTGGGTGAGCAATTGAAACTCGCCCGCTCAGGCAAAGACGCTCAGGATATGACTCTTCTGCTTTACTGGCCTGCATACGCAGATGCGGCCGCAGATAACTTGTGGTCATTGTTCTACTACACCGAGAAACCATCCTGGAATCTTTCGTACTGGAACAGCGCGGAATACAATACTCTCTGGGATGAAGGCAGCGCTTTGAGCGGTACAGATTTCGCCGCCTCAAAAGACAAGTATGTTGAAGCTGTAAAATTGCTGGTTGAAGAAGCTCCAGGTGTCTACTTGTACGATACCAAGGCCGTTTATGTAGTTCCAAATACCATCAGCGGTTTTGAATACAACCTCAACTATCCGTTCTGGCATTTCGACTATTACAATTTGCGGGCAGTCAAGTAACTCGTTTTCTTCTTCCTCCTTAGTGTGGTTTCCCCTTCCCATTCTAAATGGGGAGGGGAATTCACAAACTGATATTATGCACCGTCCCGAAGGTTTGATTGGCTAAACAGCTTTTTCAAAGAAACCTTCGGGACGTTCCACGTGGTAAGAGAGTGTTTCTTAATGCAGAATCAGGAAACATTTTAGGATTTCCTCAAGAAAGGCAATACAGGATTAGCGAACACGGAGCAAACTCTGGAAACTACTTCTTTAGCGGATAATTTTCTGTCAGGTTCAACAATTTTACGTTT
>VGNE01000012.1 GCA_016866215.1 Chloroflexota bacterium | reverse complement strand
CGGCGCGATAAAAGTCTCTTCCGTTTGGGACTCGATTGGCTAAAGTACGCATTGAAGCATTCGCTAGACTTTCAACCCGTCTTCCTTTTTAGCCTGCCAGAGGTACCAACTCATGTACGGTAGAGAAACTTATTGAGCATTTGTATCATCTCTTCTCCTTGATAAGACTTTTCAACGGTTAAAATTTATTATACCTTTCCTTATATATAATTCTTAAGATATTGTAAGATGAGATTTCACAACTATCCATTACAATCAATAAAAAATTTCCAGGACGGTAAATGACAATTTTACAAGCCTTTTTTTTGGGGATTGTTCAGGGATTGACTGAATTCATCCCTGTCTCCTCCACCGCACATTTGCTGATTATCACAAACCTGCTCGGAATCCATGCAGATGCAAAAACCTTTTCTTTTAATGTCATTATTCAATTAGGGACGGTAGTTGCACTGGTCGCTTTTTTTTGGAAGGATATTTGGCAGATCAGCCTGGCATTTTTCCTTGGGATTAAACATAAAAAGCCATTTGAAAACCTGCATGCACGGCAGGGCTGGCTGGTCATTGTGGCGACCATTCCCGCTTTAATTACAGGGTTTTTCCTAAAAGATATTGTCGAAACCATGTCAGAAGACCCGCTCAATCTGGCAGGGATTCGCTTGTTGGTCACGGCTGTTTTACTGACTGCCGTGGAATATATTGACAAACGTACCCGCACGCTCGAATCCGCCACATGGGTGGATGCCCTGTCTGTGGGATTGTTTCAGGTGCTGGCGATTTTCCCCGGCGCATCGCGTTCAGGCGCGACGATTGCCGGCGGTATGGTACGCGGCTTTGACCGTCCGTCGGCGGCTCGCTTCGCCTTCCTGATGTCCGCGCCGATCTTGCTTGCGGCGGGCGCTTATGAAACCGTTAAAGTCATCATCCTGCCGAACACAACAGAGTTCCTGCCGATCCTGGTCACCGGCTTTGTCACTGCGGCGGCGGTGGGATGGCTGGCGATCAAATGGCTGCTGGCATATTTAAAAAAGCGCTCGCTGTATATCTTTGCGGGGTACTGCTTCATTGCAGGGACGATTGTGCTGCTCTTCAAATAAACTTTCTTCGGTAAACCTTGAAACACTTCACCCACTTTCTTCACTTCGGCTTGGCTCAGTGCATGCTTTCCTCTTTCCTGCTCTTCTCCTGCGCTGCTCCCACCCAACCCACACAAACGGAAATCGTGACCGTGTATGCCTCCTCTGCCGCCCAACCGTGGATGGGCGATCTTTTTGCCTGTGCAAATGATCTATCCGTGGTATTGAGCGTCAGCGCAGAATCGCCTGAGATCATTCTACGAGTGGGCGAGCCTGATGTTCTCGTTTCTCCAGCGTATCAAATTGATGAAGAGGAAATTCTGGTTGCCACACATCGCGAAAGTTCTGTGCAGAATTTGAGTTTGGAAGAGGCTCAGGTATTATTCGCGCAGGGAAGTGCCTCCGCGCAGGTCTGGGTATATTCATCAGATGCGGATGTGCAAATTTTGTTTGACCAGCTTGTTATGAAGGGCAGAAGCGTTACTTCCTTTGCGAGGCTGGCGGCCGACCCGCAGGAAATGTCGGACGTGTTGAATTCAGAATCCAATGCGGTCGGAATCCTGCCGCGGCATTGGATAATGGGAAATGTCCGCGAGGTATATTCAGCGGGGATGGTGCCAGTACTGGCGATTGTTAAGCAGGAACCGCGCGGGGTGGTGAGTGAGTTGATCGCCTGTTTGCAAAACGATTAATACTATTTGCAAACCCGCCTTTTGCAACAAATTACACAATGGCGGTAAAATCATCTTGACTAGTATGGATAACACACTCATTGAATTAAAGAATGTATCAAAAACCTATTCCACTGCGGCAGGGGATTTCACAGCATTAAAGAATATCAACCTCAAGGTCAATGCAGGCGAGTTCGTTGGGATTATTGGAAAATCGGGCGCGGGCAAATCCACTTTGCTGAACATGATCAATGGCGTGGATCAACTCACCAACGGCGAAGTGATCGTGCGTGATGGCGGTGAAAATATTTCCGTGCATGAAATGAGCGAAGATGGGCGCGCGCTCTGGCGCGGACGGAAGATGGGCGTGGTCTATCAGTCCTTTCAACTTTTACCCATGCTCACGCTGATCGAAAATATCACCCTCCCGCTCGACCTTTCAGATAACTTCAAACCGCGTGAGTCCAAAGCGCGCGCCATGCAATTGCTGCAGCTGGTTGAGTTGGAAGAACATGCCAACAAACTGCCCGCCTTCATTTCTGGCGGACAACAGCAGCGTGTTGCGATTGCGCGCGCCCTCGCCAATGATCCATCCATCCTTGTCGCGGATGAGCCGACGGGCAGCCTTGATTCCATCACCGCGGATCATATCCTTGATGTCTTTGAACATCTTGTATCCGATCAGGGAAAGACCATCATCATGGTTACGCATGATACAAGTCTTGCGGTTCGTTTCACGCGCAATTTAAGGATCACAGATGGTGAATTGGAGCATGAAGGTGACTCTGATGAATCAAAAAAAGTTGACAAAACCATGCGGAGGCGCAGGAAATGAAACCGCCTCGTTCCAACCCCTCGACTGCGCGGGGGGCGCGCCCGACTATTGATTCTGCCCGAAAGATACCACCTGAATCGGATGCCATGATCCAATTACACGACGTTGTAAAAACCTTCTCCAATGCGGCGGGGGAGTTCACAGTCCTCAAAGGCCTGGACTTAAAGATCAAGCGCGGCGAGTTCGTCTCCATTGTTGGAAAATCGGGAAGCGGCAAATCCACTTTGTTGAACATGGTCACAGGCATTGACCATCCCAGTGATGGTCAGGTGGTTGTGAACGACGTGGATATTTACACGAACTTCACCGAGAGTCAGCGCTCGAAATGGCGCGGCAGGAATTTGGGGATTGTCTTCCAGTTCTTCCAGTTACTGCCCATGCTCACGCTTCTCGAAAATGTGATGCTTCCCATGGATTATGTGGACATGTATGATTTCAACAAGCGCCCTGAACGAGCCATGGATCTACTGAAGCTGGTGGGCCTGGAAAAATTTGCCAATAAATTACCCGTACTGGTTTCCACCGGTCAACAGCAGCTTGCAGCGATTGCGCGCGCCATGGCCTGTGACCCGCCCTTGCTCGTGGCAGATGAGCCGACGGGCAATCTGGATACGCGTTCCGCCGATACGATCATCCAGTTGTTTGAAACTTTCGTTTCGCAAGGCAAGACCATCGTTTTGGTGACGCATGACCCATCCATCACCTCGCGCACGCATCGCAATATCATCATTTCCGATGGCGAGTTGATTGATGAAACCATTTCCAGGGCCTTGCCGCTGTTGAGGCATCGCCACATGCTGGAGTTCACGAAACTGGTTGAAGAGCGAGTCTACCGGCCTCACGAGACCATCATTCCCCGCGATCAGCATGTGGATTATTTCTTCATGATCCGCAAAGGCGGGGTGGAGGTCATTTTGCAGGGTAAGAAGAAGGATCATATCGTTTCACGTTTGGGCGAGAATGAGTTCTTTGGTGAAATGGAATTATTGCGCGGTGGCAAGTCAATTGCGAATGTGCGGGCGGGCGGGCAGCCGGTGGAAGTATTGGCCTTGCCGCGCGCCGACTTTATCCGCGTGATGAATGAATCGCCGATCACTGCCGAAGCGCTTGGGAAGATCGTCCAGAAGCGTTTGGAAGAGCATCAAATTGCGGATTATCGAAGGTGATGGAAATGAAGCGAGTGAGTTGTTGAAAGAAGAATACCCTCACCCTAGCCCTCTCCCGAAGGGAGAGGGGAGTCCCTTCCCCATCGGCGGGCTTGCGCGAGGGGATGGGGATGAGGAAAAGGTAAATTATGCGACCAAGATGGATTAAAGTTTTTCACGATCTATGGGATAACAAGGCGCGCACCCTGCTGGTGGTTTTTTCCATTGCAGTGGGTGTATTTTCCATTGGAGTGATCGCGGGCGCGTATCAGATCATTTCGAATGACATGAGTATTTCATACGCGGCAAATCAACCTGCCAATGTCGAACTTCGTACCGTAGGCTTCAATCAGGACGTCCTAGGCTCCATTCAAAATACGCACGGCGTGCTGGATGCTGAAGCCCGCCGTGTGTTCAACATGCGGGTTCGTGTGGCCGGCACGGAAAAATGGACAACGCTGGACATGGTAGCTTTCGAAGATTTTGAAGCCAACACCGTCAACTTGCTTACTGCGCTTCAGGGAGATGTTATCCCAAAGAAACGTGAAGTAGTGCTTGAACGCGATGCGTTAAACCATGTCGATGTACAAGTGGGTAATGTGCTTGAATTTCAATTGCAGGATGGCTCCACCAAGACCATGCCGGTCGTGGGTGTTGTGCAGGATACCGCCATGGGCGCAGGAGATTTTTTGGCATCCCCTTATGCCTATGTCAGCATGAGTTCCTTGCAGTATCTTCGCCAGCCAGAGTTATTTAACCGCGCTTATGTCACCGTGGAAACAGGCGGGGATGATATTCGTCATATCCGCGTGATCGGCGCAGATTTAAAAGACAAGTTGGAAAAGAACGGCACACGGGTCATCCGCACGCGATTCTCGGAAACGTATGAGCATCCATTGGCAAGCACGGTGAATGCCATCCTGGGTATTTTGATGGCGTTGGGTATTTTGATCGTCTTCCTTTCCAGTTCATTAATCGCAAATACATTAAGCGCCCTGTTGAACCAGCATTTGCGTCATATCGGGGTGATCAAGCTGGTGGGCGGACGCAAGCGGCAGATTTTTGAGATGTACCTTGTGTTGATCATGTCCTTTGCGGCGCTGGCTTTGCTGATTACCGTACCGCTGGGCGGGCAGGGCGCATACGGACTGGCACTCTTCATTTCAAGTGAATTGAATTTCAATGTTCTCGGTTATCGCATTGTGCCGATGGCTTTGCTGATTCAGGTTGCGGTGGGGCTGATGGTGCCGCTCATTGCGGGGCTTTCGCCTGTCATCAGCGGTTCACGGATCACGGTCTTACGCGCACTCAGCGGGGACTTGACTGGGGACGAGAGCCAGCCGCAAGGTCAGCAACAGACCCGCGTTTCATGGCTTGACCGAATGTTGATTCGGCTTACAAGAATCCTGGCCTCGCGCGGAATCCATTTCCCGCGTCCGTTCATCATTTCCTTGAGAAATACATTCCGCCGCCGCGGACGTTTGATCCTGACCCTCTTCACTTTGACCATGGGTGGGGCGATCTTTATTGCGGTTTTCAATGTCCGCGCGACTCTGCATGCTTATATCGGTTCGATTGGGAAATATTTTGTGGCAGATGTTACCCTTGATTTTGACCAGCCCTATCGCTTGCGCGAGATCGAGCAAATGGTCATGCAGGTGAATGGCGTTGTGGGAATGGAAGGCTGGCAGTTCGTCAGCGGTGAATTGCTGGATGTAAACGGCGAAGTGCTGGAGAACATCAATATCTTTGGTCCGCCTGCGGATAGTGTGCTGATCGAGCCGCTTCTCGTTAAGGGACGCTGGATCCACGCTGACGATGTGCGTAAACTGGCATTGAGCGAAGCCGCGTATGGTTATTTTCCAAATATCGAGCCGGGAGACCAGGTCACTTTAAAGATTGACGGACGCGAAGAAGATTGGGAAGTGATCGGCATCTTTAAGTTTGTTGATCGTGAAGGAGTGTTGGCGTACGCTCCATATGAATACATTTCTCAGATGAACAATCTTGCGAACCGCTCCTATTCCTTCCGTCTGATCACGGAAAATCACGAAAGGTCATATCAGAATGCGAAGGCGGAGGAGTTGGATAAGTTTTTCCGCGAGCGAGGTTTCAAAGTGCGCGTGGCGCAGGCGGGACGCGCTACGCTCGATACGGCGGTGGAGAGTTTGGATACGCTGGTTGTGTTTCTGCTCATTATGGCGATTCTGACGGCAGTGGTTGGCGCAATGGGATTGACCGGCACAATGGGTATGAATGTGCTGGAGCGCACCCGCGAGATCGGCATAACGCGCGCCATTGGCGCAGATGACCGCGCCGTGATGTCGATGGTGATCAGTGAAGGACTTGTGATCGGCGCGATCTCCTTTGTGCTGGCGATCATCCTGTCCATCCCGTTCACATATTTGCTTTCAACGATCGTAAGCCTGGCGGTATTTGAAACGCCGATTGATGTGATTTATACTTTTATGGGATATGTGATCTGGTTTGGGTTGGTATTGGTGCTCTCGGTGGTCGCATCCATTCTTCCGGCGCGCAACGCGGCGAGGTTGACCATCCGTGAAGTATTGGCGTATGAATAAATAGAAAATATTGGTGGTTGAGTAGCCTTGAGCGCGTTGTGCTGAGTTTATCGAAGTATTCGTTGCAAAGGGCGTATCGAAACCGCCAGTTAAAAAAGCAATGCGTAATTCGTAAAACGTGAATTGTCAATCGAAAATCGTGGTCTCGATATGCCCTCTAAAATCATTCGGGCTACTCGACCACCAATCGTAAATTGTAAATCGAAAAGGTTCCCCATGAAAAAAAATATCTTTAGTTTCGTTACATTGATCGCAATCCTCGCGCTTTTGCTTGCGGCGTGTGGAAATGTTCCGCAGGCAACCCCTGCGCCCGAGCAGGTTGTCGCAGCTGATGAAGTGATTGCGGAGGGTAGGCTTGAACCCATTCGCGCTGCAAACCTGTCCTTTCAGGTGCGCGGGGTGGTGGAGCAGGTGTTGGTGAAAGCGGGAGACACCGTCAGCGAGGGAGATGTTCTCGCGCGCCTCGCAAATGCGGGCGCGGCTGAGGCGCAGCTTGTCCTCGCTCAAAACGCCTATGATCTGCTGATCCGCAATGCGAGCGGAGAGCGCGCCAGACTCTGGCAGGCTTACATGGAGGCGCAAGTCGTCCGCGCACAAGCGGAGAAAAAATGGGAAGATTTGAATGTCACCGCAATCGAAGACCGCATCGAAGATGCCCAGGCTGAGATTGAAGATCGCAAGGCGGATCTGGAAGACGCCCAGAAAGAGTTCGATAAATATAAAGATCTCGATAAGGATAATTCCAAACGTAAAAATGCTGAGGATGCTCTTGAGCAGGCGCAGGAGGATTTGAATCAGGCAAAGCGAGATTTTGAAAAAGATATGCGCGACCGCGACACAGTCCGAGCCGCGTATGAAGCCGCGCTTGCCGCAGAATCTGAAGCGAAATATCAATATGAAATAAGTTTGGATGGACCGAACGCCGATCAACTTGCATTCGCGAAAACCAATCTGGATGCGGCATATGATGCGCTTTCAAATTATGTACTCGTGGCGCCTTTTGCCGGCGTGGTGGCTGATGTAAATGTGAAAGCCGGCGAGCAGGCCGGCATGGAAACCCGCGCTGTGAGCATCGCGGATTTCAGCGCGTGGGTGGTCGAAACGACCGACATCACCGAGCTGGAGGTTGTGAAACTGGTTGAAGGACAAAAAGTGATACTCCGTCCAGATGCCCTGTCAGATTTGCAATTGAAAGGCACTGTGATCGAGATCAGCAAGGCGTATACCCAACTCGGCGGCGATATTCTTTACACCGTCCGCATTCGTGTTGATGAAACCGATCCCCGTTTGCGCTGGGGTATGACGGTTGAAATCGTATTTTTAGAACAAGTGAGTGATTGAAATTAATGGAAAAAAATGCGATAATAATAGTGCTCCGATAAAGAGCAAAACCGGGAAAACCCGGTGGCGCAAAGCCCTGAATCTAACGCTGAACTGAGCCAGGATTACCAGGGTTGCCGATAAAAGCAAAATCACGCGAAAGCGTGACGGCGCAAAGTCAGAGCGTCTAAAACCAGCGAAGTTAGCTGGTCAGGACCGACCGACTGCCGAAAGGCAAAATCAGGGAAACCTGATGACGCAAAGTCATGGGTCTGTAATCACAAAATTATTTTTTCGTGATCATGATCGCCAGACTGCCGAAGAGCAAATCCTTTCACATGGATGACCGAAGGTTGGGTCATCCATGTTTGATTTTGAAGCGCTTCTCTCCTTAATTGAAAATTGGGAGGTGGTTTATTGTTATAATCTCCGCTATGAGTAATATCCAACGTCCCCTCGACCCCGAATCCAAACCCGATGATCGCGTAGATAACGCCTTGCGTCCTGAGAGAATGAAAGACTTGATCGGGCAGGATCAGGTCAAGGAGAATTTATCCATTCTCATTGCGGCGGCGCGCAAACGCGGCGAAGCGCTGGATCACGTTTTATTTTATGGGCCGCCGGGGTTAGGGAAAACGACTCTCGCGCACCTACTTGCCAATGAGATGGGCGTCAATGTCAAAGTGACGGCTGGGCCTGTGATCGAACGCGCAGGCGACCTGGCCGCCATCCTCACCAACTTGCGCGCGGGCGATGTGCTCTTCATTGACGAAGTCCATCGTTTGGGCCGGGCCGTGGAGGAAGTTCTTTATCCCGCCATGGAAGATTTTGCGCTCGATATCGTCATTGGCAAAGGACCTTCGGCGCGTTCGATTCGCTTGAAATTGCCGCGCTTTACCATTGTCGGCGCCACAACCCGGCTTGCGCTTGTAACCGCCCCATTGCGGGCGCGCTTCGGTGCTGTCTATCGTCTGGATTATTACGATCTCAACGCGATGCAGGCAATTGTCACACGCGCTGCAGGGATGTTGAAAGTGGAAGCCGAAAAAGACGGCATCATAGAAATGGCAAGTCGTGCCCGTGGGACTCCGCGTGTTGCTTTGCGCTTGTTGCGCCGCGTGCGGGATTTTGCCCAAGTCCGCGCGGATGGTGTCATCACGAAAAATGTCGCCAAAGAAGCACTGGATCTCTTGCAAGTGGACACGCTTGGCCTCGATGATGTAGACCGCCGCGTGCTAAAAACCATCATCGAAAAATACAGTGGTGGCCCGGTCGGCTTGAACACCATCGCCGCGTCCATCAGCGAAGAACAGGATACCATCATGGATGTGGTCGAGCCGTATCTCTTGCAGCTCGGCTTTCTTGATCGCACACCGCAAGGGCGCGTCGCCACCAAGTCCGCGTATGATCATTTGGGATTTGTTTACACGGAAGAGGGACAGCAGAGGTTGTTGTGATGTCATTGCGAGGAGCGCTCTTGATCTTTGCGACGAAGCGATCCCAAACTTAATGAGAGATTGCTTCGGGCTGTCGCCCTCGTAATGACGGGATGAAGTTATGGAAAACATTGCCCGCTACCTAATGCTCGCTGGAATTGCATTATTCCTCATCGGCGGGGGAGTGTATCTCGCTGTGAAATTTGGAATCCCACTTGGAAGATTGCCCGGGGATATTCGCATCGAAGGGGAGAATGGCGGATTTTATTTCCCAGTCACAAGTTCGATTTTGGTTTCGGTGGTACTTACAATTATTTTGAATTTGGTTGAGCGGTTTTTGAAATAAATGATAACTACTTGATTTCTCATGATTACACTAAACGGAAAAAAGTATAAACTCTTATTAGTCGATACTAATATTCTTAGTGAAGTTATTAAGAATAGATTTCAAGAGTTTCGCAAACTTTTAGAATGGACTACGGCAGAAAAAACTATAGTTTGCTTTTCACTTTTCACTGTTCTTGAAATACGAAGAGCTCCTACAATTTATGCGCGGTTTTCAGAACTATTTTCTACTATTCCATGTATTATTCTTAAGAGTCATGAGCAGTTATTGCATGAAGAAGTATCCGTATATCCTGTTTCTGCGAACGTAAATCCTATATTAGTTGGTTTTCCTGGGGTTCTGGCGAAAGCAAAGTTGAGTGAAGTCTTGGATAAAGCATTTAGAGATGATCAAATACTTGCGGATGAAAAGCGCTGGATTTCAGGGCGGGAAGAAATAGTTGCAGATATTATAGAATTGGTGAAAAATTTTCCTCCAGATCACGGAAAATATACAAAGAAAAAAATACGAGAGTTTGTTCAATTGGCAGGATTTCAGCAAATAGCACTACCGCCAATGGGAATTTACTAAATCATTTATCGATTCGGGGAAAGCTGTAGATATTGATGCATTTCCATCAATAAAAATGACATCATTGGTAGTATTTTATAAATTCTATGTTGATAAAAGGCAATCGTCGACTTCAGATGCTTTTGACATTATTATTTTTTCTGCAGTTCCATATGTAGATGAGATAATTAGCGAAAACCATTTTATAACAATGATGAAGAAAATAAAATCTCAAGATAAGTTTGTCGATCATGTCGACATATTCAGCATAAAGCATCTGAGATCTCTAAATTGAAAACATCATCCTTCGACTATCATCTCCTCGAATCCTCCATCGCGCAGACTCCTGCCGAGCCGCGCGATTCCTCGCGTTTGCTTGTGCTTCATCGTGGCACAGGCATAATGGAACATAAAATATTTCATGACATACTTGATTATCTGAAATCAAATGATCTATTAGTTTTGAATCGCACGCGTGTTATCCCTGCCAGAATCTTCGCTAAAAAAGAGACAGGTGGTCAAGTCGAATTACTCCTCCTGCGCCGCCGCGATGAATTGACATGGGAAGCCTTGGTAGGGGGTAAAGGTCTGCGCGTAGGCAAATTAGTATATGTGGAGAATGGCCCTCAAGCTGAGATCATGGAAATACTTGAAGGCTCTGAACGACTCATAAAGTTTTCTGAACCCATCGAGCCGTATTTTCCCAAAGTGGGGCATGTCCCATTGCCGCCGTATATTCACGAAAAATTGAAGGACCCGGAACGCTATCAAACCGTCTACTCGCGTGATGTCGGTTCCGCCGCCGCACCTACTGCGGGATTACATTTCACAACGCAATTATTGGATGGCCTAAAAGAAAAAGGTGTAAAGATCGCCTACGTCACCTTGCATGTGGGCTTGGATACCTTTGCGCCTGTCACAGAAGAAGACCCTGAAGAACATAAGATCCATACCGAGTGGTGTGAACTTCCTCAAGAAACCGCAGACTTAATTAATCAAACAAAACAAAACGGTGGACGAGTCATTGCGGTTGGCACGACATCAGTAAGAACGCTTGAATCTGCCGCAAGCGTAAATCGTAAATCGGAAATCGTAAATACTGATCACCGATCACTGATTACTGCATTCACCGGCCCTACATCCATCTTCATCCTGCCCGGCTATCAATTCAAAATTGTGGATGCACTGATCACAAATTTTCATTTACCCAAGTCCACGCTGATCATGCTGGTCAGCGCGTTCGCGGGACGGGAGAGAATTTTGTCTGCCTATGAAATTGCTATCAAAGAAGGCTATCGTTTCTATTCTTTTGGGGATGCGATGTTTATTGCGTGATGCGTACTCCGTAATTTACGCATCACGCATCACGGATTATGCTATGACCCTCGATCAACTAAACACCGAAATCATCTCCTGCTGTAAATGTCCCCGCCTTGTAGAATGGCGCGAGGAAGTTGCGCGTGTTAAACGCAAGGCATATAAAGATCAAGCATATTGGGGAAAACCAGTCCCTGGGTTTGGTGACCCGCAGGCGCGTGTACTTGTAGTGGGGCTTGCTCCCGGGGCACATGGCTCCAACCGAACAGGGCGCCAGTTCACAGGGGACGCTTCGGGCGGATTCCTTTTCCCAGCCTTGCATCGCGCCGGGTTCGCGAATCAAGCCGAGGCGGAGTCCAGAAGCGATGATCTTGTCCTCAAAGATATGTATATCACCGCGTCAGGTCGCTGCGCTCCGCCGGATAATAAGCCGAGTCAAGCGGAGTTAAATAATTGTCAGCCATATCTTGAACGCGAAATTGAAATCATCAAACCGAAAGTCATCGTCGCATTGGGACGTGTCGCCTTCGAGCGCGTGCTTCGCATTTATAATCGTAAATCGCCAAAACTTGCACCGTACGCACACCTGCCCTGGCGGGCGGTGCCAGGGAGTGCAGGTGTCGTAAATCAAAAACCGCCCCCGGCATTTTCTCATGGCGCGGTTTATGAACTGATGACGGATCACTGGTTACTGGCTTCCTATCATCCCAGCCAGCAAAATACATTGACGGGAAAATTGACGGTGAAAATGTTCGATGCGATCTGGAAAAAAGTAAAAGAACACATTGATGAAGTGACATGAACCCTGGCCTCATGACCCCCGGCGAACTCGCGCCCGATTTCGAGCTTGTAGACACAAATGGCAAGCGTGTGCGCCTGACAAGTTTTCGCGGAAGAAAACCCATCCTGCTTGCGTTCCTGCGCGGCTTTATGTGACCATATTGCCGCACGCAGTTGGCGCGCATACGCGATCAGTATGAAGATTTCACGGCACGCGGCGCGGAGATACTGGCTGTCGGCCCTAATGACATGGACTCTTTCAAGAAATATTGGGAAAAAGAAAACATCCCATTTATCGGTTTACCCGACTTCGATCACGTTGTCGCGAGGGCATATCGCCAGGAAGTGAATCTTTTCAAGCTCGGACGCATGCCCCTGAATTGCATCGTGGATACCGAAGGCCGCATCCGATATGTACATTACGGTTCGTCCATGTCGGATATTCCTGATAATGAAACCCTCTTAAATGTAATAGATCAAATTAACGGATCATCCACTTAACATGACTTTGGGACGCATTGCCTTTCTCGGTTCCGGGGAGACATCCCTTGCGGGTGGACGCATCTTCGAAAATCTTGCCCGCCTCATTCCCAGCCCGCTGCGGATCGCCATACTGGAAACGCCCGCTGGCTTTGAGTTAAATTCCTCACTTGTCGCAGGACGTGTGGGAGAGTTCCTGCAGACCCGCTTGCAAAACTATAAACCAAGGATTGATCTTATTCCCGCCCGCAAGCAAGGGACAGAGTTCAGCCCCGACAACATTGAAATTTTAAAACCGTTGTTGCAAGCCCATATGATCTTTATGGGGCCAGGCAGTCCGAGCTACCTAGCTCGTCAGTTACGCGGCACACTGGCCTGGGATATCCTCCGAGCGCGGCACAGGCTTGGCGCAACCCTGGTCTTTGCTTCCGCTGCAGCCATTTCCGTCGGCGAATGGGTTTTGCCTGTTTATGAAATTTACAAAGCGGGCGAAGATGTGCATATAAAAGATGGGTTGCGTTTATTTTCCGATTTTGGAATGCAGGTCTCTTTCATTCCGCATTGGAATAACGCCGAAGGCGGCGCGGATCTGGATACAAGCCGCTGTTTCATGGGCATGGAGCGTTTTGAACAATGGCGCAAACTAACCCCCATACAAAATATCATCGTCGGGCTGGATGAACATTCGGGCATCATCATCGATTGTGAGAAAGAAATTTGTTCTGCGTACGGTCTCGGTTCGGTCTCTATTTTGAAACGTGACACCCTGGAAATCTATCCTGCTGGCGCAAGTTTTTCATTAAATGAGCTTGGCAATTACATCACACCCGAACCAATTGAAAAAGGGATTGATCCCAAAGTATGGGAAATAGCGCTGAATTCAAGCAATAGCAACGCCAAAGTAGAAACCCCCTCAGACGAAGTATTATCCCTGCTGGAACAACGCCGGCAAGCGCGTGTCCATAAAAATTTTACAGAGTCAGACCGCCTGCGTGATATGATCACAGCGCTGGGGTGGGCGGTACAAGATGGCAGGGAAGGGCAGAAGTTACTCAGGTTGTAGGCCACGCTCCAGTGACTTGTTCACCTGTTTCCTTGTCTACTTGTTTACCAGTCTACCTTCATTTATGCGATAAAATATCCGCGCAAGATTTCACAAGGAGATACTATGCGCGCGGTAGACATCATCATCAAAAAACGCGACAAAAGACAATTAACAACCGCTGAGATCGAATTCTTTGTGCGTGGTTTTACGAACGGGGATATTCCAGATTATCAAGCCTCCGCTTTTGCAATGGCAGTCATGCTCAACGGCATGACGCCCACAGAAACCACCGATCTTACCCTTGCCATGGCACATTCCGGGCAGGTGCTTGACCTTTCCGATGTTGTTGACATTGCGGTGGACAAACACTCCTCAGGCGGCGTGGGCGATAAGACCAGCATCTCCGTCCTGCCGATGGTTGCGGCGTGTGGGTTGCCTGTCGGCAAGATGTCAGGCCGCGGACTGGGCTTCAGCGGCGGCACCCTCGATAAATTGGAGTCCATTCCTGGTTATCGCGTCGATTTAACCACCGACGAATTTAAAAAGCAATTAAAAGAAAAAGGTATCGTACTGACGGGTCAATCTTTGGACCTCGCGCCTGCGGACGGTAAAATGTACGCACTGCGCGATGTGACAGGAACGGTGCCTTCCATTCCATTGATTGCTTCCTCCATCATGTGCAAAAAGATTGCCGCGGGTGCGCAAGCCGTTGTGCTGGATGTAAAAACCGGCTTGGGCGCATTTATGCAAACTATGGACGAAGCCCGCGAACTCGCTGATTTAATGGTGGCTATCGGCCGTTTGGCGGGGCGTAAAACTGTTGCCCTGCTCTCGGATATGAATCAACCCTTGGGTGCGGCGGTTGGAAATGCTCTTGAAGTGATCGAAGCAATTGAAACCCTGCACGGCGGCGGTCCCGCCGATTTCCGCGAACATTGTTTGCATGTCGCCGCGCATGTGCTTGTATTAGGGCAGTGTGCAAAAGACCTCAATGAAGGCCGTGCTATGGCTGAAAAAGCCATTGCGGATGGGAGCGCGCTTGAGAAATTCCGCGTGCTGGTTCAGGCGCAGGGCGGTGACGTTTCCTTTGTGGATGACATGTCCAGGTTTGAGCGCGCAAAATATGTGGAAGTGGTGAATGCCCCTCGAAACGGATTCATTTCCCAGATCCATGCAAGGATCGTAGGCGAAGCGTCGGTGGCCTTGGGGGCTGGAAGGGCGAAGAAAGGCGATCCTGTGGATCATGCTGTTGGGTTCGTCATCCACAAAAAAGTGGGAGATCAGGTTCAAAAAGGCGAGCCGCTTTTAGAGATCCACGCGAATGACGAAGAGAAATTGGTTGAGGCGCGCAAGGCGTTGCTATCCGCTCATCAGCTTGTTGATGAATCTGTCCCGCCATTACCGCTGTTTTACGAGTAAAATAGCGTAGAGCCTTGCGATTTTTTAAAGAATCGGGCATACTTAACACAGGAAAACGGTTATGGCAAAAGTCTCGTTGAGAAATTACCTTCGTGAAATAGAAAGCCTCATTGAAAAAAGACATACAGATGAGGCGATTGTTCACTGTCGTCACATCCTGCAAACCTTCCCGAAACAACTTGAAACCTATCGCTTGTTGGGCAAGGCTTATCTTGAGTCACGGCGCTATAACGAAGCGGTTGATATTTTTGGTCGCGTGCTCATGTGTGTGCCGGATGATTTTGTTGCACACGTCGGCTTGAGCATTATCCGCGATGAAGAGAACAAATTGGATGATGCCATCTGGCATATGGAACGCGCTTCTGAATCTCAGCCGTCGAATGCCGCTATTCAAGGTGAACTGCAAAGATTGTATGGCCGCCGCGATGGTTCGAAACCGCCCAAAATCCGTATGACGCGTGGCGCACTTGCGCATATGTACGTTCAGGGTGAATTGTATCCGCAAGCCATTGCGGAGATCCGCGCTGTGCTGGTGAAGGATCCGCAGCGCACCGATATGCAGATCTTGCTGGCAACTTCTTTTTTCAAAAGTGGGCAAAATTTAGCGGCTTCTGATCTTTGTAATCAATTGCTTACAGAATTCCCATATTGCTTTGATGCGAATCGCATCATGGTTGATCTATCCTCCGCAATTGGAGATGATTCTGAAAATACCCAGGTCTATCGAATGCGTGTTAGCGAGTTGGATCCTTACGCAGCGTTCGCTAAAAACTCAGTCTTTCAAATTAGCGAAGTCCCTGATGAATCCGTGAATTTGGATAGACTTGAAGTTTCCGGTGATGAATTTTCAACAGGACAGGAGTGGAGTTTCCCGAGCGGTCATGGTTCCGATTTTTCCCCCGTGCCTGCGCTGGGTGAACCCCCTCTTGATAATCAACCAGATTGGTTGAAATCTGCCATATTTGCAGGCGAAATGTCTTA
The DNA here is from genome assembly GCA_016866215.1 of Chloroflexota bacterium. GTDB lineage: Bacteria > Chloroflexota > Anaerolineae > Anaerolineales > Villigracilaceae > Villigracilis. The sequence continues at coordinate 54,393 of VGNE01000012.1, read as the reverse complement.
CGCATCCCCTCCGCCCGCAGAGGTCTCATCCGCGTATGAGCCCTTTTCCGCCGAGGCAAAAGATGATATCCCGGATTTTCTCCGTGATGCCGGCTGGGCGGAATCCAATGCACCCGAACAACCCTCATCCAATATTGGCAGAGATAGCTCAGAAAAACTTGTCCCTGCCGATATACCGGACTGGCTCAGAGGACAAGCCCCCGTCTCCGCTGACTTGGATCCTATCTCCGAAACCCGTTCAGATGCAGTAGAACCTGTCCAGTCTGTCCAGTCTGTCCAACCTGTCCAACCTGTTCAAACTCCTAAATGGGCAACCGGCGAGCTCCAGCGACCACGCCTGGCTAACCTGAGCGATACTTCGCAAGCCAGGTCCACCAGTGATGCTTCCGATTGGCGTGGTGGAGCCAATAGGGCCATGGCATCCGATGCTTCCTCGGAACCTGTCAAAATACCTGATTGGTCGGTCAACATTGAAAATACCCAGGCTGGCAGTAAAGAAGATATCCCGGAATGGCTGCGGGACCTTGAAACGAATAAGGAATATACTCCGTCGAATGACATCCACGACGCGTTAGCCAATGAACAGGATGACGCAGTGGCATGGCTCGAATCCCTTTCCGCCAAGCAGGGCGCCAAACCCGAAGAACTTGTTACTGATCCCGGCAAAGGCCATGAGAAACCAAAGGAATGGATGATCCAGGCTCAGAATATGGGTCAACAAACTTCTGCCGATCAGGAAATTGCACAAAGCCTTGGCGCATCTACCCAGGAACAGGATGATGCAGTGGCATGGCTTGAATCCCTTGCTGTCAAGCATGAAGCCAAACCCGAAGAACTTGTCACCGACCCAGGCAAACGTAGTGAAATCCCACCCGAATGGGTGCCGCAGACGCAGTCTTTGGGCGAGACTCAACCTGTTCCTTCCCAAGAAACGATCAAATCCAATTGGGTTGCTGAAGCTCAGAACATTGACGAAGGGTTCTTTGCCGAATTTGAAAAAGCTTCCACACCCACACCCGCCATTGACGAAACCGGGATGTGGCTTCGTAACCTCGAAGAAAAAGAAAGACAGGAAGAACAACCTGAAGAGCAAAAAATTGAGCGCCGTGATAAGCCTGAGTGGTTAAGTGAAACCCAGCAGACGATCTATGCTGGCGACCCGTCCGTTTTATCTGATGAACAATTTTCCTTCGCGGATAATAACCTGTACACTCAAGATCTTTCCAACTGGCTCAGCAGTTTGGATGATGAACCCGGCCTCGATTTTAACCCTGAATTAATTCGAGCCTCTGAAAGGCCGCCTTTCCCAAGCACGCCCGAAAAACAATTCGGAACACAACTTACTGTCTCTGATCTGTCTGGCACACTCGATGGTATGGATGCAGGAGATGAATCCTTGAAGGAACCCATCGCCTCAACTCCGACTAAGGAGCCTGTTCCAGTAAACATGAAAGCGGACCTCCCGGACTGGCTGCAAAATGAGGATGAGACAGTTGTTGCCCCGCAGGAAGCCAATTACGATGACACAACGCCCTGGTCGATTCGCGAACACTGGGAGGCGGAAGAAACGCCGCAAGAGCCCAGACCCACCTCGCCTTCCGACTGGCAGCCTTTGGAAGAAATAACCTTTGAAGAGCCCAAGCCAAGTCAGGCAGTGCAGGCTCTCAAACCGAAAACAAGGCAGCCTTCATCTCAATCGCGTGGAATTCCGACCATGAAGTTTTCTTTTTCACCAGAGCCGATCGAACCCATTGGCGCTTCCACTGCAAGGAAGAGATCCCGCCCAACACCATCCCAGCCAAAAGCGGAGGGACAAGACAATGTTGATGCGTTGAATCAGGCAAAAGGTAAGCTGGACCAAGGCGATATACCCGCAGCATTGGATCATTACAGGAAATTGATCAGGAAGGGCAAGCATCTTGAAGAGACCATCCGTGATTTGAATGAGTCGATCTATCGTTATCCTGTGGAAGTCAGCATCTGGCAGACGCTGGGGGATGCCTACATGCGCGCAAACCGCTTGATGGAAGCGCTTGAGTCTTATAACAAAGCCGAAGAATTAATTCGTTAATATTTTTCATTGTTGTTCAATCGTCCAGCATGGGGATTGGACAACAATGACATCATTTTTTGTTCGGGAGGAAATCTGTGGAAAGAACGCTCGTACTTGTAAAACCTGACGGCGTGCAACGCGGTTTGATCGGTGAAGTGATTGCCCGCTTTGAACGCCGCGGACTTCGCCTTGTTGGCGCGAAATTTATTCAGGTCACCCAGACATTGGCTGAAACGCATTATGCCGAACACAAAGGCAAACCATTTTATAACGGTTTGATCTCGTACATAACTTCCGCGCCGGTGATGGCGATGGTTTGGGAAGGTCCAAGCGCTATTGCTGCTGTGCGTCAGACGGTTGGTTCAACCAAACCCGTTGAATCAGCGCCTGGCAGCATCCGCCATGATTTTGCCCTCGAAGTGGGACGCAACCTCATCCACGCTTCGGACAAACCCGAAACCGGTGAAAGCGAAGTTGCACTCTGGTTTAAGTATGAAGAACTTGTGGATTGGAAACGCGCTGTAGATGTGTGGATGTTTGAGGAGTAATGTATATCTGCTAAAATAAGGTAAACCGTTGTATAGTTATCTTATTAGGGGGCGTGTTGTTTCTTCCGCTGAATAAAGGAGAAATTGCTATGAAAAGATCACCATGGTTCACAGCAGCATTGATACTTGTACTTGCGGTATTAGCCTGTACCATCCCCGGTGGGAGCGGTGGCGATGCTGACGCAGTCGCAACGCAGGTGGCATTGGGCATTCAGCAAACCAGTGTGGCAAACCAACAGATGACGCTGGCGGCTCCAACTTTCCCGCCGCCAGCTGAGACTTATACCCCTTACCCGACTTATACTTCGGCTCCTGCCGAGGCGGCGGTAATCCCCACATCCACCCCGGTTGATATGCGGGCGCGAATCAAAGCATCCAACATTCTCATTTATGAGGATATTGTGGGATACCCCTCGTTATTACCGATCGTCAGCAGTACCATCAACACGATGAACTTTTCAGGAGGCAAAATCGTGAACACTGGCGATGCTTTGGGCACCTTCAAGGAGCATGCCAATTCTGCCACCGAGTGGGATTTAATGATCGTCGCTGCAGAGGTACGCACCGAATTCAGCGGTGAAATGTTCGAAATGATGTATGACCATATCGAAAGTGGCGGAGCGGTTATCATCGAAGCCTGGTATTTGGATAAGATCGTTACCGGTAAAATTGCTCCAATCTTAAGTAAGTGTGGCGTCAGCTTCTTCCGTGATTGGATACGCGATTACGTTTATGATCCTTTCAATTTCTCGATCTACTGGCTGGATAAGTCTCATCCAATACTCTCCTCGCCAAATACGGTAGCGGCGCCGTCCTATCCATATCCGGAATGGTTCACTGACGCCGGCGACTTGCTAAAACTAAGTTCAGGCGGAGATGCAGTGATGGTGGGCGGCCTTCATCTTGACCGCAAGTCGGATTATGGCGTGTTGGCTGTATGCATGGGCGGGCGGATGGTCATCCAAACCTTCTCATCTCATGATTACAAATGGGATATTGTACAGCCCCTGTGGGAGAATTACATCACCTACACCCTCACCAAACATTACGAATACACACCCTGAGTGAGCAGGCATGAAACCTTGACCGCTGCTCCGATGATTTCGCGTTTCGAATTGCGTAATTCATAAAAACATCCCGCAGACTTTTGAATTCTGCGGGATGTTGATTTATTGCAATCTCAGCAATACTTTTCCGTCTTCCCATAATTCTTCGAGTCGATAGAAATCGCGCTGGTCTGGTGAGAAGAGGTGGACAACAACATCGCCGTAGTCCACGACCACCCAGCCGTCACGGGAGTTGCCCTCTTTTTTACCCTTCTTGCGGCGCTTTTTGCGCATTTCATCCAGCGAGGCATTGGCGAGGGCATCTAGCATGCGGTCACTGGTGCCGGTGCAAATGATGAAATAGTCGGTAAATGTAACGATGTCCTTCAGGTCTATCAGGACGATCCCCTCCCCCTTTTTGTCTTCCAGGGAATTTACAATATCGCGTGCAAGTTCGAGTGCGTTCAGGTCTCACCTCTATTTTTTAATGGCGCAGAAAATAATTTTGTATAAACCGAGCCGCTGGAGTGCAGTTCGCTTTTATAAAGTTGGATGGAGTCTATTCGGGCGACGCCAATATTGCCAATTTGAATCCCGTCCAAAGACTTGCGGATTTCTTGCAAGTCTGCTGGGTCAATGTTCTGGCGTACCCGTCCGATAGTGAGATGCGGGGAGAAAGGGTGTTCTTCCTTTTCGTAGCCCAGGCGGGATGTGCCTGCTTCAATGTTTCTTTGCAGGGAGACGAGGTCAGCTGGGGCGTGAATGCCTGCCCAAATGACGCGAGGCCGCTTCGGGGTCGGGAAAGAGCCGATACCACCGATTTGCAAGTCGAACTGTGGATGAGACTCGGCTGTGCGGATGAGTAACTGTTTAAGGAATTCCAAATGCGAGTTGGCAATATTTCCGATGAATTTTAAGGTTAAATGCATATTTTGTGTTGGAACCCAGCGGACGAGGTCATCTCTCAAAGTTTGGCGCAGGCAGATTGTTTGTGTTCCGATTGCATCTTGAAGGGTTGCTGGCAGTTCGATGGCGATGAAGGCGCGCAGAAGATTCATGCGATAAAATAATCTTCAAATATGAGGATGGGTATGGAAAGGGCGCTGGAGAACATTTTTATGACGGGAAAGCCGTTGACGCGCATCATTTCTGTGAACATTTCTGCCGTATTCCGTTCATCTTGTATGATTATATCTGTTTTGTGTACCTCAGCCATTTTTTATCCTTGGCATTAAAAATAGCATATTGCAGATGAATTGGCAAGGGGTTGTTATATTAGTAATGAGTCTACTGCAAAAAGGACTCTTTACCGCGAAGAGGCGAAGTCCGCGAAGAAAAAATTAAAATCGTGAAGGTTTTCTTAAAGACTCTTCGCTTGATTCTTTAATATCTTAAGAACTTCTTTGTGTTCTTTGCGGTCTTCGCGGTAAAAAAGGTTTTTGCAGTGGAGTCAGTAATGGTTTCGTAAGAATTCATATTGCACGACAGTCTAGTTTGCATGGCGCTGACAGGAGGAACGATGACCGACTTGGATGCTTTTCGTGCGGAGAAGGATGATTTCTTTGGGAGTCATCCGCAAAGCCCGCTGAATCTCGAGCAGAAGCATGATTTTCACGGATTGCAGTATTTCCCTGAAAATCATGCTCTGCGCTTTGAAGCCAGGGTGGATGAATTCCCGAACAAGGAGAGATTTGAAATGCAAACTTCAACGGGGGATGTTCAGGTTTATGAAAGATTTGGAAAGTTCAAGTTCGTCGTGGAAGAGAAGGAAATTGAGTTGACGATCTACAAAAGCGGACATGGATTTTTCCTCCCGTTCGTGGATGCCCTGGCGGGCAAAGAGACATACCCTGCCGGACGTTATCTCGAGCCTGAGCCTTTAGCGGGCGGTCGTTTTATCGTGGATTTCAATGTCGCCTATAACCCGTACTGCGCATACAATGAGATGTGGTCTTGCCCCATCACGCCCGCTGAAAATCGTGTGAAGGTGGCAATTCGCGCGGGGGAGAAATTGTTCCATGCGTGAGAAATAAAAAAATGACGGGATTTTCATCCGTCATTTTTTATTTTACCCTTGTATTTTCCAGCACTGCCAGCAGCGCTTCGTATTCTTCGCAGCAGTCCGCGCACATATCCAAATGTTCGCGAATAAGAGCGGGAATCCTGCTTGCATCCTTTGTTTCCACCTCGGTTTCGACAAATATGTCCAGGCGGGCGTACATTTCACCGCAGGATAGTTCATCCTCCCGCGCTTTTTCAAGTACTCTTAAAAACTTGAGCACAACTTCATCTTCAAGTTTTTGTTGAGGCGCGAATGTATTTTGAATATTTTGAAATAAAGATTTCAGGTTCATCTATAGGTTGAGACGATTAACGAAATATTAATCTTACTTTTGCTCAAAGGCGGTTAATAGGTCTTGCGCAGTGAGGTCCTCAAGGGCCAGTCGTCTTTTCAACCGCAGACGGGCATCGTGCAGGAGTTTATAAAGCGCGTTGCGATTGGTCTTCATGCGTTTGGCCGCTTCTTCGATGGGGATATCCTGCAAGCTGAGCAGGACGAGGGCTTCGCGTTGTTTTGGGGTGAGTTCCTCCTCAAGAATGCGGCGGACGCGTACGAGCATGTCGGCGCGTTCCGCTGAGGTTTCGGGGGAGGCTTGTGGGTCAGCAAGCAGGCCGCGGGGAGGCGGAGCGTCTTCATTTTCCGTCAGTTCGTCCAGCGATGCATCCCGCCATCTTTTTCGGCGCAGTTCTGTCAATGCGATCCGAATGGCGATCTTATGTACCCAGGTGGTGAAGAGACTGCGGCCTTCAAATGTATCCAGTTGGTCGAGCACACGCAGAAGGGTTTCCTGTGTCACTTCTTCCACCAGGGGCTGGAAGAGCGGGTTATCTGAGGAGAGCCAGCGCGAAAGCGCGTAGGGTAAACCCTTTTGGATAATCTCGTGCAGGTCATTTAATGCTTCTGCATGTGTGTCACCTGAGTCTCGCAGGTCTGCCAGCCAGGCTTCGTTGGTGCGACTGCTTCTTTGCGCGGAAGGATGAAATGTTGTCATGACGATTGATTATAAAAGAGAATCGATCAGGAAACTGAATTCTTATGAAATTATGAGACTATCTGATTAACTTATTTCCAGGATATGAGTTTGTATATGAATAAAAAAACCGCTTTTCAGCAGTTTTTTTGCGGGCGCGGAGGGGTTCGAACTCCCGACCTCATGTGTGTTTGTTCACCTTCAATTGTTAACCTGCGGGCGCATAACTAGCGCAAAAGACTATCTGTGGGGTCTGCGGTTTGGCTAGACATGAGGCTGTTGGCTCATGTTTCGGCGGTTATAGAAAAAGAAAGTTCCCGCTATGGAACTCGAGACCACCGCTCCCCAGAGCGCCTGATCGCGCGGGTGGTGTATCGAATGCTAAAGTGCCAGGTGGAATAAGAGCCGTTTAGTGTACATGGGTATGAATATCGTTATCACGAGCAACAGGTGAAATACTTGCAGAAAAAAGCCGCCAAGTTTGGCTTCCAACTTACCCCAACATGGCTGTTCCTGAGAAGGGGCAGTTGTAAAACCTGATCGGGGAAATTTTAAGTTGACAAATCCCAAAAACGCCTTATACTAAACATATCTCACTTCTGTGACGTTATGACGCAATAGCGAGATATGTTTTCCAGGCAATGAATTTCCTCATGGTTGGAGGTTCTGCATGGTTTTACGATTATTCGATAAGTGGCAGGGTCAATCATTGGATGGGATCATCGCGGAATGTCGGGAATTGGTAGAGGACGCCGAATTTCCAACAGTGAAGCGTTGGCGCGAAGCGGGGGGAAAAGTTCTCGGTCATTTTCAGGTTTACTTTCCAGAAGAAATCGCTCACGCGGCGGGGATGCTGCCGCTAAAAATGCGCGGCGCGCCTGTCGAGTGTATGCACTCGGATTCCCATTTCGGCTCCTATCTATGTTCGATCATCAAGACCTCGCTCGAACTTGTGTTGAGCAAGCAGGTCGAATTGGATCTGTTCGTCACCCACCCCATCTGCGACGCGGCGCGTAATCTTGGGGCGGTGTGGGGACGCAATTTCGATTATCCATGCCAGATCCTGTACCTGCCTCAAAACGCGAACTCCGCCGCATCTGCGACATACCTGCGCGATGAATACGCGCGCGTGCAAGCGGATATCGAAGCGATCACGGGGAGAAAGATTACGGAAGAGGCGCTGAAAAATTCCCTGTCTGTCTTTAATGAAAATAGAAGCCTGCTGCGCCAGTTATACGAATTCAAGCGCAAACAACCCTGGTTGATCTCGGCATATGAAACATATTTGCTTATGAACGTCGGGGGATTGATCACGCGCGAGGAACATAACGAAATGCTCAAGGCTGTCATGCCGCTGATCGAGACGCGCTCAGTCAAACGTCATGACAAAATCAAGGTGGTCTTCGAGGGTGGCTTCTGTGAGCAGCCTCCGCTGGATTTAATTCGCACGATCTCGCAATCTTGTTATGTTGTGGATGATGATTTGTTAATCGGCTTGCGCTGGATTCTTGAAGATGTCTCGCTTGAAGGCGATCCGTTATTCAATCTCGCGGAAGCGTATTTGGAGAAATCAAGTTACAGCCCCGTGCAACATGACTCGCGCAAACCAAAAGAGAAAATGCTTTTGCAGCGCATCGCGGACTCGGGCGCAGAGGCGGCGATCATCACCGCCGCGAAGATGTGCGAACCAGGGTTAGAAGAGCAGGTGGCATACACAAAGGCGTTGGATGAAAAAGGGATTCCCTACTTCGTCAGCGAGTTCGAAGAGAGCATGACCAGTTTCGATCACATGGAGATCCAACTGGAGACATTCACGGAAAATATATTATTCGGATGATGTCACTTCGTCGGGTCTCGATACGAGCGAGACGATCACTCGCTCTACTCGACCACCATCGCAATGACATTTAATAAAGGTGACATAATGACAGAAGATAAAAAAGTTGACATCGTTGGGCGCGGCAACGTGGAAGGGGCGAACCTGTTCCGCGATTGGTTTGCAGAATTGGGCGAAGCGGCAAAGAACAACCAGGGCGCGGCGTATGTCTTCGTGATGGGAAGCATGGCGGAGATATTGAAGGTCTTCGATTTTCCGCTCGTCCTGCCTGAGATCACTTCCCTGCAAACTGCAGTTCGCCGTGTTGCGGATGAATACCTGACCGTCGCAGAAGATTACGGCTACTCGCCCGATATTTGCGGATATGTCAAAGCGGACATCGGCGTTCACCTGCGCGAAAGAAAACATCCGATGGGGAATATTCCCAAACCCGCGCTGACCGTGTTAACCAATGCCTGCAACACCTATGTCAAATGGGCGGAGATTTGGGAACGCATGTACGGTGTGCCTGTCTTTGTATTAGATGTGCCAGCCACGCGTCAGGCGGGCGGACAATTTCAATTAGGCAGTTCGGATTTCGCGCGTGATTGCAAATACGTCGAAGCGCAGATCAGAGAACTGATTACGCTGTGCGAAAAAGTATCGGGAAAGAAGTTTGACATTGACCGCCTGCGTGAAACGATGGCTTACGCCAATGATATGAACAGCGGTTGGAAGCGCGTGCTTGAACTCAACAAGAGTAAACCATCGCTGTTCAATGCGTTGACCGACGGCACGGTGTATCTGGGGGTCTCGAATAATTTCCGCGGCACAAAAGAAGGCAGTCAATTTTTCAAGAATCTCGTGGAAGAAATGGAATACAAAGCCGCGCGCGGAATCGGCACGCAGACCGATGAAAAATACCGGCTGGCATTCGTCGGCGTGCCGTGCTATCCGATCTTCCGCCGCTTCAATGAGATGTTCGCAGAATGGGGCGGCGCGTTTGTTCATTCCACATATTTGCATTTCGCTTCGGGCGGAGCCAATATGGGATTTGAGTACGATGTCAATCGTCCCATTGAAAGTTTGGCGGAAGGCACTTTGATCAGCGTCCGCGAAGCGATGGATAACATGTTCCATCAGGATCGCGTCTTGATCAAGATGGTCAAGGACTATGAACTGGACGGCGTCATTTATCACCCGATCAAATCCTGCCGCACGGTCTCGACAGGCCTGGCAGATGGACGCCGAGCAATGATGGCTGCAACGGACACGCCGAGTCTCTTCATCGAATCAGACATGATGGACAAGCGCGTTGTCTCTGAAGCGCAGATAAAAAATCGCGCGGATGCCTTCTTTGAAGGACTTGCATCACGCCGATTAACGGCACAGAACGCATAAACAGATCATGTCATTGCGAGCCCCGATAGGGGCGAAGCAATCTCCCATTGCGACGAGATTGCTTCCCGAAGGTCGCAATGACATCTGACAACTGGAGGTTTTCATGGCATACGCCGCAGGTGTAGATGTCGGCTCGACACAAACAAAAGCGATCATCATCAACGAAGCCAGTGAAATCGTTGGGCGTTCCCTGACCGATACGGGTGCGAATGTTGTCGTCGCGGCTGAGAACGCATACAACGAAGCGCTCAAGAACAGCAACATTCAGGAAGAGGAAGTCGAATACGTGATCGGCACAGGCTATGGCAGGTATCGCGTCACGTTTGGAAATACACAGGTGACTGAAATTTCCTGTCACGCGCGCGGCGCCTCGCACATGTTTCCCAACACAAAAACTGTGCTGGATATGGGCGGACAGGATACCAAAGCAATTCGCGTTGGTTCAAATGGCGACGTGCTGGATTTCTGTATGAACGATAAATGCGCGGCAGGGACGGGTCGCTTCCTCGGAGCCGCCGCAGCCGCGCTGGATATTCCGCTCGGCGAATTGGGCAACGTCGCCATGCAGTCGGAAAGACCGGTCAAGATCAGCACCACATGCACGGTCTTCGCCGAGTCCGAAGTATTATCGTGGCTGGGTAAAGGCAAAAAGATCGAAGATATTCTCTGGGGCGTGCATCTGTCCATCGCATCGCGCTCCGTCGGTTTGCTTCGCCGCGTTGGGATCGAAGAAGAACTAACTTTCACAGGCGGCGTCACCAAAAACCCAGGGGTGATCAAGGCGCTCGAACAGGCGATTGGTTTCAAATTAAATATCAGCGCTGACTCGCATTACATCGGCGCGCTCGGAGCCGCATTATTTGCGCTCGATCACATTGTCGCCAGCCGTGCCCCCTCCAGCGTAAAGGAGACCGCATGACTTACGTTACAGGTATTGACGTTGGTTCCACTTACACAAAAGCCGTTATCCTGCGCGATGGAAAAGAGATTATCAGCCGCTCCATGCTCAGCACGGGATTTCGGCTCGAAGAAGCCGCGCGCAAGGCGTTTCACAACGCCCTCGATCTCGCGGGACTTCATGAGGTTGACTGTTCCTATTTGGTGACCACCGGTTTTGGGCGGCATCTGGTCACGTTCCGCGATGTCAATGTGACAGACATCAACGCCAGCGCACGTGGTGCGACCTTCCTCTATCCAAACACCCGCACCATTTTGGATGTCGGCGGGCAGACGATGAAGGCCATCCAACTTGTCGAGGGCGGAAAAGTCAAGTCATTTCGTTTGAACGATAAATGCGCCGCAGGCACAGGCGCGTTCCTCGAAAAGACCGCGCGTTACATGGGCTACAAAACCGAAGAGATCGGAACACTGGCGGCTGTGTCCAAACAAGCCGTGCCAATCTCCGGCGTTTGCGCAGTGTTCGCGGAATCAGAAGTGATTAACCACCTATCGCAGGGATCATCTCCTTCTGACATTATGTTTGGAGCCATCACTTCACTCGTTGCCCGCTCCACGCAATTGATCAAACGCGTTGGCTTGACTCCAGAGTTCACATTGATCGGCGGAATCCTGCGCTATGAATCGATGGGACGCGTGGTGCGCGAGCAACTCAAGACCGAGGTCAATGTGGCGGAAGGCGATATGGTTCAATTCGTCACCGCGCTGGGCGCGGCAATCCTAGGATTCCGGCGCATGGAAAAATTGAATAAAGAAGATGCAGTGGAAATAACATAATGGCAACTACAGAAAAACCATCCGTCCGCACGCAGTTTTTGATCTTCACCTTGTTCGGTGAATTCATCCTCGCGCGCGGCGGCTCCATTTGGACGAGCAGCCTGCTCTCCATGCTGAGTCATTTGGATGTCGGCGAGCATGCCGCGCGGATCACGCTCTCGCGCATGTCGCGCAAGGGCTGGCTGGCAACACGCAAAGAGGGGCGCCGCAGTCAGTATTCGCTTACTCCGCGCGGTTGGTCATTGCTCATTCAAGGGGAAAAACGCATCTTCGAGCCGCCGCTCAAAGAATGGGATGGGATGTGGCACATTGTTGTCTTCTCATTACCAGAGAAAAAAAGAAGCCTGCGTCACGCCTTCCGCGCGCGCCTGCCCTGGCTTGGGTTTGGCCAACTCGCGCCGAATACATGGGTCTCCCCTCACAACCGCAAGACGGAAATCACCGCGCTGGGCAATGAACTCGGCATTCAGGATCACTTCGAAATATTTTCAGGGATTCACGCAGGTCCTTCGGAAGACCAGGAACTCGTTCAACGCTGCTGGGACCTGCCCAACCTGACGACCCAATATAAAAAATTTCTCGCCAAATTTGAAAAGGAATATCTTGAATGTAAAAGCAACGGGAAACACGCGCTGTCGTTGGACGATTGTTTCGTCCGCCGTTTCTGGTTGATCCATCACTTCCAGAATTTTCCACGCATTGATCCCAACCTGCCCGCCGCCCTGCTCCCGCCCGATTGGATTGGATTCAAGTCGCGGCAACTGTTCGATGACTATCATCAAATCCTGGAAAAACCCGCCAATCAATTCGTGGATGAAGTGGTTGGCGAAGATAGAAACTGATGTCACTGCGAGCGCTGGTCGAGTAGTTCTGAGCGGAGCGAAGAACGTACCGAGACCAAGCGCCTGCCCTGACTGCCCGATAGGGCGTGTCGAAGGGAACCAGTTTCCTGTGGCTATGGGATTGCTTCGACGGAAGAACACCGTCTCGCAATGACATGAAAAGGAGAATAACAAATGGATGTATTGAAACAACAAAAAACCGACTTCAAAGAAATCATCTTCGAAAAGGCGAATTGGGTGGCGCGCATCACCATCAATCGCCCGCAGGTGTACAACTCCTACAGCACCAACGCGCTGGAGGAACTGGCGCAGGCTTTCCGTCAAGCCGCGTTCGACGATGAAGTAGCTGTCATCGTCTACACGGGCGCAGGCGACAAAGCCTTTTGCACGGGTGGGGATGTCAAGGAATATCAGGAACGCTACACGCGCTCGCCGCACGACTACTGGAAATATATGCGCTTGTTCGGCGCGTATATCGAAAGCATCGTCAACACGGGCAAGCCTGTCATTGCGCGCTTGAATGGGATGGCTGTCGGCGGCGGGAACGAATCAAACCTGGCATGTGATCTCGCTGTCATCGCGGAACATGCCTGGGTGGGACAGGTCGGCACAGGCGTCGGAAGCGTCGCGGCGGGCGGGGCGACTCAATGGCTGCCGATCACGGTTGGGGATCGCCGCGCCCGCTACATGTTAATGACGAATCGCCGCATCCCCGCGTATCAGGCATTGGAATGGGGACTCGTTAACGAAGTCGCACCGTCGGTAAAAAAGGATGGCGAGTTCATTAGTCATGCCACGCCAGAACAAATTTCCAAAGCGCAAAAAGGCGCGGACGGTTACAGCATTGATCTTTCCAAACTCGATGAAATGGTGGACGTCCTCGCGCAGGAACTGGTGGATAAATTTGCCGAATGCACGCGCTTCACAAAAGAACAAGTCAACTTCTGGAAAAATCTCGGCTGGCATCAAACCATTGGCGCTGCGCGCGATTGGCTGTCCATTCACTACACTTCATGGGAGCCGCTCGAAGGCATGACCGCCTTCGTCGAAAAACGCCCCGCGCGCTATCGCATGTTGCGCGAACGCGCCGCGCAAGGCAAGAGCAGCGAGTTCATCTGGGGCGCGTACGAAAAGACTTGCTTCGCTTGCGGCGCAAAAGCCCTGCCCGAAGAATTTACTCACTGCGGCGCATGTGGCGCGGAACTCAAATGACCGACTCATTCATCACCGTCGAGACGAAGAACGGCGCATCCACCCTGACATTGAGGCGGGCTCCGCTAAACGTGCTTGATATTGCCGCCTTGAGTGGACTCGAGTCCGCGCTAACGGAGTTATCCCGCGACGAAAACCTGCGCGTCCTCATCCTGCGCGCCGAAGGGAAAATGTTCTCGGCTGGTGTGAACGTTGCCGATCACACGCCCGATAAAGTCGGCGAGATGATTCCGCTCTTTGATCGCGCCTGCCGCGCGCTGGCGAATTTCCCCTGCCCTACGCTGGCTGTTGTGCACGGTCACGCATTAGGCGGCGGGTGCGAGTTGGTTCTATGCTGCGACCTCGCGGTGATGACTGATAAAGCAAAGATCGGGCAGCCGGAGATTCACCTTGCCGCGTTTGCTCCCATCGCCGCGATGAGACTGCCGCTCATGGTCGGTTATCGCGCTGCCGCAGATATGCTGCTTACGGGTCGCACGCTTACATCTGATGAAGCGTTGAAGATCGGCTTGGTCAATGCCGTCGTTCCCGCTGATGAGTTGGAGCAATGGGTTCAAGAGAAGGTCACGCAGCTGTCAAATCTCAGCCGCGTTGCGCTCACCATGACCAAGCGCGCTTTGCAATCGGGCTTCGGCGCTTGGGACGCGTCAGCATCCGAGTTGGAAAGACTCTATTTGGATGAATTGATGAAGACCGAAGACGCGCACGAAGGTCTCGCGGCATTCATGGAAAAACGAGCTGCAGTTTGGAAACATAGATAGTTGAGTAGTTGGATCAAGGAGAAAAGAAAAGTTATGGCATCACGCGGACTTACTTATGACGAATTTGAAATGGGAGCGGTGTTCCCTTCGCAGGCGCGCACCGTCACCGAAGCGGATGTGGTGAACTTTGCAGGTCTCTCCGGCGATTTCAATCCCCTGCACACCGATGCGGAATTTGGAAAGTCAACTCCCATTGGCGAGCGCATCGCGCACGGCGTATTGATCCTTGCCATGGCAACTGGCATGGCAAATTGGATGGGCATCTTCGAAGGCACAACCATTGCACTGATGGAGCAGGTCACGCGCTATAAAGGCGCGGTGAAATTCGGCGACACGATCCACCTTGAGATGGAAGTGACGGAGAAGAAACCCACGTCAAAACCAGATCGAGGCGTGGTCAAGTTTGCCGTGCGCATTCGCAACCAGCGAGATGAGGTTGTTGTTGAAGGAGAGTGGACTCTCCTGATGAAAACAAAGTCGTAAACAATCCGTCATTGCGAGCGGAGCGAAGCAATCCCTCCCTGCTTGATAATTACGTGAGATTGCTTCGTCGTGGCGCCTCGGCGCCACTCCTCGCAATGACATAAAAATAACTGGAGGGCAGTATGTTACTCAAAGATAAAGTCGCATTGATCACGGGCGGAGGAAATGGAATCGGACGCGCGACGGTGCTGCGCTTTCTAGAAGAAGGCGCGAAGGTCGCGACAGTTGATCTGGATGAGGCTGGGTTGGAGGAAACGCGCAAAGAGGCAGAGCAGGCTGGAGGCGCCGCCCTGAGCGAGTCGAAGGGTCAGATATTGACCGTGACTGCCAATGTCACCAAACGCGAAGATGTCCAGCGCGTCGTGGATTCTGTCGTCAAAGAATATGGTCGTCTCGATATTCTCATCAACAACGCAGGCATCACCCGCGACGCGCTGACCACGCGCATCAAGGACGGCGAAGTCAAATTCATGTCCGATGAGCAGTGGGACGTGGTGATAAACGTCAACCTGAAAGGCACGTGGCTGTGTTCGCAGATTGCCTCCGTCGAAATGATCAAACAAAAATACGGGCGCATCGTCAACACCGCCTCGGTTGCGGCAATAGGACATATCGGACAGGCGAATTACGCCGCGTCGAAAGCGGGTGTGATCGGCTTGACACAAACGCTCGCACTTGAATGGGCGCGCTTCAACATCGCGGTCAACTGCATCGCGCCCGGCGGCACGAAGACGCGCATGACGGCGGCGATCCCTGAAAACATCATGGCGGGCTTGCTCGAGAAAATTCCGCTGAAACGCATGGCTGAACCTTCCGAGATCGCGGCGGTTCATGCCTTCCTTGCCAGCGACCAGGCTTCGTTTATCACGGGGCAGGTCATCTTCGTGGACGGCGGACAAACCGTGGGAGCGTAACATGGCATACCAAAAATCATTCATCCCCTACGGTGGATATTGGTGCTCGCCCTTCGCGCGCTGGCAGGGAAGTTTTGCAAATTTGCACGCGCTGAAATTCGCAGCGGATGTGACGCGCAAAGCATTGGAAGCGCGGAACATCTCGCCCAAGACATTCAGCAACGTCTATCTCGGCATGACCATCCCCGCAACGCAATCGTTTTACGGCGCGCCGTGGTTCGCGGGATTGATCGGCGCGGAGGGAGTCACGGGTCCCGTTTTTTCGCAGGCTTGTGCGACCTCTGCGCGGGTGATCGGCAGCGCGGCGCAAGCAGTGGAAACGGACAGCAGCGACTCGATCCTGTGCATTACCGCGGATCGCACATCAAATGGACCTCACCTGCTTTACCCGAATCCGCTCAACCCCGGCGGGCGCGGCGACGCGGAGGATTGGGTGTGGGACAACTTCAATCGCGATCCGTTCGCAGGCAACAGCATGTTGCAGACAGCCGAGAATGTCGCAAAGGAAGCGGTCATCGCGACTGCCGAACAGCATGAAGTCGTACTCATGCGTTACGCTCAATATCAAAAGGCGCTCGAAAACGACGCGGCTTTCCACAAATGCTATATGACACCCGTGGAAGTTAATCCATCTGGAAAAAAAGTCATCGCGACAGTTGCAGACGATGAAGGCATTTTCCCATCCACTGCGGAAGGATTGGGAAAACTCAAGCCCGTCATGCCCGATGGAACGGTCACCTTCGGCGGACAGACTTTCCCAGCGGATGGAAACGCAGGCATGGTTGTCACCACACGCGAAAAGGCGCGTGAACTCAGCCGCGATTCGAAAATCGAAATTCAACTGTTGTCTTTTAATGAAGGACGCGCCGCAAAAGGCTTCATGCCCAAGGCAAATATCCCCGCTGTGCGCGGCGCATTGGGACAGGCAGGTGTGGACTTGAAAGACATCAAAGCCATCAAGACGCATAATCCCTTTGCCGTGAACGATATTTTCCTCAGCCGCGAGTTGGACATTGCATTGGATAAGATGAACAACTACGGCTCGTCGCTCATCTGGGGGCATCCGCAGGGACCGACCGGCATGAGACTCATCATTGAGTTGATCGAGGAATTGGTAATTCTCGGCGGCGGCTATGGATTATTCACGGGCTGCGCGGCGGGCGATACTGCCGCGGCAATCGTGCTGGAAGTCCGTACAGGATGAAGAACTTTCGTGCACGGATTACACTGTTTGCACGGAAAAGTACGGAATTTTTTTATAAAGAAAAAATCCGTGTAGTTCCGCGAAATCCGTGTACAAAAAAAGCATAAGCCAATGACTGACCTTTATCCATTTTCCACATCCATCAGGGTGCGCTTCAATGAGACCGATGCGCAGGGACACGTGAACTTCGCGCAGTATCTCAATTACTTTGATGTCGCCGTGACCGAGTACCTGCGCGCTATTGGTTTTAGTTACCAGCAAATGCTCGCTGAGAATTTGGATATGCTCTATGTGGACTCGCACGCGTCCTACATTGCGCCCTCGCATTTTGAAGATTCGCTGCGTATTCACTGCCGCGTGGGAAAAATCGGTAATTCCAGCGCGCGTTTTGATTTTCAGATTTTCAACGAAACAACTAATTGCCTGACGGCAAATGGCGAAATCACAATCGTAATGGCCGATCGCAAGACATTTCAAAAAATGCGCGTCCCCGATCATTTACGTCAGGCGTTGGAGGATAAACAACAATGAAGGCTGCTGTTTTTCATGCCGCCAACCGACCGTTGGCTGTGGAAGAAATCCCGACGCCAAAGCCAGGCGTGGGAGAAGTTCTGGTTAAAGTGGCGGGCTGTGGAGTCTGTCACACCGACCTGCACTACATTGACCATGGCGTGCCGACGTTCAAGAAGCCGCCTCTCGTGCTGGGACATGAAGTCTCTGGCACGGTTGCAGGATTGGGTGCGGGAGTCTCGCAATGGAATGAAGGCGACCGTGTGTTATTGCCTGCCGTCTATGGATGTGGACAATGTTCCATGTGCCGCACGGGACGTGAAAACATCTGCGAGAAGATGGTCATGTTCGGCAACAACGTGGACGGCGGTTACGCGGAGTATATGCTCGCGCCTGCCAAAGATATCATCGCATTGCCCGATGAACTTCCATTGATCGAAAGTTCCATCATCGCGGACGCGGTCACCACGCCTTATCACGCGGTTGTCAATCGCGGACAGGTGAAACCGGGCGATTCGGTCATTGTCTTCGGATGCGGAGGCATTGGATTGAATCTGGTGCAGGTCGCGGCGGCGATTGGGGCGAGAGTCATCGCTGTGGATGTGGTGGATGCCAAATTGGAATGGGCGAAGAAACTCGGCGCGCAAGCCACGATCAATGCAAAGAACGTCGAGCGTGTGGATAAAGAAGTCCGCAAACTGACGGGCGGCGGGGCAGACATCGGCTTTGAAGCCATCGGCAACCCCGCAACCCAGGCTCAAACCTTTTCCTGCATTCGCACAGGCGGACGCTTCGTGGTGGTCGGCTATACCGATAAACCGATGACACTCGATACGGGGCGCGTCATGTACCGCGAAATGGAAATCCTCGGTTCGCTCGGCTGCCGCGCGGTGGATTATCCACGCGTACTGGAATTGGCGCGGCAGGGCAAGATCAAGGTGAAGGAACTTGTCACAGCGCAATTCCCGTTGAACGATATCAACGCCGCGTTCGATACGCTGCGAAGCGGCGAAGGCATCCGCTCGGTGATTGTGCCGTAAACATTAATAAGACTTCGGAAGTCTCCCGCATAGAACTCCGATTATGAAGACCCCCAAAAAGACTTCCGAAGTCTGCTCCGAGAGCAACAATGATCATAGACTTTCACATTCATCTCAGCCGTCCGGAACACGAACATCCCTGGGTAATGGATTGGATGCGTTCCAACTTTTCAGGAGACCTGGATGAATTTGTCGAACAAATACTCACCCCTCAAGGCATTCGTCAATATTTACAGGCGAACGATATTGACTGGGCGGTTGGGCTTGCGGAAGTATCGCCGATCACAACGGGCGTCGCGGACAACGAATACGTCGGCAAGTTTTGCGCGGAAACCAACAGGATCGCCGACCCAGCTTCAGGTCCGCGTGGACGCGTGCTGCCTTTCGCCAGCATCAATCCATTCATTGTCAATGATCTTGCCGCCGAACTCGAAAGGTTAGTGAAGACTTACGATTTCCGAGGCATCAAAGTATATCCGACCTACCAGCATCATTACGCCAACGACCCGCGCATGTATCCGCTTTACGCGAAGGCGCAGGAACTTGGATTGCCCATGATGGTGCACACAGGTTCATCGGTCTTCAGAGGCGCGCGCATCAAGTATGGCGATCCATTACTGTTGGACGATGTAGCGATAGATTTTCCCGAATTGAATATTTTAATGGCGCACTCGGGACGACCGTTCTGGTATCAGCAGGCCTTTTGGATGGCGCGGCGGCACGCAAACGTTTACATGGAAGTCTCCGGTTTGCCCGCGAAAAATTTATTGGAATATTTTCCACGGCTCGAGGAACTAGCAGATAAGGTCATTTATGGTTCCGACTGGCCCGGCAACCCCGATCTGCAACGCAACCCGAATGCAATCAGGGCTTTGCCAATTTCGGAAGCTGCGAAGGAAGCCATTCTTTATGATAATGCGGCAAGAATTTTAAAATTGTAAAAATGTACCGTCATTGCGAGGAGGGTCGAGTAGAGCGAGTGTTCTTCCCGCTCGTATCGAGACCCGACGAAGCAATCCCCCGTTATGCGAGGAGATTGCTTCGGGCAATGGTCTCGATACGCAACGAACGCCACTCGACCAGCGCCCTCGCAATGACATGAACACGGAGGTGTCATGCGTGAATTTTTGTTAGGCAATGAAGCCATCGCCCGCGGAGCGTGGGAAGCCGGAGTGAAATTTGTCTCCGGGTATCCCGGCACGCCAAGTACCGAGATCATCGAGACTCTCGCAACGCGCTTCCCCGAAACCAATCCACGCTGGTCCGCGAATGAAAAGGTTGCGTTTGAGGAGGGTATGGGCGCGGCGATTGGAGGCTTACGTGTTCTGGTCACGATGAAACACGTCGGCTTGAATGTCGCCGCAGACGCGTTCATGGTCTTTCCGTATTCAGGCACGAACGGCGGCTTCGTGGTTATCTCTGCCGACGACCCTGGCATGCACTCCTCGCAAAACGAACAGGATAATCGTTATCTTGCGCGCGTAGCAAAAGTCCCTGTGTTGGAGCCGAGCGACGCGCAGGAATGTCACGACTTCATCATCGCAGGCTTGGAATTATCCGAACAATTCAAATCGCCCGTTATGTTACGCACCACCACGCGCCTCGCGCATCATAAAGGATTGGTCGAAGTCGGCGAACGCAAGGAAGTTGAACAGAAGGAATTCGTGCGCGACGCGAAACGCTTCTCTGTCCCAATCTATCGCCTGGCGCGCCGACCCGAAGTTGAGAAAACGCTGAATGCGCTCACGGAATACGCCGAAACATGTTCATTCAATCGCATCGAACACAATGATAATAAATCAATCGGCGTGGTGACTTCAGGAATCGCGTATCAATATGTTAAGGAAGTCATGCCCGAAGCGGGAGTCTTGCGATTGGGAATGACCTTTCCCCTGCCCGTAAACTTGCTGCGTGAGTTTTGCTCCCAATATGAGACCGTGTATGTCATCGAAGAGGGCGAGCCGTTCATCGAAGAATACATGCGCAATTTGGGAATCACAAACCTCAAAGGCAAGGAAATCTTTGGCGTGATCGGCGAATACTCGCCGGGACGTTTGCAGCAAGCACTCGCGCTTGGCAACCCACCCAAGCCATATACAGAAGGCGTTAACCTGATCCCGCGTCCGCCGATGATGTGCGTCGGCTGCGGACATCGCACGGTCTTCGCGGCTTTGCGCCAGTTGAAGGTTACTGTATCGGGCGACATTGGTTGCTACACCCTGGGCGCTCTGCCTCCCTATGAAGCAGAACACACTACATTTTGCATGGGCGCGAGCATCGGTGTGGCGGTTGGATTGGAACAAGCCGGACACGAAGATACCGTCGCGGTTATCGGCGATTCGACCTTCATTCACGCAGGCATTCCGCCGCTCATTGACGCGGTCTACAACAAGAGCCATCTCACGCTTGTGATTTTGGATAACTCCGCCACAGGCATGACGGGAAGCCAGCAAAATCCCGCCTCAGGAAAGAATGTTATGGGAGAGGACGCGCCCAAACTGGACCTTGAGGCTTTTTGCCGCGCAACAGGTGTGGGTTCCGTCGAAGTGGTGGATACCTGGCAGCGCAAGGGAATCGTCAACACACTTCGACGCGCCATCGCATACCAGGGACCGTCGGTAGTAATTGCCCGGGGAGCGTGCCAGCAACTTCCAGAGATGAAGAGGCGGAACGTCATCCCCTTTGTAGTGGAAGAAGAACTGTGTACGCAATGCGACGCATGCTTCAAAGTTTGGTGTCCCGCCATCACGCGCACGGGACAAAATTTCCCCGTCATCGCCGCAAATGAATGTACATCCTGCACCGTCTGCGCGCAAGTCTGCCCAACGGACGCGATCAAACTTGCGGAGGTGATGGTATGAGCAACACGATTAGTTTGATGTTCGCGGGGGTCGGCGGACAGGGATCGTTATTGATCGCCGAGTTGACTTCGCTTGCCGCGGTCAGCGCGGGGTTCGACGTCAAACAAACCGAAGTGCATGGCGTTTCGCAGCGCGGCGGAAGCGTGGAGACACACGTACGCTTCGGCCGCGTTGCGAAAGTACATTCGCCCATTGTCACACCCGGTGAAGCGCTTGCCGTGATCGGATTGGAAAAACTGGAAGCGTTGCGCTTCGCACATTATGTGAACGCCAAAGAGGGGACGATATTGGTCAACGATTATGAGTTGATCCCAGGCTCGGTTGCCAACGCCGAAAAAATATATCCGCATGAAGCCATTGACTTTTTGAAATCAAAAGGATTGCGCGTGATCGTTCTGCCCGCATCCAAGATCGCGCGCGACCTCGGTGACGGGCGCATGGCAAACGTTGTGCTGCTCGGCGCGTTGTCCACCCTGCTGCCCATTCAACAGGAAACCTGGGACAAGACTTTGAAACTTCGCATCCCTGCGCGCTATTTGGAAGGAAACTTAAAGGCTTTCCAAGCTGGCAGGGAAATGATGAATTGAATCAATCGTAGGGGCGACCCTTCAAGATTTAGCAAGGCGCTTTGCTCTCGCTGGGCGAGTCGCCCCTGCTGTGTAAGATGACATAAGTAACCAAAGGAGTAAACCATGTCTGCAAATCCTAACGATACACACGAATTGATCTACGATTGGAACCTGGTGGACGCGCCCGAAAAGCCAAAACAGCGCATCATGGTCACGGACGAGACCCTGCGCGACGGGCTGCAATCCCCTTCCGTGATCCAGCCCGAGATTCAGGACAAGGTGTACCTGCTCTATCTGATGAACGATCTGGGAGTTGACGCGGCAGATTTGGGCTTGTGCGGCGCGGGGGAAAAATTCAAATACCACGTCACGGTTCTGGCGAAGGAAATCGTCAACCAGAAAATGCCCATCCAACCCCAAAGCGCGGCGCGTTCTGTAGTTTCAGATATCGCCCCCATTGTGGATGTGTCACAGGAAGTCGGTGTGCCCATCGAAGCCGCCATCTTCGTCGGCACAAGCCCGATCCGTCAATATGCCGAAGGCTGGGACATTAACTTCCTGTTGAAACAAACCGAGGAATCAGTGAGTTTCGCGGTGAAGAACGGACTCCCGGTCATGTTCGTCACCGAAGATACGATCCGCGCACAGCCCGAGACTCTGCGCCAGGTGTACACGACAGCCATCCGCGCAGGCGCGCATCGCATTTGCGCGGCGGATACAGTCGGGCATATCACGCCGCACGGCGTCCACGCATTGATCACTTTCCTGCGAAAGGTGGTGGATGAAATTGATCCAAATGTCGGGATCGATTGGCACGGTCACCGCGACCGCGGACTCGACGTCATCAATTCGCTCGCGGCAATCGAGGCGGGAGCGGATCGCGTCCATGCCTGCGGTTTGGGCATCGGCGAACGCAGCGGCAACACGCCGATGGAACTCCTACTTGTCAACCTCAACCTGCTTGGCTGGGCAAACCGCGACTTGACCAAACTCCCCGAATATTGCGAAGTGATCTCCGAAAAATGCGGCGCGGTCATTCCCTTCAACTATCCCATTGTCGGCGCGGATTCGTTCCGCACAGCCACTGGCGTTCACGCCGCGGCAATTGCAAAAGCCCTTAGCAAGAATGACAACTGGCTTGCGGAACATGTGTACTGCGGCGTGCCTTCCAGCATGGTCGGGCGCGTCCATGAAATTGAAATCGGACCCTTATCGGGCGAACATAACGTGCGCTTCTTCCTGCGCAAAAATAAGATCGAGGAAAATCCCACCTATATAACAAAAATTCTGGAAGTTGCCAAACGCTCCAATCGCCTGCTTTCGGATGAAGACGTCAGAAGAATTGTCACCGTGATGAGTCGCCGCATAAGAGCCAATCAGGAAGTCACCGATGAAGAATTGGATTACGAACTCTCGCGCAAGAGAGAAAGAGTTTGATGTGAAAGTTTACGTCAGACTTGCGGAACCGTTCTGGCGCGCGATTGGTCTTCGTGAAATTGAGATGGATATAAACCCCGCTTCACGCGTCGACGATTTGCTGGTTGCGCTTCGGGAACAGTATCCGAGCCTCGGCATTGAGTTCGACCAGACTCCGCCTCACATTTTTATCGGTGATGCGGAAGCGTCTCGCGATTCTTTGTTGAATGAAGATGCGCGCGTTCATCTCGTCTGGCCGATTGCGGGAGGTTGATGTGATTTATCAGGCAACCATCGCAATCATCAATCTCACTGATGGTGAAATTAAAATCACATTCATTCCTGACAATTTGATGCGCGCCTATCTTGGCGGGCGCGGATTGAATATGGCGTACCTGCGTCATTACCTTCGCGCACACGGCGACCCGCGCGATATTGACGCATTCGATCCGCGCAATCCGCTCATCATCGGCGCAGGATTATTGACAGGCACCATGGCGCCCAACGCGGCGCGCTTCAATGTTTCAGCGCGCTCGCCCGAAAGCGGGATATTAGGAGACTCAAATTGCGGCGGTTTTTTCGCGGCAGCAATGCGTAAAGCGGGATTTGACCGTCTCGTTATTTTGGGTCGCGCGGAAAAGCCATCGTATTTATTACTCGAAGATGGAAAGATCAGCATTCTGCCTGCGGATGGACTCTGGGGGACGAGAATCATCGAAGCGCAAGATCAACTCAAAGCAAAGCATGGAGCGGGAACTGTATCCGCAGTGATCGGTCCATCGGGAGAAAATCTTGTTCGCATGGCGGCAATTATGACGGGCAAGAAAAACGCGGCGGGACGCGGCGGCATGGGCGCAGTCATGGGGAGTAAGAATCTCAAAGCCATCGTTGCACGCGGCGGCGAGACGATTGAAGTCGCGCAAAAAGACACACTGCGCGCGCTGCGCGTCAAACAACAGAATGATCTAAAGAATTCAAAGATCGTGCAGGTGCTTGGAAGAGTGGGCACGCCTTTATTATAGGAAGTCAGCAACCGACTCGGCGCGATCCGCACGCGCAACAGTCAGGATAATTATTTTGAGGACACGCTCAACGCCGAGGAGATTGAAAAGTTCTCGGACAAGATGCTGGCATGTACATCCTGTGTTGTGCATTGCCGCCACCGCAACATTCTCGGCGGCGAGGGACCCGAATATTCAACGATTGGTTTGCTCGGCGCAAACATCGGGATTGCGCCAACCGAGCAGGTGATTACTTTAAACAATCTGGTCAACGATTTGGGGCTGGATGCGTCTTCGACGGGAACGATCATCGCCTGGGCAATGGAGTTATATCAGCGCGGCTTGATTGACGATTCAATGACTGGCGCGCCTTTGCATTGGGGCGATTACGAAACTGCCCATGCGTTGATTGAAGACATCGCGTATCGGCGCGGCTTCGGCGACAAATTGGCTGAGAGTTCGCAAGCAATGCGCTTCTTCCCCCCTGAAGCACGCGATTATTTGATCGCCGTAAAAAATTTGCCGCAGTCCGATCCGCATGATGTACGATATTTCAAAGGCTTTGCATTGGGGATTGCAGTTGCCAGCCGCGGCGCGGATCATTTACGCAACCGTCCCACGCTGGAAGTTTTCAAACTGCCCGATGATGTGCGCGCAAAAATTTACGGGCGCGCCAACGATCCCGACCCGACAGGCTACAAGGATAAAGGTCTCATCATCGCGTGGGGCGATGATATTTTCGCGGTGGGCGATTGCCTGGGCTTGTGCAGGTTCATCACGCGCGGATTCAACAGTCCACATTTGCTGGGTTACGAAGAATTTTGCGAATTGATCGCGGCGGCAACTGGACTTGAATATACACTTGAGACTCTACGCGCTGTCGGACGCCGAACATTGGATACCGAACGCCTGATCAACGCGGACTTCGGCTTGACGCGCACCGACGATACTTTGCCCAAACGATATTTCGACGAACCCATGCCCGCGCGCAAGACAAAAGGTCATCACATTGACCGCGAACAATTCCAGAATATGTTGGATGAATATTATTTCGAACGCGGCTGGGATAACGAAGGACGAGTCTCTGCTGAGAGAATCGCGGTGATAGATGACTTAACATCCGTCATTGCGAGGAGTGACCCTTTGCAATAGCGAAGGGGAGCGACGAAGCAATCCCCACCAACGTGAGGAGATTGCTTCGGCCTGGTGGTCGAGTAGGACGAAGTCCGTATCGAGACACCGCCCTACTAATGACACAGAGTGTCATTTCGCATAGAATAGCGGTTTTCGCCCGCTATGGATATACTCGCAATGACATAAAATTGCATAAAGGAAACCATTTATGGGACATACTCTCGCTGAAAAAATACTTGCCGCCAAATGCGACCAAAAGGAATTATTCCCCGGTCAATTCATCAACGCACGCGTGGACCTGGTGCTGGCATCCGAACTATCGGGCGTGCTTGCCATCGAAGAATTCGAGAAGATCAGGAACGCGCGCGTCTTCGACCCGAAGAAGATCGTCTTCGTGATGGATCATTTCACGCCCGCGAAAGATATCAAAAGCGCAGAGATCGTCAAGCAATGCCGCGAGTTCGCGGATAAACACGGCATCCGCTTTTACGATGTGGGACGCGCCGGCATCCAGCACATCCTGTTGCCTGAGCAGGGATTGGTCGCGCCGGGTGACCTGATCGCAGGCGCGGATTCGCATACCTGCACGCATGGGTTCGTCGGCGCGTTCGGCACAGGCATCGGCTCGACCGACGCGGCTGTGGCGATGGCGATCGGTGAGATGTGGATGAAAGTGCCTGAGAGTGTGAAGTTTATCTATCACGGTAAATTGCCAAAATGGGTCGGCGGGAAGGATTTGATCCTGCACACCATTGCGCTCATTGGAGTTGAAGGCGCGCGTTATCAAGCCATGGAATTTACCGGCGAAACGATTGACAGCATGGGTATGAGTCACCGCTTCTCGATGGCGAACATGGCGATAGAAGCGGGCGCAAAAGCTGGTCTCTTCGCGGCGGATGAAACCACCCGCGCCTATCTGCACACACGCGGACGGGACGATGGTTTGTATTTGCGAAGCGATCCCGATGCAGAGTACTCTGCTGTTTATGATATTGACGTATCCAAGTTCGAACCCTTTGTTGCGGTTCCCTTTATCCCGGAAAACGTTAAACCAGTTTCGGAATTAAATCATTTGGAAATCAATCAGGTCGTGATCGGCATGTGCACCAACGGCAATATCGAAGATTTGCGCGCCGCGGCGGAAATTCTCAAAGGACGCAAGATACATCCGCGCGTGCGCGCGGTGATCATCCCCGGCTCGCAAAAAGTCTATCTGGACGCGCTGCGCGAAGGCTTGATCGAAATCTTCATCGAAGCCGATTGCTCCGTCAGCACTCCCACTTGCGGACCCTGCCTTGGCGGTCACATGGGCGTGCTTGCCGCCGGCGAGCGCTGCGTTTCCACCAGCAACCGCAACTTCCGCGGGCGCATGGGACACATTGCAAGCGAAGTGTACCTGGCGAATCCATACGTCGCCGCCGCATCCGCCATCGCGGGAAGAATCATTTCACCGGCGGATTTGTAAACTGGATAGGTCATTGCGAGGAGCGCTCTTGTTTTTTTGTGACTAAGCGTCGCCGTGGCGCCGTGGCGACACAACCCCCCTCGCAACAGGAGACTGCTTCGCGCTACGCGCTCGCAGTGACATATTAGAGAGAGTGACCCATGACATACGAAACCTTTCACAACACAACCATTGGCGAATTGTTGAGCGTGCAGGCAATGCGCTTTCCCCACCAGACTTTTTTACGTCTCGATAAGGAACGCTGGTCCTACGCAGACGTGGAACTTAAGGCCAACTCGCTTGCCGCTGGACTGCGCGAGTTGGGACTACATCCCGGAGATCGTCTCGGTGTGACATTACCCAACACACCCGCGTACGTGATCACGATCTTTGCCGCCGCCAAAGCGGGGTTGATCCTTGTGCCGGTCAACGTGCGCCGCGACCGCGCCGACGCACTCGCGCGCCTCACAAAGACAAAACCAAAAGCGCTGATCACCTTTTCAGACCCGAAACAATTCAACGGCATGGATCATCTTGATATGGCGCTGGACCTGCGCGCCAGCCTGCCCGAATTAAATTTTGTAATCTCGATGTCCGCATCGAAATCGCAGAAGAAAGACGGTGTCATTTCGTGGGACAGTCTGCTGAAAGACACTGCTCCGCTTCCACCCGTCATCGCAAAACCGCACGACGCGGCGGCGATCATTCATTCGCTGGGCAGTTCGGGCGAACCGCGCGGCGCAATCCTGACTCACGGTGGCATGACGCATAACGCGGCCGATATCGCGTCGCGGTTGGAATGTACGGCAGAGGATATTTTCCTCGGCACGATCCCATTTTCCAACACCTTCGGCATTACCGCCATCGCGCTGGCCTGCGCGGTTGCGGGCGGACAATTGGTTTGCATGCCGCATTACCGCCCCAGCGAAGCCTTGAGGCTGGTCAAAGAGACCGGCGTTACCGTCCTCTCCGGTGTGCCGACCATGTTCGCGCTGGAATTAAATCACGCGGACTTCCACGCGTCTTCATGCGCAACCCTTCGCACGGGCATCATGGCGGGCGCGCCCTGCCCTCCCGAACTCGTGCGCCGCGCCCGCGAAGAAATGGATTTCAAATTGCTGATCGGCTACGGCTTGACCGAAGCCTCGCCCGCCGTCACCATGACCCAGCTCGAAGACGGCCCCATTACCGCAACGGAAACAGTCGGCACGCCATTGGACGACATCGAACTTAAAGTGATCAACGCGGAAGGCGCGTCCCTGCCGTATGGTGAAGAAGGCGAACTGTGCGCGCGCGGATATAACATCATGACCGGATACTGGGACAACCCCGAAGCCACCGCGCAAGTTCTGGATAAGGAAGGCTGGCTTCATACAGGCGACCTTGCAGTCGTTGACGCGGACGGTCCTGTGCGAATCGTCGGGCGCAAGCATGAAGTCATCATACGCGGCGGATTCAAAATCTATCCCGGCAATATCGAAATGGTTTTGCGTTCGCTTCCAGGCGTCAAAGACGCGGCGGTGGTTGGCGTGCCGGACATAATCTTCGGCGAGTTGACCTGCGCTTGCATTGTGCCTGATGAACGAACAAAGCTCACCAAACAAGATGTGCTTACCTTTGCCGAGGCACGTCTGCCCGACTATGCCCGCCCGGATCGAGTCCTGTTCTTTGATATATTACCGCGCCACGCGGGCGGGCCCGTGCAAAAGGATTACCTTCGCGAGCGAGTCCGCATTCATGGTCACGCGTGGAAGTTTGGCAGGAACGTGGATACCGACGCGATCATCCCCGCGCGCCACTGCAACACCGCCGATCCGCGCGAACTATCCCTGCACTGCATGGAAGATGCCGACGCGAACTTTGTCCAAAAGATGAGGCGCGGCGATCTCATTGTCGCTGATTCAAATTTCGGCTGTGGATCGTCGCGTGAGGTCGCACCTCTCACCATCAAAGCCGCGGGTGTCTCGGCTGTCATCGCCAAATCCTATGCGCGCATCTTCTTCCGCAATGCCATCAACATTGGCTTACCAATTTTGGAATGTCCGCAGGCAGTGGATGGAATCAGCGAAGGCGACGAGATCGAGGTGGAACCAGCCGCGGGAGTCATCCGTAACCTGACGACTGGCGCACAATACCAGGCCGTGCCCTTCCCCGATTTTTTACGGCGCATTATTGACGTGGGCGGTCTGCTGGCTTACGCGGAAGAGCGGTTGAGTAGTTGAATAGTGTCGTAGTGTCAGAGTGTCAAAGTGTCGAGGCGCAGGTCGAAAGGGAAGGACTTTAATTTCAAGGCGTTTTCCTTTGTGACCTTTGTGTACTTTGTGTTAAAAAAAGTTGTGATAAAAATTTAACTGGAGGAAGCGTGAAATGAAAACATATAACATCGGCGTTCTTGGCGGGGATGGAATCGGTCCTGAAGTTGCGGCGGAAGGTCTGAAAGCCTTGCGCACCGTAATGAAGGACGGCGGCTTCGACTGCAATTTCATCGAATACCCTTATTCCGGCACGTATTATCTCAAGACAAAGGAACTTGTGCCTGACAAAGTAATTGACGAATGGCGCACCCTGGACGCGGTTTTCCTCGGCGCGATCGGCCACCCCGATGTGGAAACGGGACTGGTCGAACGCTCGGTCATTCTCGGCCTGCGCTTCGGGCTGGACCTGTACATTAATCTGCGCCCGATCAAACTCTACGCTGAGGCGCTTTGTCCGCTAAAAGGCAAGGGTCCTGATGATATTGATTTCTATGTCGTGCGTGAAAACACCGAGGGCGAATATTCGCAAATTGGCGGCATCCTGAAGAAAGGCACACCGGATGAAGTCTCGACCTCCACGAGCGTCTACACGCGCAAAGGTGTGGAGCGCGCCATCCGTTACGGGTTCGAACTGGCGCGCGCCCGCGCCGCGGAACGCAAGAAACCGGGGCGTTTGACAATGGTGGATAAAGCCAACGCCATCCGCCCGCACGATATTTGGACGCGCACCTTTGCCGAAGTCGGGCAGGAATACAAGGATATCGAACAGGACCACGCCTACGTGGACGCGTGCACGATGTGGATGATCAAAAAGCCGGAGTGGTACGACGTGATCGTGACCACCAACCTGTTCGGCGACATCATCACCGATCTCGGTTCCATGCTGCAGGGCGGGATGGGCATTGCCGCGTCGGGTAATTTACACCCGGGCAAGACATCCATGTTCGAGCCGATCCACGGCTCCGCGCCAAAATACGCGGGGAAGAACGTCGCCTGTCCGCTTGGGGCAGTCATGGCGGTGAGCATGATGATGGATTACCTCGGTGAAAAAGCCGCGGCAAAGCGCATCGAAGACAGCGTGGCGTATTTGCTTTCCAGCGGCAGGATCCCCTCGACAGATGCCCACAGCGGCATCGGCACAACCCAAATGGGAGATATGGTGGTCGAGCAGATCCAAAAATCAGCGGGGGGATGATCGGCTCACCGGGTTTAACGAGTCAATGATTCGGAGATTCAGCGATTCAATGATCCAGCGAGTCAGCGGATCGGCGATTCGGGGAAGAGCCAGAGTCCGATTAATTTTGTCCGGTTCAGAAAGGAAAAAGTTCCATGCAAGCCACAGACATCTTAATGGAAGAGCATCGCGTGATAGAAAGGGTGTTAGCCTCGCTGGAGACCGCCGCGAATCGACTTTCGGCAGGTCAGATTGTTCCAATGGATTTCTTTTTCAAGGCGGCTGATTTCATCAAGAACTTTGCCGATGGGTGTCATCACAAGAAAGAAGAAGGGGTTCTCTTTGTTGCCCTGGAAGTGAATGGAATGCCGCGAGATATGGGTCCAGTAGGCATGATAATAGGGGAACATG
The DNA here is from genome assembly GCA_016866215.1 of Chloroflexota bacterium. Classification (GTDB taxonomy): domain Bacteria; phylum Chloroflexota; class Anaerolineae; order Anaerolineales; family Villigracilaceae; genus Villigracilis. The sequence goes on along the minus strand of VGNE01000012.1, from coordinate 23,532 downwards.
AAGAAGGACGCCGTCTGACGCGCGCCATGCGGGAAAGCGCAGAGCGAGTTCAGGCGGGCGACACTGCAGCCCTATCCCAGGTTATCCAAAATGCACTGGACTATGCAGCGCTGTTACGCGAGCACATCCAGAAGGAGGATCATATACTCTTCCCGATGGCTGATCATGTAATTCCCGTTGAGCAACATCAACAGTTAATCGCGGATTTTAACCGTATCGAACATGAGGATGAAATTCACGAAAAGTATCTTCGTGTTGCGGATGAGTTGGCGAAAGTTGTGACGGCTTAAGCAAGCCGAGTCAGATAAAATAAGACAGTATTAGAGTTGGGGAAAATAGCGACGACAGAATTCCCTTGCTTACAAGCATAACTTCTGGCAAAATGTAATACTACATTTGGACAACACAGAAATTACATTAACGTAGTCCAAGCGGAGCATTATGCCCACATCACCCATCCCATCGCTGGATTTCGGAGGCGATGGCCCCTCCCTGTTATTTTTACATGCCAACGGCTATCCGCCCGCATGTTATCGCCCGCTCCTTGCGCGGCTCGCAAGGAGCAGCCATGTTACAGCCATGCTCCAGCGTCCATTGTGGGAAGACAGCCGACATGAAGATATCCACGATTGGACTTCCTTTAGCGACGACCTGCTCCGCTTTTTGGATGAAAACGAGTCGCGCGCGCCGACAACTGTCCTCGGCCATTCGATGGGCGGGACCGCCGCTTTGAGAGCCGCGCTTCGCCAACCGCAAAAATTCCAACGCCTTATTCTTCTTGATCCTGTTTTGCTTCCGCCCTCCTTCATCGCGCTCTGGAATATCGCACTCACATTCAAATTTGCGCATCGCCTTCACCCGCATATTGCATCCGCGTTGAATCGCCGCCGTGAATTTGACGATCTCGAACTTTTGTTTGAAAGATACCGGGATCGTCCCACCTTCAAATACATGGATGACAACGCTTTGCGCGCCTACATCCAGGGAATAACGCGCCCAAAGGAAAATGGCGGCTACGAATTGATTTACAGCCCGGAATGGGAATCGCGCGTATACTATGCCAGCATCTGGCGAGACATGGACCTATGGCGCGCGTTACCGAAATTGAAAATTCCCACGCTTATCATTCGCGGCGCGGAAACAGATACGTTCTGGGAAAGCACAGCGCGCAAAGCCACGCGCCTCAATCCATCCATTTGTGTGAAAACGATCGAGAGCGCCACGCATCTTGTCCCGCTCGAACAGCCGCAGGAAGTATTTGAAATTGCACAAAAATTTTCATCTGATTTGGTGGCCAAGTAAGACTAGTTTTCTTCTTGCCGTATATTTGTACAGCAATGCGTTTGGTACATTGCAGGTATCGAGACCACCCAGTTACAAGATTTCTTTATTACTTATTGGTCCCTGTGCTGGCTGCTTCGGTCATCCGCCCGGATTTGTGAAGTAAAAAAATAAGGAGTCACCTACATAAGATCATGACGGCTAATCTGTACATCCGAGATGTTATCCTTGCATTTAAAAAAGACAACTCGGTAAAAACCAAGCTGTTTATACAATACGGTCCCGACGGGCTTTGAAAACACGATTAGCATCTACTAATAATTCGTGAATAATAATCTTCTTTCCTTTGAATGAGCACGAAAAATATGTCCGATTGTGTTTATCCCTGCCCTTGTGGGTGCTACGGCGATTCACTCAAGCCCTGCACCTGCTCGCAAAAGGGATGTCACTTTCCCCCAACACCAGCCGCCGTACCACATACCGTGAATGAGACCAAATGCTGCTATGAGAGTTCGGGCCCCCATTGTGTCTTATTATTTTTTCGCCGCCAGCCAGCGCTCACTCAATTGAATCGTTGATTGAAAACCGATTTCCTCCAGCCAGGATTTGTAGGTTTCAAACGAATGCGCCGTCCCGCCGCTGTTTGCCCAGAGGAAGAGGGTAAGGAAGGCAGAGGTCTCAGTAGGAGTGTGTTTGGCCATGGGGCAGTCAATGACGAGTGTGCCGCCATCCATCAACGCGGAGTGGATGCGGCGGAAGAGGTCGCGGTTTTGGCTGGGGGTGAGGTAATGCGTGATTTGCCCGACCAGCGCCAGGTCAAAGAGAGAGGCGCCGAGGTCAGCGGTGAAGAGGTCGGCAGGGAGGAGGGTAGTGCGGGAGGTGAGTTTCATGCGCGTGGCGAGTCCGCTTGCCAACCGCGACTGGGGCGACTGCGTCGCGTACAGTCTCGACCCCGATGGTCACGCGCTGGCGTTTGCGGAGAAAAGCGAATAAATCCTGCGTCCTTTTCATCGTTTCTGCGTCCATCTACACGGAGGCAAACATGACCAAACGCAATCAACAATTCCAACTCCCCGATGGGCACAGGCTCGGCTATCACGAACACGGCGCGCCCAACAGCAACTCCGTAACCCAACTCGGCTTCTGGTCGTCCGTTGTCGTCACATTGCTGTTGATCATCTTCCACTTGTCGCTGGCGTTCGACTGGTCGCTCGATGTCGCTTACGGCTCGTCGTTCCTGCTCGCGCCGGCGTTCGTGACGATGATGGTAAGCATCCACCACTACGCCGCGCCTGAGAATAAAGTGTGGAGCCAACTCGGGCTGTCGTTCGCCATCATCTACGCGGTGATGTGTTCGCTGACGTATTACGTGCAGTTGACCTTCGTCAAGAACAACTACCTGCCTATCGCGGAGGAAGTGGTCGCGCCGTTCGTCTTCATCCCTGGCACGCCAATCTTCGCGCAGGACATGCTCGGTTACGCCTTCATGACCGCCGCAACCCTCGCCACCGCGCCCGTCTTCGCTGGTGAAAAGTTGGAGAGTTGGATCAAGCGGCTGTTCATTTTCCACGCGATTTTGTTCCTCCCCGCGATGGTGATTCCCACGATACCCATGCCCGTCAACGAAACAGGCACAGGAGTGGGGAACCTGGTCGGCAGGTACGCCAACATGGTGTGGTGCATCTATTTCGGGACAGCAACAACGCTTGTGACCGTTTTATTCAAACGATTGCAGGAACCAAGACGGTGAACTTCGTGGCTTAAGAGTAGAATGGATAAATAACATGCAAACCCTCATCAACAACATTTTCGCCATCTCGAAAGACATTCGCTATGTCGCAATCTATCACGACGGGCAACTCGCCTCCTCCGAGCGACCCGGCCTAGCCAATACCAGCGCGTCGGAGTCGGACAAATATGAGGAACTCCTCGTCAACCCTGCCATTCTCACGCTGGCCATCCAGCGCGAAAACATTGACTGTGGCGGTTGTCGTTTTGTGCTGATTCGCTATGGCAACTTCTTTGAATACGTTGCGCCGATTCGCGGCGGGCACATCTCCGTTGGCCTGGAACTTCATGCTGACCCTCTGACCCTGACGCAGAAGATCAATGAACATATTGAACAAAACGACAATCACTCAACATGATCTCGACAGACTGCGTGCCCCATATATCCGCATTTCGATCCTGTTCATCTTGATCTTTCTGGTCGACGCATTGCTCCACCTATTCCCTCTTTTCTGGAGTTTCCTATGAACGCGACTCTCGAAACCATCTACACCGACTTCCACTCCAAACTGCATCGCTTCATCGCGGGGCGCGTCCCCGACCCCGATACCGCCGAAGACATCTTGCAGGACGTTTATCTCAAGATTCATTCCAAGATGGACGGTTTGCGCGAAAAAGACCGCCTCGAAAGTTGGATCTACCAGATCACGCGCAACGCCATCATTGACCACTACCGCCGCGCGCGCCCGCAGGATGAACTCTCCGAATCGCTCGCCTCTCCCCCCGACGATGAGCCTGACGCGGTCTCCCAACTCGCGTCTTCGGTCAAGGATATGCTCGGCTGTCTCGATGACAAATACCGCGAAGCGCTGGAACTGACCGAGTTGCAGGGACTCTCCCAAGTCGAGTTGGCGGAAAGGCTCAATATATCGGTATCGGGCGCCAAGTCACGCGTGCAGCGGGGGCGCGAAAAACTCAAAGGGGCGTTTCTCGATTGCTGTCATTTCGAGTTCGATAGATTGGGTCGCGTCGTGGATTATCATCCCAACTGCGAGAAATGCGCGGGGAAGCAAGACGATTGCGGCGATTCAGATGATGAATGTTAGCCGCGCGGCGTTCCCTGCACCAGGTAAATTCCTGCTCATCGAACAACAACGGAGAGCCTTCCCATGAAAGTGTGTTCAACCGAATTCGCCTATCATTCCTTCCTCAACAAGCAGGATGATCCATTACCGTTAATTCTTGCCAACGGACTGCGCCCATTGTCCGATTTTCCCGACAGCGAACGCTGGAAGCAAATCGAAGCGCACCTGCCAGGTTTTTACGAGAACTTGTACAACACCGTCGCCAAACCGATACTCGGCAAGCCCTACACCAATTCGGGCGTGTTTCTTTCGCCGATTGATTTCCGCCTCCTGCCCGATTCGATGCTATTCGACACCGGGCGAATTAAGATTCCACTTAGCCGCCTCGACCCTGCTTACTCAGTTCTGACCTACGTCTGGAATGACCAGCGTGTCAGCCTGCCGCTCACCCCCGCAACGCTCGCCGAAACCGCCGAACGCTGGACCGCCGAGAAGGTGGTGGAATGGTTTGCAAAAGACATCAACAAGTTATTCTTTTACGTGCCGCAGGTCGCCGTCTACCAACCTGGCGGCATATCCGTCGAAGCGGGCGACGTGGATTGAAAGAGAATCCCATGCCCACCTTCGACACCATCGCCTTCGACGCCGACGACACGCTCTGGCGCGGCGGGCAATTGTTCAAGCATGTAAAAGTGAACTGAAGTGAGATGAAAATGATACGAACCATCATATTCGACTTGTCCGAAGTGTTGATCGCTGGGTTGCTCGGCGCGGAGAAGACGCTTTCACCGCGTCCCTCGCTGCCGCCTGAAACCATACTTGCGGCTTTGGGCGGAAACCTGTTGGATAAAATTTACCGCGGCGAAATCACCGAGAAACAATACCTTGCCCGCATTCTCGTCCGCGAGAAAAGGAGTACATAATAATGATTGCAAGACTCTGGCATGGTATAACCCCCAAATCAAAAGCCGATGAATATGTCGAATACTTGAATCGGACGGGCTTGCGCGATTATCGAGCCGTTGCGGGCAATCTCGGCGTGCATGTCCTACGCAGGATTGAAGACGAACAGGCTCACTTCCTCATCCTGACCTTCTGGGATTCAATCGAAGCAATCAGGAAGTTTGCAGGGGATGATTATGAGAAAGCCCGCTATTACCCTGAAGACGGGGATTATCTGCTGGAATTCGAGGAAAAGGTCGTTCATTACGAAGTAATACCTGGCACGGAAGAGCAATAACGCTCGATTCGCCAGAACCCATTTTCGAATACGATCTGACCAAAACTGCGCCGAGATCGGCGCAGTTTTTTGCGTCCATTTGCAAATCATTGCGTCTACATGGGTGAAACAGAAAGGAGACGCAACCATGTTTACTCATACCGATTGGCTGGTTCATCTGGAACATCACAAAGACTTGCTGCGGGAAGCCGAAAAAGAACGGCTGGCAAAGACCGCCCAACGCGCCCGCAAAGCGGAAAAGAAGGCAAAGGCACAACAACTTGAAACCCAGAAACCCATCTGTTGCCAAATTGCAACCGCGTAACGTGGAATTCATTCCGCAGCCTCTGGTCAGATGATGATAACGAAAAGGAATCAGAAACAAAAATGACCCTCCTCATCGAACTGCTCACCAAAACCCTCGCCCAAGTCTGGCACACGCTCTCCGTGAACTGGATCTTCCTCCTCGCCAGCGCGGTCATCGCCGCGGCGCTCAAACTGTACGTGAACCAGGACCGCGTCGCCGCGTTCCTGCAACGCAACCGCAAAGCGGGCGTGGTCATCGCCACAGGCGCGGCGGTCGGCACGCCGCTCTGCTCGTGCGGCACGACCGCCGTCATCCTCGGCATGATGGCGGGAAACATGCCCTGGGCGCCCATCATCGCATTCATGGTCGCCTCGCCGCTCACCTCCCCGCAGGAACTCGTTTTCAGTGCGGGCTTGTTCGGCTGGAACTTCGCGCTGGCGTTTTTCCTCGCCTCCATTTTGTTGGGATTGGTCGGCGGCGCGGCGGCGCACCTGCTCGAGTCGCGCGGCTGGCTTGCGGGTCAGGCGCGTTTCAAAAGCATCTCTGGCGCGTCGGGCTTGACCGCCCCCGCCATTCAAGCAAAGCCGCACGTTACGTTGAACCAATTTCTCAATGAAACCTGGCTCGCAGGCAAACGTCTCGCGCTGTTCTTCCTCGGCTTTGCCTTCATCGGCTACCTGCTCAACAACCTCATCCCTTCGCAATGGATTTCAACGCTCTTCGGCGAAGGACAAGTCTACGGCGTGCCGCTCGCGGCAATCCTCGGCATCCCCTTTTACTTCAACACCGAAGCCTCCCTGCCGCTCGCCCGCGCGCTCATGGACGCAGGCATGAGTCAGGGCGCGGTGCTCGCATTCCTCGTCACGGGCGCAGGCACATCCATCGGTGCCATCGCAGGCGCGCTGACCATCGCCCGCTGGCGCGTGGTCGCCCTCGTCGTCGCGACGCTGCTCATCGGCGCAACCGCCTTCGGCTATGGCTACAACATCCTGCTCGGAGTTTTGTAAATGCGCCGCATCCTTCACGATTTGGAATTTCTCACCAGCCCTCAAACTGCTGGACGACTCTCTGGCACGGCGGGCGCGCGTCGAACCGCACATTATCTCAAAGCGGAATTGGACTCGCTGGGATTCGACTCCGCGCTTCAACCTGTGGACGTCCCCGCCGCCCGCCTCATTTCGACGCCGAAACTGGTCGTTGGACCCCGAGCCTTTTCTCCCCGCCGCGACTTCGCCGAACTGACCGCGCTCTCCGCGGGCGGACAAGTCAAAGGACAATTGCTGGTCGTCCGCGAAGATGACTTGCTCCCTCCCGAAGACTTCAAAGGAAAGGTCATCCTCATCCCCGAACGCCCGCAGGGATTCAATCTCGCCGAAACGCTCAACGCCGCTATCGAATTGGGAGCCGCCGCGCTGCTGGTCGAACACGGTGAGCCGCGCTGGTTTCACAAGACCGTGTACTCAGGCAGCGGCAAGATTCCTGTTTTGCGTGTGCGGGCATCCATCGCGGAAGAACTCGCGCAACAAAACGGTGTGCTCGTTGAATTGGATTTGCCCCTCGAACGCGCGACCCGTCCCTGCAATAACGTAATCGGCGTCCTTCGCGGCGATTCGGATTTCACCCTCGCCCTCACCGCCCACTACGACCATCTCGGCGACGATTCGGACGATGTCCGCTTTCCTGGCGCGTTCGACAACGCTTCGGGAGTCGCGGCTGTTTTATCTGCGGCTCGCGAACTTGTCGAAGAAAAACTCCCATTCAATTTGCTGGTCGCGTTTTTGACGGGCGAAGAGTCGGGCTTGTGGGGCGCAAAGCAGTTGATTGTCCATCCGCCAATGCCGATCTCCGCCGTCATCAATCTCGATGGGATTGGCAGCGAGTCCAAACTCAACGCCCTGCGGCTGGGACACCGTCAGCGCGGCGATCCGCTGGCGGAACTCGCGGAGAACATCCTGTTGAAACGCGGCATCGAACCGAAGTGGATCGGCGGCAGCGACGACTCGTCTGCGTTCATCTCGAAGGGAATCCCCACACTCGGGTTGGGGCAGCAGCCCACGGGTCAGGCACGAAGCGTCATGCACACCCCGCTCGATACGCGCGAGTCGCTTCATCTTGAAACCATCCATCAAGGAGTAGAAGTCCTGGTGGAGATTGTCAAATCCGTTTCAATGGCAGACCCTAAAGGTCTCCAAAGACCTTTAGGGTCTCTCAAAATTCATGACAAGGAGAAATATCATGTCCACGCAAAATGAAAACCTGTTCGTCAAATTGATCAAGAAGTCGGTGGGACTGCCCACGGTCAAATCCGATTGCTGCGGCGCGCCCGCAGGACAGTCGGGCGATTGTTGCGGCGCGAACGCATCGAATGACTGTTGCGACGCGGAAGGAGCGCAGGCTTCATCCGCGGGCTGCGGCTGTGGAAGCGAAGGCTGCGGCGGCGATTGCTGCGGCGCAGAGGATGAAATAGAATCCGAATCGTATTAATCATGCGACGTTGCGTAGGGGCGCGTTCTCTCACGCGCCCCTACAATCCCGTTGGCGTTTGAGAACGCCAACTATGCGATTATCGAAAGAAATTCGCCCCATGTTCCATTCCATCCCACCCGCCATGCTCGCGCGGATGAAATATCTCGAAACCCGCGACGCGCAGGATCGTGACGACGGCACGCCGCGTATGCAGAGACTTCGCCAGATCCCGCCCGAGACGGGGAAATTCCTTGCCCTGTTGTTGGCAAACGCGCCCGCAGGCGACATCGTCGAAGTGGGGACGAGCGCGGGCTATTCGACTCTCTGGCTGGCGTTAGCCGCGCAAGCGACGGGTCGGCGCCTGACCACTTTCGAAGTCCTGCCCGAAAAAGTTGAACTCGCCCGCGAGACCTTTCGCTCCGCGGGCGTGGATCATGTAGTCGAACTCATCGCCGACGACGCTCGCAAGCACATCGAAAAATTCGATGAAATCGCGTTTTGTTTTCTCGACGCGGAGAAGGAAGTGTACAGCGAGATATACGAGATGGTGATTCCGCGCCTGGTCAAAGGCGGTCTGCTCGTGGCGGATAATGCCATCAATCACCGCGAAGCGTTACAGACAATGCTGGAACGGGCGTTGAGCGATGAACGAGTTGACGCGCTGATTGTCCCCATCGGCAAGGGGGAGTTGGTGTGCCGAAAAGCGTAAGCAATACAAGCCCATTACTTTTCCGCTTTCAGCCAGCGTTCGCTGAGTTGAGTGACGGATTGGAAGCCAACTTCTTTCAACCAAACGCGATACGATTCAAACGAGTGCGCCGTCCCGCCGCCGTTCGACCAGAGGAAGAGGTTGAGGAAGGCGGAGGATTCTGTGTGAGTCTCTTTCGACATGGGGCAGTCAATGACGAGCGTTCCCGAGTCGGTCAGCGCGGCGTGGATGCGGCGGAGGAGGTCGCGGTTTTGCGCGGGGGTGAGGTAATGCGTGATTTGCCCGACCAGCGCCAGGTCAAAGAGAGAGTCGCCGAGGTCGGCGGTGAAGAGGTCGGCGGGGAGGAGGGTCACGCTGGAGGTAATGTCCATGCGCGCGGCGAGGTCGCGGGCAACGTCCAGCACGTCAGCAGAGTCGAGGCAGGTGACGCGGAGGTTGGGCGAGGCTTGGGCGAGGGCAAAACTTTTGATGGCGCAACCCGAAGCGAGGTCGAGGAGGCGAAGCGGTTTTTTATCTTCGGGTCGAACTCCCGCCGCTTTCCACATCTCCAAACTGTTGGGGATGCGCGTCTGGCTGTAACTTTCGAGCCACGCGTCCTGAACGAAGTTTTCATTCAGCGAGCGCGGCTGTCCTGTGCAAATGGATTCCAAAATGCTGTCGTACATTTTGGGATCGGTGTAATCGAGGAGCATGTCGCCCGCGTAGGCTTTGCGCCCGCGCACGAGGAAGGTCTCGGCGGTGAGGGTGAGGGAGTAGCGGTCACCGTGTTTTTCGAGAATTTGCGCAGCGACGAAATAATCGAGCAGGGTTTGGATGCCCGTCGAATCGGCGCGGCAGGCTTGCGCGACTTGCTCCGCGGTGGAGGGACGCGCGAGCGGCGTGAACACGTCGAGCAGGAGGGCGATGCGGATGAACTGCGGTTTGAAGATGCCGCCGAAGAGATCGTAGATCAGGTCGGGGTTGGGGAGATCATTCATTTGGATTCCAAACATAACCATCAGCAGTAGTGACAGTTTCAAACCCAAGTTGTTTGTAAATCGGAAAGCCCGATGGCGTGGCGAACAAAACGGATTGCTTGTGTCCCGATTGGCGCGCGTACTGCATGGCGGCGAGGGTGAGGGCTTTGCCGAGACCGTGACCGCGATAACGCGGCAATGTCGTGACGTGGTAAATTCCCGCGCCGTGATCCGCGTGGAGCAAGGTCGAGACGGCGCACGGCTCGCCCTGCCAGCGCGCAAGGAAGTGTTCGAAGACGGGCTTGGATTCGGTAAGCGAGTTGGCAAGAATTTGCTGAAAATCGGGGCGGCTTGGTTCGGGTTCTTCGAAGCCTTCCATGAGGACATCCAGCCAGTCCGCTCGATCTTGCTCAGATTGAACGCGTGCAATCTCAACTTCTTTTGGAAGCGATATTTCGGGCAGATCGTCCAGTCCGCGCGACATGCAGGGCATTCCTTTGAAGTTTTCCCAGCGAACGTTTTTTGAGTTCAGGTAATCGCCCAATCCAGGCGTGCCGCCATCGGGAAAGTCCGCCCAGAAAAACGGAAGATGTTTCGAGAGGAACGTTTCGAGGATGGGTTCGGCGAGTTCGCCTAATTTTTCGGGACGTGTCGTTGTGCGGACGACGCCGTTGAAGCGATACAGACTCCGCCGTCCCGTAGTGAACCAGGCGATCTCGTCAGTTTCGATGAAGTCGCCATCCAAAAGACGGGCGATGCCTTTGTAGTAGGTCAGGGCGTTTTCTTCAATGGCTTGGATTTGATTCATACAGCCATCCTGTCGCGTCGTTTCCACAGGCGTTGTCAATTTCGTGGGCGTTTGGCAACAGCGCATACGTCGCGGGTGATGTATAATCATCTTGAACATCTGAAAGGATTTCCAAATTCAATGCTCAAACTTTCCGTTGCCAATTGGGATGCCATCCGCGCCGAGGAGACACGTCTGTTGCGCTCCATATCGCCGCAGGAGGGCGCGCGCCAATTTTTCGCGTTGCTGGCTGAATTCGCGCCCTGGCTTCATGAAACCGAATCAATCTATCGAAATCAACGCAACCAGGCGCTGATCCAATTACAGGCGCGTCTCGCCAGACTGAATAACCACCGAGACCATGAACGAACTGATTGACGCCGTCATCGCATTCCAGAACCTGCTGGAAAAAGAGGGTATCCCCACCATGGCGATTGGTGGGATTGCCGTTGGCGTATGGGGAGAACCACGCCTCACCCGCGATATTGACATGAAGGTTTTGATCCACCGCGAAGACCGCGCCCGCCTCCTTGCCGTTCTTCGGGCTTTCACTCCTCTCGACGGCAATCCCGACGATTCCTTTCGTCATCTCGGTTTGGCGTTTTTTCGCGATTCGAATGGCGTCCGAATTGACGTGCTGCTGGCGGATACGATTTTCGATGAAACCGCCATCGAACGGGCGCGCGCTGTGACTCTTTTCAATGGCAAAACCATTCGCGTTTGCACGGCTGAAGACCTGGTCGTCTATAAAATGCTCTCGACGCGCACCAAAGATCGCGCCGACGTCGAGTCCGTGATTCAAAAGCAGGGCGAGGCGTTGGACGATGCCTACATCGAAGATTGGCTTGCCCAATTCGAGGAAGCCCTGGCAGACAGCACATTGATCCGTGAATTTCGACAAATGCGCGGGCAGCAGGATTAAGCGCGTTGGGGAAACCAGCAATCGCCGATCAACCCATTATGAAAGAAAGGGATGGAATTTTTTCGGGCGCCTCCTTGTTCACTGACGCGGATGTTTGCTCAGGCAGGGGATCTGCTTCATATTAATCGCCTCGCCGCGAGAATCGTGATATCGTCGAACTGCTCCGCATCGGCGATGTGTTCGCGCAAGCGTGTTTCGATTTCGCGGAGCAGGGTCTCAACCGATTCCGTTTTGGGATCAAGCAGGGCTAGCAAACGTCCGCGTTCGAAAAATTCTTCGCGTGGGTTTTTACATTCGGGCGCGCCGTCGGTGAAGGTGAAGAACAGGTCGCCTTTCTCGAGCTGGTAGTTTTTTTGCGCGAACTTGAAACCCGCCATCAGACCAACCGCGAGACCTGTCCGTGGCAGTCTCTCCTGCGCGCCACCCGCTCTCACGATCACGGGCGGTTCGTGTCCCGCGTTGACGTAGGTCAGCAGTCCGCTTTTCGGGTCGAGAATCCCGAAGAAGACGGTGGCGAACATGCCCGCCTCATTGTGGGTTTTGGCGATGTAATCGTTGGCGAGCGAGATGGAACGCTCCAGCCGCGCCGCGACGGGTTCCTGCGCGTCGGTCTCGCGCGTAAAATAATCGGCGGTCGCGGCGGCGCGGATCAGGCTGCGGAACAATGTCATAAATAATGCCGCGCCCACGCCCTTGCCGCACACGTCCGCAATGACGAGAGCGAGCCTCCCATCGGGCAGGTTGAATGCGTCGTAGAAATCGCCCGCCACTTCGCGCGCCGCCTTGAAGTATGCGGCGATTTCCCAGCCTTCGGCGCGCGGCAACTCGGCGGGCAGGAATCCCTGCTGGATTTCGCGCCCGATCTCCAATTCGCGTTCCAAACTTTTTAGATAGAGTTGTTCCTGGTCGCGCAGGCGTTTGCGTTCGAGGCTGGAGGAAATGCGCGCGTGCAGGATGGTCGGCTCGAAGGGTTTGGGCAGGTAGTCGTCCGCGCCTATTTCGATCCCTCGCACCACGCTTTTCAGGTCGTCGTTGGCGGAGATGACGATGACGGGAATGTCGCGCGTCGCGGCGTCAGCCTTAATTTGCGCCAACACGGCGAATCCGTCCATGACGGGCATCATGATGTCGAGCAGGATGAGGTCGGGGGAGGATGCGCGGATCTTTTCGAGCGCTTCCTTTCCGTCGAAGACGGCGATCAGATCAAAGTTGTGGTCGGAGAGTTCCTGCTGGAGGTAATCCACGTTGTAGGGTTCGTCGTCCACGATCAGGATGCGGGGAGGGTTGTTCATGGAGGTTTTTCCTGGCGTTAGAGAACGCCAATTGCGCGTCGGTGCGTAGGCGACGTTCTCTTACGTCGCCATGTGCGCTAGAGAGCGCACATTACGCATCGGCGCCCAAATATTTTTCGAGAGCGGCGAAGAGCAGGGTCTCATCGAGCGGTTTGGTGAGGTAGTCGTCACAGCCCGACTCGCGCGCCTTCAGCATGTGACTTTCCATGGCGTGCGCGGAGAGTCCGATAATGGGGATGTCAGGGAGCGTTTGTCGGATCTGGCGGGCGGCTTCGTAGCCGTCCATGACGGGCAGGGAGATGTCCATGAGGATGAGGTCGGGTTTGTGTTCGAGCGCCATCGCGATGCCCTGCCCCCCGTCCTTTGCGATGAGCAGGCGGTAGTCGTCTTCCAGCAGTTGGACGAGCAGGTCTATGTTGAGGTCGGTGTCTTCGACGATGAGGATGGTTTTCATGGGCGCTCCAGTTTTGTACCGCAAGATTCATCTTGCGATGCGGGGCAACATAAATGTTGCAGTACCGCAAGATTTATCTTGCGCTGTCGGGGCAACATGAATGTTGCGGTACTGTTAATTGGACTCCGCTTCGGGGTGAGATTCGGCTGGGGGCGCGGAATCAGGCGCGAGGTCCGAAGGGGAGGCGGGTTTGGGTTCGTATCGAGTTGGGACGGCAAGGGTGAACGTCGAGCCTTTGCCGTATTCGCTTTGGGCGGTCAGGTCTCCGCCGAGCAGACGGGCGAGGTCGCGGCTGATGGTGAGTCCCAAGCCCGTGCCGCCGTATTGACGCGTGGTGCTGGTGTCGGCTTGCTGGAATTCGTCGAAGACTTTGCCTAGCGCTTTTTCGGCGATGCCGATGCCCGTGTCGCAAACGTCCACGATGAGTGTTTCGTTTTCTTTGCGGGCTTTGAGGGCGATCTCGCCGTCCGCCGTGAACTTTGCGGCGTTGCTGAGCAGGTTGAGGATGATCTGTTTGATCTTGTCCTGGTCGGAGTGGACGATGCCGAGGTCGTCGGTTTGTTTGACAAGGCGTACGGAAGGTTTGACGAGCGGGGCGGCGGTGTTGGCGCACAGACCCAAGAGCGCGTTGGCGTTGAAGTCCGCAGCTTGCACGTCCATGCGACCCGCTTCGATCTTGGCGATGTCGAGGACGGTGTTGATGAGGTGGAGGAGATGCTCGGAACTGTCCAGAACCTTGTCGAGGTTTTCGATTTGTTTTTCGGGCAGGACGTCTTCGCCTTTTCTGCGGACGATGCGCGTGAAGCCCATGATGGCGTTGAGCGGCGTGCGCAGTTCGTGACTCATGTTGGCGAGGAAGGCGCTCTTTGCCTGGTTGGCATGTTCGGCGGCGGCGCGGGATTCCTGGGCTTCATTGAAGAGGCGCTGGGTCTCGTCGAAGAGGCGGGCGTTTTCGAGGGCGACGCTCATCGAGTTGGCAAGGGTCGTCAGCAGGCGCAGGTCGGAGTCGCCGTAGGCGTTTTCTTTGTCGAGGTTGGCGATATGGATCATGCCCTTGATCTCTTTTCCGACCATCAACGGTACGTTCATTCCCGACTTGAATTCCTCGCCCGTTTCAAGTACCTGCCCGCCCAACGCGCGGTACTCTTCCACGTTGCGGTAAATTCTGGGCTGGGGGGAATCTATCATCAGTTTTGAAAGTTCCGAATACGCATGACGTTCAATGATGAAGCGCTTCTTCAAAAAGCAATATGGCGTATCCTGACATTCGCTTTCATGGTCGAACAATTGAATGGCTGTTCCCGTCGCGTGGAAAATGTCGCGGATCTTGTCGCCGACGAGGTCGTAGATCGCCTGCACATCCAGTTTGGAGGCGAGTCCATCCTGCACGCTGTTGATGATCTGCAATTCGGCGGCGCGCTGTTCGGTCTCTTTGAGCAGGCGCTGGGTCTCAGTGAAGAGACGCACGTTTTCGATGGCGATGGTGGCTTGATCCGCGAAGGTCTGGAGCAGTTTGATTTTCTTTTCGTCGAACGCGCCTGCTTCGGGACGCGCCACGCAGAACGCGCCGATGGCGTTGCCTTCGCGCAGCATGGGAACCCACAGTCCGCTTCGGAATCCGAGCGAAGCGACGAGGGGGCGCGTGGCTTCGGGGATGTCGGGATCGTTCAACGCGTCGGTGACGTGGATGACTTTTTTCTCGAGGATGGAACGCGCCGAGTAACCGCCGTCGCGCGTCAGCGGGCGCGGGTATTCGCGCTGAATCTCCTCCGTGGCTTGCGGGGTGAAATTCCTGAGCGCGGTCATGTCGAGCATTTTGCCGTCGTAGTTGTAGACCGCGCTGAAGTTCGCGCCGCACAATTTGAGCGCGTTCTCCGAGATGGCGTCCAGCACTGGCTGGATGTCGGTGGGCGAGGCGGCGATCACGCGCAGGATTTCGCTGATGGCGGTCTGGTATTCGAGCGATTCGGTGATCTCGGCGTTGCTTTGCTGTAATTCGTTGAACAGCCGCGCGTTTTCGATGGCGATCACGGCTTGCGAAGCGAAGGTGTGCATCAGCGCGATTTGTTTGTCGGTGAAGGGCGCGGGGTCGCGTTTGCCAATGCCGATCGCGCCGATGGCTTCGCCTTCGCGCATCATGGGAACCTGGAGGACGCTGTTGAGGATCTTCGCCTGCACGTAACGGCGCGTGATTTCGGGCAGGTCGGGCGCGTGTTCCATGTCGGGGATGTGAACAATTTCGCGGCTCAGGATGGCGCGCGAAGACAACGTGCTGTCCCAGTTCAGCGGCGCGGGATAGGACTGGCTCGACACCTCCCGCGCGGTTTCCAGAACATCCTCCGAAATATCGCTCGTCGCCACGCTGTAGACCATCATCCCATCGGCGCGATAGACCTCGGACATGCTGGCGTTGCACAAGCGGCGCGCATTCTCGACGATGACGTTCAACACGGGCTGGAGGTCGGTGGGCGAGGCGGCAATGGCGTGCAGTATCTCATTGGTGGCATTTTGCCTTTCGAGCGCTTCGGCGATCTCGGCGTTGGCGCGCTTTGCGGTCTGCCGCGCTTTTTTCAGCGCGGCGTTCAGTTTGGTCAACTCGGCTTGAACGTCTGGCTTTCCCCTCTCCGTTTTTTTGGACGGCTTTCCTGCCATGGTCACTGCTCTTTTCTGCCTTTTGTTTTATCGGCCATGTACGCGAGTCAGGGGGCGTCAGGTTGGAGCGCTCTGATGGAAAAAGTTTTGGCTCATGTATAGAGCGAGTGCGCCCGACGCTAGAGAGCGTCTCTTACGCGTTCACGAAACGCGTAGCGAACGTTCTCCCCTGGCACCGCCCGCCAGGGCAGGTGTAACGTTCGCACATAGATTACAGATGAGTCAAAGTTTTTTGGAGTCGGACGAATCAATACAGGGCAGACTTGCGCGTCTGCATACATGTATTGAGTCTGCATTTAGAAGGAATTGATCGCGGCTTGACGGTCGGTGAAAGTTTCGATGTACATGTCAAAGCCCGCGGTGTCGAATGCGACTTTCGTGTTTTCTGAAAGGTTTAGGAGTTTCAAATGGGGTGATTTATATGTACCATCGCCAATACCCTTCCTCATCTCCTCATCTGTAACATTGTCTTCGTTCACCTCGCGAAGTTTGTTGAAAATCTGGTTCAAGGCGCGCAGTCCGGCGCTGCTCATAAAGGGCACGTGTTCCATGTCCAACAGGATGTGTCTTGCCCCGCCCTCGATCAGGCCCAGGACGTTTGCCTGAAAAACGTCCGCAGTGGAAACATCCACATTCCCTTCCACATGCGCCACTGTTACTGGCACGCGACCGGTTACGGTAGTAACTATGATTTCCATGTTTTTCTCCTTTGGCTGGTTGGTTCAATTGAATTAATTATACTTGCGTCTTTATTTTTAACGACACCAAAATTGTCATGGATGCGCCAGAAATTCCAATGTCAACGGGATCGCGCGCGACATGGAATCGCCCACGGGCGAGGAGCGTTCGCAGCGCTCGCGCAGGTGCGCGATCTGTTCGGGAGTGGCGCCGGGGACGGAGATCCGCACGGCGTAGGAAATGCCGTCGTAGCCCGAACCCGGCCCCCCGTCCAGGCCGAGATACGAGCGGACGTTGAAATGTCCCGCCGCCTCCACCGAGAGCGCTTCGATCTTGAGTCCGAGGAAGGAGGCGTGCATGGCGATCAAATCCACGTCGCAGGCGGCGAGGGTGGCGAGGAACATCTGCATGGGGTTGAATTCACCGTCGCCGCCGAGGTGGACGGTCATTCCTTTGAATTCGACCCGCGAGCGAGAGCCGCCCTCCCAGTGCGCGACGAGCGCGGGATTGCGGTCGGCTTTTTCAGGATGCTGCGCGCAGATGTTTTTGAACTCCTGCAGTTCGCCAACTTCCACGCCGTTGATTTTTTCACTCATGTTTTTTTTCTCCTTCTTTTCTCCTTTGACTTGATATAAACGACAACAGAAAAAATTTCGAGGTTTATGGGATATCTTCTTTTTGGGGACGATGTGTTGCACTACTTCGATTGAAACAACGTGACCTGCAACCCGTCGGGATCCTGGATGCGGACGTTGAGATCGCCCCAGGGAGTTTCGACGGGCGGATGGACGAGGGTCGCGCCGTTGGCGAGCGCCCGCTTCAGCGCGGACGGGAGGTCGGGTACCTGCAACGCAAAGCGGATCTGCCCGCTGACTCGTTTCTCCGCTTCGAGCTGGTCAATCACCTCCGCCTGGCGCTCATCGAACAGTTCGAGCGTGGCTTGACCCATTTCGAGCATGAGCGCGCGCCCGCCGTCGTTGTTCCAGACCGCGGCGGGTTCGAGACCGAGTCCGTCGCAGTAGAATTTGACGAGGCGCTCGTAGTCGCTGGCGGTGATGGCGACGCGCAGTTGGAGGATGGGGGAATTGGTCATGGTTTCTCCTTTGGCGGGGCGGCGTTCTCCCTAGACTGTCCGTCCAGGAAAGGCTAACGTCCGCTGATTCCAAAATACTCATTCAACGAATACATAAAATCTTGTTCGTTTGCAATCGGCGTTTCCTCACGTTGACCGTTGCGCGTGACGATGCGCTAATTGGAACAGGCGCACTTTTTCGATTGCGTTAACCAATTGCCCGGCAAATGTCGTCATCAGGTATTCATCGGCCTCGCTGAAAGCATCCAGATGTTTACTTTCAATGTTGATCAATCCGATGACCTTCTCGCTGACTTTAAGCGGAACGCATAACTCCGATAACACTTCTGGATTCACTGCGAGATAAGCAGGCTCGAGACGTACATCAGGAACCCGTATGGACTTACCGGTGGCTATCACTTGACCGGTCACGCCTTTTCCCAAAGGCAACATCAAACGTTCACTATTCGCGGTGAGTGTTGAATTATAAACACGCAGCATGTCAGATGATTCTTCCACCATGCCTATGTCGAAATAATCCGGGTGAAGTGCATCCTTCAGGATTTGGGCAGCGTTTTCGATCAAAGTATCCACGTTGGTCGCTTCCACCCCGACAATAGCAATGCCATTCAAAATGGTCAATTCGTCCGCGCGTTGAAGAGCGGCGGCCCGTTGGATTTCCAAATCCGAGGCAGGTTCTTCAAGTTGTCTCTCGAGACGACTGCGTATTGCGATAATGCGGATGCCAATGATGGCAGCGGCGATCACCGTTGCCAGCCGGAATAATTCGGGCAGTGCATTCGGAAAAACCATGTAAGCATATGGGATGTGGACGATAAAAAACCATGCTAATGCCCCCCAGCCTGCTGCCGGAGATAACTTATGCGCTGCATATAAAGCTACCATCAAGGCCAGCAGGTCGTGTGACTCGTGAAAAAAAGGGAAGAGCGGGTTGGCGACAACAGGAGCGAAGTAGGGGATGATCTCCAGCATGTCACCCATGGCAAGCAGCGTCAAAACCAGAAAAATGGCAATGGCCTCATAACGATTAAAGTGAGTGATCCGCTGATTTTTCATAAATTGCCATGCTATCACGTTGTTTTTTGCATTTTACGCAAACCATATCTTTGAAACTGGTGTGATTATACAGTACAGAAGGTTCTTTCTTCGTAACGAATGTTGAAGGCGCCTGGCTAAATGGGGAGTCTGATGAGGATGGAGTCGGGTATCGCGATGAAGTAATCAGTTTTCAGTCATCTTTGATCCGTCTGCGCGATTCGATGTGTTGGAGAAACGCGCAGACGATTAAAACCAAAAGGGACTTCGCAAAAAAGCGAAGTTACTTCTGCTTTCACTCACTGATTACTATTCACTGCCTACTGGCACAAAATACATATCCGTCGGCTTCAACTTCGAATTGCGCAGGTGGCGGATCTTATATTCCCGTTCGATCTGGATCGGCGCCATCCGCCTGAGAAATTCCAGCGCCTCTTCATCAATGCTGATCGGGAATAGAGTGGTTTATTTCACCAGCGCCGCTCCGCAATAGGGACAGTTTTTCCAATCAACCTGCGCGCCGCGCCCGCAGGAGGGACAGACTTGAGCATGGGTGGGGGGATTGTTTCCACCGCCAATTGTCCGCACGAGCCAGGCGATACCCAATACGGTAAGAACGAGAAAACCAAAGGGGATCAGCCACATGAAGAACATGCCGCCCATCATCCACGGGCCCATCATTCCCCAACCGCCGTATCCCCATCCGCCGTAGCCTGAGCCGCCCAACAGGCTTGCGCCAAACATCAAGACGAGCAGGGCGATAATGACGGTCACAACGACCACAGTCCAATTTACTTTGTTCATCGGTCACTCCTTTAGATTCTTGTACAAAACGCAAGATGATTAAACACAAAGTACACGAAGATCACAAAGGAAAAACCCTCGGTTTTTATTCGTATTACTTCGTGTACCCTTCGACAAGCTCAAGGCATACTTTGTGTCCTTCGTGTTTAAATCCTTTTGGTTTCCGCTTCGCCGAGCGGAGAGCCGCAGTAGGCGCACGCGCTCCAGGTTGAATCAACCTTTTGTCCGCAGGCGGAACATTCCGAAGTTTTGAGACTCATGCCGCAGTTGGGGCAAAAAGCGAAACCCTGTCCAAGGGGGAAGTCACAGTGAGCGCATTGTCGTCCGCTGGAGGCAGGCATCACGTTGGCTTGCGGCGCGGACGCAGGCTGGGCGGAGGTCTGGTGTCCCTCGTGATCCATTGCCGCATGCATTAACATACAACCACACATAGTCGTTCTCCTTGCAAAAGTTTTTCCAATTACGTTTCTTTACATTCTCCCACGCTGATGTAAAGGTTTGATAAAGAATTCGCGAAGGTGGATTAAATGCTGATCGGTATGCCGAGCGTCCTGCCGCCAAGAGACAGGGCCAGGCGCAGTGTCTCGCGTTTCAAGCCATAGGGAGACAGCCACCACTGTTCGAACAACACTTTGCCGAGATGCCAGGATTTGCCCAGCTTGTGGAGTTCGATCTGCGGCGACGGTTCGGCGAAGAAATTGCCATACGCGAATCCTGCCAGACTTTCGCCTGCTTCCAGCATACAGTAGCCGATGCCTGGAAAATTGTCTCGCCCGCTTGTTCCCGCGATCTCAGCGGCGATACGGCGCGCAACTACTTCTGCTTGTGCATGGGCAAACACACCGGCTTTTGGCAGCATCATAGGCACATCGGGCTTCCAGCGTCCGGGAATGGAGATGGCTGTCGCGTCGCCGATCGCGTATACATTTTCGTGCTTCGTCTGGAGGGTAGTGCGATCCACGGGGATCCAGCCAGCTTCATTAGTCATCCCGCCTTCTTGAGCGATGCGCGGTCCGCGGTGAGGCGGGATGGCGACTAGCAAATCGTAGCGGAACGATTCCTTTCCGTCGAAGGCAATCTCATGCGCGGTTGAATCCACTTGCGTCAATTTGTGCAGTGGATGAAAGGCAACGCCTCGATCTGCCAACATCTGTTTTACCGCGTCGCCCAAAACTGGTCCCGCTACCGGCATAGGTTGAGGCTCCGGCGTGAAGAGATGTACTTCAACTTTATCGCTCAAGCCGCGCTGACGAAGCGTATTGGCAATCAGCATGGCGCCTTCATGCGGCGCACCGGGACATTTATAGGGCAGGGCGCTCACAACCACAGCCACCTTTCCACCGGCGAAGTTTTGCAAAGCATCGCGCAGTTTCGCTGCCCCATCAAACGTGTAGTAGGTCTGTGCGCTCTCCGCCAAACCAGGGATGGCGCCGGGGGCTAGTTCCGCGCCGAGGGCGACGATAAGATAATCGTAATTCAACGTCTGCGCGCTGGTCTGCACGCGGCGATTCGACAGGTCAATCGCCTGCGCTTCGGACAGAACCAGCTCAACGCCGGGGCGCACGAGCTGGCGCACATCCCGCGTGATCTGCTCAGGCTGGCGGTCACCGGTCATCAGCCATAGGAAGGAGGGCGCAAAGGCATGCTGAGGATTCTTCTCAACTAACATGATGCGGTGTTCTTTCGGAAGGAGACGTCGCAATTCGTTGGCGGCAACCAGTCCGCCGATGCCTCCGCCCAGAATAAGTACAGTTTTACCAGTCATGATTTCATCTCCAGTTTCAACTCATAGTTTTTACTGATAATCGAATGTCGCTCATAACTTGCAACGCGTCGAAGGGACAAGCAGGGATGCATAAACGGCAGTCGTTACAGCGTTCGATGTCAATGTAGGGCGGGTCATCATCGTCAATCCGCATGATGGCGCGCACTTTGCAGATATCGGCCGCCAGACAGCGGCGGCAGGCGCGGCAGTTCTCAGCCTGAAGTTGGATGCGAATCTCGCGCGCCACAGATTTCTCGCAATTTAAAATACCAGTACCTTGCTCGCCGCAACGGTCCATTCGCCGAGCAGATCGAGACTGCCGGATCGCACATCTTCCACAAATCGTTCAGGCTCGAGCCCGCGAGCCTCTGCGCACGTCCCTCAGGTTGCGACCTCGCCGCGTTTCGCCAGCGACCTTAACATACGTTCGGCATTATAGTACCCCTCAGGTGTCTTTTGTCCCGCGCTGGCGCAGTTGACCCCGTCGCCTATCAGGAACACGCGCACACTGGCATCAGGCTGCTTGACCAGGTTCAGCGCGAGCCGCAGTGCATGGTAGGGACGAAAACTGCCATAAGGCGAATCGTTAATGATGAACAGGTAATTTGTCTTTTCAGGCTCAGTCATGAAATGGGTTCCTATTTTGTTAATTTTCCCTAACCAGTTTAGCGCCAGTTTCCAGATGTTCCAGCAATACCTGCCGCATTAGATCACATGCCTTAACAATTTTGGGATTGCTTAACTTGTAGAAAACGTTCAATCCCTCGCGGCGTGTCGTGAGGATGCCCCTCTGACGCATAATTGCCAGATGCTGCGACAGATTTGCCTGGCTGATTTCCAAAGCCTCTGCCAACGCAGTTACCGACAATTCGCGGGCGCGCAATTTGTCTATGATTTCCAGCCGTTTGGGATTGGCTAATGTATGGCAGATGCTCGCATGGAGTTTATATATTTGACGGTCAGTCATTTGATGCCTTCATTATATTAGAAATTTAGAATATTGTAATGTTCTCATGGGGGACTGTCAACTTTTTTCCGTACGCAAAATGGCGTATTAGGCCAGCCGCCAAATTGCGCTCAACGATGAAGCAGCAAAGACGTATGATGTGGTTAAGAATTTTTGGCAATTGGCTCGCCGGAACGAAATCTATTAGCTGTTCAGTGTTATCCTGTGGCAGCATATATAAAATCTTTCAGGGTAAATATGATGTATTCAGATGAAGCATGCAGGTTGTTTTATCAATTATTGACTTTGTAGAACGGCCGATACAACGATGCGATGAATGTCCACAAGATAGGGGTGGCATGAGATCAGTGTCACTCTGGCATCCTGCGTGGGAGCCATGACTTCGACTGCCGTCGGTTCAACCATTTGTGTCCCGATGATAATGTAAGTGTATTGCCTTCGGTTTGTAAATAAGATGACGCTATCGCCGGGTCTTAAGCGGTCCAGATATCGAAAGATTTCCCCATACACATCATTGTGGCCCGATAAGACGATATTGCCATTCTCGCCCGGATTCGGTGTTCCGATATGTTGGGCGACCCCTTTCTTGAGTTGTTCCGATCCATCACCCTGCACGATAGGCGAGTCCACACTGATCGCTGGAATCTGAATCCGAATTGCCTGCTGGCGTTCCGGAGTTGGAATTGGAAGATTGGCTATGGATTGGACTATTGGCCGCAGGTGTTGCGGGATCCCTGCTTCATTGGGTGTTGCACCACCCGGACTATTTGGCGGCGTCTGGCCCTCGGGAAGCATAACTTCCCTAACGATTGGGGTTGGCTCAAGCGTAGGTTGTTGGAGAGCGGCGGCTGCGTTCCGATTTAAAGTGCCTAGCACTGACAAGCCGCTTGCCACAATAGCAATCAGGCCGACCACTGCTAGAATCTCCATCCCTGGCAGGAGGAAATCCAACCAGGTGCGATGCGAGGCTTTTGTATTTCTGATTTTTGTTCGCACGGATGATGACCCATTTCCGAGGTCTTTAACCACGTCTGGATCACCGACAAACGGTATCACTCGTCCGGTCTGGCAGAAACGTTCCAATCGGATATTCCGCGACACCCGGCGTCTGTCCACTAACAGGAAACGTATTTCCTCCACAGAAAGGTCTTGCGTGTCTTTATTCCTCATCCAGGTGTCCTGGCACATTTTTTATTTGAGCCTAGTGCAGAATCAGGAAACATTTTAGGATTTCCTCAAGAAAGGCAATACAGGATTAGCGAACACGGAGCAAACTCTGGAAACTACTTCTTTAGCGGATAATTTTCTGTCAGGTTCAACAATTTTACGTTT
>VGNE01000011.1 GCA_016866215.1 Chloroflexota bacterium | reverse complement strand
CGCATTGATAAAAGTCTCTTTCGCCTGGGGCTGGACTGGATCAAGTACGCTTTGAAACATCGCCTCGATTTTCAGCCACTTTTCCGATTTCATCCTTTGGAAACCCTTATCCTTGTACGGTAGAGAATCAAAGATGAATATTTCTTCATTGTTCTTGTCCTGTTGTATTCGACGACTGATCACTGCTCGCAGATAACCGATCACTGTCTACTGACCCTTCGACATTGCTCAGGGCGGGTAACTGTTCACTGCTCACTGACATCGTCCCCATAGGGGGTAACTGTCCTGCCGCCTTCCTCTTTTCTTTTCTTTCCTTGATCCAAACGCCCAAGAGAAGCACGATCACACCGATCGTAATGGACGAATCAGCCACATTGAAAACAGGGAATGTTCCAATGGAAATAAAGTCGGTCACCTTGCCCATCATCAGGCGGTCAACCAAATTCCCAGCCGCGCCTGCAAGTTGCAAACCCATCGCCAGTTTCAGGGTCCAGTCTTCGTTCTCAACGAACGGATAGTAATAAAGGATGGCGCCGATCACGATGAATGCCAGAATTGTAAAGATCAAATTCCCATTCTGGAACAACCCAAATGCCGCGCCGCTGTTATACCAATGCACGATGCGCGCATAAGGGCTAAGCCAGCTCAACCACGCGGGAAGCCACTGTGCGCCAAATTCAATATTCTCGCGCACCAGCCATTTCGTCCACTGATCAAGCACAACCACAATACTTGCCACACCCAATAAGATCAAATAATCTTTTATTTTGGAATTCAACCTTCACCTCTTTTTCAAATTAGTGCGCCTATTGTAACTCATGCAATCTGTACGAACACCCGCGGCACACGCGCACCAATACTTGTCAGCACTTCATATTCATTCGTGCCTGTCCAATCGGCCAGTTCTTCGGCGGTAATTCCATTGCCGAACAAAATCACCTCATCTCCTACGCTCACCCCATCCTCGCCCACATTCACCATGAACTGATCCATGCAGATGCGTCCCACCTGCGGATATGACTTCCCATTAATAAGAACGCGCGCTTGATTCGTCATGCGACGGAAATATCCATCAGCATAGCCGCACGGGATGGTGACGATTCGAGTCCGCGCCTCAGCCTGCCACAATGACCCGTAGCTGACCGCCCGCCCGGGCAGGGTGACCTTGCTATATGCCACTTTCGATTTCCATGTGAGCGCAGGTTTTACGTCTATATTTTTTTCAATCTCGCGTGCGGGGTAAACACCATAAAATAGAATACCAGGCCTCACCATGTCATAATGACTTTCAGGCAATAACAAAGCAGCGCCTGAGTTTGCGGTATGCCTGATGGGCGGATGCGGCTCGCTGCGCTTTTCATAAATGGATAACACTTCTTCAAATCGTTCAAGCTGGAGGGATGACTCAACAAAGCCCTCGTCATTGCGAGGCGATGCTCTTTCGCCGAAGCAATCTCCCACAAAGTTGGAGATTGCTTCGGGCGAAGAACAAAAGCGCCCTCGCAATGACGAAGTTTCCGCATTCGCAAAATGCGTAAATATACCTTCCATTTCCAAGTGGCTACACGCCATAGATTTTTCAATGAGAGGCTCGGCTTCATATTCACGGACGCCGAGCCTTTCCATACCTGTATCTACTTTGAGATGCACTTTGAGTCGCTTACGGGTAGACTCGGCTAATTGTTCAGCAGCAGTTAACAGGTCCAGAGAAGAGGCGGCGAGGGTTAAGTCATATTCGAAAAAGTCAGGCAACTGCTCAGGGAGAGTCCCGCCCATGACGAGGATCGGAGTCGCAATCCCCAACTTGCGAAGGTGAATGCCCTCCTCCACAATTGCCACGCCAATGTAATCTGCGAAAGGTGCGATGAAAGGCGCAACACCATCCACACCGTGGCCATAGGCGTTGGCTTTTAAAACAACCAATACTTTCGCGGGTGAAACGTGTTTGCGAATGTTTTCGAGATTTTGTTTTAATTGGGAAAGATTGACTTCAAGATATGTGGGACGCATGGTTTATTTGTGAAGGGGTTTTGCCCGCCAGTGATATTCGACGTCGGGTTCAGATTCAGGCGCAGGGCTGATGCCAAATTTTTCCGCAACAAATCCATTCTTTTCACAGAATGCGCGCGCCATCTTGTTTGCGACATGCGTGTATAACCACATGTGTTTCGGTAAAAGCTGGCGCGCCTTCATAAGCAAAGCCTGCCCAATGCCCTGACGATGATAGGCAGGGTCAACATACAGGCGGTCTATGAATTCGCCTTGAATGGCGAGAAAGCCGAGCGGAACGCCATCCCGTTCGTAGACCCAAATTTGATCTTCCGCCACAACGGCTCTCGTAAAATATTCACGCGCATCTTCGAGCGTATGCCCCATGCGTTCCATGAGTTTGGGCATGGCGACAGTTTCCGCCTCAAACCACAGGCGCGTAATATCATCAAAATCTTCGGGCTGATATAAACGAATCACCGGTTGCATGGGTCGAGTATACCCGACTCACAAAAACATAATTTCCCCGAATTTAATTGGGACGCAGATTCACGCACACCTGTCCTGGTGGACGATGCCATAGGAAAACGCTGATCTTTTTTTCTTTTGAATCAGCGTTGTCAGCGTCCTTTTGCTCTTAAAAACAAACTCACCCAGAAAAGATTAATTTCAGGGCGAGCTTGTTTTTATTTGAATATGCGGACTAACGCCACGCGCCGAGTATCGCACCAAAAAGCAGGAAGTTGACAAGATGATTGCCCACTTCAATCACCCAGATTTTTAAGCCATGACCCGCGAATAGTTTGTTGACCAAATACGTGGGCGCGACAAAGCCTAGCCAGAGCATGAAGCCTGTCATCGCGCCAGCACCTGCTGTTGCGGTTCCCAGCGCACTGATCACGAACGATATGGCAATAGCTTGAACTGCTGAGGAAACCACAGTAAGCGCCCAGGTCATCCCCATGTTCTCCATGCCAGGTTGTTCACGACCTGCCCCAACCACTGCCCACCAGACGGGGAAGAAGGTCTTGGGGTTATACCAGATTGTCCCGCTAATCATGCTAACCACTACACAAACAACAACAGCCAACCAGTTAATAGAACCTAAATCCATATCAACCTCCATATTTGATAAATTTGATCAGCACACGCCAATCTATGTGGAAATTATAATCCGAATATTTGTTCTAAGATACGGTTCCAGAGGAGGGATTTTAATCGAATACGCCCCAGCGTTCCGGTCAAGGCAGATGATTTGAAATAAATTTAAATCTTCCCAGCCACATAATCCAACACATCAATCTTCGTAAGGATTCCAATGGGTTTGCTGTTTTCCACAACTATCAACGCATAACCTGCAGTTAGGGAAGGCATGGTATCTTCAAGCGGAGTCTCGGGCGGGAAGACCGCACCCGCATTTTGCACAAGCGGATCAATGGGTTCATCGTGGCTGTGCTCATGCTTCTTGAGCATGTGATTAAGCAAATCCACTTCCTCAATAAGACCGACCAGCGCGCCATCCGCGCCGACAACAGGCATTTGCGAAACTGCATTTTGGTGCATTACCGACACCACCTTGCGGATCGAGTCACCCAACGTCGCGGTGAGCAATGCCTTGTTTGGCTTGGCAATCAACAGGTCGCCCAGAGCCGTTTCGCCGAATTCCATCGAGAGAAAGCCGAACTCGCGCATCCATTTGTCATCATAGAATTTCGAAAGATAGCGTGAGCCCGAATCAGGAAGAATGACCACAGGAATACGCCCAGCGGGAAGTTTGCGGCAATACTTGATCGCGCCCGCAATTGCGGAACCTGACGAACCGCCCGCGAAGATTCCCTCCTGACGAACCAATTGACGCGCCCATAAAAACGACTCGCGGTCACCCGCGCGTTCAATCGCATCCACAACGGTAATGTCCATTGCGGACGGCAAAAAGTCCTCGCCAATACCTTCCACTTTATAAGTCTTCGGGTATGCGCCTGGAGGAATGATGCCTTTGTTCTGCCAGATTTCAGTCAGGATTGAGCCTTCAATATCCACGCCCACAATTTGGATATTTGGATTCTTCGACTTAAGATAACGTCCCACACCTGAGATCGTTCCGCCTGTGCCAATGCCGATGATGACATCGGTCAGACGTCCATCGGTCTGTTCCCACAGCTCCGGGCCGGTGCTGATCTCGTGCGTTTTTGGGTTATCAGGATTGTGATATTGATTTGCAAGGAGAGCGTTTGGAGTTTCACGCGCAAACTTCCTGGCTACTTCATAATAAGAACGCGGATCGCCAGGGCCGGCCTCAGTTGGCGTAATGACAACTTTCGCGCCATAGGCGCGCAACAATAAAATCTTTTCATTACTCATCTTGTCGGGCATGACGAAAATGGTTTTATAACCTTTCAACGCGGCGGCTATAGCAAGACCTACGCCCGTGTTGCCCGAGGTTGCTTCGACGATCGTGCCGCCCGGCTTGATCTCTCCCCTCTTCTCAGCCTGCTCAATAATATACGCCCCCACACGATCCTTGACCGAGCCGCCGGGATTCATGAACTCCAATTTTGCATAAAGTGGGACAGGCAGGTCTTTGCCAATGCGTTCCAGTTTAACAAGCGGCGTATTCCCCATTGCGCCGAGCACGTTATTGAAAACACGTTTTTCTTTTGATTCAGGTAATCCTGTCATTTTCTCTCCTTTGATCCTCGATTACTTTGATCATACCCTTGCCAAAATCTTAGTTAGAATGAGGGCTTGACGAAACTTAATAAGTATTTCATAATGGTTCCAAAATGGAAGCGTGAGGCAAATATGGTCACAATAACAATAAAAAACATCCCCGAAGAAATTTACGAGAGAGTAAAAAATCAAGCCAGAATCAATCACCGCAGCATCAACGGAGAAATCCTATCCATTCTGGAGCAGGCAATTTCCATTCCGCCAATAAATGTCGAAGAAACCTTGAAGCGGGCAAAAAAGATCCGCGAGTTAACTGCGCATTATGTCATCACAAATGAAGAACTGACGAAATGGAAAAATGAGGGACGGGAATGATTGTCATTGACACAAACATCATTGCCTACCTGCATATTGATGGTGAACTTACCCAACAGGCAATAAACCTGCTTATAAAAGACTCTCACTGGATCGCCCCTCCCCTTTGGCGGAGCGAGTTTCGCAATATCCTGATAAATTACGTCAGGCATAATGTGCTTACACTGGAAGCGGCGCAACGCCTCATGCAATCGGCTCTCGTCACCATGAACGAAAAGGATATTTCTCCTTCCAACGATTTGATCCTATTACTCTCTGCCAACAGCACATCATCAGCCTACGATTGCGAGTTTGTCGCGCTTGCGCAGGAAATTGGCTGTAAGTTGGTTACCGCAGATAAGCAAATCGTCAAAAATTTTCCAGGAACAGCAATTTCTCTTGAAGAATTTACCAAATAAGAATGCCCTCGCAATGACATAAACTAATACAACGGCAAACTCTTATCCACTTCCTCAGCCCACGCATTGATTCCGCCTTTGAGGTTCTTTACCTTCTTGAAGCCTGCGCTGGCAAGGATTTCGATCGCGCGGGCGGAGCGGGATCCGCGTTTGCAGAAGACAACCATCTCTTCGGCAGAGTCCAGTTCGGACATTCGTTGCGCAACTTCACCGAGCGGGATGTTCTTTGCGCCCTGGATGGTGGAGATCTCCAATTCGTGAGGTTCGCGCACATCGAGCAGGATCAGGTTCGGGGTAAGCGAGAGGCGTGCTTTTAAGTCCACAGCGCTAATATCCCAATCCACTCCCGCAGAGGTATCATCCGCATGATGACCGGGGACGCCGCAAAATTCCTCGTAGTCAACCAACTCTTTGATGTCAGCATTGGGACCGCACACGCGG
The DNA here is from genome assembly GCA_016866215.1 of Chloroflexota bacterium. Taxonomy (GTDB): domain Bacteria; phylum Chloroflexota; class Anaerolineae; order Anaerolineales; family Villigracilaceae; genus Villigracilis. The sequence goes on along the minus strand of VGNE01000011.1, from coordinate 64,657 downwards.
CAGTTTGGATTCTTTTTTAATTTTACAAAATCAAACGACATGTCGAGCGCGTTGTACAAAAGCAGTTTGCCGATCAGCGGCTCGCCAATGCCGAGCAAGATTTTGAGAGCCTCAGTGGCTTGAAGCGTGCCGATGGTGCCAGGCAGAACACCCAACACGCCGCCTTCCGCGCACGAAGGGACAAGTCCGGGCGGCGGCGGTTCAGGGAAGAGACAGCGATAGCACGGTCCCTCCTTCGCGTAGAAAACGCTCACCTGCCCATCAAAACGGAAGATGGATCCGTAGATATTCGGCTTGCCAAGAAAAACGCAAACGTCATTGGTGAGATAACGAGTCGGGAAATTATCCGTGCCGTCAATAATGACATCGTAATCTTTGGCAATACGAAGCGCATTCTCGGATGTGTACGGCTCATCGTAAATTTCAATTTCAATATCTGAATTCAAATCCAACAATTTTTCGCGCGCACTTTCCACTTTCAACTTTCCAATCGTGCTTGTGCCATGGATGACCTGACGTTGCAAGTTGGATGAATCAACAACATCGTAATCTACCAACCCAATGCGGCCAACGCCTGCCGCGGCGAGATAAAGCGCAACAGGCGAGCCTAGTCCGCCTGTGCCGATGATCAACGCGGATGAGTTCTTTAATTTGATCTGTCCGCGCAAACCGACTTCGGGCATGAGCAGGTGACGCGAGTAACGCAGAATTTGTTCGTGGGTGAGTTCTTCGATCATGGATTCCTCCCAATTTCATATGTCTTTGCGAGGAGGGCTTTAGCTCGACGAAGCAATCTCCTCGTGACATGGAGATTGCTTCGTCGCAAAGAACAAGAGCGCTCCTCGCAACGACATGGCTTTCCACCCGCAATAGATGGGATCAACATAATCCTATCGCCAGCCTTGATGGGCGTCTCCACGCCTTGCAGGTCTTTGATGTTATGCTCGCCGACAAATAGATTCACAAACGGACGCAAGCCGCCGTTATCGTTGAATAGGTGCGGTTTGAGCGCGGGATACTGGGCAACCAGGTCGGTTAAAGCTTCTGAAATTTTTACGCCTGCCACATTCACTTCGCTTTGTCCGCTGGTGTAGGCGCGCAGGGGTGTGGGGATCTTCAAAGTTGTCATAATTTATTCTACTCTTTTCCTTTTATGTTTTCTATCATATGTTATTCAAAGTAATTATGATACCCTGTGATCTCGATACGCGACCACCAGAGTGATTATAAAATTTTTATTTCTTCCTCTTCAAATTTCGAACGATCTTCCAGCAATCTCCATGAGCGGCTTTCGATTGCCTTGCCTGCATTCACACTCGTGATGATATAGGAGAAAAATGGCTGCGCCCAATCGCGGTCAAATTCGGACGGGCGATTCGGATGGTTTGGATGCGAATGAAAGACGCCGATCAGACTCAGCCCGAGCTTGTCCGCTGTTACTTCGGCTTTGAGATAATCTTCGGGCGTGATCAGATAACGGTTATGCCGCGCTGAATCTTCACGCGCATTTGGCAGGGGGAATATTTCTTCAACTTTGCCTTCGCCGCCAATGAGAAAACCAGCGCTTTCTTCGGGATAGGCATGTTCGCCATTGGCATGAATTTGTTCAAGAAGAACTTCGGAAATTTTTAGCGCCATGATTAACCTTTCGCATTGACAATGGACAACAGATAATGGACGATAAGCATGGTCAATCGTCTATCGTCCATTGTCTGTCTCCCAAAGAGATTTGTCACTCAGATATTTATAGCCCGCGTCAGGAAAGATCGTAACGATGACTCCCTCCTCCAATTGACTTGCGACCTGTAAAGCCGCGACAGCCGCCGCGCCGGAGGAGATGCCAACGAAGAGACCTTCCTCCCGCGCCAGGCGACTTACCATCGCGTACGCCGCTTCGGTCTTTACTGCAAGAGGCTCGCCCGCCAATGACTCATCATAAATCCCAGGCTTGATCGCACTAGGCATGTGCTTGAGGCCCTCGAGTCCATGGAAGGGTGCGTCAGGTTGGAAAGCCAAAATTTTTACATTTGGCAAATGCTCACGTAGATATTTCCCTGTGCCCATCAAAGTGCCTGAGGTGCCAAGCCCCGCGATGAAATGAGTCACCTGTCCATTCGTCTGAGCAAGGATCTCGGGCCCGGTGGATAAATAATGCGCCTGCCAGTTTGCAGGATTGTTGTATTGATTGGCGTACCAATACCGATCCGGGGTTTTCTCCACCATTTCACGGGCTTTCAATATCGCGCCATCAGAACCTTCAGATGGATTAGTGAGAACAACTTCCGCACCCAATGCACGCAAGAGAGTCAAACGCTCCGGGCTGGCGCTGGCAGGAATCGCAAATGTGACAGGAATCCCTAATGCCGCGCCAAAGGTGGCGTATGAAATTCCCATGTTGCCAGAAGTGGAATCCAGCAAACGTTTATAGCGCGCTCTTGGCAGCGTCCCCGCCGCTGTCCCAGAGGGATGCTTCGCGAAGGACGGCGATGGGAGCAAATCACCATTGATGAGCGCATTCTGAATAATGTTCAACGCGGGGCGGTCTTTCACCGAGCCGCCCGGGTTAAACCATTCAGCCTTGATAAAAACCTTTACACGCGGAGACAGCTTCAAGGCGCCGCCCTGAGCGTGTCGAAGGGTCACGCTGCGAAGCGGAAGAAGAGGTGTATCCCCTACATGAGATATGAGTCCATCCAGAGGAATAGCATTTGTATCAGTTAGTCTAAAATCCAGTAAAGTCATAATCGTCCTTAATTAAAAAGTAATCAACAGGTAAACAAAAAGACGGCGAAACAACGCCACACTTAGCAAAAGTTTGCAAGCGGGGGTCGTTCCAACCGTCTGATGTGTTGAATGCAGGAGTGTCTCAGGCGGTGGTTACGAGCCCCGCGATAGACACAAGCAATAGTTGAATGGTTTCATAAGCTTCATAATAGATGTCCGCTATTTTACGCATCTTACCGAATTTGTCAATAGAAAAATTATCCCCCGGCCGCAGATGCCATTAGGATGATCTTATCATCCTCCTTCAATTGTGTTTCCATTCCAGCAAGCTCGCGCAGGTGAATGCCATTTACAAAAATATTAAAATGACGACGCAAATCGCCATCGGCATCGAACAAATGGGGCTTGAGAGTTGGATACTTCACAAGCACATTCTCGATCAATTCATTGACCGTTGAACCAGCGACAAAAAATTCGCTCTGGTGATCAACATAAAATTTCATGGGAGCAGGAAAACGGACAGTAGGCACGGGGATATTTTAACGTATACGAGTAGACAAGTAAACAGGTCGGGACTTTTTGCTAATTACTGATCACTGACTACATTCCCTGCTCTTCCTTCTTCGCTTCCATTTCCTTCTTATGCGCTTCGATGATCGGACCTGTGATGTGAGCTGGAACTGTAGCGTAATGATCGAACTCCATCGTGAAGTAGCCGCGCCCACCGGTGATGGAGCGGAGTTGTGTTGTATAGCGTAACAATTCAGCCAGGGGCACATGCGCCACAATGACGGTATTGCCATGTTCTGAATCTGTGCCCTGCACACGGCCGCGGCGTGTGTTGAGATCGCTCATCACGTCGCCCATGTTCGCATCCGGAACAGTGACACGAATGTTCATGATCGGCTCAAACAAGACCGGGCCAGCATCATTCACCGCAAGCTTGAAGGCTTCACGTCCTGCAATTTCAAACGCCACAGGCTTGGAATCCACTTCATGCTCCTTGCCATCGTACACGATCACTTTGACATTGCTCATGGGATAGCCCGCGAAGGCGCCGCGTTCCATCATCGCCTTAATGCCCTTTTCAATCGGAGGCAAATAAGACTTCGACAAATTCATCCCGACGAGTTCGTCTGCAAACTCAAAGTCGGCTGTGGGCAAAGGCTCGATGCGAAGATGCACTTCGCCGAATTGACCTGAGCCGCCGCTTTGCTTCTTGTGACGATATTGACCACTGGCTTTGCGTGTAATTCCTTCGCGATAAGGAACGCGCGGCTCATGCGTGGCAAGACCCACCTGGAACTTGGCCTGAGCGCGATGCAGCGCCACGTCAATGTGCTGGTCACCCATGCCCTTCAAAACAGTCTCATGGGTAATGGGATCGTTTTCCCACAAGAGGGTCATATCCTCTTCACACAGGCGAGTCAACGTAGGCGAGATTTTTGCCGCATCAGCCTGACTCTTTGGGGTGATTGCCACTCGATACAACGCAGCAGGGAATTTCGGTTTTTCGATCGTGAGTGGATGATCCTTCTCACAAAATGTATCCCCTGTGGCAGTTGCGGTTAATTTGGAAACAGCGGCAATATCGCCAGCATGAACCACCTTTGCCGCAATCGCTTCCTTGCCGCGTTGAAAATGCAAACCAGAAATACGTTCATCTACGCCCTTGTTTTGATTCCACAAATGTCCATCCGCCTGAATGGAACCAGAGTAGACACGGAAGTAACTCATCCTGCCAACGAACGGGTCGGCGGTGGTCTTCCAAACATACGCGGCCAAGGGTTCGGTATCTGCCGGCTTCAATGTCTCTTCGCCACGCGCAGCGTTGCCTTGCGCAACACGTTTTGGTGCATTCAACGGCGAGGGCATCAGGTCAATGATGTCGTTGAGCAATGCGATTGCCCCAACTTCATGTCCGCCAGCGGCACAGAACACAGGGACAAATGCTCCAGCGTAGACCACATCCTCCAGCCCGCGCACCATCTCCGCGTCAGTGAGGGAACCGTTCTCGAGATATTTTTCCATCAGCTCGTCTTCGCCCTCTGCCGCCGCTTCCACCGCTGCAAAGTGCGCTTTCTCCGCTGCTTCTTGTAAATCCGCTGGGATCTCGGCAATGGTATTGCCGTCACCCATGTAGGCTTTCATACCAATGATATCCACTACACCTTTGAAACCCGATTTCTCACCGATCGGCAAATGTACCTTGATGGCGCGCTTTCCATGCGCCTTTACAAAGGCTTCAATGGTGTTATAGACTTCTTCAAAGTTGGCGTTGTCGCGGTCCATTTTGTTAATAACAAAACAGCGCGGAAGGTTGAATTCGTCCGCGTAACGCCACGCGACCTCCGTTCCAACCTCCACACCCGAAACTGCATCCACTAAAATAACCGCGCCATCAGCAACACTCAGGGCAGAGATGATCTCTCCCACAAAATCAGTGAAGCCCGGCGCGTCTATGACGTTTATTTTATGGTCGCGATGTTCAATGGGAATTACACTTGCATAGATGGATATCTTTCGACGGTGTTCCTCATCATCATAATCTGAAACCGTCGTTCCATCCTCAACTTTTCCGAGACGAGTGGTTGCCCCGGTCGCATGCAGAAATGACTCCGCCAACATCGTCTTCCCCGCGCCTCCATGCGAAACCAGTGCGATATTGCGAAGATGCTCGGTGGTATACTCTTTCATGGAAATAGCCTTCCTATTACGTAGGATATGAAGCAAGTTGCCCGATTGTAAAAGAACTCAATTGAATTGTCAAAGTATTGAGCGTCACAGATTAATCATGACATTTAATATCACCCTGATCCAGAAACCCGCGTGAATTTGTTGGCCAATCAGTATTCCTTTATCATATTTGCAGTCGGTCTGGTCTTTATCGCCGGATTAATTTTGCTCACGAACAAACCCAAGTGGAATGACTACCTGGCCTTTGGAGTCATCATCATAGGACTCTTCACTGCCTGGAGTATTTTACACCCGCGGCAGACCCCGCTGATGGAAGATGCAAAAATGGTACGGGATTTGATCGGTGCCGGCACGCCCGTTCTGCTTGAGTTCCAATCTCCCTATTGAATTGGCTGTACCGTAATTAAGCCCGCCGTTGACGAGCTTGAAAATGAACTCAATAACCAAATCAGCATTGGCAAAAAAATTCATATCATCCGTCTTAACATTCAAGATTCAGTCGGAATGGAACTGGCTCCCGTGTATGGCTTTGAATTCACGCCCACCTTTATTTTCTTCGATGCCGAGGGTCATGAATTATGGCGCATGGTCGGAGAATTCGATCCACAAAAAGTACGCGACTCACTCAAATGAACTTTCTCCGCCGCCTAAAATTCAATCTCGCCTACTTTGGCAAAGCGCCCTGGGATAGCGGCATCACCCCTCCCGAACTTTACGAATTCATCTCGCACTACAAAGCCAGCTGCGCCATTGATATTGGCTGCGGTACTGGCACTAACATCATCACGCTTGCAAACGCAGGCTGGCAGGTAACAGGTTTTGATTTCGCATCCCGCGCCGTGCAGATCGCAAAACGAAAATTAAAAAAAGCAGGCATCCAGGCCGAAGTCTTTGTGGATGACGCCACACGAATGAAAAACGTCTTAGGTCAATTTGACTTCGCACTGGACCTGGGATGTTTTCACGGCATTGAAAACAAACAGGATTATCTGACTCAACTGACGCGCATCCTCGCTCCCAACGGATTTTGGCTCATGTACGGATTCTTCAAACCAGAGGCGCACCTTCCCGGACCCGGGCTTGCCGAGGCGGATATTGACCTGATCTCAGCCCGCGGCTTGACTCTCCTCTCCCGCAAAGACGGCTTCGATAAAAAAGAACGACCATCCGCATGGTTCTTGTATCAAAACCTCAAATAGATACGGAAATACGCAAACAACGCAGCAAGTACACGCATTACATATCCCTCATCCTTTTCTATGAAACTCCTCTTCATTTTCATCGACGGTATTGGCTTGGGCGAAGACAACCCTGAAGTCAATCCCTTCGTCCGCGCAGAAATGCCTTATTTACAATCTTTGTTGGGCGGACAAAAAATGATAAAAAGCGCCGCGCCCTACGAAAGCGACCAGGTCACCTTGCTCCCCATCGACGCGGGACTCGGTGTAAAAGGTTTGCCTCAATCCGCAACCGGGCAGGCGGTCTTGCTGACGGGCATCAACATCCCTGCCGAAATTGGCTATCACTACGGCCCCAAGCCGAATTCAGAAGTCGCGCAATATCTGGACGGCGCGACAATATTTTCAAAAACCATTAAAGCAGGCAAGAAAACAGCCTTGCTGAACGCTTATCCCCCACGCTACTTTCACGGAATAGACTCAGGCAAACGCTTATATTCATCCGTCCCGCTCGCGCTGACAAATGCCGGCCTGACCCTCTTCACGGATGAGGATTATTACGCAGGCAACGCTCTTTCAGCCGATTTCACAGGCGCAGGCTGGCATAGTTTTCTCGGCTTCGCGGATGCTCCATTATTCGAGCCAGAAACGGCCGGCGTAAAACTCGCTGAACTGGCACAACAATATGATTTCTCCTTCTTTGAATACTGGGCCAGCGATTACGCCGGTCACAAACAGGATATGTCCTCGGCCGTTCAACAACTTGAAACATTTGACGGCGTGCTAAAAGGCTTGCTTGCAAACTGGCGGGACAAAAACAACCTGATCCTGCTCACCTCGGATCATGGCAATATGGAAGATCTATCCACGCGCAGGCATACTGCCGCGCATGTTCCACTCTTATTATTTGGGGATAAAAATAAAAGAAGTGAAATCCAAAAAGACATTCACGACCTGACAGGCATTGCCCCTGCGATCGACTCTTTTCTAGAAATATAAAGTGATAGTCACTGGAAGGGGATTTTCACTTTTTCAACTCGAGCATTTGCTTCGCCAGCGCGGACATCTCCCGATCAGCGCGGTTGGATGCTATTTCCTGCAAGGCAGAAACAGCCCGTGTATCCCCCAGACTGCCAAGCAAGCGCATGGCCTGTTTTTGCACGATCCTTTCAGGATCATTCAACATGTCGATCATTAACGGCGCGACGCGCGCATCCTGAATCTTTCCCAGCCCGATGATCGCCTGCTCGCGGACAGCAGCTTCCGGATGACGCAACGCATCCCTCAACACATCGACAGCTGGTGCGCCAAATTTGGCAAGCGCCTCCGCTGCAGCTTGACTTACTTCATGGTGCAGGTCATACACGGCCATGCCCAACTCTTCCATGGCACGCATGTCCCGCAGGTTACCTAAAACCGTCGCGGCAAATTTGCGGACCGTCCCTTCGCGATCATCCAATGCTTCGATCAATGGCTCGACAACCGCGGGACCCATCATCTCAATCGCATTCAATAACACAAGCGCGGCTTGCTCTTTTTCATACCACCAATATGAATCGCGCAGGGCTTCCATCAAAAATGGGATCGCAGCGGGATGTTTCGTCTCACCCAATGCTTTTGCGGCAGATTGACGCACTTCTATTTCTGGGTCATCCAGTAATACATTTGTGATTTCATCAAATGTGGATGAGTCGCGGAATTTACCAATGGCAGTACATGCTGCGACGCGGACTTCATCATCTTTATCTTTGAGCAAGGGAAATAAAGCAGGGATTACACGAGCGTCACCGATATCTCCCAATGCCAAAGCGGCACGCGAACGAACGGTGTAATACTCCCCATTCAATGCTGCAAGCAAGGCGGAAATGGCGGTTTTATCTTTACTGATGGAAAACACTTCAGCCGCGCGCCCACGCAGGATGGGATGCGCGCCCCCAAGAGTCTTTATCAGATGGGGCGAAGCAGAGGGGATTCGGGCGAGAATATGCTGATAGATCAGGAGCAGGCTCAAATCTTGGGTCTGAAGCGCATCGATCAATAGCGGCACGGAGTCTGCACCCAATTTGACCAATTCCTGTGCGGCGATGTCGCGCTTGGTGGAATCTGCAAGTTGGGAAATTAGCTTTTTCGCTTCACCTTGTTTTGAGCCAGTGAGCCAGTCCATGATTACTCCCATCCCAATTTTACAACAAATTGGCGCGAGGCTATCAAAAGTTCTCAGGATTTGGAATTTGCACCAAAATGGTATGAATTTCGGCTATAATGCCGTCCTTGAACGATGGGAAAGCACAACGCCGGGACATCCCCGGTGTTATTTTGCCTGAAACCAAACCTGACATGTCTCACTCGCGCTGTTCCTATCCTCAATCATCGCGTGGAAGAAGGTCATCTCTGGTTAATGCCTTGCGGAGACATGTCAGGTTTTAATAGCGGAGTTTTGATGAAGAAAGAACAACAACTCGATTTGTATTACCAGATGGTGTTGATCCGCCGCCTGGAAGAACGCGGCGCGGAACTGTACCAGCAAGGCAAGATCGGCGGTTTCATGCACCTGTACATCGGACAGGAAGCGGTTTCGACAGGTTTAATCGCGGCGCGTGAAGCGCGTGACCGTGTGATCACAGCCTATCGTGACCACGGTGTAGCGTTGAACTGCGGGGTTTCTGCAAATGAAGTGATAGCGGAATTGCTCGGCAAAACCACGGGCATGTCTAAAGGCAAGGGTGGTTCGATGCACATGGCGGATACCTCCAAGAACCTGTGGGGCGGACATGCCATCGTAGGCGGTCACCTCCCCATCGCTGCGGGATTAGCAATCGGCGACCAATATGCAGGTAATGACAATGTCACCATTTGTATGTTCGGCGAGGGCGCAACGAATATTGGCTATTTCCACGAGGCATTAAATATTGCCAAAACCTGGAACTTGCGCGTGCTGTGGGTTTGTGAAAACAATCAATACGGCATGGGCACAACAGTGGAACGCGCTTCGGCTGTGACTGACATTCGCCAAAAGGCTGAAGGTTATGGCATGAAGAATGGTCAGGTGGACGGCATGGACGTAATGAAGGTTTACGATGCCGCGCAAGATGCGCTTGAATTCGTTCGCAAAAATTCCCAGCCTTTTTTACTTGAAATTGACACTTATCGTTTCCGCGGGCATTCCATGGGTGACCCTGAGCGCTATCGCAAGCAGGAAGAAGTGAAAAAGTGGCAGGAGAATGACCCGATCGGGATATTCAACAAGCAGTTGCTTGAAAAGAAAGTTGCCACCAAAAAAGTGTTGGATGAAATCGAAGCGCGCGTGGAAGAGGAAATTGCAAAGGCTGTTGAATTCGCTGAGGCGAGTCCTGAGCCTGCAATGGAAGAGTTGTATACAGATATTTATGCGGATTAGGTAGACAGGTAGACAGGTATACAAGTATACAGGTTTACAAGTCATCACCTGTTTACATGGCTACGTGTTTACTTGTCTACTTGTGTATATTTTTACTGACACACAAGGAATCACACATGCCCAAAATAACAATGCGCGAGGCAATCTCGCAGGCTCTTATGGAAGAAATGGATCGCGACCCGACTGTTTTTATTATGGGTGAAGAAGTCGGCGTTTGGGGCGGCACATATGCGGTGACCAAAGGCTTTTACGATAAATACGGTGCGATGCGCGTCAAAGATACGCCCATCGCGGAGAATGCCATCATCGGCGGCGCGATTGGCGCGGCGATGGTGGGTCAACGCCCAGTCGCAGAATTGATGACCATCAACTTTGGCTTCTCCGCGATGGACTACATCGTCAACCAGGCGCCCAAACTACATTACATGTTTGGTGGACAATTTACATTACCTTTGGTGATTCGCGCAGTCGGCGGCGGCGGGCGTCAACTCGGCGCAACGCACTCGCAAACTCCCGATGCGGTCTTCGCGCATTTCCCCGGTCTGAAAGTTGTCAGCCCTGGGACGCCGGAAGATGCCAAAGGATTGCTCAAATCCGCCATCAGGTCGAATGATCCGATTTTGTTCATCGAACACGCAACCATGTATCAAGTCCGCGGCGAAGTGCCTGAGGGCGAGTACACAATTCCAATTGGCAAATCCAAAGTGCAACGCGCGGGTAAAGACGTCACCATCGTCACCTATTGCAAAGGTCTTGAGCTTTCGATGAAGGCGACGGAAGAATTGTCCAAAGAAGGCATCGAAGTTGAGGTCGTTGATCTTCGCACACTTCGTCCACTCGACATGGAACCTGTTTTGGAATCGTTCAAGAAAACAAATCGCGCAGTCGTCGTTGAAGAAGGATGGAAATCCTATGGCGTCGGCAGCGAGATCGTCAGCCGTATTTACGAAGAAGCTTTTGATTACGTTGACGCGCCCATCATCCGCGTGGCGCAAAAAGAAGTTCCGCTCCCCTACAACCGCACGCTCGAACAAGCCGCGCTCCCGCAGGTGGCTGACATCACCGCGGCGGTCAAGGAGGTTTTGAAATAATGGCTGAAACAATTTCCATGCCCAAACTCGGCTTTGACATGGCTGAGGGTTTGCTCGTCCGCTGGGTGAAACAGGTCGGCGAGAATATCAATAAAGGCGACGTGCTGGCCGAGATCGAAACCGACAAAGCCACCGTTGAAGTTGAATCTTCGGCGAGCGGCGTTGTGCTGCAACTCATCGTCGATCAAGGCACGATGGTTCCGGTCAATGCGCCGATTGCGATTGTGGGAAATGCAGGAGAGCAAGTGTCAAGTGTCGAAGTGTCAGGTGTCAAGCCGAAAGTGGATGAAAAGCCTGCGCCTCAGACTCAGCCGATGGCGCCTCGCGCCACTCCTGTTCAACAAACATCATCTCCGCTGGAAACTGGTTCCGTCAAAGCGAGTCCGCTTGCGAAGAAGGTTGCGCGTGACAACAAAGTGAATCTCGCCAACGTGCAAGGCACTGGACCCGGTGGGCGCATTATCCGCAAAGATATTGAAGCGGCGCTGGCCAGTAATCAGTTATCAGTAATCAGTGAGCAATCTGACCCTGTCGCACCCATTTACGAATCACGAATTACGAATTACGAAGATCGCGTAATTCAAACCACCAAACTCCGCCAAGCCATCGGCCGCAGACTTGTTGAATCCAAGACAACCATCCCCCACTTCTATGTGACCCACGAATTCAAAATGGATGCATTGATGGATGCGCGCAGGCAGATCAATTCCTTTGTGGCCGATGACAATAAAGTTTCCGTCAATGACTTTATTCTCAAAGGCGTGGCATTGTCGTTACGTCAATTCCCCAATTTGAACGCAACCCTCAACGGCGACAAGATCGTGCAATTTGGTCATATTAATGTCGGCGTAGCAGTCACCGTCCCCGGCGGACTGATGACCGTAGTCGTCAAAGACACCGATCAAAAAACCCTGCGCCAGATCTCCGGTGAAGTTAAAGCCATGGCAAGCCGCGCCCGCGAAGGCAAAGTCAAACCCGAGGATATAGATGGCTCGACCTTCTCTACATCCAATCTAGGAATGTACGATGTTGAAGATTTCATCGCCATCATCAATCCACCCGAAGCTGGGATATTAGCGATCAGTTCCGCAAGAGAAGTGCCTGTGGTCGAGAACGGTCAGATCAAAGCAGGCTGGAGAATGAAAGCCACCATCTCCGTTGACCACCGCGTCAGCGACGGAGCAGAAGCAGCCCAGTTCATGCAAGCGCTGGCGGGCTTCCTTGAAAATCCCGTCAGGATGTTGATGTAAATAAAAGAGCGGCACACCCTTAAGGGTGTGCCGCTCTTTTATTGGTTGCTATTTTTAAAGGTGCGTAATGCATCAAGCGCTTCCAGCATAACCAACATATTTGGGCTTTACAAACGGTTTTCGTTTTGGAATGTTGATGATGTGTTTACCGAGTATGAACATTGCATGGCTTGTGCCATCCTGCCTTTTCTTGAATCCAAGCCGAAGAAGAATGGATTCTAATTCCTCAAAGCGGACGTGTTTTGGGTTTTGCCTTATCCTTGCAAGCGCTTTTTCTTTTTGGTCATACTACCTCCCATAGTCCATATTCAGTATCATTCCAAAAGAGGCGGATTTGACTTTTTAGTCAATCCGTCCACTACTCACTGATTACTGATCACTTTCTCACTTCATTCTCTCCGCCACGATCTCCGCCACATCCTTTACTTGAATATCCCCGCCATTTGCTTTCGATGTGTCACTCATCATCGTCAAACAGAATGGACCGCCCACTGCAACCGTATCCGCGCCAGTGGATTTTGCCTCAGCAAAGCGAATTGCGTTACTTTACCATCCCCATTCTCTTCCCGGCTTCGTAGATCACATCCATTGCGCGTTCGATCTCGCCTGGTTCATGCACCGCAGTCACGGTGGCTCGCAGGCGTGACATGCCCTCCTGCACAGCCGGGGAGACTACCGGCAAAACGAACACGTCCCTTTCCTGGCATTGCTTTGTGAGTTCAAAAGCACGTTCATCTGTTACGCACAACACGGGCACAATAGCTGTTTCTGTGAGCAGGGTGTCAAATCCCATACCTTTCAAACCGTCAATGAATTGTTTGGTATTTTCATTGAGTCTTTCAATGCGCCAGGGTTCATCCAATATGACTTTGAAGGCTTCGTTGGCCGCGGCGGCTTGCGCGGGAGGCAACGCCGCTGAAAAGATGTAAGCACGACTTCCGTGACGCAAATAATTAATCATATCTTTCTTCGCGGCCACGTATCCGCCGACGGAGGGGATGGTCTTGCTCAGCGTACCCATCTTGATATCGATCACATCCCCTATGCCAAAATGCTCTTCGATGCCTGTGCCTTTTTTGCCGAGCACACCGACCGAGTGAGCCTCGTCAATCATCAGCCAGGCGTTGTACTTCTTGCTTATTTCCACGATCTTCGGCAGGTCAATGATATCGCCGTCCATGCTGAAGACCGAATCCGCGATGACCAGTTTGGCAACATCGGCTGGCGCATTTTTGAGCAAGCCTTCGAGATGCTCCATATCATTATGACGGAAACGGCGGAACTCCGCGCCAGACATCAGACATCCATCTACAATCGAGGCGTGGTTGATCTTGTCTGAAAAGACGTAATCGCCGCGTCCCATCAAAGTGGAGATGACGGTCAGGTTGGTCACATAGCCGGATGTGTACGTAATCGCGGCTTCCGTATGCTTGAAGTTCGCAATCGTTTCTTCTAATTCATTGTGCAGGGTCAATGTCCCTGCCAGTGTGCGGACGCCGTTTGTGCCCGTTCCCCATTGGTCAACCGCTTTCTTCGCCGCCTCGTTAATTCTCGGATGCCCGACCAGGCCGAGGTAGGAATAGGAAGCATACATCCCCATGATCCGCCCGTTGACGCGCACCCTGGCCCCATCTAAAATCTCTTCAATCGGTTGGTTGTAAAAATAATAATTGTGTTCTTTCATGGTATCCACGCGCGCCTGTAATGCGGCGATGCGCCTGGTAGTGGCATTATCAATGTTATTCATATCCATTTAAGAGCCTCCAAAGCAGAATGGCGTAAGTTTAGTCGAGGCGAAAGTTTCTGTCTAGCTGACGCGCGAAGACTAGAATTATTCTTCCGCGAGTTTCATAAAATCACTTTCAGTCAAAATACGGATATTGTTTCCTTTTTCGATAAGCATCTCTGCCTTTCGGTGTTTTGAACTTTTTTCATGGCCAGCAAGTCTCCTAACATCTTGGTTGCCGACAACAAGTATGGTTGTGATTTCAGTAACTGATGGATTAACTTGACAGCCTGAACTAGCAGCTAAATCGGCTGCATGCTGACGGGGAATAGTTAATGCGCCAGTAAAAACTACTACTTCACCATATAAGTGCCCATCTGGACTACCTTCTCTTTTTATTTTTTCTCGATAGGGTTGAATAAATATTGGTCTCTTTACTCTATCGAACCAATCATTAATATTAATCGATGTTTCTTGTGTGGCTTTCAAAAGAATTTCACCCGCTACACGAGCATCTTCTGCAGCATTGTGATGTTTGAACTCTATTCCTAACATTTCAGATAAATTCTTAAGCCCATATCCTGAATAGGCAAATTCAGTCCACGTCCTACGGGCGACTTTAGCTGAATCCAGCCAATCGCACGTGAAAGTCGATAATTTATATTTTTCAATGACCTGACCTATTGCTATCCTGTCAAAAGGCATATGGCTTACAACGACTTGGCCTTCAAGGCGTAAACGAACATCTTGAAAAATATTTGGGAAAGTGGGCGCTTTCATCACCGTATGCTCATCTATACCGTGGATTGATATATTCATAAAATCAAACTCGTCTTCTGGGTTAATGTAAGTTTCCCAAATCTCGACAATTTTCTCATCTTGAAATGTAACAATGCCTATTTGACAAATACTTGCCAAATCAGCATTTGCCGTCTCCACATCAATTGATATAAATTTCATGAATTACCCTTTGGTTACTAATTCCTGTAGTTGCGCCTGGTTTATTATCTTTACATTTAAGCTTTTTGCCTTCTCAAATTTTGAGCCCGGGGTTTCACCTAGAACTAGATAACTGGTCTTCTTGCTAATGCTGTCGGTGATTTTACCGCCGTGTGACTCGATGAAAGCTTTAACATCATCACGTGAGAAGGTAGGAAGAGTCCCTGTGATGACGAAGGTGAGGTTAGCCAATTTGTCTGATTGATTACTGCTAATTGATGACTGTCCGCCTATAGGCCATATGCCAGCGGATTTCAATTTTTTCAAAACTTGCTTGTTGAGGGGAAGTGAGAACCAATCAACAATAGATTCAGCAATGTTTGGGCCAACCCCATCGATTTTCATTAAATCATCAACTTTTGCTTTATCCAGTTTGTCTAAATTCTCGAAATTTCGAGATAAGTCATTTGCCATTACCTCGCCAACACCCCTAATTCCTAATCCAATTATCAACCTAGATAAAGGCTGGTTTTTAGAATCAGAGATAGCTTTTAATAATTTATCAGGGCGTTTTTCAGGTTCTTTCTTTGGGTTAAGTTTTGCAGGCTGCTTTGGCGGTTTCTTTAGTCTTCGTCTTCTGGTCAATTCTTCATTGATTACTAATAAATTTTGTCTGGTTAATGTGTATAGGTCAGCAACATCCTTAACCAACTCGTAATCAATAAGTATCTTGACAAGTTCAATGCCTAATCCTTCAATATCCATTGCGCCGCGTGAGACGAAGTGCTCGATATTCCGCACCAATTGGGCAGGACATGCAGCGTTGACGCAATACCAGGCTACTTCACCTTCGAAATGCTCCACCGGCTGTCCGCAGGTGGGACATTTTGTGGGCGGCTGGTATGTCTTCTCTTTGCCAGAGCGCGCATCCAACACTGGACCGATCACATACGGAATTACTTCGCCCGCGCGTTTGACCAGCACACGGTCACCTATACGGATGTCTTTCTCTGCGATGAAATCAAAATTATGCAGTGTGGCGCGTTCCACGACCACGCCGCCTATTTCGACCGGCTCCAGCATGGCATACGGAGTCAATACGCCTGTGCGCCCAACGGCGACACCAATATCATTTAATGTTGTCGTCACCTCGCGTGCAGGGAATTTGAATGCAATCGCGCCGCGCGGGTCTTTGCCGACAAAGCCTAAATCTGCGGCGAGGTTCAAGTCATCTATTTTGATGACCATACCATCCGCTTCGTATGGCAACTGGTCACGTCCCTCGTTCCATGTTTCGGTGTATGTAATTGCGGATTCAAGGTCATCGAAGCATTTGGCAACACCGGCGACAGGGAAACCCAATGCCTTGAGATATTCCAATATCTCCCATTGTGAAGCGGGCGCTTTGCCGCCTTCTGAATATACGATTTGATAGACAAGCAAGGTCAATGGGCGCGAGGCAGTCAGTTGCGGGTCAAGCTGACGTAACGAACCCGCCGCTGTATTGCGCGGATTAAGATAGGTCTTCTCGCCTGCTTCTTCGAGCTTGCGATTCAATTCTTCAAATTCCTTGATGGGAATAAAGGCCTCGCCGCGAATGACAAGGTCATTAGGAATTGGTAAATTAGGCGATGGTGAAACTGGGACTCGCAAAGGTATTGCTCGTATCGTTCGTAAATTTGAGGTGATGTCTTCGCCCACTTCGCCGTCACCGCGGGTAGCGCCTTGCACAAATAGTCCTTCGCGATAATGTAAAACAACAGATAAGCCGTCTATTTTTGGCTCGACCACGAACTTTGCCTTCTCAACCCGGTCATCCAGTTTTTTGACGCGATCAAACCACGCGCGGGCGTCATCTGCGCCAAAGGCGTTCGCCAGGCTTAAAATGGGAGCAGGATGGCGAACTTTATCGAAACGGTCAGCAGGCCTGGCGCCGGTGCGCTGCGTGGGTGAATCTGGTGTGATCCAGTCTGGGTGGTCAGTTTCGATCTGTTTCAGTTCGTTGAGCAGGCGGTCATATTCCAGGTCACTGATGAGGGGCGCATCCAGCACGTGATAACGATGATTATGAAAGTTTACCTGCGCCTTAATTTCTTCGTATCGGGAGAGAAGTTTATCTGCCATGTTTGCATTATACTGCCCTAACTCGAACAAGCCAAAACCAAAAAGACTCACCGCGAAGAGCGCAAAGAACGCGAGGATTTTTTAAAGTAGTACGACTTCAGTCGTTCGGCTAAAAAGCGGCTACAGTTACAGTCGCAACTACGAAAACCTTTCGTGATCTACTGACTATGTAAAACCCGTCGATTTGCGGCGGGCGGGTGAAGTGCTGATTCTTTTTCTGAATGTCAAACTGTCAGAAAGTCGTGAACTGTTAAAATGATTTGATGACTACAACCTGCGGGAAGTTCATCAACAACTAATTTGAAATGTATTCTCTCAAACTATGTTCCACTGCGTAGGCAGCCGCTTCAGCGCGGTTGTTCACACTCAATTTCGAGAGGATGCTCGAAACATAATTTCTAACCGTACCTTCACCGAGGAACAAACTCTTTGCGATCTCGCGGTTGGTCTTGCCTTCAGAGACCAACAAAAGCACATGTTTTTCCTGTTGACTCAAATGAGCGAAAGCCGAAGCCTCCTCCTCTTTGACGGCGCGGCGCACTTCCTGAAATACACGCTGGGTCACAGCAGGGTCGAGCAAGGCTTCACCGCGCCCAACAGATTCAATTGCCTTGATCAGATCTTCGCTTCCAATTTGCTTGAGGATGTATCCCGAAGCCCCTGCACGGATCGCGGAGAACAGCATTTCATCCTCGGCATATGAAGTGAGCATGATTACTTTTGTGTTCGGGTATTGAGCAGTAATTTGTTCACAGGCTTCGATCCCCGATGTGCCGGGCAGGCGAATATCCATCACGACAACATCAGGTTTCAGAGAGGCTGTTTGTTCGAGCGCCTCACGCGCTGAGCCAGCTTCTCCAACTACATCAAACTGAGGGTGACGGTCCAGCAGGGATTTCAAGCCCAGCCGTACCACCTCGTGATCATCTACCAGGATAATTCGTTGTTTTTTCATTTGCTTATTTTACCTCAGGAATATGCAGTAAACGAGAAAAATTCACTAAATTTTGGCTTTTTTCAATGCCAGCAAATGCTCCTCTATGTGGGCCAGACTGCGTTCAACCCACAATTGCAAAGTCAATCCGCCTCCCATCGTCTCGTGTCGGCTTTCGCGGGACCATGCCTTGCGCGGCATGGGTTGCAGGATGGTACACAAATCATCCATATTTGCAGAAAAATCGCTCAAAATATTTTCAAGCGGTTCATCCTTGTTGTAATGCTCAGCCATCCAAGCGTCCGCGTCGAAACTTTTGAATTCGGGATTCTCCTCATTCAACGTCTGACGAATGCGTGCGCCGTAAATCATCTTATCCACATCTCGCGTGTGTGACGCGATCTGATGCGCCGTCCATTCGCCCTCCACTTTTGTAAATGGGTCATCAAATGCCCTGCACGCAGAACAAAATTCCTGCGCCGCATCAGCCAGTCTTGTTATCATTTTCTCGCGATATTCAAGTAATTCCTTCATTTTGCCTCCAGCAAAGAAAGTATATGGTGGACCACATCCGCAGAATTTTCAACGGCATACACCTGCACGCCCTGCGGACTTAATTCCTGATTTGCCTGACGGGATAACTCAGCCAGCCCCGCCTTGCTTGATAGATAAGCCCCCGCCTCTCGCTCCGCTTCCGCGCCTTCACCTGCTCCGGCGACGATATTTATGATCACCCCTTTGCCTGTACCCGCCTGCGGAGACGATGCCTGCATCACGCGGCCCACAGACTGGATCATTAAAAATGCGCCTGTCAGATTTACATCCAAAGTACGATGCCAATCCCATTCATCCATAGTGAGCAAGGGTGCGTGAGGTTCCACTGCCGCATGATTGATCAGAATAGCAATCTGGCCGAGATCGGCTTCCACCTGCCTAACCAAAGTTTGAGCGCCTGCCTTTTTGGCAATATCTTCAACATAGGCTTTGGCTTTTCCGCCATGAGCAATAATTCCAGCAGCGACCTGTTCCACATTGTTGGGAGATATGTCATTTACGGCAACGAGTGCGCCGCGCTCTGCGAAGGCCACCGCCAGCGCGCGTCCCGCACCCTTCCCCGCGCCAGTGATTAAAACAACTTTATCTTTTAAATTATTCATCTTTTTTCCTGATACCTGACACCTGATACCTCGCAACTGACGCATCACTCACACACCGGTATCGTATCCGGGTTGAGGTTTGCATTCAAAGGCAATCCAAAATATGGCGAGGGATCATAAGTGTTTTGTATTTCTAGTTCGCTCTTGAAATTCCCAAAGCCATCATCCTTCACAATGGAAATGTGCAAATGCAAGCCAGTCGGGTTATTTGTGTCGCCGGAGTAATTTCCTTGATAGCCTAGAAGTGTACCTGCCTTTATATAGTGCTCTTCTGTACCTGCTAGGAATTGTGACGAGATAAAGGAATTTCCCTGCTTATCTGCCATATGAGTATAGTAGACCCAGATTTGGCGCGCAGGCTCGAGCGGGTCTTGTGGCACGCGGATGATAACCGTGGAAATCCAATCTGCCTGGCGGGTGAGGTAGCCCGGGTAAGCTGCAATGACAGGCGTCACGCCAACCTCTGTCCCTGAGAAAATATCCACTCCAGCGTGGCGGTGACCGGGGCGGAATGAATCGTCCCAGATAAATCCGATCAAACCATTGGTGGGGAAAATAAATGGCGCCTCGCCGCATTTTGTTCCAGCAGTCATCATAAACTCAGGCCTTGACGATGGATCGCGGAACCAGTTAAAAACTTGTGTTTTGCGGGCGGAGTCTCTCCCAAAGTTAAAGTACAGGTAAATTCCTGCAACGGCGATGGCCACAGGGACAGCGAGAAAGATGAGTTTTTTAGACATGCAAAGCATTATAAATGCTTTACCAATTCAGGTGCTTCCGGCTTGCATTGCCTCCCAAACTGACGGGAATCTCCGAAGTCTGCGGCTGAGAAAAAAGCATCTCAAACCAGAATCAGCCGTCGGCGGGGGCGGAACGAGGCATTTCGTCTAATGAAACATTAACTTCAATCAAATCCATTTGAAGATATAATCCGCTTCGTCGTCATGTAGACTAGCTCTTCACTGGGCTTTCCAGCCTAAAATATTTTTAACAGACTTTCGAAGTCTGAAGTAAGGAAAAAATGGTATCTGGTTTCGTAACGTTAATCATCTTCCTCTTCGCATTGGGCGGGATGATCTTTGTGCATGAATTGGGGCACTTTATTGCCGCTCGTTGGGCCGGGATCGAAGTGGAAGAATTTGGCTTCGGGTTGCCTTCGTATAAACTTGCGACTCTCTTCACTTGGCAGGGGACAGCGTTCACGCTTCATGCTTTGCCGCTGGGCGGATTTATTCGACCAAAAGGCGAGAACGACCCTAACGTGCCCGGCGGACTGGCATCTGCGAACCCGTGGAAGCGATTAGTGGTTTTGTTCGCTGGTCCGTTGATGAATCTCATCACGGCTGTTGTGGTGTTTTCTTTTCTGATTGCCTTTGAAGGCGTTCCGGTTCCTGGCTCGATCAAGATCGATACCGTTTCTGAGAATTCGCCGGCACAACTGGCAAATATTCAATCTGGCGATATTCTGCTAGCCATCAACGGCGAAAGCGTCAGTGAAGTACAGCCAGCCATTGCGATCATTCAGCAAAACCTCGACCAGCCCGTTGAGTTATTGATCGAGCGCAACGGCAAACAACTCACCATCATGGCCACGCCGCTATCCACCAGAAAGAAAAACGAAGGCGCGCTTGGCGTGGGACTTGGCTACCCAACCCGCCCCGCAACATTCGGTGAAAGCCTGACTGGCGGATTTGCGATAACGGGTATCCAAGCCGCCACGATTGCGTATCTTCCTATCGCGCTTATTCGCGGCGCAGTCGCTCCTGAAGATGCCCGTTTTATCGGTTTCAAAGGTATTTTCGATATATTCGATGTGGCAGTCGAGGAGGATATATCAAGCCGCCAGGAAGTTGCATCTGCGCCATCTGGTTCAGGCGCGTCCAAGCCCACAAATTGGACTCTCAATCTAATCGGCGTATTGAGCATTTCACTCGGTGTGCTTAATCTCTTCCCCATCCCCGCGCTGGACGGTGGACGCATCCTTTTTACGATTCCTGAAATTCTCTTCCGCAAGCGCATACCTGCCGAATGGGAAAACATGGTCAATGGCATTGCCATGCTCCTGCTGATCAGCCTGATGCTCTTTGTGAATGTGATGGATTTCGTCAACCCCGCTTCCTTCCCGACACCATAAACATGTCTGAAACCATTACCTTCCAATCCGTTCTCGATCATTTGCTGGATTCCAAAAAGGAAATCCCGCACAGCCACCTCCAACATTATTCCGACCTGGATCCTAAGTCCCTGCGGCTTTTTCTGGATGTGTGGCCCAGCGTCAAACCTAACCGAAAACTACTCCTGCTCGAAGAGCTTCTATCCCACCTCAACTCGGAGGTGCTCGTCTCCTACGAAGAGATCGGCAGGGCGCTATTGAACGATGCGGATGGAGAAGTCCGCGCGCGTGCGATTGGATTACTAGCCGAATCAAACGACCCTGAACTTGTAGACACATTAATAGACATTTTCCTCAACGACGTAGACCTCGCTCCGCGCATGGAATCCGCGAACCTGCTGGGGGAATTTGTCCTGCTTGGCGAATTGGAGGATCTGGACGAGAAATTTCAACGAAAAGTGGAAGACGCCTTGATGTCCGTAATCCGCAGCGAAGACAATCCCTCTTTGCGCAAACGCGCGCTCGAATCCCTCGGCTATTCTTCGCGTGATGAAATGGCCAACATGATCGAATCTGCATTTCAACGCGCCGACCCAACCTGGGTTGCCAGCAGCTTGCGCGCCATGGGACGCTCCCACGATAACCGCTGGAATGATGATGTAGTCAGCAAACTACTGGAAGAAGACCCACGCATCCGTCTGGCTGCTGCCGAAGCCGCGGGCGAACTCAGCATTGAAGAGGCGGGTCCGATCATGCTTCAAATGCTTGAAGATGAAGAGGAGGACGATGATGTCATCTCCGCGGTCATCTGGTCTTTGTCGCAGATTGGCGGTGATGATGCGCGCATTTACCTCGTCCACTTGATCGAACAAACCGAGGACGAAGACCTCGTCGCTTTTCTTGAGGATGCCCTTGAAAACCTGGACTTCAACGAAGAGTTGGACAAATTCGATCTTTTGTCACTGGACGCAGAAGACATCGATGAAAATGAATAAATTAAAAAGCATCCCAATGGGATGCTTTTTTGTGAGCGCGGAGGGGGTCGAACCCTCAACAAATAGCTTAAAAGGCTACTGCTCTGCCATTGAGCTACGCGCCCATTCCTAAAGCGGACTGCATTTTATCACGGCAAAATTCAGGCGTCAACGTAATAATGTCAAACAACATGCCGTCTATGTGCCTGGAGGCAAAAAATGACAGATGTAAAATATGTAACCGAATCAGACTTTCAAGATGAAGTCATCAGCGCGGAACTGCCCGTCCTGGTGGATTTCACAGCCGCGTGGTGCCAGCCATGTAAAATGATCGAACCGATCGTCAAACAACTTGCCGGCGAATGGGATGGCAAGGTTAAGGTTGTAAAACTCGACGCCGATTTGAACCCAAATCTCATGATGAAATACGGCGTGATGGGTATCCCGACCCTTATGCTTTTCAAAGGCGGCGAGATCAAGGAACGTATGACGGGGTTTCACCCAAAGGAAAAACTGGAAGCCAAAGTCAGTCCGCATTTGTGATGAATAGAGCCGAGTACACTCGGCTCTATTTTATTGACGACTCACCAGCCTTCATGGTATTATTTGCCCGCTAAAAAATCCAGCCGAGAGCTGGGTTTGTTTTCTGTATACAAGAGGAGAAACTCATAAGCGCTAACGAATTTCGAGTAAATGAGGGCATCCGCGTCGCGGAGGTTCGTCTGATTGGCCCAGATGGCGGAAACGTGGGTGTTGTGCCGATTCGCCAGGCACTGCAAATCGCCCGTGATGCTGAAATGGACCTGGTTGAAGTCTCACCCGGCGCCACGCCGCCAGTTTGCCGTGTAATGGATTTTGGGAAATTCATTTACGAAAAAGCAAAGAAGGAACGTGAGGCCAAGAAAACTCAGACCAAGATCGAGCTCAAGGAAATCCGCCTGCGGCCCAAGACGAACGTAGCCCATCGCGATTTCAAAGTGGATGATGCCCGCCGCTGGCTGAGTCAAGGACATAAAGTGCGCGTGACCGTCAAATTTCGCGGCCGTGAAATGGATTACCCTGAGATCGCACTGGAAGATTTGAAAGAGATCGCTCAAGACTTGTCTGACATCGCTACGATCGAAGTCGCGCCTCAAATGGAAGGCCGCACCATGCTCGTCGTGTTGGTGCCTGCTAAAGGCACAGTAAAAAAGAAGGAAAAAAGCGAGCAGGCTGAGGTTAAGTCTGAAGCGGAGGTCTGAGCGTTGTAAGTCCCCAAAGATGTTGATCGTCCGCGGGCGTGAATAATGTCCCGCGGTTAATTTTGCCTGAAAGGAGAAAACCAGCAATGCCTCGCAAAGCAAAGAAGTCTGGTAAATTAAAGCTGAAGACCCACAAAGCGACATCCAAAAGATTTCGTTTAACCGGCTCCGGCATACTTGTGCGAACGAAAGGCGGCAAAAGCCATTTGCGCCGCCGCACTTCTGACCGCACAAAGGCATTATTGAGCGAAATGGTCCCCGTAGTGGGACGCAAGTACATAAAACGCATCAAGCGCCTTGCTCCAAACATGGAATAATCGATATTCCGGGTATCGTCAATTTTTATTTGCGGCTTTCGGGTGTACGCAACTGGCATACGCATATAGCGTGCCGACGCCCGCGGGTTTGCAGGAGGTATAAGAAATGCGCGTAAAAGGAGGCCCGCAAGGGCATCTACGTCACAAAAAAGTTTTGAAGATCACGAAGGGACAGCGCGGCTCGAAGCACTTGTTATTCAAACGTGCAAACGAAGCTATGCTGAAGAGCCTGTGGTACGCCACTCGTGATCGCCGCGTACGCAAACGCGATCTGCGCAAGTTGTGGATCGCCCGTATCAATGCCGCGGCGCGTATGAATGGCACCACCTACAGCAAATTGGTGGCTGCGCTTAAGAAGGCAAAGATCGAGCTCAACCGCAAGATGCTGGCCGATATCGCAATCCGCAATCCGCAGGCATTCGCCGCGGTTGTGGCGAAAACAAAGTAACTTATGTAGGTCACGCTTGAAGCGTGACCTACAACTTTAAAGGGGTAAAATAGAAAAATGAATTCCGTTTTGGTTGAAAAAAACTTATCAACAGGCCAAGCCCTGCAAATCGTTCAAGGCGACATCACTACTGACAAAGTGGATGCTATCGTCAATGCGGCCAATGAACATTTGCAGCATGGCGGCGGTGTGGCCTGGGCTATCGTGCGCCGCGGCGGGGATGTGATCCAGGAAGAAAGCGACAAATGGATTCAGCAACATGGACTCGTCCCTCATGCGCATCCAGCCTGGACCTCGGGCGGGGCGCTGCCTGCGAAATATGTAATCCACGCTGTGGGTCCCGTTTGGGGTGACGGTGATGAAGATAAAAAACTTGCAGACGCAGTCACCGGCTCATTGCGGGTGGCTGATGAATTGAAATGTTCATCCATTGCCATGCCCGCTATTTCAACAGGTATTTTTGGTTTTCCAAAAGACCGTGCGGCGGGTATCATTTTCAAATCAATTGATGAATATCTTGAAAAAGAGCATTCGAAATTAAAAACAATTCGACTTGTCTTGTTTGACCAGGCAACGATTGATATATTTTTGAAAACCTGGAGAATGGAGAACGGTTAATTATTTTCACCCATTTATCCATGCTCCCCTGACCATCGCTCATGATCACATCCAACCAAAACTCAAAGATAAAACTGATCCGTGCATTGCAAGGTCGCGCAAAAGAGCGCCGAGAAGCAAATGCTTTTGTGATTGAAGGCGTGCGATTAGTGGAAGAGGCAGAGATTAGAGATTGGAGAATTAGGTTTGCGCTATACGATAACACGCTTAGCAAACGTGGAAGGTCGCTTATCGAACGACTAACGTCTCGTGTAGTTGAAGTAGATGAAATATCAGAAAGTTTGATGCAATCATTGAGTGAAACCGAAACACCACAAGGTATTCTTGCTGTTCTCGAAATCTCCAATCTCCCAATCTCTAATTCTCTTGATTTTATTCTCATTCCAGACCAGATCCGCGACCCGGGCAATCTCGGCACATTGTTGCGGACTGCAGCTGCGGCTGGCGTGCAGGCTGTGCTTCTCCCTCCCGAATCAACGGATGCGTTTGCGCCGAAAGTCATCCGCTCTGGTATGGGTGCGCATTTTAAGTTGCCGATCCATGCGATGACATGGGATGAAATAAATCGATTCTGCGAGTCAGCGAATCAACGAGTATACCTTGCCGATATGAACGGACAATCTTGCTGGGAAGTTGATTTACGCCAGCCATTGGCTTTGATTATCGGAGGCGAGGCAGATGGCGCGAGTGAGTCTGCAAAGAAGTTAGCAAATCAAAAGATCAGTATTCCTATGAGCGGAAATATCGAATCGTTGAATGCCGGAGTGGCTGGGTCAGTGTTGATGTTTGAAGTTGTGAGACAGAGGAAATCATGAATAAAACAATTGAACTTCCATCTGTTGAACTAATTCAAAAGTACATAAACAAATTTGACAGCAATAACAGCCTTGTTATCGTTGAGAATACACTATCAGAGTTGTTTGGAAAATATCCAGACAACTCTGATTTGCGTGATGTCCTTATAAAAGCCGCAGTTCTTAATTCCCTGTATTACACAAATATTTATGCAATTGTAAAAATGGCAGAACATATCGTGAAAGAAAAAATAGATGTCGAACTTCGAGAGGGCTCACCAGAACTTATTGACAAAATTGCACGCATAGAGGTTAATGGTAAAACACGAAACAATTATTCTTTTGCAAGCAAATACTGTCATTGGCATCAGCCAGAAATGTATCCAATATATGACAGCTATGTTGACCAATTGCTTTGGGCATATCGTAATCAGGATAGATTCGAAGAATTCAAACAGACTGACCTTCGATACTATCCACGCTACAAAGAGATTGTCGAATCTTTTAGGAGACACTATAACTTAACTCAGTTTAGCTTCAAGGAACTTGATAAATTCCTTTGGGGCTACGGCAGAGAATACGTTGGTAGAGAATTATGAAAATCCGTTCAATTACCTATTTCCTAAACCCAAAATATCCGCTTGATGAAAACGCCTTGCGAAAAGCGGGGGAATTTCTTGCGCAGGCAAAGTCTGCGTATGAAGCGGCGGGATACGAAGTGCAGACGGTGCGGCTGGCCACAATCCCATTCCCAATGTTGCTTGGCGAAAATAAAATTGATGAATTGCCTAAATTTGCAAGTCAATTTGCGGAGGCAATTCAAGAGGCGGGAATTTCGTATGCGTCATTGGGACCTGCGTTGCCTGAGTTTCCGCGCAGTTATCAGGTCATTCCTGAGGCTATTGCCGCAAGCGAAAATATTTTCTTTAGCGGCGCAATGACAGGGGGCGATAAAATCCACCTTGCGCAAGTCAAAGCCTGCGCAGAGGTGATCGTCAAGTGCGCGCCGCCTGACCCGAATGGATTCGCAAATCTCAGGTTTGCCGCGCTGGCAAATGTCAAAGCGGGCGCGCCATTCTTCCCCGCCGCGTATTGGGATCAGGATCAACCCGCGTTTGCGATTGCTACTGAGGCAGCAGATTTGGCGGTAGATGCGTTTGCGGGACGACAGACCATAGACGAAAGACGACGGGAATTGACCGCTTCCATTACCAAACATGGTCAAACCATTTCTCGTATTGCCCAATCCCTAATCCCTACTTACCAATCCCTAATTTTCTGTGGCATTGATTTTTCCCTCGCTCCGTACCCCGATGATGCTCATTCACTTGGCCGCGCCGTGGAAAATATGGGTGTTTCAAAAATTGGCTTGCACGGCTCACTTGCCGCTGCCGCTATTTTGACCGAAGCCGTTGACCGCGCCGACTTCCCTCATACCGGCTTTAGTGGATTTATGCAGCCGATACTTGAAGATTCTGTCCTTGCAAAACGCGCTGCTGAAGGTGCGCTGACGATCAAAGATGCCCTGCTTTATTCTGTCGTTTGTGGAACTGGGCTGGATACAGTCCCATTGCCAGGGGATACCACTGCCGAACAGATCACGCCGCTATTGCTGGATCTATCCGCGCTGGCGATGAGATTGGACAAACCGCTCACTGCGCGGCTGATGCCCGTCCCCGGTAAAAAAGCAGGCGATGCCACGAATTTTGATTTCACCTTCTTTGCAAACAGCCGGGTTATGTCTTTGGACTCTGCGCCGCTGAATTATCCACTGAGTGGCAATGAAGGTTTTTCACTGCAAACAAAACGTCCCAACGTTTAATTGTTTGAATTTTCTTTCATTCCCGCCAGTAATCCCCACCTCCGCCTTCGCGTTTCATTAATCCATAACCAACCAGTTCCCGCCGCAAGGTGGCAGTATCTTCGTGATAGCCACTTAAGATTTCATTAACCTGCTTCTCGCTGTAACGTTTGCCGACCTTAAAAGCCTTGACCACATGGCGCAATACGGCTTCCAGTTTTTTGCGCTGGGCTGGGATGATTTTCAGGCTGCCATCCTTGCGGATGTAATCCTTGATCACTTTGTTGTCATAGGCATCTGCGTCCACATCGGCAACCGAGGCGGCTAGATTCTCCTGCGAGAAAAGATCGCGCGATTTGCTTTGCAATGCTTTTTCGTCAAGTTGATAGACATTGTAGTAGCTCTCTGTTCTCGCGCTGACCAATCCAATTTGCGCCAGCCTCGCCAGATGATGCGAAACTGTGGATGGTTTCAAGTTGAGCAGTGCGGCGAGTTCTTCCACGCTGTAGGGTTGTTGGGCAAGCAAGCCGATAATTTTTAGGCGGTTCGCGTCGGATATGGCTTTTACAAAATCAAGCATTTCGTTCATACTTCACTTCCATAGATTTATTTTGATAAATATCGAATTAGATTTTAAGCACGAAACCACTTTTTGTCAAGAGCCTGTTTGGGGACAGATGCAGGCATGGGTGCAGGAGGAAGCGAGGTGTCCAAATAACGAATGCGTTGTATGAGTTATAATTTCAATCCAATCAATTCAAAATAACTTTGGAGGAGTCAGTGGATCTCACGAAGCACGCTTTCTTTGAGGGAAAAATAATTCCCTTAAGCGAGGCAAAGATTAACATTGCCACGCACGGCTTTTTATATGGGACCGCCGTTTTCGGCGGCATGCGGGCCTATTGGAACGAAGAGAAGAAACGTCTCTTCGTTTTTCGTCCCTTTGACCATTTCCGCCGCTTATTAAATTCAGGGAAAATGATGGCGATGGATATTCCATACGATGAGGAGAGTTTGACACAACTCACGCTGGATATATTGCGGGCGGATGATTGGAAAGAGGATATTTACCTGCGTCCCACGATTTACAAAGCCGATCTGGGCATCGGTGTGAAACTGCATGAGCTAAAAGATGAATATTGCATGTTCGTCATGAAATATGAAAAATACGTTAAGAATGATACAAACGCGCACGCGACTTTTTCCTCTTGGCGGCGGATAGACGATAATGCCATTCCTGCGCGCGGAAAAGTGGCCGGCGCATATGCAAATTCAGCGTTGATTAAGACCGATGCGAATCGCGCAGGCTTTGATGAAGCATTGGTACTCGATCAAAATGGTCATGTCTCCGAAGGTTCGGCGATGAATATTTTCATGGTGCGTGATGGTGTGCTGGTCACCCCGCCTGTGACGGATAATATCCTCGAGGGCATTACACGCCGCTCCATCATTGAATTGGCTCGTAACGAACTTGGGATCCAGGTCGTCGAACGTTCGATTGACCGTACCGAAGTTTTTATTGCAGAAGAAATGTTTATGACGGGTACTGCCGCGCAGGTTGTGGCAGTGACCAGGATTGATCACCGCCCTGTCGGCGCAGGACTGATGGGGCCAGTCACAACCAAATTACGGTCGCTTTTCGATGATGTAGTGCGCGCAAAACATCCAAAATATCAAAATTGGAATTTGGAAGTGAGGTAGGGGAAATCGTATACAGGCAAACAAGTAGACAGGTAAACAGGTAAACAAAGTCCGTTGCTGATTAAACAACGGACTTTGTCTTATCACTTCTTACTTTTATCTTCACCCTTCTCTTCTTTAATTCCTCAAATTCCAGATCAAGGATTCTTCTTGAATCTCACCAGCACCAGGTTCTTGGAACAATCCTTAAAGGTATCAATGTAAACATTGTCAGAGAGAGGCAGGCCAGCCTGGTCCAGGATCTGAATGTATAATTCACCCCTGGATGATAATGGCACTGTGCCCAGGAAAAATTCGTAGCCGGATTTTCCATAGGCGGGAGCAATACTGCTGACAGTCAACTCGTTCTTTGTTTTACCGTTATAAAAACCGACGAGGCGGATGGTGATGCGCAGCATATCTGCATTGTTGGCATCCACGATCGTTCCGCCTACGCCCTGCCAGTTGCAACCCGGTTCGGGATGAATGATCGTACTGTCAATGTAGGTGATGGTCGCAGAGAAGGGCGCTTTGGGTGTCTTGGTGGGTAATGGGGGAGTCACCAGCGATACAATCGTTGGCGATGGCTGCAAGGTGAAAGTTGGCAAGAGGGTGGGCGTTTCAGTCACATTTGCAGGAGTGAGTGTCCACGTTGGCTGTAATTGAATCGCTGTGATGGTAGGAGTGGGAGGTAAATTAAGATTGGGTGGGGCAGGCGGAAAAGGATTAAAAGCGGAGTTGGGCATCAGGAAGATCGCCACAAAGTACAGGCCAACACATAGCGCAACGATCAAAGTGAGCATACTTAACAAATCCCACAACTGAATGCGGGAGCTTTTCTTTTTAGGTGCGCGAGGTTCTTTATAGTTGTAATTGCTCATTCTGCTGCTCCGAAAATAATTCTTATTTCAAAAGATAAGGATTTCCACGCCAATCTCATGGGGCTAATACAATATCACTATTTGCGCGTTTTTCAACAAGCCAGTTTCTTAAAGCCAGTTCCTGCATGGTCAGTAAGGCATCCGGGGATAACGGATGATCACCGCGTTCAAGCGCCTTAAAGATATGATAGCCGGCATTGGTTGCAATAATCTCAGAATACATGCCAGCCTGTAAAGCAAAGACAGCCTCATCGGCGCTTGCATCCAACAGATAACCGCGCGGCACCCATCCCAACTCGCCAAGTGTGATCGGATCATACAATGCAGCAATTTCATCAAAATCCGCACCAGCTTTTAACTCTTCAAGCGCTGCGCGCGCATCTTCCTCATTATAGGTCAAAATCTGGCGCACGTGAATTTGTTCAACAACAGCTGGCACATCCGCAATGATTTTATCCCGCATCCAGGCAGATTCAACCGAACGCTTCAATGCGACTTGAAATGTCGCATCGTCGTAGCCGTAGGCAGACTGCCATGCCGACAAGTCTTGTGCCCCACCGATTTCAGAAGCCAGCGCATCCATTCTGGACTGGAGGTCTGATTCTGTCAAATTGAAATTCGATTCCCTCGCGGTTTGGGCCAATAAAAATTGCGTGATCATATCTTCCAGAACAATCTTATTTGCTGCCTCATCTGAAACAGTGACACCCAGCGCAGTCTGAGCGGATTGATAGCGCGCCAGCTCGGCTTGAAACTCCGCAAGGGTAATGTACTCTCCATTTACAATCGCCACCGAGGGCGGAGGAGTGGCAGTCGGAGGCTCGGGCGTGGCAGTTGGCAGTTGGGGAGTGGGCGTGTGAGTTGTCCAGAACGAGGCGCAGGCGCTTAATCCAAAAGCGATGATTAATAGCAGACTTCGGAAGTCTGTTGAGATTCGTCCTATTTGAGGAGTCTTACGTGAGGCTTCCGAGGTCTTGTTTATGAAACGGGATTTTAAAAGCATTCCAGCATTATAAATTAAAAACGCAGGGACACAGCGTCGCTGTGTCCCTACAGATTTGTTGGTGGGCAGGTTTAGTAGTCCATACCGCCCATGCCGCCAGGAGGCATGGCAGGGGCCTTTTCTTTCTCAGGCATGTCAGTGATGAGCACGTCTGTAGTCAGGATCATCGCGGCGATGGATGCAGCGTTTTCGAGAGCGCCGCGCACAACTTTGACGGGGTCAATCACGCCGACTTTGATCATGTCCACGTATTCGCCGGTCAGCACATTGAAGCCGATGTTCGAATTCTTTTTCTCGGCGGCGGTGCGGCGCACAGTGTCAATGATGACGGAACCATCTTCGCCAGCATTTGAAGCGAGTTTGCGGATCGGGGCTTCGAGCGCCTTCTTGACAATGTTGATGCCGACTTTGATTTCTTCATTCGCATCTTCAGCATGTAACTTGGCGAGTTTATCCAGTTTGACAGCGGCGTTGATGAGGGAGATTTCACCACCGGGGACAATTCCTTCTTCAACTGCGGCTCGCGCCGCTGAGAGGGCATCTTCCACGCGGTGCTTCTTTTCCTTCATTTCAGTTTCCGTTGCGGCGCCAACGCGGATGATGGCAACACCACCGCTGAGCTTGGCGAGACGTTCCTGAAGCTTTTCCTTGTCGTAATCGCTGGTGCTCTTGTCGGTCTCGATGCGGATTTCCTTGATGCGGCCTTCGATTTCACTCTTCTTGCCCTTGCCGCCAATGATGGTGGTATTCTCTTTGTCAGAGATAACCTTCTCGGCGCGGCCAAGGTCTTGCACGGTAGCGGATTCGAGTTTACGACCGGTCTCTTCGGAGATGACCTGTCCGCCAGTCAGCACAGCTATGTCTTGCAACATGGCTTTGCGGCGGTCACCGAAGCCGGGAGCCTTGATGGCGAGCACATTGAGCATACCGCGGATCTTGTTCAAAATGAGGGTGGCGAGGGCTTCACCGTCCACATCTTCAGCGATGATGACGAGTTCACGCTTGCCAAGCTGGACGAGCTTCTCAAGCAAAGGAACGATGTCCTGCGCGGCGGAGATCTTCTTGTCGTAGATCAGGACATAGGCGTCGCTGATCTGGGCTTCCATATGTTCGGCGCTGGTGATGAAGTAGGGGGAGAGGTAACCACGGTCAAACTGCATACCTTCGACATAATCTTCTTCGAATTGCATGGTCTTGGACTCTTCGACGGTGATAACGCCGTCTTTGCCGACCTTGTCCATGACGCGGGCAATCAAGTCACCGATTTCTGCATCCGCCGCCGAGTTGGTTGCAACAGATGCGATCTCTTCCTTGGTATCGATCTTGACAGAGTTCTTTTTGAGTTCGGTAACAACGGTTTCGGTGGCAAGTTCAATGCCGCGCTTGAGCAGCATGGGGTTATAACCCGCTTCGAGAGCCTTCAAGCCCTCGGTAACGATGGCATAAGCCAAAATGGTGGAGGTGGTTGTACCGTCACCGGCAATATCATTGGTTTTCTGAGCGGCTTCCTTCAAAAGTTGCGCACCCATATTCTCGAACGGGTCTTCGAGCTCGATTTCCTTTGCAACGGAAACGCCGTCATGTGTAATGGTGGGGGAACCGAATTTGCGGTCAATTGCCACATTGCGGCCTTTGGGGCCGAGGGTTGCGGAAACAGCGTTCGCAACTACTGTCATGCCGTTCTTAAGCTTACGGCGGGCTTCTTCTGAAAATACAATTTGTTTAGCAGCCATAGTTCACATCCTTTGAGTTTTTTGCTTTAGGGTTTTCCTCGGCGCCTAAGTTGGCGCCGCAGGAGCGACAGAATTATCCGACGATACCGAGAAGATCACTTTCGCGCATGATCAGCAATTTCTTGCCATCCATTTTGACTTCAGTACCAGAGTACTTGGCGAAGAGCACCACATCACCGACTTTCACATCCATGGCGACGCGTTCGCCCTTGTCATTTCGGTCACCGGGGCCAACAGCCAGCACCTTCGCCTGCTGTGGTTTTTCCTTCGCGGTTTCGGGAAGAACGATACCGCCAGCGGTAACTTCTTCCTGTTCGATGGGATCCACCAGCACGCGGCCGCCCAAAGGTTTAAATGAGATTTTTGCCATTTCTTGCCTCCATAAGGGATTTGAAATTTTGAATAAACACACAATTAGCACTCGATTACCGAGAGTGCTAATTGCAATATTACCCAGTTAAATTGGTCAAGTCAAGGGGATTGTAAAAATTCTTACAAAACTCTGACGTATTACGCTTTTCGACAAGGCTTCACCGCTCACAGGACACCGCCTCGGATTTAACTGTGGGCTGGTTCAGTTCCAATAAGCATTCCCCCTCTTTAGCAGAATACGAACTAAAGGCCGCATTCCTTAAAACATCACGGCTTTGCGGTTGGCGTTGTATCTATCAGGGCAGGCTCAAGAGTTACAGTTGGCGTTTCGGGTGCGAAGGTACAGAAAATACGAACCACTACAATATCTGCGGCAATGTTGGGGTCGTTATCGAATTCTGAGGCTTCGATCTCTGATGCTACTGCCAGCGCTTCGTCACAATAACTCTTTTTGGGTGTACTCAAGGCCGCTAATTCGGAAGCATAGACATCGTAATAATAGACCGTGCTGATCGTGAGCGGAAGTCCCACTACATCCGCGGGAGTGTCATTGGGTCCACATCCCCCGCGTCCATCACAGGATTCTTCTGCAGTGCAACCCCGCACCACGCATTTGAGCGCCAGGATACCGGTCTCATAATTGCGGTTTTTGTGATACAGCACGCCCAACTCGCCGTAAAAAACCGGGTTATCAGGTTGGAATTCGATGGTCTTCTGCACGTTGCGGATGGCAATGAAGAACTCACCCATCTGGGAATATGTCCTCGCAATGGAGAGATACGGCGCCGGGTCCTGCACACCCAACTGCTGGTTGATGCGAGCGGTCTGTGCGAAATATTCAAGTGATTTTTCGTAAAGCTGGCGTTGAACTTGCTCGTTGGGGCTTTCAAACGCAAGGCGGCGATACCCCGCTCCCGCCCGCAGATATAAAAACGTCAGGTTTGGCGCGATTGCAATGGCGCGGTCATAGGCTTCGATTGCGAGCGCGTATTCACCCAGCGATTCAAGTACATATGCGTGGACCCGATGCACATCCATCAAAGATGGATCCCGTTCCAAAGCCTGCTCGATGTTTTGCTGGGCTTGCGTCCATTTTTGCTGGTCCACCAACACTTCGGCGTAGAAAGCCAATGCGAGCGTGTTGGTATTATCCAATTGCAAAGCGCGCACGGCCTCCTGCTCAGATTTTGTCAGCAGGGCCTGTCTTTCACGATCATCTGCAACGAATGACGCCCTCCAATTCAATGCAAAGGCATAGACTGCATGAGCATAACTGTCATCAGGGTTTACTTCCACAGCTTTTTCAGCGGACGCGATGGCCTCTTCCAGACGAACTAGAATGGCATCTCTTTTTACAAGCTGAGCCGTGGAATACGTTTGAATTCGCGACAACCTCGCCCACGCATTCACATCGTTCGGATTCACCTTTACAGCTTCGCGGTAGGCAGTAATCGCGCCGGGACTTACCTTGCCATCTGCGGCAATGGAATCTTCCAACTTGCCGGCTGTAAATAAGGCATCCCCTTCAATTGCATAAGATTGGGCAAACCGTGTGGGGGTGGGGGTGGGCAAAAACAAAGGCTTGATCTCGCCCTGATCCACAGAGCGGATCAGCCAAATCCCTCCGAGTATCAAAATGACCCAGAAGAACATGCGATAGACATTGGATTCAGCGCGGCGGCGAAAGATGTTGCGTCTTTGGTTAATATTCATGGTGTGGGCGTAGGCGCAGCCGTCGAAACAGAATCAAACGTCCCCGTAGGAGGAAGCGGAACTGGAGTCCGCAAAAGATTTTGTTCACAACGGCTGTTGATCGCATTGGCATT
The DNA here is from genome assembly GCA_016866215.1 of Chloroflexota bacterium. Classification (GTDB taxonomy): domain Bacteria; phylum Chloroflexota; class Anaerolineae; order Anaerolineales; family Villigracilaceae; genus Villigracilis. The sequence continues at coordinate 29,639 of VGNE01000011.1, read as the reverse complement.
CTCCACCGCCAGTTCATCTGATGGAACGCGGGCAATGATCATCTGCGCGATCTGCAAAGCCTCGCCGCATTGATTCAGACGCGCAAGCGCGAGTCCGTATGTGAAATAATATTCTGCAATTCGGGCGCTCGGGGTAAGAGCAATTGCATCAAGTTGAACGCCATCCTCCGTGAACCCGCCATTGGCTACATATCTAAATTGCTCAACGGCTTCGGGCCAGTATGAATTGCGATAGTACATGACGCCCAGGTTGCCGCGCAGATTTGTATCCGCAGGGTCATCTACCACAGCAGATTCAGCATACTGCATGGCTTTGCCATACTCGCCAATGGTGGCATAGGTGCGGGACATATACAGATCAGGTAATGGGTTCTCAGGGTTAAGGGCGTTCGCACGCGTGTAAGATTCGACCGCTTTGTCATAAATTCCGAGGGCGCGATAGTTGTTCCCAATATTAAGATGCAAATCCGCGATATTGCTATTGATCGCGATCGCGGCTTCGTATTCGCGGATGGCTTCCTCATAATTGGCTGTGGCTTCAAGAATAATACCGCGCGCGCGATGGGTTTCCAATGTATTCGGCGCCAGTGCAATGGCAACTTTTGATTCCTCAATTGCCTTTTCAACACCTTCGAAAGAACCTGTTCCGTTATAGTAGGAATCAACCAGGATCTCGACATAATACGCATGAGCCATGGCATTATTGGGATCAAGTTCCAATGCGCGTTTGATGCTGGATTCAGCTTCGAGATACTCGCTTTGAAAACTGAGCGCCCAGGCAAGCACAGCATGCGCCATGGAATTGCCCGGATTAAGCAGTAATGCATCTTCAGCATTGGTCTGCGCTTCTTTATACTGGCCTGCAAAAACAAGAGTGCGCGCCAGCATGACGTAAATAGCGGGGTCGTCACGACGCGATGAAATTGCCTGACGGTAGGCATCAATGGCAGGGATCAGCTTGCCTTGTTTGAACAACTCTTCAGCCTGCGCAATGAACGTATCGGGCGCGGTTGTTGGCGTTGGCGAAGATACGCCGAGGGGAGTTTGATTCGGGAGAATGAACCGATTGACATACGAGCCGCCCAACACGAGCAGGCAGAGCAAAATAATGCGGAACCAGTTGGGTCTGGTTCTGCGACGGTTCATACTCCATTTACTTCCTTTTAGATACATGAATTCATATTACCATCCGCAGGAAAGCATCGTCAAGCAGCGGGTTTCGAATTCTAATTTGCTTCTAACGTCTTCGAGTGAGCAAACCTGCTGCTTTTAAGGAAACGCCCATGTCCAAGCGGATATCTATTCAGGATTGCAGCTTCAATCGCGATCCTGATCTGGTTCAACCGTATGATTTTATTATTTCCTGGAATCGTCTTCCAATCTTCAAGGTTAGTTCTAAATAGAAAATCCTTCGATCAAAATGGTAGCAAATCTCAACGGCGCAAACAACACACCAAAAAACTTCTATGTTAAAATCGCTTTATGCAATTTGAGGTCTTCACCCTCCTGCCCGAAGTGTTCCCCTCTTATCTTGAAACCAGCATCATCAAACGCGCCCGTGAACGGGATTTGATCAACGTGCGCGTGCATAACATTCGCGATTACACACATGACAAGCACCACATGACCGACGACACGCCCTATGGCGGCGGCGGTGGGATGGTGATGAAACCAGAACCTGTGTTTGAAGCGATAGAATCTGTACTGGGAATACATACGCCCTTCGACCCTTCGACAGGCTCAGGACACCGCTACAGCCTCGAAGAACGCTCGGCTTCCGCTCAGGGCGAACCGCCTCCTTCCTCGCCCGGGCCCGATTCAAACATCCCAATTATTTTACTCACTCCACAGGGACGCGTCTTCAACCAGAGCATCGCACAGGAACTCTCCCAATACCCGCGCATTGTTTTGCTGTGCGGACGTTACGAAGGGATTGACGAACGCATCCGTGAGCATCTTGTGACAGATGAAATCTCCATTGGCGATTACGTGCTGACAGGCGGCGAACTGCCCGCGTTGATCCTCATAGACGCGATTGCACGATTATTACCCGATGTGTTGGGCGACCCCACCGGCGCACAAGATGACTCACATGCCATGGGTCTGCTCGAATATCCGCATTACACACGTCCGCCTGAATTTCGCGGCTGGAAAGTGCCCGATATTTTGCTTTCAGGCGACCATGCGAAAATAGAAAAATGGCGCCGCCAGCAGGCGTTGTTGAGAACTTTTAAAAAACGCCCCGATATGTTGGAAAAAACGGAATTGAGTAAGGAAGATTTGAAGTTTCTGGATAAATTGTAAATCGTGTTGCGTGTTCCGTAATTCGTATTGCGTATCAAGACCATCAACTCAATACTCAACACGTAACACACAACATCTAACACACAACATTTTCTCTGGAGGAAAACATGGCAACAAGACTGAACTACGGCAAGACCTTCCTGCTCGGCTTTGGCTTTTTTGGTTTAAGTGTGGTTTGGGGAGTATATAACGCCTTTGTCCCCATCTTTCTTTCAGAAAAATTCCATCTCTCACCCATCATCGTCGGTTTCTTTATGACACTGGATAATATCGCGGCGTTGTTCATTCAACCGCCCGTCGGCGCATGGTCAGATAGATTGCGCACGCCCATGGGACGTCGCATTCCATTCCTGCTGATTGGCGCGCCGATCACTGCCGTTGCGTTTGGTTTGATCCCGCTCCCCGCTGCGCTGCCCTTGTTCGTAGCCTGCACAAGCACATTGTTATTAAGCGCGGCATTATGGCGCACCCCAGTGATCGCGCTCATGCCCGATATTACGCCGTCTGCTTTTCGCTCGCAGGCGAATGGCATCATCAATTTTATGGGCGGTATTGGCGCGATCATTGCCCTGCAAACGGGCGGCATACTATATAAAATGAGTCCCAACTTTCCTTTCTGGCTAGGATCGGGATTGGTTCTTCTCTCCGCGCTCGCTGTATATCTCTTCATTGAAGAACCAAAAGAATATTCAACAGAAGAACAACCCGGCATACTCGCCAGCCTGCGCGAAGTGTTCACCAACGAAGATAAAAGTGGAATCCGTATCCTCTTCGCCATCTTCTTCTGGTTCATTGGCTTCTCAGCCGTGGATACATTCTTTACGCTTTATGCAAAGAATCACCTCGGCCTGCATGAGGGCGACGGAGCCACATTGCTTTCTGTACTCCCTTTGTTCTTTGTGTTGTTTGCGATCCCATCCGGATACATCGCAGGAAAAATCGGGCGTCGCAACACGATCTCCATGGGCTTGATGATTATTACCATCATTTTAGTACTTCTTTATATTACGCCAGCCAGCGCCTTGCTGACAGGCATTGCTCCGCTGCCTTTGGTGGGCATTCCGCTCGTGGAAGGCGGCGCGCGCATGCTCACTCTTGCAGGCGTTCTGCTGATCTTTGGCGGCGCAGGTTGGGCTTTCATCAACATCAACTCCCTGCCCATGATCGTGGATTTAACCAGCGCGGCGCGCATCGGCACGTTCACTGGTTTGTATTATCTATTCTCCACGTTTTCAGCGATCGTCGGTCCAAACGTGAACGGCCTGGCAATTCAACTGACAGGGGACAATTACAACGTCATCATGTTGATCGCGCCAATGTTCATGCTGATCGCGTTATGGCTGATGCTCGGAGTGAAACGCGGCGAAGCGACACGCTGAGAAATGCTTTTGCTAAAGGACTTTAAACACAAAGTACACGAAGGTCACAAAGGTTTTTTCTTTGTGTACTTTGTGTCCTTCGTGTTTATTCTTTCGGCCTGCCTGCAATCGTCAGATTGTTTTCGGGAAGATGTCTTCTGTGCGGGGCTGGTGACAGATACCCTTGGCATTAACGATCATGGCATGAATCAAGATACATGGGCTGGGTTGGAAGAAGCCAAAGCAAATGGACTCGTTGACCAAATCGAGTATATCGAATCAGTGGATACACGCGATTACGAAAAGAACATCGCCTATTTTGCTGAAAATGGGTATGACGTGATCATTACCACAGGAATAGGCATGCGCGACGAAACGCTTCGAGCCTCGGACTTTTATCTTGGCTCTGTTTTCATCGGCATGAACCAGCCTTATGAAGAAACACGCCCGAATATTATCCCCGTCACATTTGCGGAAGACCAAATGGGATTCGTCGCAGGGGCACTGGCGGCGCGCATTTCAGAAATACAGATCATCGGCGCGGTATGCGAGACCTCCGGCATTGATTCGATGTGGAGATATTGCGAGGGATTCCGCGCGGGCGCAAAATTTACAGATGAAAAGATAAAAGTCCAGGTGATCTATCGCGAGGATGGCAGCAGCGAGAAATTATTTATTGATGAAACCTGGGGATATGACACGGCACAGAAATTAATTCAACGCGGAGTGGATGTGATCTTCGCGGCAGGTGGAGGTACTGGGCAGGGGGCGTTGCGCGCGGCATCGCAGGCAAATGTCCCTGCAATTGGGGCAGAACGGGATCAGGCAACGGTGCCGGCAGAATCAGGTTCCAGTGTAGTGACCTCTATTTTTGGCAGAGCCAGTTTCGAGGTCCAGAACGTGATCCGTCGGCTGAAGGATGGAAATATCAGTGAGCCGCGATTAAGTCAAATTAAGTACGTGCCGCTTAATCAGAAATTCCCGGAAAGTTTGACACAGGAAATGGATATTTTGCTGATTGGGCTGTGGAAAGGAGAGATCAAGACGGGTGTATCGTTTGAGAAACCCTAGTATTGTTCAGGCTTGCACAATAAAAAATAAAGATATATACTTGTAATGTCGTAAGGCTTTGCTTAAAAAGCAGGCCGAAAACCCTTACTCTTCTAGGAGAAGAAAAATGAAAAAACTGTATTTTGTTATAGCCCTGTTGCTCGTGGCTTCGATGGTGCTCGCGGCTTGCGGTGGTGCGCCCAGTGAAGCAGATTGCACCAAGGCAGATGTGTTCTGCGTTGGCATGGTGACGGATGTCGGCAAGATTGACGATAAGTCCTTCAACCAGTCCACCTGGGAAGGCGTGAAGCAGGCCGAGTCAGACTTGGGCGCAATAGTCCAGTACATCGAGACTACCGACTCGAAGGACTATGCCAAGAACATCTCTACCTTCGCGGATGCCGGCTATGATGTCATCGTCACCGTTGGCTTTGCCCTGGGTGAGGCCACTGCGGCGGCGGCCGTGCAGTACCCGGATGTGGACTTCATCGGCGTTGATCAGTTCCAGGCCTGGCAGTACGATGAAGATACCACCAACGATATCGCCAACCTCGCCGGACTCGTCTTCCCCGAGGATCAGGCTGGCTTCCTGGTGGGCGCCCTCGCCGCGCAAATGACCAAGAGCAAAAAGATCGGCGGCGTGTTCGGCACCGATGTGGTACCGCCCGTCTGGCGCTTCGGCGAAGGCTATCGCGCCGGCGCGATGTACATCAACCCCGATATCGAGATCTTCATCGTTTACCACAGCGATGTCGGCTTCGACAAGACCTTCACCGACCCCGAGTGGGGCGCAGCGACGGCCAACTCGATGATTGACAAGGATGCCGACGTGATCTTCGGCGGCGGCGGCAAGACCGGCAACGGCGCGGTCACCGCTGCGGCGCAGCGCGGCGTCTATGCCATCGGCGTGGACACCGACCAGTACTACACCCTGCCCGAGGCGGCCCCGCGCCTGCTCTCCAGCGCCCTGAAGTTGCTCACCCCTGGCACCTTCGATCTGATCAAACTGGCCAAGGAAGGCAGCTTCCCCAGCGGCAACTTCCTGGGCAAGGGCGGTTACGCGCCGTACCATGACCTGGATGCCGAAGTGCCCGCCGAAGTCAAAGCCAAGATGGAAGAGATCAACGCGGCTTTGCTGGATGGCTCGCTCCAGACCAACGTTCCTCCGGTCAAGCCGTAATATCTGCATGACCCTGCAGTAAACGGAAAGGGGAAAGAGAGAATTCTCTCTTTCCCCTTTCTTGCAAGAAATCGAGGCTTGAGAGAAACGATGGCGAAATCAGCTGAACAAACGACCTCACAATCCCATGACCTAAGGCAAATTCTGCGCGCCAGCATGGATGCGTTGTTAGTGCCTTTACTGGCTGTGCTGACCGCCATGATCTTGGGCGGCCTGGTGATCGCCTTTGCGGGCGGCAATCCAATCTATGCCTACCTGGGTCTCTTTCAAGGCGCTTTTGGTTCGACAAAGGCTCTCAGTGAAACGGCTGTATGGGCTACCCCATACATCTTTGCCGGGCTGGCTGTGGCGCTAGCATTCAAGGGCGGCCTGTTCAACATCGGCGCGGAGGGGCAACTGGCCTTCGGCGCGGTGGTCTCGGCGCTGATTGGTTATGCCTTGCCTGATCTGCTTGGCATTTCCCTGCCTGCAATCATCCATATTCCACTGGCGGTGGGCGGAGGTATGCTGGCCGGGGCGTTGTGGGCGGCCATCCCCGGAGCGCTCAAGGCTTATACCGGCGGACATGAAGTCATTAACACGATCATGATGAACTACATCGCGCTCAACATGACCTCGTTTCTGCTCAATGCGCCGATGAAGGATCCCAATCCCCTTAACGTGGTAGCGCGCACGCCCTCAATCGCGGAGAGCGCCCGCATCCCGCCGCTGTTCGAGGGTTTCCGCGTCCATTGGGGATTTGCGCTGGCACTGCTGGTTGCCTTCCTGGTCTGGTGGCTGTTGTGGAAGACTACCCTCGGCTTTGAGATTCGCACGGTTGGCGCCAATCCGGATGCGGCCAAGTACGCGGGCATCAATGTCAAACGGACGATTGTGCTAACCATGGCGCTCTCTGGATTATTGGCCGGATTGGCCGGGACGATCGAAGTCACCGCCCTGAATTACCGCCACGAACTCGGATTTTCAGTTGGTTACGGTTTCGACGCAATTGCCATCGCCCTGCTGGGCAAGACCCATCCTCTGGGAGTGGTAATTGCCGCCATTCTGTTCGGAGCCATGCGCAATGGCGCCACACGTATGCAGTTTCTGACCCAGATTCCGGTGGACATCATCTCTGTCATCCAAGCGCTCATCCTGCTGTTAGTGGCTGCCGAGGCAATCATTCGCTATCTCTACCGCCTGCGCGCTCGCGAAGAACGCGTGGTGCTTACGCGCGGCTGGGGAGGCTAGGAGAATCAATATGGACTGGCGGCGTTTTGGTGTCATAGCGCTTGTTATAGCGATCCTGTTCGGTGTCGTTGTGCTGATCGGAAAGAATCAAACACCGCCGATGGTGATCATCACCAGTATGCTGGCGACCACCATCGCGGTGGCTACGCCGCTCACGCTGGGCGCACTTTCGGGTATCTACTGTGAACGCGCAGGCGTAGTAAATATTGGCATCGAAGGGATGATGCTGGCCGCCGCTTTCTTTGGATGGCTGGCTTCCATTTATATGAACTCCATCTTCGGATTCGCGCCGATGCCTAGCTTGATCGTCGGCGTCATCGCGGCCGTTCTTAGCGGGGCGCTGTTCGCGCTTCTGCACGCCGCGCTCTCGATCACATTCAAAGTAGATCAAATCATCGGAGGCACGGTCATCAACATTCTGGCGATCGGGATTACGGGGTTTCTGAACCGCCAACTGTTCTTCGAAGAAGGCAGTATCTTTGGGGGCAACGTGCCGCACGCCCCAGGCATCCTGCCAAGCATCCGTGTCCCGCTATTGGCGGATGTCCCCACCTTCGGCCGCATGTTCGACCAACAGCCGATCACGATCGCGGCCATCGCGCTTGTTTTTATCACTCACTATGTGCTGTTCTACACCCGCTGGGGACTACGGACACGGGCCGTTGGTGAGCATCCGCGGGCGGCCGATACAGTCGGCATCAATGTGGCGCGTATGCGCTATGCGAACGTCATCATCGGTGGCTGTATGGCCGGGTTGGGAGGGGCGTACTTCACCCTTCAATCCGTCCCTTCTTTCGAGCCGCTTATGACCAACGGCCGCGGCTTTATCTCTCTGGCCGCTATGATTTTCGGCAACTGGACACCCATCGGAGCCTGGGCGGCCTCGCTGGTCTTTGGAACGGCGCAAGCCATGCAAATAAACCTGCAATTCTTCCGCGAATTGATCCTACCCGAATGGGCCTTCCTCAAGAATTCCTACATCGTTGGCCTGGCGCCCTACATCCTGACCATGCTGATCCTGACGGGCATCATCGGCAAAACCACACCACCCGCCGCAGATGGCGTTCCCTACGAGAAATAAGAGGCGGATATGACTGAAAACTACATGTTGAGCGAAGCCCGCCCTGAGCCGCGTCGAAGGATCGAAACAAATATCGTTCTGGAAGCCAAAGGCATCACCAAACAATTTCCCGGCGTACTTGCCAATGACAAAGTCAACTTCGACCTTCGCAAGGGCGAGATCCACGCCTTGCTTGGAGAAAACGGCGCGGGCAAAAGCACCTTGATGAATCTAATCTACGGTTTGCATCGTCCCGATAAAGGCGATGTAATCGTCAACGGAAAAACTGCCGCAATCCATTCTCCAAATGATTCCATCTCGCTCGGCATTGGTATGGTGCATCAACACTTCATGCTTATTCCGGTCTTTACCGTTGCGGAAAACGTCATGCTTGGGGATGAAACCATCAAACGCGGCGCACTGGACCGTAATACTGTCGCGGCAAAAATCAATGAAATCTCAAAACAATACGGCCTCGACGCAGACCCGAATGCGTTGGTTGGCGACTTACCCGTAGGCTTGCAGCAACGCGTTGAGATCGTCAAAACCCTGTATCGCAATGCCGAGATCGTGATCCTTGATGAACCCACCGCAGTACTCACGCCGCAGGAAGCAGAAGACCTCTTCCGTATCATGCGCGACCTGACAGCGCGCGGCGTGTCCATCATCTTCATCACCCACAAACTAAAAGAAGCCCTCGCCATAGCAGACCGCATCACCGTCATGCGCGCGGGACGCGTCATTAATACAGTTCTTCCATCGGAAACCGATTCTGCCCAATTAGCCAACATGATGGTTGGGCGGCAGGTGATTCTCACAGTGGATAAGAAAGACCACGAAGCAAAAGAGGCTGTCCTAAAAGTGGAAAACCTCTCCGTGCGCGACCAGCGTGATCTGGAAACAGTTCATCATGTTTCCTTCTTTGTGCGCGGCGGTGAAGTACTTGGCATCGCCGGCGTACAAGGCAACGGACAGACCGAACTTTCCGAAGCGCTTACAGGCTTGCGCCACCCAACTGGAGGCAAGGTCTTCATTAGCGGACATGACGTCACAGGAAAACCACCTCGCGTCATGACAGAAACGGGACTTGCTCACATTCCTGAAGACCGCCAGCGCCATGGCCTGGTAATGAGTTACAGCGTTGCCGATAACATGGCGCTTTGCGATTATTATCACCCGCCGTTTAGCAAGCGTGGTGTGATTCAACCTAAGGCGCTCGATGAAAACGCGCGCAGACTCATCAGCGCATTCGATGTGCGCACGCCATCTCCATTTGTGAACGCGGGAAAACTCTCTGGAGGTAACCAGCAAAAGGTGATCGTGGCGCGTGAACTCAGCCGCAGCGTAAAACTCGTCATCGCCAACCAGCCCACGCGCGGCCTCGACGTTGGCTCCATCGAGTATATCCACAGCGTGATCGTCAAGATGCGCGACAACGGCGCGGCTGTCCTGCTCGTCTCCGCCGAACTGGATGAGATCATGGCGCTCTCGGATCGTATTGCCGTCATGTATCGCGGTCAGATCGTCGCAATGGTGGAAACAAAAAAGTCCACTCGCGAACAACTTGGATTGTGGATGGCTGGCGCACACGTGGAAACCGCATAATAACCTCATCGCATCTTTCCAGACCTTTAGCCTGCTTCACCCAAACAAGAGTTCTCGCGCACCCTATTTTGATTCCACCAAGAAACATCCGTCATTGCGAGGGCGTTCTTGTTCTTGTCCGAAGCAATCCCAAACTCGACGAGGAGATTGCTTCGCCGCCAAAGTACGAGAGCGGCGGCTCGCAATGATGGGACATTTTCTAAGAAATGCGCGGCGAACGCTCCAACTCAACCTGCGGTAAAATACACTCATCACGAAGGAGAAGAAAATCATGAAGAAGAAAACACGCCTTTTCAATCTGTTGATGATTGCCGCCTTGTTTCTTGGGGCATGTAACCTGCCTTCGAAAAGCCAGGGCGAAGGATTAAGCCTGACCGCCGCCGCGGAAACTATAGAAGCGTTGCTGAGCGCCACCCCGCTTGTAGCAAACACCAATACCCCGCTCCCGGTCACAGCCACACTGACCTTCCTCCCCCTGCCTGTTTTGACAAACACACCGCCCCCTCCTCCCACATCAAGCTGCAATGTGATGCAATTCATTACAGACGTCACCATCCCGGATGGGACCATCATGACGCCCGGACAAACCTTCACAAAAACCTGGCGTCTCAAAAACGTTGGCACTTGTGCCTGGACACCTTCCTATGCCATCGCATTCTCGGATGGCAACGCTATGAATGGACCCTCCACACAGGCTTTGGTTGGCAACGTCAGCCCTGGCCAAACCATAGACATTTCAGTTAACTTAACCGCTCCCGCCTCCACCGGCGATTACACCGGGAACTGGAAATTACGAGACGGATCGGGTGTGTTGTTTGGAAAATTCTATGTTCAGATTAAAGTACAAAACCCGCCGACCGCGACAAATACCGTGGCGTCTTCACACACTGTTAACTTAACTTATATGGCTGGCGAAAGTGGGCTAGTGCTTAGCGACGGCTCAGTCAATCCGTTGACCGTAGCCGCCGGGGATAGCTCGAGCAACCTGGGCGTGGAGGCATTCCTAAGTTTTGATATTTCAGGAGTTCCTTCTGGATCAACGATTCAAAATGCATCAATTTTATTAAAGGGCGGGAGTCAGGTGCGTGCCGATCCATTTGCGACGCTCGGTTGTCTGCGCGCTTATGTGCAAAACTATGGCGTAGTGGATGCCAGCGACTTTGTTCCCCCGGGAGCGGTGGGGGCTATCACTCGTTGGTGCAATACTGCCGAATTGGAGGCCCCTTACTCTGATGCTGGCTTCATCTCCGCGGTCCAAGGCGCAGTAGGCTCCTCGCGTTTCCAAATCCGTCTGCAATTCAAAGATACTTTAACTGATGGCGATGGGACTATTGACGATGTTCTGATCCTTGCACCCGTGACATTGACGATTACCTATTCGCCGTAATTTCTGCACACAGAGTATTCAGTAGGTCGAGCGCTCGGTTCTCCGGGCGCTCTGCTTTAACAGTATAATATTCCCAGTAGATGAAAGGAAAAAAATGATTAAATCAATAAAATACTTACTGTTCTCCATAAGTGCAACCATAGTTCTGCTCATTACCGCCTGCGGCCCAGATACCTCCACACAGGGAGCCGTCATCCAAACCTCGGTCGCGCAGACCGTCGCCGCGCAAACCACAGTTGAAGTTGCAAATACGGCAACCCCCTCTGCGCCTGTGATCCCTACACAAACGCCGTTCCAGTTGCCAACACCGCTGGTCCTGCTAACCTCGACAGTCCCGCCTTCGAATACTTCAAAAGCCGAATGTGCAAAAGCCAGCCTGGTGAGCGAAACCATTGTGGATGGGACGATCTTCAAACCCGGCACACAATTTACAAAGACCTGGGAGATCACCAACACAAGTAATTGCGTTTGGGATACCAGCTACAAGATCGTCTATTGGTCTGGTGACATTATGGGCGGCGGCTATGTTTACAACCTGCCGCAAGTTGTCGGCCCCGGACAAACCGTACCGATCTCGCTGGTATTGATCGCCCCCACAGCAGACGGCACCTATCGCTCCGAGTGGAAACTCCAGACTCCCGACAATATCAATTATGGCGTGGGTGCATACCAAGCGGCCTTCTACACGGAGATCGTAGTTTCCTCCTCTATAAAACAAAAATACGCCGTTACAAAAATGGAGTTGAGTGTCACTCGCGAACCACTAACGGGTTGCCCTGCAAATACCACCTATACGGCCTACGCCACCTTTACCACCAACGGTCCCCTGGAATTCATATATCACTGGCTTCAATCAGACGGCAACGATTCAAATCCGCAGACCATTGTATTGAAAGCCGCTGGAACAAAAACGGTTTCTCGCGTATGGAAACTTAACCGCGCCGCTTCACAAAATGATAATCGCTGGTTTGCGATCGTATTAACAGAACCTGATTATAGAGAATATCCCTCAGTCGGTTTCGGTTTTCATTGCCCGTAATTCAATAACAAAAAGGGAAGTCAGCGCGGGCGGGCTTCCCTTTTTGTTTGGGAACCATTACCCGCTTCCTATTTTGCTTATGAATTTGTGAGCACCGCCTCACTCACCGATACACCCTCCCCGTAGGTGCGTTATAATATTGTTAACCATTTTCGGAGGTAATATAAATGAAATTTCGCAAATTATTTTGGCTGGCAGGCACAGCTTTACTTACCATCACTCTGAGTGCCTGCAATCTGGGCGCAGCGCCCGCACCGACTGAAGATGCAGGGGCGATCCAGACGCAGGCTTTTAACAACGTCAGCACACAAGCGGCATTACAGCAGACACAGACCGCGCAGGCGCTTCCGCCTGCATCGCTACCAACCAACATCCCTCTGCCCACATCCACACCGGGTGGGTTTCCCACATTTGCACCCCTTGGTGGCACAAACACTCCCTTTGCTTTCAACACCCAACAGCCCGGATTAACACCGCTGGCAAACCCATCCCTCGCGCCAATCGTGGGCGCTTATTCCACATTTACAACATCCAACGGCTGTAATGATGGGTGGCTGGTAAGCGAATCTGCGCCCTTTGATGGCGCCACGATCCTGATTGGCAAGGAATTCCGGAAAAGTTTTGAATTCCTGAATACCGGGACCTGCACCTGGGACGAGGGTTATTCCTTTTCTTTCAGGCCCGAATTTTCCACGAGCCCGGAGGGCGCTTCCATCGGATACTATGGCAAGGATGAAGTCTTGACTAAAAATAGCGTCTTCACCAAGCCAGGCGAAAGTAGGTCCTTTACTGTGGATTTGAAAGCCCCCAATAAAAAAGGCGAATATATATGGTATTGGAAACTAAAAGATGACGCAGGCAACCTGTTTGGATCACTTGTCTGGGTCAAATTTATTTCCGTGGAAAATTAAGAGAGGATCGATGAAAACTTACGCATCCATCTTTCTGTTAGTAATTACATTCCTTTCCAGCGCCTGCGCGCCTGCCCTGCCTGTTGAGCCACCGCCGGATGTCATGGCGATCCGCACTTCAGCGGCATACACGGTCGTGGCGGAATTCACGCTGACAGCGGCCGCTTTTACCCGCACGCCCCTGCCGCCCACACAGACACCCACACCGGAAACGCCGACAGAAACCCCGACCATCGCCTTCGCAACTGACCCTACTCAAATTGCGCTCGGTACGCCAGGCGTACCGTGTAACGACTTATCTATTGATCGGGCAACTGTAGATGTAACCATAGTAGATGGTACGCAAATGACGCCGGGCCAGGAATTCGTAAAAACATGGAGGATAAAAAATACAGGTACCTGCGCATGGGGAGAAGGATATGGATTGATCTATTTATATGGAGAGAAAATGAACGGTCAGCCCATACCACTCAGTATCGTTGTGCAACCGGGTGAAGAGGTTGAAGTTACTGTCAACCTAAAGGCACCTGAGAAGATTGGGAACTATATCAGTGCCTGGCAAATGTCTGCTCCGAATGGCGTTCCATTTGGGGTGGAGCTTAACACCAAGATCATTGTCCAATAAAGTTTTGAACGACGATCTAAAACAAGCCATCAGAGACAAAGCGCGCCAGCTGGGATTTATCCTGGCTGGCGTTACTTCTTGCGAGCCGCCCGATCATTACAACATCTTTGAAGATTGGCTCAACCAAAACATGCACGCCACAATGCAGTATCTCGCCGAAGAACGAAGCCGCACACGCCGTGCAGACCCCAAACATATCCTGCCTGATTGCAAATCCATTCTTGTACTCGCAATTCCATATTCGCCAATTTTAAATGGTGGTCGAACGACGCATCGAGCCTGTCGAGATGCAGGCGGCGAATTTACAAATCAACATAATCAAGATTCAACCAAGCCGCCGAATCGCGAAGTCCCCGAAGGGGGAGATCCCAATTTCAAAATTGCATCTTACGCCCTCGGTGATGATTACCACGACATCCTCCCCCAAAAATTACAAGCCATTGTTACATTTATCGAAGAACAAGTCAGGTACCATATCCCCAACCGCTATTACACAGACAGCGGCCCCATACTCGAACGCGAACTTGCGCAACGCGCAGGACTGGGCTGGATCGGCAAAAACTCCATGCTGATCAATCCCCGGGCAGGCTCCACTTTTTTTCTGGCAGAGATACTGCTTGGCATCGAACTCATTCCCGACGAACCATTTGCCACCGACCAATGCGGCACATGTATCCGTTGTATCACAGCCTGTCCCACAAAATGTATTTTGCCAGACCGTACTCTCGATGCGCGCCGTTGCATTTCCTATTTGACCATCGAAAATAAAGACGAGATTCCCGAAGACATTCGTCCGCAAATGAGCACCTGGATTTTTGGATGCGATATCTGTCAGCAAGTCTGCCCGTGGAATCGATTCTCACAGCCAGCTGATTCCGCCTTCGAGACTAAAATCCCGCTGCCTGTCTTAACCTCAGACCTGCTCCTGTCATCCGTTGAGTTTAACCAGCGCTTCAAGAAAAGCCCGATCAAACGCGCAAAACGACGAGGCTACTTAAGAAATGTGGCCGTCGCCATCGGCAACCGCGGAAACGAAAAGGACATACCGATCCTCGAGCAAGCCATGCATGGTGATGATGCGCTTGTAAAAGAACATACGGACTGGGCAAAAGTACAAATTACCTCATAATAATACAACCATGAACAAACTCCTCATCGCCACAAACAACAACGGCAAAGTTATAGAATTGCAAGACCTATTGAAAGATACCGGCATCCGACTCCTCACTCCTGCGGATATTAATTTATCTCTCGAAGTGGCTGAAGATGGCAGCACTTATGCCGAAAACTCATCCAAAAAAGCGCTGGCCTTCGCCCAAGCAAGCGGACTGATCTCACTTGCCGATGACTCCGGCCTCGAAGTGAATGCGCTGGATGGCGCGCCCGGGCTTTATTCCGCGCGTTACGCCCCCCTCCGTCTCCCCCCATTTTCGGAGAAAATGGGGGGAGAGAAAGAGGGGGGTGATGCGGATCGCCGCGCCTTGTTATTACAGAATTTAAAAGACAAGCCCCGCCCATGGAAAGCTCATTTCCATGCCACGATTGCCATCGCAAAACCAACCGGTGAAGTGGTACTTGCCGAGGGAAATTGCTTCGGCGAGATCATCCCCACAGAACGCGGTAGCGGCGGCTTTGGCTATGACCCGATCTTTTTCATCCCGGAGTTGAACAAAACAATGGCTGAATTGGACATGGTAGAAAAAAACCACGTCAGCCATCGTGCGCTGGCGGTGATGAAGGCCATGCCCGTCTTAAAGAAAATGTTTGGGGTGTAGAAGCAGGCTAAAGCGCAGAACGAAGCGGTAATTCATCCATAAATTTCTTTAACAAACTGGCAACCCGAGCAGGCTGTTCCAACATCACCATATGCCCGGCATTTTCAAGCACATGAAGTTGGGAACTGGCGATGCCCTCATGCAAAGACTGTGAATGTTTCAAGGGCATCATCTTATCCTCAGAACCGCAAACAATCAGCGCAGGGATGGTAATTTTTTCCAACTGATCCGTTACATCAAATTCATTACATGCGAGAAAATCGCCCAGCAAAACGGGCGGGCGTATTTTAAGCATATGATGTTTTGAAAGTTGTATCAAAGTTGGCGAGGTATTTGCGCTGAAACAATTCTCATTGATCATCTCTACAGTGGATTTAAATGTATATGAATTGCCTGCGGTTTCAAGGATTTTGGAAGCCACGCGCATTTTTGCGCCACCGCCCAATAGAGCCAGCCCGACAATTTTTTTTGGTTGTTTCAAGGCAAGTGTCAGCGCAATGGCGCTCCCCATGGATATGCCCGCCAGAACCGCCGCGCGGATATTTAATACTTTCATGAATTTCAGCACATCCTCGGCATACTCATCGATCGAATGCCTGCCAATTCCTTCGGATTGCCCATGCCCGGGCAGGTCGAGCGCGTAAATTCTTTCGCCAGCCAGCCGCCTGATTTGCGGAGGCCAATTTAAATAATTACCGCCCGCCCCGTGGATCAAGATCACGGGCGGGCGTTTGGAATGTTGCTGCTCTGCTGGATGGGCAAAATAATGATACCCTGCGGATACGGGCATTATTTATTCTTACTTTGAGGATGATTCAAACGATCTGCGGCTTCCTCGGTGAGAGGAATATAGACCTGTATTTTTGTGCCCTTACCTGGGGCAGAATCGATTTGCAATAAGCCGTTCACAAGTTCAGAGCGTTCGCGCAGGTTGACCATGCCAAGACTGCTGCTTGCGCGTTGGTCATAGGACTCTGACATGGACTTCATATCAAATCCCACACCGTTATCCAGGATCTCCAAGAGCGCAATGTCGGATTCCATTTGCCGCAGGCGCACCGTAATGGCCTCAGCAGAAGCATGTTTGCGCGCATTGTTGACAGCTTCTTCAATGATGTAAAAGATCACACCCTGTTTCCCCATCTCCAATTGTGTTGTAACCTGTTCGTCAATGTTCACCACCACTTTTTGGGCGTAGGTTTCCATCATTTTATCCGCCATGGCTTGCACTGCCGCGGAAAGCCCCTGTGACTCAAGGATGAGCGGGCGCAAGGTGAAAAGCATATGACGGATCTCCTGCGTGGTGCGCTGCGCAAGTTCCTCCAGCTTGACGATCTCCGCGCCGGCCCCTTCGATGTCCTTTAACATCATGCGTCTGGTAATATTCAACCGCATCGCCATCGCCGCAATGGATTGAGTAGGACCATCGTGCAGATCACGCGCCAGTTTCTTGCGCGCTTCCTCATGCACTTCTATCATGTGTTCCTTCTCTTCGACAAGGTCCTGATACAAACGTGCATTTTGAATGGCTACCACTGCCTGCTTTCCTATAAAATCAAGCAGTTTCAGTCGTTCTGAATTAAAGTAGTCAGGTTCGGGATGGGCAAATAATAAAACACCATAAACATTTAAGCCGCTGCGCAAAGGGAAACAATATCCACTGATGCAGTTTCTGAGTGCGATAACATGCCCAAGTTCATGGTCATAGCCAATATCCTTGAAAGTGATTGACTCGCCTTCATCCAGCGCTTTTTTCAAGACACCTTCCGCGCCGTCAAAACTTGCGCGCATATCCGCGCTCGTGAATCCCCGCGCAGAGCCGATCCGTAATTTGCCGCTGTTGAATAACAACGCTGCGCCCACCAGTGGATCATTGACAGATTGTTCAGGATCAGGATTCAAGGCTGTCGCGCTCATATCCAGGACGGATTCAAGCATCCGTTTATAACTGAGCGTGGAGGAAAGGGTTGATGTCAACTCATAAATGGCGCGCATACGCTCGTTTTGAGCGATACGTAACTTTTCATCCACATCCAGCGACAAGGCGCGGTTTTGTCTCATTTGCAACATCATGCGGCGTCCCAGGAGACCAAAGAAGAGGCTCAACCCAGTCAATATTCCCATATTAACCAGCGTATGAGAAAATTCTCTCTGAACCTGGATTCCCATATAAAAAACCAGCCCGGAAAAAAGTAATGCAGGGATCAATGCCCCCAAGAATGCAAAGTAGATCGAACCTGTCAGAATGGGCAACAGACCAATCCAAAACCCAGGTCCGCGCAGACCACCCTGCACCAGGAAAAAAACTCCTGCCAAAACCAAGTCCACCAATACATTGATCTGGCGAAGATAGGTGATCCGCACATTCAAACTTGCAAGGGCGGTCATCAGGATGTTCCATAGGATCATTATGCCGAGCGGCCACATGGAAACAACCTCAATTTTTTGAGCCAGCCCAAGCGATAAGATCAGTCCCACCAGCATGATCCATCGTATTGAAATGGCAAACCAGTCTGCCGCATAGGGTGTCTCAAATTTTTGCATCATGACTTTTATCCATCATAACGATAAATCTGTGGGAGGACAAGGTGAGGGATGATATAGAGGGAATACACTTCATTCGGCTTCGTATCCCATGCTGGGCAGGTATTTGGCTAATTTCTCTTTTAGCACCTGCTTTTGCGCCTCAGGATAAACTTCACGGAATCTGCCTATTTTGCCTTTGAAGAAATGCAGGCCCGGTTGATCATCATTTGAACCCGGACGATACTGCTTGATCACCGCGCGCACATCAGGCTTGTTCCCGTCTAATCTGAGATAGTTCACCAGTTTGGCAGATTCCTCCTCATAGTTCGTCAACAGGTCCTCGTAGCGGGCGATGAGTACGTTTTTCTCATGTACCCATTTTTCCCAAATGTGAACATACTGCATCATAAAGTTCACACATTTTTCAAAATCAGAGAGATGTGAAAAAGCATTCGGTTGTCCCTTTGCAAGCGCGCGTTGACCAAAATCATAGGCGGAGAGCATGGCGTCGCGCGGGTCGCGATAAATGTAAGTGATGCGAAGCAATCCCAAACTCGAGAGCAGGCGCGAGGCGTTTGTCGGCCCTGCGTGCGCTTTGATGACAAAAGTATTACCCAAAATAGCGGGCAGGCTCACCAGGCCAAGTCTGCGCGCAGACAGCACGCCGATGTTGCAATTGACTTCGGTTAAAATATTTTGCAGGCGGTATTTCTCACGAATGTCATGCGCATCAGCACAACCTGTTGTTTTCATCAGATCATGGATGAGATTGTAGTGCCAGCCTGAACCTGCGCGGGGCATACCCACGGAAAGAACGATCATTTGATTTCCTTATGCGATGAAGTGGCAGACAGCCCAACCAGTATGCCAGAGATCAGCCAGATATTGGGCGTTGTGAGCGAATCCTGTGTGAAATTATAAAAGGCAATGGCCAGCCATGCAAATACACCGGCAGCGGCGGCAAAGCGCGCCCAGAGTTCATTGCGGCGCAGAAGAGAAAGTATTTCGCCGAGTACGTTAAATTGAAATGCAATAAATAAAAAGAAACCGATCAAGCCTGTTTCAGCCAGTAAACGAACATACAGGTTTTTAGGGTTTGGATACAAACGGTTTTCTGGATTTAGTTGTTTTGCAATTTCAGGCACAGTGGTGAGCGCCCAATCAGGCAGGTTTTGATAAATATAGAAACCGCTTGCGCCGAGTCCAACACCTGTCAGTGGATATTCTTCATAAGCAGACAATGCGCCCGTGGAATATGCGCTGCGCGCGCCGGCATTGATATCCACCATATATTCGCTTAGATTTTCTGCATCCGTTTCCCATAAACGGCGGAAGAAATTTTTCTGGCTTAGGAAGAGAAATGAGCCAGAAAATATACCCACAATGACAAGGATCATTCCAATACGAAAGAGCATGCCCATTACGCGCCCGCGAAAGCCGTTGATAAACCAGGTCCATGTTGAGCGAATCATATCGCGCCCAAGCAGCAAAAAAGTTAACCCTGCCGCGGCAATTGTGGTCAACAACCCGCCGCGTGAGTAGGTGGCTAAAAGCGTCAGCAATGATAATGTCAATAGAACAGGCTCCAGTCCCTTCAGGCGCGTGAGGCGGAAATTCGTCAATACGGCAGCGAATAAAAATGGGATGAAGATCGTAGCAAGTTGTCCCGCGAGCCAGGCAGGTTCATACGCCAGGCCGGAGATGCGATCCGTGCGGACGAGTTCGCGCATCGAAAATGCGAGCTGCCAGTGCGTGACCATTTCTTTATCGAGCAGGCCCGTGTAAAACGTAACGACCTGCAAACTGCTCCATGCAATGGTAAGGCCCAAGCCAGCAAAAATCCATTTCACAGAAAAACGCAGATCATCTTCATTTTTGTTCATCCACACGGCAGAAATAAAGAAGGCTCCCCCAATAAGCAGAGTCGCCAAAGCGCGGATGGCGCGCCCGAGATATTCCTGTCCGCGAAGAGGGATCGGGTCAATCAAAATCCCAAAGCTGGTTGCTGTAAAAACAAAGAGGACAAACGCCCCAAGCGCGACAAACGCGCCAGCAAAATATAAATTTATTTTTCCGCGCCAGGCTTGAATCAACAAAAGAGGGAGGAGCAGTGCTAGCGGATATAACGCAAGCGGGCGGACCAACGTACCTTCGTCCAGAAATGGAAACCAGCGAAAACTTGTGACGGGTATGGTCAACAATGCCGCACCCCAAAGGATGCGGGAAAGTTTATTAAGATCTTTCACAACAGACGCTTCGCGCACGGAGATCACAGAGCTTTTCTTTTGTTTTTTGGCTTAGTGAACAACACAACAAATACTGCCAGTGTGAGAAAGCCCATAGAGCCTGCGAGTAAATATCCGCTCAAAGGGACGTTTCGTTCTTTGGGCAAATTCTTGGATTGTGTCACTTCAAGTTTTAAAAATTCATTGATATTGCCGGCTTCTATTTCGGCCTGCACTTTTTGGACAAACGCTTTCGCCCACAAAGATGCAAGCGATTCTGCAATTTGAGGATCGCTGTCACCAGCATAGAAATGCCAGCCTGCTTCGGCGGGTTGACTGAGTTGCAATTTATTATTTCTCAAGTCTTCAATCGGAATTCCAGATTGAGAAGATAACGAACTCATAATCTCATCAGACCATGCAATCTCTTCCAGTTTACGTGACTCGCGTTCGAGATAATAAAAATGCTGACGGTCAGTCTCCTGCGGCCAGGCTTGCTCGAGGTTGAAATCCACATTGACAGTGGCTTTGGCTCGATATGGCGGCGGGACAATAAAGTAAACAGCCGCTCCGATCAACGCGCCGATAATTGAGCCGAATACCCAAAATCGCCAGGCTTTAAGCAGGCGGATAAGGTCTTCAAGAGAGGGAGGAAGAAGGATATGGTTCATGGTTGAGATTCTTTGCATGATGAGTAATTCGTAATCCGTAAATCACGCATCACGAATTACAGATTTCCGAATCCGCCACTTCCATAGCGGGCCAATAACTTTTCGTAGATAGTATTTTGCCACAATCAAAGAGAAAAAACCACCGCCATCGCGATAATGTACGCGAAGCATTTCAGGCCAACAACGGTCATCCTGAGTTGTGGTCTTCCCTAAATCATGAATTCGAAAGTTAGCCCACGTTTGGCCGGCGAGATATTTGATAGGGGCTTTGGATGCAATACGAGTCCACAAATCATAATCCATAGCAAAGTAAAAGGACGGGTCAAGCGGACCAAGTTCCTGCCAGTATTTGGCGCGGAAGAACATGGTCTGTTGCGGGATGTGGACATAGCCTGCGCGCAGTCGGCGATAATCTGTTTGCTTTGAATTAAATTTACCGACCACCTGTCCTGCTTCGTTGATGAAATTGCAGTCAGCATAAACCATTGCAACATCAGGATTTTCAATTAAGTATTTTACAGCCTGTCCAACTGCACATGGATTGTAGGTATCGTCTGAATTGATCCATGCCAGGACTTCGCCCTTTGAATGGGCGAAGCCTTTGTTGATCGCATCGGTCTGACCTTGATCCTGCTCGCTGACCCACCAGGCGAGTCTGCCCGCATGTTTTTTGATCATATCCACACTGCCATCGGTGGAGCCGCCGTCTACGATGATGTATTCAATCTGCGGATAATCCTGTCCCAGTACGGATTGGATCGTTTCCTCAAGGAATTGCGCTTGATTGAAAGATGGAGTGATGATGGAGACGAGAGGGAGATTGGTCATTGGTAAAAAGTAATTGGTAAAAAGAGATTAGAGACTAGAGAATTGTTACCATTCATTATCGGAATAAAAAAGATGAGACACGGATTCGGTCATTTTGCGGATGCGGGCGATTTCTTCGGAGGTCAATCGTTTTTTCCAATTGGCAAGGTTTGCGCGGCTGTCTAACTTCACGGAATGGACTCTTTTCTGCGAGCGTTCTCGCGGGTTTTCGGAACTACTGGAATTGAGAATGATGTCTTCGACTTTTTCGGTAAAGGTTAATCCCAGAGACTCGTACAACGATTTATACCCTGTGACGGGATCGAGGGAAAGGTCTTCATGGCGAACAATGTTGAAGCGGGGGAACAGGCTGATGGTCGAATGAACCGAACGGTAGATCATCCGCCAGAGCAATGCTGATTGGCCGATCATATCATCCGCTTGAATCGATCCCATGTCGGCACGGTCGGCTTCCAAATGATCGCGCATGAGCATGGGTTGATTTAGCAGGTCACGAAAATCAAAATGCCAATTCAAAAGTTTGAGACTGCTGGCAAATGCGGCAGGGTGGCGGATGGTGAACACAATTTCGCAATTCAAGGTTTGTGCAAACCAGACAGCCGAAAAAACAGCAAATGGATCTTTGAGCAATGCGCGCTGTCCATGCATACTGCCGATGAAGAAGGTGTGAAAGTCTCGCCCCATGCGCAGAAAGTCTTTGCCCGAACGAATGGATTTGATTTCAAGCCAGGGGTGGTACTGAAAATTGAGCAGGTCGCGAAAAGCAGACAGGTATTCCGGTGCGTTCTCGTGGTTGATAAAGGTGTACCAATATTTTACCGGGGCGCGAAATACCCCTGGACGATGCAAAACATTCAGCGGCTCGCTGATATACGCCGTATCGGCGTCGGCGGCCAGCATTTTGCCGACCCAGGTTGTGCCGCTGCGATGCGCGCCGGTGACCAGGATGGGGGGGGCATTATTCATTTAAATATTCCAACATATTTTCATCCGGCACTGTCACACTGCGGATCGAATTCACGCCATAATATTGCGCCGCACATTTATTGACCCAGTGATTTGGGTCGCTGTCCAATTCTTTTATTTGATACACACCTGGAAACCCCGGAACAATGAGGTCGCTTTCGCCAAAACCTGCATAGCGGAGGATGTAAGCTTCGCGCAGGTCCCACAATTCGGCGCGGGCGCGGTATTCAGGGACATTAAATTTATTAATATTGAACAACGTCCTCAAAGGATAAACAATGGCAAGCGACGCGAATAACACCAGAACCGCCCATCGTCCAATTTCACGATTGGGCTTGAATTGTAAGTCCTTTAGCAATAAACCGAACAATATGCCCTCAACCATAAAAGCCGCAATCATCAGGGTACGAGCTAGAAAACGCATCCGCTCAACAGGAAATCCCTGTCCGTAAACGCTGGGAGAGAATCCAGCCGCAATCAACAGCCATACCAAAAATGGTATGACGATCATAAGGAGTAAAATTGAGCGTTTTTTCTCTCTGGGCAATGTCGATGTTCCAACCTGGTGATATAACCAAATCAGCATGAGAGGGATGAGTGCAGAAATAAAAAACGGTAGTGGAAGGGTCCTCAAGGAATCGATCATGAAGAGAAAACTGTAGAGAAATGAATTACCCAGTATCTCGACGATATTCAGGGTTTTTTCCTGAGCCATGCTCGTGCTGGCTGGCGAGAGGATCATCGCCATCAATCCCAGAAATACCCCTGCAAAAGCCCATGCAAGCAGGGTAAGTTGTTTTTGTTTTGAAGAAGGCTTTCCCAAAATCCAGACTACGATCATAAGCAAGGGCAGGGCGGCCAGCATGGTCGTAGTTGGCGGCTCTGAAAACCCTGCAATAATAAACGCGGCAAAGAAGATGATCAAATTAATCGACTGAGAAACAGATTGACTCTCCACGAGTCTCATTTGTTTCACCAAAAAGGCAAACAGGAATGAGCCGAATACCAACGGTGCAAAATGCGTCATCATGGCTGAACGCCAGTAAATGGTTTGAAAAAGGTTTGGGGCTTGCAATAGGCTAAAAAATCCAAGGGTTGAGCCAAAAAATATATCCATTTGACCAACCCAATCAATTTTTAAGGCTTTTCGGATTTCATAAACACACCAAACTAAATTCGCAACCCAGAGCAATACCATGGAAGTGATTGTAATCGGCATATTGTTTTTCCCCATCAACTCACTGAACCCGATAAAAAGCAGGTTGGAATAACGCATGGTGGCTCTGGGCCAATTCTCGGCAGTATAACGTTCGATCACGGCCGCAACCGGAGAAGAATTTTCGAATCGCACAGCCTCACAATAATCATCCGATAGATAGCGCGAGAAAGTGCCCAGATAGGCATACATAACGATGGCCGCCAGCATCGCAAAAGCACATGCGCCGATAACGTAGCGAAAAATATGGGTTGCGTAATTCCTTATTTCAGATCGCATTCCGGATTAGATCCTTCCAAATCGGGTTAAAATTTCACACATTAGTATCGTAGGTAAGCGTCGGGCACAATTGCTGACCATGATGAAGATCGAATGGCAGGTCGCTGAGGTCATGGAAGCGGATCGCCAGACCGAGGCAGGTGGAAAAAGAAGGGTTTTCTTTCATAGGGAAAGCATATTGTATCGTAAAAGTATGAGCAGGGATTTAATAATTACTAAGGTAAAAAGTTAAGTTGGAGAATGCCTTGCCCATAAACCCATTTGGTATACTTCCAATTTGGCAGGTGAATTGAACCGATATTTCCTGCCGGCATAGCTTGTCTAATCACTTGTTTTTTTGCAGAGCATCCAAATTAAAACCATGAAAGCATTACGAAAAATCATAGATCGAAGCTGGGAAAAATTACTGGTATTCTCTGGAGCGCTGTGTGTCCTGCTGCCAGTCAGTCCATTGAATATGAAATTCATCTATAGTGACTCGGGGGTGTTTCTGTATACAGGCTGGCGAATCTTAAATGGCGAACTTCCATATCGGGATGTATGGGATCATAAACCGCCGATCATCTTTTACATCAATGCCTTGGGGCTGGCCATTGCAAATAATTCTCGCTGGGGCGTGTGGCTGATCGAACTGGTTGCCCTTTTTTTGGCCGCATATATTGGCTTTCAACTCTTCAAGAAAACTCTTGGATTTTTCGCGGCCTTAATAAGTTTACTGCTTTGGCTGTTGTCCCTTGTCTATGTGCTTCAAGGAGGAAATATCCCGACTGAATTTACGCTGCCATTACAGTTCAGCGCATTATGGCTGGTTTATCACGCCGATAAATCCAAGCGCCCGCAGTGGATATTTTTCTTAATTGGGTTAACCGGAGCCAGCGCCTTCTTTTTGAAACAAACCGCAATCGGGATTTGGATTGCGATTGCCATTTATTTGACTATCCAGAGGTTAATGTCAAAACAAGGCCGTCAATGGCTGCGTGAGTTATGGTTTATCGCTCTTGGAGGTTTGACAGTCAGCCTGCTCATCGTGGTTTTCTTCAGTATACAGGGCGCATTTGCGCAATTCTGGAGCGCGGCATTTGAATATAATGTTATCTATTCTTCATTTGGCGATGCTGGTTTTACAACCCGGCAAGATTCAATTACCAATGGATTAAAGTTGTTGACAAGAACAGGTCTGTTCCAGTTTTCCATGATCGGATACGTTGCCGCCCTGATCCTGACCCTATTTAGGAAAAACTCCGTTGAGAAGGCCCTGCCTTTGCTTTTTGTTGGATTGATCAACCTGCCCATCGAATTGATTCTGATCGGCATCCCCAGAAAATCCTATCCCCATTATTATATGACCTTACTGCCAGTGCTGGCTATTTTCACGGGACTCACCTTTTCGATATTCGTTTCAATGGCTTCAACCTTGAAAATCCCCAAGACAGTCAAGGTTGTTTTGGCATTGGGCATCGCAGGCTTGATTGCATGGTTTTCCTTTGATGGTTACATGAACACACTCTATACCTATCGAAAACTGTATGACAATAAAAATATTATTAATTATATAGAAGACAACACGATGCCCAGCGAGTATGTTTTATTATGGGGGGCTGAGACATCCATGAATTATTATACACAGCGAAAAAGCCCGACCCGTTTCACCTATCAATATCCGCTTCAACGAGAAGAATATGTGGACGAAGGACTAATACTTGAATTCTTAGACGATGTAATTCAAAACCGCCCGCCATTAATAATCAAGACAGATACCCCCATCCCCCTGTACGAATTTCCGATTCATACAGAGTCCGTGGCTACAAGAATCGCAATTCTGCAATCTCATTACTGTTTTGAGCAGGAAATTGATACATGGTTAATATATAAATATTCAGAAAATCAATGTGACACAAATACGCAACTGCCTTAATATGCCATTTTCATATCGTGTCTGTATGTCTTTCAAAATTGCTTCCTGCAGTCTTTTTCACTACAACTATTCAAGGTCCGGTCTTCAGCCAGTCCGGGTATGGTTTCAGTGGGACAGGTTCAAGCCTGCCCGGAGCCGTGTTGAAGTGGTCACGGGCGAGGCGAAAGGTTCTCATTCCATTCGATTGGACATATAATTCGTCAAATTGGAGGAACCATGGATATTGCATTAAAGATCACAAAAGAACAATTGCAGGGAAATGTGCCTGTTACTGTACTCCATTTGAACGGCTGGCTGGACGCCCAAAGCGAGGAGTTGTTGTTTGCGGAGGCTCGGGATGCATGGGTTTTATGCGAGATATGAGCTGATCAAGGGCCAGTTGATCGTCAAATCGTAAATTCCAACTCCCAGTAATAACAATCCACTTACTAGGTTGATCAAGCGCGCTCGCAGCGCAAATTGGCGTGTGATCCAGCGTTGCGCCGCGCCTGAAAGAAATGACAAGACCAATAAAGGAGCTCCAAACCCCATCCCGAACCAGAAGAATACGTTTAATTTTCCCAGGGCATCTGCAATGGTGAGCGACAATGCAAAGATGCTCACCACCAATGGGCCGGAGCATGGCAATGCGATGGGTCCGTATAACAATCCATACACAAAAGCATTCGCAAATGGATGCGACAAAAACGGAACCTGAATCTGCGGGAGCTTCTTAAATGGATTGATATTGAACATCAACATCACGCCAAATGCGATGATGATCAGGTCTGCAATTGGGATGACAACAACCAGAGCCTTTCCAACGGATATTGAAAGCAGGGCGATAATGCCGCCGAGCGCAAGCATCATGGTCAACACGCCGAATAAAACAAAAAAACCAAGAAAATAACGGCTGAACTTTCCCTGCAAGCCTTCCTGTCCGCCGCTGAGATAGGCAAGAAAGCCGGGATATAAAGGCAATACGCAAGGACTGGTTGTGGCAAGCAGTCCAATGGTTAAAGATGTGATGATGATTTCCATAATATGAATACCTGTTGCAGGGGCGACCCTTCACGGCCATCAAGCGTACCGGTGCGCATGGGCTTCCAGTTATGCATCTTGAATATTTCAACCTGGCGGGTCGCCCCTACTTATAAAATTAATTACATCGCTCCGTCCAGGAAGGGTTGAATGAACTGCAACAATTCATCCGCGCTTTTGATGCCAAACGGCAGCGGATGTGCGGCACCGTGGCGGTCAATTACCAGCATGGGGGTGGAGGGCGGGTTCAGGAACTGGTCGCCGTAGAGCGTTGAAATCTCGCGCGCAACGTCAAGCGGGGCTACTGCATACAGCCAGTCGAAGCCGTTGCTTTCCACGTATCCCTTGAGGTCAGCGGCGTTTTCATTCGGGTCAATGTCCAAACCCAGGCTTATAAAGTCGTCCCGTTCGCCAAGCAATGTGTGTAAAGCTTTAACTTGCACCTGTTGTTTTTTGCAGTTGGAGCACCACATCGCCAGGGTTTCCACCAGCAGAACCTTGCCTTTGAAATCGTTGACCGTGAAAGCCTGCCCTGTGCTGGCGTCGGTGAGAGACGCGGAGTACCAGGCTGGGCTTTCCATCATCGCTTCAGGCGAGGCTGTAGCGTCATTCATCATCGCGCCTGCGGTCGGTGTTTCTTTTTCCATCATCACGTCAGCAGTTGGCGTTTCCTTTTCCATCATTACAGCTGGTGTAGATGTTCCTCCGCATGCAGTAAGTGCAACTGCCATCAAAAGCATCAGACTAAAAAGTGTAATTTGGGTTTTCATAGATCTCCTTTTTTGAATTAGATGCCGATGGTAACAATTCCACCTTACAAAAGCCCTGCCAAATCCTTACGAAAGTATGAATTAACTTTTGGGAAACATACCCCCGTTACACAAAGGATCCCCATAATTTTCAAAGACATAAGTCCGCTTTAATTCGGTACAATGGAAGTGTGATCAATCTCGACGATACCGAACTGGTTGCGAAAGTGGCGGATGGAGATGAACGCGCCTTCCTTGTGCTCTATGACCGCTATGCCAGCCGCGTACACGCGCTGACCCTGCGGATATTGGGTGAACCCATGCTGGCCGAGGAAGCCACGCAGGATACGTTTTTTAAACTCTGGAGCCGCGCCCGCCAGTATCTGGCAGAACGCGGTTCCCTGCTGGTTTGGCTCCTCACCATTGCCCGCCGCACCGCGCTTGACCGTCTGCGGCTCGAAGGCCGCCGACCCACGTTATCCGATTCCGAAGACCCTGAGACAACCTGGCAATCCATTGCCAGTGAAGATTCACTCACTTCCGAAGCGCGCTGGCGAAGCATGTATTTTGCGGTTCAATCCCTGCCCGAAGAACAACGTCAGGTGATCGAGCTGGCTTTTTATCAGGGCATGAGTCAGAGTGAAATCGCCGAAGTTCTTGGCTGGCCTCTCGGCACTGTCAAAAGCCGAATGCGTAGCGCGATGGAATCCCTGCGCCGCGAGTGGCGAAAAGACGACTCGGAGTAAAATCCAAAAGCGGTTCTTTTAGCGTATCTATTATTAGAGAAAGAGCATTCCATGACCGACAACCATCTTCTTTTCCGTGAGAATCTGTCCGCCTACGCGCTCGGCGCATTGGATGCGGACGAGACCGCCGCCCTGCAAGTCCATTTGCAGACGTGTGACTCATGCCGTGCCGAACTGGCGGACTACCAACGCGTCAGCGCTGGACTTTTGTCTGCTCTGCCACCCCAAACCCCTCGTCCCGCCCTGAAGCGGACTCTCGCGGCGCGCCTGCCAAGCGCGAAGAAGTCAGTCCGTCCGCGCTGGCAGTTGCAGTGGTCCTTTGGTCAATTCGCCATAGCAACAGCCTTCGCGCTCCTGCTGGGCATGAATTTATTCTCTTCCTTTCAAATGCGCGCGCTGCAAAGCCAACAAGCCGAACTCGCCCGCCAACTTGAAATGGAACAGACAGCCCTTGCTATGATCGCTTCGCCTGGCGCATATACTCTTCCCGTCAGTGATGGGAACGTGGCTGGCTCCCTGATCGTCAACCGTGAAAAGAATTCCGCGATCCTGATCCTTTCCAATCTTCCTGAATTGAAAAAAGGGGAAACCTATCAAATATGGTTCATCGAACCCGATGATGGTCGCGTAAGCGCGGGCTTGTTTAATGTGAACCATGACCGCAACATTACAATTGCTTCGCTTGCTTCAAACGAAGCGTTGCAGGCTTATACTGGAATTGGCGTCACCATTGAACCTGCCGGGGGCAGCGACCAGCCCACAGGTCCGAAAGTGTTCGGCGTGGAGTTCTAATCCTTCTCTAATTCGTAAAAGTCCGCCATCCAAAGCGGGCTTTTTTTTTATTTAATTCTCTACCGTACAAATACGAGGGAAATCAGTCATTGAGGTACACTCACGGTAACCAAACCAAAGAGGTGCTGCCAAAATGACTGATTGCTACCGAGTATACACAAAAGTGAAGAAAATGCTCAAGC
>VGNE01000010.1 GCA_016866215.1 Chloroflexota bacterium | reverse complement strand
GAGTTTGTCAAACTCAACCAATGACATCCCGATCAAGCTTTTGGCAACCTGCGGTTTTTTGAGAAGTCTTTGATATGTTATCATGCCTAAAGTTTACTCGCTCTATTTCAATTACGCCACACATCTAGTAAAATTCCTCAGAGTATTTCAAACCTGTTTTAATTTCCTGCATTCGGTGAAGTAAGTGGATATCACAAGTTTACAAAATCATACAGTTAAATACATCGTCAAACTGCGCGAGGACAAACGTCAACGCCAGCAGGATGGATTAATGCTGGTGGAAGGCTACGATGAGTTGACTCTCGCACTTGACTCTGGACTCGAGCCGCAGACGCTTCTGACCGCGCCCGAGCTTGCCAGCCGATCCATAAACATTCCCAACACTGACGTGACAACTGTCAGTCGCGTAGTCTTCGAGAAGATGTCCTATCGCGATAATCCTGATGGCTGGCTGGGAATATTTCATATTCCACACAACACATTGGAAGGCCTAAAATTATCCGCAACACCTCTGGTAATCGTGGCAGAGTCTGTTGAAAAGCCGGGCAACCTGGGCGCGATCCTGCGCACAGCGGATGCGGCGCAGGTGGATGCGGTTCTCGTCTGCGACCCGCGTGTTGACTTGTGGAATCCCAACGTCATCCGCGCCAGCCGCGGCGCTGTTTTTGTTGTACCCACCATCGAGGTTGAGTCGCCGAATGCGCTGGCATGGATCAGGCGCCGCCCCGAGCTTGTCGAAGGGTCAAAAAAGATGCGTGTCCTCGCGGCTTCACCTTCGGCCGAGGCGCATTACACAGATGTCAATTTGCGTGAACCCCTCGCCATTGCAGTCGGCACAGAAGATAAAGGGTTATCCGATTTCTGGTTGCAGAATGCAGATATCACAGTAAAAATCCCGATGGCGGGCAAAGTGAATTCGCTAAACGTTTCGATTGCAACCGCATTGATCACCTATGAGGCTATTAGACAAAGGAAATAAGATGCTGGCGTTATGGCTTGAAAAGAATCAAATTTCACTGCGCGACCTTCCACAACCGAAGAAACCCAATGAGGCGTTGATCAAAATTCGCAAGGCAGGTATCTGCAGTACTGACCTTGAACTGGTAAAAGGCTATTATCCATACACAGGGATTCTCGGGCATGAATTCGTCGGCGAGGTGGTGGATGCGCCCGATAAAACATGGGTCGGCGCGCGCGTGGCGGGGGAGATCAATGCGGTCTGCAGCGCATGTGAAGCCTGCTTGAATGGACGCAGGACGCATTGCGAGAATCGCACGGTGCTTGGGATAGTCAATCGCGATGGGGTTTTTGCAGAATATACAACCCTGCCATTGGATAACTTGCATCGCGTACCCGACTCGGTTTCAGATGAAGCTGCGGTTTTCACAGAGCCATTAGCCGCAGCACTGGAAATTCAGCAACAAATCCAAATTAAACCCACAGACCGTGTGCTATTGGTCGGTGCGGGCAGGCTGGGACAATTGATCGCGCAAATTCTTGCTCTGACAGGCTGTGACCTGCATGTGGTCGCCCGTCATGTGCATCAACAAAACCTGCTGACTGCGCGCGGGATTCGTTTGATTGCCGAGGGCGAAATTCAGCCGCGCAAATGGGACATCGTTGTGGAAGCCACTGGCTCATCCGATGGATTCAATCTGGCGAGAAAAGCCATCCACCCGCGTGGGACGCTGGTGTTGAAGTCCACGTACAAAGGGGAGATGAACGTTAATTTTTCATCCATTGTGGTGGACGAGATCACTGTGATTGGCTCGCGCTGTGGCCCTTTTGAGCCTGCCCTGCGTTTACTTGAGAATGGAGAAGTTGACCCGACTGTGTTGATCGCAGCACAATATAATTTGAGTGATATTGTGAAGGGTTTTGAACGTGCGTCACAAACGGGGATGTTGAAGGTGTTGGTGGAAACGGAATAAGAAAAACTTAATATTTACTTTGCGCTGAACGGGAAATACAAACTATCATTGCCAACATCACAAAACTACCACAAAACTGCCTGAGTATTAAACCAAGACCTCTTTTCGTTAAATTTTTTCAAGCGCCTTTGCGAACTCGTCTGGAGAAATGGATATTTCCCGCAGAATCTCGCGCATTAATGGGCGGGCAAGGTCTCTGTTGCCATGATTGGGAAGCGTGGTTGTCCTGCCGTCTGGATGACGATAAAAAACATGGCTTCCCTTTTGGCGCACAGCGGCAAAACCAAGATGGCGGAGAAGTTTATCCATTGTCTTGAAGTTCGCCGTTGGCAGTTTGCTCATAACGCAATTTCCACCTGTTGTGTGCCGACAAAATGCAGGCGCTCATTGGCGATTTCGGGATTTTCTTCCAGACAAAGTTCCAAAACTTCCTGAAGGTTGTGCTGTAATTCATCCAGAGTTTCCGCTTGCGTGTGCGCGCCTGGCACGTTGGGAATGATGCCCGCGTAAAGTTTGCTTTCTTCATCGTATTCTACAAAAGCGGTAAATATTTTTTTCATGTTTGCTCCTTGCTGCAAGCGGATTATAGCAGACCTTCCATACGCAGACCGCCCCCACCCTTCCTCCCCCAAATGCGACTACTGTAAGTTTGAAAACCATAAAACTTTTACGTGTCGTATTTGGGGGAGGTGCCGAAGGCGGAGGGGGGCTGGTGTTAATCCGCCGCCATTGATTCAAACTCTTCTTCTTTTACTTCAACCTCTTCTGTCACCCCATACGCCACCTCCAATTGATGGCGGAACTGCTGCGTGTACAGGCGGTAGTAATGCCCGCGCAATTTCAACAACTCGGCGTGTGAGCCTTGTTCGGCGATCTTGCCATCTTCGATCACGAGTATTCGATTGGCGCGCCGAATCGTGCTTAAGCGATGCGCGATGACAAATGATGTGCGGCCTTTCATCAAGGCGTCCATGCCGCGCTGGATCAAGGCTTCAGTCAGTGTATCTACAGACGACGTTGCTTCGTCCATGATAAACAGTTCAGGCCTGGCAAGCACAGCGCGCGCTAGCGAGATCAACTGCTTCTGTCCAACCGATAAAAGGTTTCCACTTTCGCCCACGTTTTGCTCGTACCCCTTTTCGAGACCAGCGGCAATGAAATCATGCGCGCCCGCGATCTTGGCGGCTTCCTCCACTTGCTCATCATTCGCGGATAAATTCCCATAACGGATGTTCTCGCGCACCGTCCCAGAGAACAGATGCGGAGTTTGCAGCACGATGCCGATCTTGTTGTGGATGGACTCCAGCTTGTAGTCCATGTAATCGTGCCCATTGATGCGGATCACGCCATTCTGCGGTTCGTAAAAGCGGCAGAGTAGATTCACGATCGTGCTTTTGCCGCCGCCTGTCGGCCCGACCAGAGCGATCATCTCGCCTGGATTCACTTTCAGCGTGAAATCTGTCAATACGGATTTCCTGTCCTCGTAGAAAAAATCCACGTGATCGAATTCGATCTCGCCGAGTAAAGTTTTCGCTTCGATGGCATCGGGTCTATCGTGGATTTCGGACGGGGTATCCACCAACTTAAAGATTCGCTCCGCTGACGCAATGCTGTGCTGCATTTCAGAATACACGCGCGCCAGGTCTTGTATCGGCCACATCATGAATGTGAGATACGCGACGAAGGCCTGAATACCGCCGATGGTCATCAACCCGATTTCAATTTGCAGGCCGCCATAGCCAACGATGAAACCAAGCGCGAGCGCGGCAATGATTTGAACGGTGGGGAGGAAGAGCGCGGAGAGCCATGCGGCGCGATAGGAGGCATGATACATGCGCGTGGTAAGACCTTGAAACTCGCGCGTGTTTTCGTCTTCGCGTCCCAGCGCTTTCACCACACGCGTCCCTTGAAAGTTCTCGTTGTACGCGCCTGTGATCCTGCTATTGGCGCGGCGCGACACGCGGAACTCAGCCAAAATCTTTTTACGGAATTCAATGGCGATGAATATCATGACAGGGATGATGGTCAACACGATCAAAGCCAGCCGCCAGTTGATGATCAACATGAAGATCGTGGATGAAGTAATGTTCATCACGGCCCAGGTGCTATCCACAATGCCCCAGGTCAGCAGGTCAGAGACACGTCCCGTATCCGATGTGACGCGCGCGATCAATCGTCCGACCGCGTTCTGCGCGTAATACGAGAGCGAGAGGTCTTGCAGATGATTGAAGAGCATCTTGCGCAGGTCATATTGAATGCGCTCGCCCAGCACGCCCGCGAGATAAATGAACGTGAACACCGCGGCGGATTGGATGAGAATAAATCCGCCGTAAATGGTGGCGAGATGCATCACCCGCGCGGAATCTTTAAGCACAATTCCCTGATCTATGAATTGCTTGTTCAGGTATGTAAAATACGCATCCAGCGCGGAGGTAATGGCAATGGTGAGCAAAAATCCCAGCACCCATTTCCAATGCGGTTTGAGCAATCCCCCGATGCGTTTCAGCACGGGCGCGGTTAGTTGTGAAGTGAATTCTTCTTCTTCGAGTTCGAGGAGGTCTTCAGACATGGTGGTTTCTCCAGTGGTGAAAAGGATGGCGATGAAAAGGATGAATTATGAAGGATGAAGGATGAAGAAAAAAAGAAAGATCGAAATTCATCCTTCATCCTTTCTCCTTCATCCTTGCTTTTATATTCTTCCCATTCTTTTCTTAATTTTAGTAACGATGGTTGTAAAGATCGCGAGCAGTTCATTGGTTTCCTTGCGAAGCGGCTCTGCTTTTTGCGCAGGGACAATTTGCGCCTTGACGAGCAACTCCAGCCAGTAATCGGTTTCGTCTAATTCTTGCAGCGCGGTTTCAAATTTATTGACAATATCAGCATCGGATTTTGCGCGATGTCCTTCGCGATAATGCGCGCCAATGGATGTGCCAGACCTCAAGAACTGCTTCCCGATCACTTGCGCTTCGGTTGTCTTTGGCAGGCTCACATAAAGCCGGATAATTCTCAAAGCAAACTCACTCGTTCGTGTTCGCAAGTCCTAGGGAGTTTCGTTTTCCATTTTTCACCTTTTCCTTTTTCGCTCTTGATCTTTATTCATCCTTCATCCTTCTTCATTCATCCTTGCTCTTCAATTTACACGCGCAATTTCCATTTCGAGTTCCGCATCGATCCTCGTCTGGATATCATAAATCCTGCGATACATGCCATCTTTATCCTTCAACAACTCGGCATGTGTACCCATTTGAACGACTTCGCCCTTATCCAAAACAAGGATCAAGTCGGCGACCATCACGGATTGAATGCGGTGTGCGATGATAAATGTGGTGCGGTCTTTCATCAATCCATTCAAAGCTTCGCGGATCTCGGCTTCGGTTTCGGTATCCACCGATGAAGTCGAATCATCGAGTATCAAAATGCGCGGATTCTTCAACAAGGTGCGCGCAATGGCAACACGCTGCTTTTGCCCGCCGGAGAGGGTGACACCTTTTTCGCCGACCAGCGTGTTGTAGCCATCGGGAAAACTCAGGATGACGTCATGCACAACGGCGGCTTTCGCGGCGCGTTCCACTTCTTCCTGCGCTATATCCCGGCCAACTCCGTAAATGATATTTTCACGGATCGAGCGGCTGAACAAAAACGGCTCCTGCTCCACGATGCCGATCTGTTTTCGCAGATACGAGCGCGAGTATTCCTTCAACTCCACACCGTCGAGCAGAACTTTTCCGCCAGTGTATTCGTGAAAGCGCGGTAAAAGATTCACCAGCGATGTCTTGCCAGAACCCGTTGACCCAAGCAATGCGATTGCCTGCCCGGGTTTGGCATGGAATGAGACATTCTTTAGTACATCAGATTTGCCATCGGAATACATGAACGAGACATCCTCGAAGAGGAGATCGCCTCGCGCCGGACCTTCGGGCTGGTGCCGCCCATCGAGCAGTGGTTCACGCTGCTGCTTGACCACTTCCATCAAGCGCGCGTATGAAACCATGCCTGTTGAAGTTTGGACAATAATTCGTCCAAGGTTGCGGATTGGCCAAATGAGCCAGACTACAAGCCCGATATAGGCGATGTATGTACCCAATGAAATTTCGCCTCTGATCGCCATGTTCGCGCCATGGACAAATCCAAATAGCATTTGAAAGCCGAGCACAATATCCGAGAGCGGCCAGAACATGGAGTGCATGAAAAGCAAAATCTTGCCTTTCAGATACTTGCCCCAGTTGTCCTTCTCAAATTTGCTCTTTTCGTAATCCTGGCGAGCAAAGGCTTTCACCACGCGCACGCCTGTTAGATTCTCTTGCAGGGTGGTGGAGAGAAGCGCTTCCTGTGCTTGATAGTCTTCATACGCTTTGGTCACTTTTTTAAAGAACCAAAGCGAAACAAGCAGGATGAGCGGAATGACCACGATGGAAACCAGAGCAAGCTTGACATTTAGATTCAAGATCGCCACAAAGTTAATGACGAACAGCAGGATGATACGTCCCACGCCGATGGCTTGTTCGCTAAAGAAGCGGCGCAGCGCATCCACATCGGAGGTGACGCGCTCGATCAAGTCACCTGTGGGGGTGGTGGCATGGTATGAAAAACTCAAGCGCTGGATGTGGTCGAAGAGAAAATCTCTCAGACGCCGTGTAATGCCCTCGGCGGTGTAGGCCGCTAACCGTCCAGAAAGAAAAGAGAAGATTCCCTCAAAGGCGGCGAGTCCGATGAATCCTAGACCAATCCAAACCAGGGACGAAGTCAACGAGTCCCCGATATATTTTTTCCGGGCAAGAACATCATCCGCAAAGAAACGCAGGAGGATATAGGTAAAAGTTTTCGAGAGGGCAGAGATTGCCAGCGCGATAGCCGCCGCGATATAAGATAGGCGGTAATCGGACATCATCTGCCACAACCCTTTGAGGCGGTTAGCTTGCAGGGTGGGGCGGAAATCAAAAGTGAGCGCAGGCTCGTGGGCGGTTTGTAGTGTGGTCATGTGTTTTCCTTATCCGTTTTCGGGCGCCCCTACGAAAGAAATTAAACAAAAAAAGGCTGTGACAAGTACGCCACAGCCCAAAACGAACAGGGGACAGAAAGAGAGACCTAGATTCGGTCTGCAGGCGCACTCCGAGAAGGCAAATTGCCAACTGCATTGGGGGTTGTGAAGATTGTGATGGACATCAAGAGTGCG
This sequence comes from Chloroflexota bacterium, assembly GCA_016866215.1. Classification (GTDB taxonomy): domain Bacteria; phylum Chloroflexota; class Anaerolineae; order Anaerolineales; family Villigracilaceae; genus Villigracilis. The sequence continues at coordinate 65,128 of VGNE01000010.1, read as the reverse complement.
TTCCTTTCTTTGGATTTTTCTTACTTCGGTTCGAAGTTTACACCAACAAAACGGGATGTGTCAAGGATTATTTAAAGTGTGTTATTTAAAGTGATAGTAAAATGTACGCATGCGCATCCTTGCCTTCCAAATAACCGAAACAGAAAATATTCCGTTTCAAACACAGGCAGCCACTTTGGATGAAATGACGCGGGAATTACCTCAGGGATTTTACACAACCTTTTGCACGCTCTCAAACGGGACGAAGGTACTCGGTTTGCGCACACATCTTGGGAGGCTGTATCTCCCGGCAATGGAACTGGGACTCATTCCCTCTGTTGATCAGCCGATCCTGCGCACCCGAGTCGCTGACCTCGCGAAGATGAACCTTCCAAATGAATCGCGGATCCGGTTGATCCTGACTAAAAATAACGGCATGATTTATATTGCCATTCAGCCATTCGAGCCGCTTTCGAAGCAATTATATGAAAACGGAGTAAAAGTAATCACCTCAGAATTGGCGCGGACGGATCCGCGTGTGAAGGATACAGGATTCATCTCGTCGAGCATTGCTCAACGCAAACAGGTGAGCGAGGATATTTTCGAAGTTCTGCTGACAAAAGATGGGAAAATTTTGGAAGGCCTGACATCCAATTTTTATGTGGTCAAAGGAAAAAAGCTTATCACGGCACAACGCGGCATTTTGCTTGGTGTGACAAGGCGTGTGATCCTGCGCCTGGCGAGAGAGCAGGGAATGCCTATTCGCGCAGCGTATCGCGCGCCTGCTGTAAATGAAAAATTCAATGAGGCATTTCTCACCTCCAGTTCGCGCGGTGTGGTGCCGATTATTTCGATTGATGAAAAGCCAGTGGGGCAGGGGAGGGTGGGCAAATGGACGAAAATGCTTTCGAGGGCGTACCAGGCTTACGTCGAGGAAAGAAGCGAAAAAATAAACGTTGAAGGTTAAACGTTTGACCTTTCAGGATTGTTTAGACTTCCTCTCGAAGATCTCGTAATAAGCTTTATCCAGCTCGTCATTTGACAGGTGGGTGTATCTTTGCGTGACCTGTATATTCGAATGCCGCGCAAGTTCCTGCGCAAGTTTCAGGTTTCCAGAACCACGCAATACGGAAGTGACAAAATAATGGCGGAAGGAATGCGGGGTGATCTTCCCGACCATAGCCCTTCCCAAAAACTGCGCCACGCGCTCCTGGACGATATTGCGTCCCGTGGTAGGCGTCATCGGTTTGACTTTTTTCCCTGCACCTTTGTCGTGACGGGCGAAGAGGGGCAGGGAGGTCAATTGTTTCCCCGAATTTCCGTCGAGGACGGCGCGTAGCGATAAATAATCCTTGATGGCTTGAAGCGCGCGTGAAGTAAAGCGGACAACCGCCTGCTTATCGCCTTTGCCAATGACGATGGCGCGTCCTTCATTCCAATCCATGTCGCCGCGCCTGAGTTTGCAGGCTTCATGGACGCGGAAGCCCGTATCCGCCAAAGTCAGCAAAAAGGCGCGGTCGCGATATGCGCGTAGATTAAGGTTGGCAAGTTCCTCATCTCCGACAGGGAGAGCGAGATTCTCAACATTTTCCACTTGAGCCAAAAGACGTTCAATTTCATCCATGGGGAATTGCGGAAAACGAATGCCTGGACGGCGCGAACGTTGTCGAATTAGGACATGCACGCGCGCTTGATTGATGTCCGCAAGGCGTTCTGAGTCGACATACTCGTAGAAGCCTTTCACAGCCTGCAAATACAATTGCTCAGTGGCGGGGGCGAAGACCTTGAGGTATCCAGCCAGCGGAGAGATCAAATCTTCTGTGAGTTTTTCAATGGGGGTGGACTCGGGCTCCAGCCATTTTTCCTTGAGCACATCGCAGAAAGTTTGGAGCGCGTTCTTATATGCGCGCGCTGTATGCTCACTGCGCGAGAGTTTCACCATATCAATATACTTCGCCATTACATCCGTGATCACCACAGGAGCCTGTTTTTGCTTTGCCATAGGGGTCATTATACGAAGTTTTTTAGATTTGTCAATGCTTTTGATAAGGATACTTATCGAAAGCAATTGAGAGAAAACACAATTGCGAGGTGATGCGCTCCCCCGGAACACTCCCCCACTATTTGAAACGCATGACGGTGAACCGTAGACATTGGACAAAAAGACGACACGCTTCGCTTTTGGATTTGAGGCTGGCTGCCATCCATCTGCCTGCTTCCACGTGGACAGGATTACCTCCCCTGCCCCACTGTGAAAAAGTGTGAATGATTAATCGCGCAATGTTGCAATACCTGCAACATGCCTCCCGTACAGTTGAAGAAATTCATTCAACCTTATGGAGGCCAAGATGGCGCGCAAAACAGATGACGAAAAACTCGAAAACATCTATAATGAAGTTCAGGAACATCCAGGGAAAAAGGCGGGATTCATCGCCCGCCTGTTGGGAATTAATCGCAGCGAAGTGACGCGTTCCCTGCCCGCATTACAAGATAAAGGTTTATTGGTAAGCGAGGATGAGAAGGGCGGTTTATGGCCGTTTCGTAAAAACAAACAATGAAAATGTTGCAGAATTCGTTAGTGCTTTGTGCTATGCTGTTGCATAGAAGTGAAACACCGTCCCGCAGGTTTAAGCAGGTAACCTTTGTTCTCCACAGAAACCTGTGGGACGTTCTCAGCAGGGAGCCGTTATGAGCGGAATGACAAAAGCAGAACGACTGGAAGACATGAAGCGGCTTTATATCCAGCGCGCTTTTTCAGATATTGAAATGGCAGAACGGCTTGGCGTGGATCGTACCCTCATATACCGTGACCGTATTGAATTAACGGGTCAATATCCAATTGAAAAGGATGATGAGGGGCGCTATCACATCCCGCGTACAAAACTGATTTCGGAGATCAAGGTCAATTTGCATGAGGCATTGACTTTATACCTCGCCGCACGCAAGACATCTCGTCAAACTCGCTTCCATCACCCACACGCGGCAAATGCTTTGGAAAAACTTGCCGCCACGTTACGCCAGCCAATGACAGAAAAACTGCTCAAAGCGGCAGACGCAGTATTGAAGCAGGAAAAAGACCCTGAACGCATCAAGATCATTGAAACTCTCGCGCAGGCATGGGTGGAGCAGAAGAAAGTCAGAATCGAATATCAACCATTCGGCATGGATGGATTAACACGTCACACCATTAGCCCGTATCTGATCGAGCCGTCCATCTGGAGTGATAGCGTATATGTGATTGCGCTAAGTGATTTCAACGATAAGATCGTGCCTTTTAAGATCGAGCGAATTAAGACTGCTATTCTTTCAGGTGAGACTTTTGAAATCCCTGTGGACTTTGACGACCAGCAACTACTCAAACATGCCTGGGGAATTTGGTACGGAGACAAAGACCCTGTCACCGTGAAACTGCGCTTCTCCAAAACTGTGACCCGCCGCGTGAAGGAAAGCATCTGGCATCCGCTGGAGAAGGTGGAAGACACCGAAGATGGCGGATGTATCTGGAGCGTGGACATCGCCGAATGGCGCGAAATGCTCCCTTGGATTCGCGGCTGGGGCGCGGACTGCGAAGTGTTGGAGCCAAAAACCTTGCGCGAGGCGTTGGAGAAGGAAGTTAAGAAAATGGCGAGAGTATATGGAGTGGGACAAGTCGAGCTAGAGGATGACCTGATTGCCCATCGTCGAAAAAATGGCGAAGAGCAATTGTTGAGAACTCACCTGATCGAAGCGTCTCAACTGGCAGAAGGCTTTGTGGCAAAGGTTGGTCTTCCTGAAATAGGCAAGGTTTTGGGTTTGTTACACGATTTCGGTAAAGCTAGCCAGGAATATCAAAATTATTTGAGGACACAAGAGGGGTTGATTAACCCTGATGAAGATAATTACTCAACAGCCAAACGCGGCGAAGTTGACCACTCCACCGCTGGGGCGCAATTGATATATGAGAAATTTGCCCACCATGGGCAAGAAGGCAAAATTTTGGCGCAATTTTTGTCGTTGGCAATCGCTTCTCATCATTCAGGGCTGATAGATTGCTTGAAGCCTAATGGCAACAATAAGTTTGAAGAACGAATTACAAAAGTTGATGAAAAAACTCATCTGACAGAAGCGCGGAGTAAACTGCACGACATCGAAAAGCAGTTGGATGAAATTCTCGCACAGCCGATTGAAAAACGCTTTTATCAAGCCGTCTTCGAGGCAATGACCGAAGCCTCCGATTCCAAAGATACTCGATGGTTCAAGCGCGGCTTGCTGGCACGTTTCCTGCTCAGTTGCCTGCTGGAAGCTGACCGCCTGAACACAGCCGATTTCGAGAATCCTGGCAATGAAGACATCCGAAATTACGGCAAGTACATTCCATGGAATACACTCATTGAACGATTGGAAGCGAAGTACACAGGGTATGCGCGGGAAACAGCACAAATGAAACCAGGGCAGGCGCTGGAGGTCAACCAATTGCGAGCGCAGGTGGCGCAAGCCTGTCTGGAAGCGGCGGAAAAGCCCAAAGGCATTTACCAGTTGACTGTCCCAACTGGAGGCGGAAAGACTGAGGCGAGTCTGCGTTTTGCGCTGCATCATGCGCGGGCGAACAAGATGGACAGGATATTCTATATTGTTCCCTACATCACCATCATTGACCAGAACGCCGATAAGGTGCGGAAGATTCTGGAAAAAGCAGACGAGCGCGGTAAAGTCATTCTCGAACATCACTCCAACTTTGTGCCATCAGATGACACTCGCCGCCGTCACAACCTGCTGGCAGAAAACTGGGATGCGCCAATCGTATTCACCACGCAGGTTCAATTTCTGGAAGCGCTATTTGGCTATGGCACACGCGACGCCCGCCGAATGCATCAACTGGCGAACTCGGTCATCATCTTCGATGAAGTGCAGACCGTTCCCATCAGAATTACACACATGTTCACGACTGCCCTGCGCTTCTTGACTCATGACTGTGGCTCAACGGTTGTACTTTGCACGGCAACCCAGCCGCCGTTCGACAAGACGGGCAATCCCTATCGTGAACTGAGCATCCCCAAAGAAAACCATATCATCCAGAATGAACCAGGGTTGTTCAAACGATTGAAACGCGTCGAGGTCCACGACGAGCGCAAGCCAGGTGGCTTGACCAACGTCGAAATTGCTAATTTGGCAGAACAGGCTTTGCAGGAAAAAGGCAGTGTCCTGATTGTGGTCAATACACGCCCGTCCGCATTGGCATTGCATAAAGAAATCAAGGATAGAAATTTAGGTGTGAAAACTTACCATTTGAGTACCAACATGTGCCCTGCTCACCGCATGGATGTGCTGGAGAATAAGATTAAACCCAAGTTGAAAGCCAAAGAACCTGTGATTTGCGTCAGCACACAACTCATTGAAGCGGGCGTGGACATTGACTTTGGCGCGGTCATTCGTGCGCTGGCGGGATTAGATTCGATTGCCCAATCCGCAGGACGTTGCAATCGTCACGGGATGCGCGAGGATGGAGGGAGCGTGTGGGTGGTTAATCCACAGGAAGAAAATCTTGACCGATTAAAGGATATCAAAGTCGGACGAGAACATGCCCAAACGGTTCTTGATGATTTCAGGATTGCCCCTGATTCTTTCGGGAATGACCAAATCGGATTGGACGCGATTGCTACATATTACAATCAATACTATCACTCGCAAAAAGACAAAATGGACTACCCTGTAGGCAAGAATTCGTCAGTAGAGCGAGACGATAATTTGTTTAGCTTGCTTTCGCTAAATGAACTCTCGACCAATGCCTTTCAGGCAAGCCATCATTCTGCGCCAGATATTCTATTGCGGCAGTCTTTCCGAACCGCCAATGGAGAGTTTCGCGTGATTGATTCGCTCACACGTGGCGTGATTGTGCCATACAAAGATGGCTATAGAATCATTACGGAGTTATGCGGCGCGTTTGGGTTGGAAAAACAGGGCAAGTTGCTCAAACAAGCACAGCGATATTCAGTTAATTTGTTCACATATCAATTCGATCAACTATTTAAAGCAGGAGCCATCAAGGAGGTGCAACCCGAAGCAGGCATTTACCATCTCAATGAGCAATATTACACCGAAGAGTTTGGCTGGAGCGACGAGCCAGTCAGCGACATGACAGTACACATAGAGTAAAGGAGGTCTCGATGCAATATCAAAACAGCGTTCCATTCAAGGTGTGGGGCAGGTATGCCTTATTTACCGATCCGCTGACCCGCATTGGCGGCGAAAAATATTCTTATCAAATTCCCACTTACGAGGCGTTAAAGGGAATTCTGAGCTCGGTATATTGGAAACCGACCATCGTGTGGATCATAGACAAAGTGCGGGTGATGAAGCCCATCCGCACACAGCCGCGCGGCGCAAAGCCCATCAAGTATCAATCAGGCGGAAACGACCTGTCCATTTACACCTATCTCGCCGATGTGGAGTATCAGGTACAGGCGCGTTTCGAGTGGAACGAAAATCGCCCCGACCTGACGCACGACCGCAATGAAAACAAGCACCACTGCGTCGCAAAGCGCATGATCGAGCGCGGCGGCAGGCGGGATGTCTTTCTCGGCACACGCGAATGTCAGGGGTATGTTGTCCCTTGTGAATTTGGCGAAGGTGAAGGTTTTTACGACAACTACCCTGGTGAAATGTCCTACGGGTTGATGTTCCACGGCTTCGATTATCCCGATGAAAACAAACCTGGCGAGTTCTGGGCGCGGTTTTGGGAACCAAAAATGGACAAGGGCGTGATTCAGTTCATTCACCCGAAGGATTGCAAAGTTCGCAAGTTCGTCCGTCCAATGAAAGCCAACCCGCCTGAAACGGTAGGGTTGCAAGAAGAAGGCTTATTGGAAGGGGCCGAAGAAGAGGAGGGCGTGAGATGAACTGGATTCAAAGCTTGTATGAAACGTATGAGAATTGCCAGCACATGATTGGCGTTATTGAAGAAGACGAAGAAGGCAAAGACCAGGTGCCGCTTCTACCGATTTGCCACACCACACAAAAAGCGCAAATTGAAATCACGCTTGACTCAAAAGGCAATTTCAGACGCGCTCGCGTATTGAGTAAGAACGAAGCGCGTACAATTATTCCTTGCACCGAGAAATCAGCGGGACGCACGAGTGGCGAGGCGGCGCACCCCCTTTGCGATAAATTACAGTACATTGCGAAGGATTACAAGGGATATTTAGCAGAAAAAAACGAATGGGCGAGTTGGTTGCAACTAAATAAGCTTGTTGGATTGGATTATAAAAAAAATATAGAAAATAAAGACTCTTATTTCAATTCATATCAAGAGTTGTTATCTGTCTGGCTCAAAAGTAATACGCCCGCAAAAGTACGCACTATTTACGAATATGTGCAAAAAGGCAATACCATCGGCGATTTGATAGCCAATCGCGTGTTGTTCGCCGATGAACGAGGCAAACTCTATGCCCGACGCCCCTTTGAAAAGGGCAAAAATGCTCAAACAGATATATTTGATTTACTACCTGGCAGTATCAACGCAAAAACTGGAAAACTCGAAAGTTGGCAAGCAGACGCCTTTGTACGTTGGAGAGTTGAAATTGGCAATGAAATAGCGGAAGTCTGGAATGACCCTGATGTAACTCGGTCTTGGATTGACTATTACTCATCAACGAAGCAAACAAAATCCTTGTGCTATGTGACAGGTGAAGAAAGTTTTACAGCTGACCAACATCCCGCCAAAATTCGGAATGACGCCGACAAAGCAAAACTTATCGCGTCAGGTAAATCAGTTGACAAGAATGGGAAAATCAAGGTTGACGATGGTTGTGGTTTTACCTTTCTTGGACGATTTACCTATCCTGATCAAGCCGCAACTGTCGGATTTGAAACAACGCAAAAAGCCCATTTTGCACTTCGCTGGTTGATGAATCGTCAGGGATACGTCAAAGGTGATTTGGGAATCGTTGCATGGGCGACATCAGGCGCAATACTCATTCAGCCTACTGATGATCCAATCGACATGCTGGATAAGGATGCGCCCACCGAAGAAAGCAAAACCGCCGACACCGCGCAGGATGTTGCCATCCGCCTGAAAAAGAAAATCGCTGGCTACCGTAAGGAAATTGGTGAGCGTGGAGATGTGGTCGTCATGGCGGTGGATTCAGCCACGCCAGGGCGTTTGTCTATCGTCTATTACCGCTCTCTGAAAAGCTCCGAGTTTCTGGAACGAATCGAAAACTGGCACGCGACCTGTGCCTGGCGGCACACTTACCACGCCATCGAAGTACAAGATGATAAAGGGACGAGCAAAAAACTCTACATCCCATTTGACGGCGCGCCCGCTCCTGCCGACATTGCTGAAGCCGCGTATGCAAACAATCGCAATGGCAAGTTCGAACTGGATGACAAACTCAAGAAAGCCACTGTCAAACGCCTGCTCCCTTGCATTGTGGATGGACAGCCCATACCCCGTGATTTGGTCGAGTCGGCGGTCAGGCGTGCATCCAACAGAATTGGATTAGAAAAATGGCAATGGGAGAAAACATTGAGCATTGCCTGCGCACTGTTCAGAAAACAAAAAGAAGGAAAGGAGAAATTTGAAATGTCACTCGATGAAACCCGTAACACAAGAGATTACCTCTTTGGCAGACTCCTTGCCATTGCCGACGTAATGGAGGAACGCACGCTATCGGATGCCGAGAAAAAACGCCCAACCAATGCCACCCGCTACATGCAACAATTTTCCCAGCGTCCCTTCAGCACGTGGAAACAAATTCATGAATTGCTTACACCCTATTTCATGCGACAAGGTGATAAAGCGTTTTACTACAAACGTTTGATTGAGCAAGTTAAAGGCTTGTTCACATCTCCAGAAGAATTCACTCGTAACAAACCGCTGACGGGCGAATATTTGCTCGGTTACTACTGCCAGCGACAAAAGATGTGGGAGAAGAAAGAAAAGCCCGCCTCTGAAGAAAACGACAACCCCATCTCAAACTAAAAATCTAACCATTTCATCATCAAAAGGAGACTTCCCCATGACTACCCTCTCGAAGAAAATTGACTTTGCTGTGATCTTGACTGTCAACCATGCCAACCCCAACGGCGATCCGCTCAACGGTAACCGCCCGCGTACCACTTACGAAGGCTTTGGCGAAATGTCCGATGTTTCTATTAAGCGCAAAATTAGGAATCGCTTGATGGAAATGGGGCAGTCTATCTTCGTTCAATCGGATGATAACAAAGTAGATGGTTACCCCAGCCTGCGGGCAAGAGCAGAGGGAGAATTAGGCAAAGATGTCTGGAAAGACAAAGATTTGGCAACTAAAGAATCGTGTAATAAGTGGATTGATGTGCGCGCTTTTGGACAGCTTTTTGCTTATAGTGAAGGCGCAAAAGGTGAAGGCGTTTCGATTGGTATTCGCGGACCTGTTTCAATTCACTCAGCTTTTTCAGTTGCCTCAGTTTTAGATCGCACTTCAAGTATCCAAATTACTAAAAGTGTCAAAGGCGATGTAAAGGACAAAGCCTCAGACACTATGGGTATGAAACATCGTGTAGAACATGGTGTGTATGTATTCTACGGGAGTATGAATCCGCAACTCGCAAGTAAGACTGGCTTTTCGGATGACGATGCGCAAGCCATCAAGGAAGCCCTGCGAACCCTGTTTGTGAATGACGCTTCATCTGCTCGTCCTGAGGGAAGCATGGAAGTTCACAAGGTCTTTTGGTGTGAGCACAATAGCCCCAACGGACAATATTCTTCCGCCAAAGTTCACCGTTCGCTAAGTGTGAAGCCGAACAAGGAAGAGCCAAAAGATATCGAAGACTATGATATTAAATTTGATAAACCAGATGGCTTGAACTGTGAAGAGATTGACGGCGAGTAATTATGCTAATAGGTGACAGTCACTTCAAAAGTGACTGTCACCTACCAAATACCATGACCGAATACACCCAAGACGACCTCTTGCCCCTTTCGGGCATCCAGCACTTCCTGTTTTGTCGCAGGCAGTGGGCGCTCATCCACATCGAACAGCAGTGGAAGGAGAACGTGCTCACTGCCGAGGGCAGGATCATGCACAAGCGCGCGGATGACCCCTTCTTCACCGAAACGAGAAATGGAGTCGTCACCGCGCGTTCCGTGCCTGTGGCGTCGTATCGGCTGGGGCTGTCTGGCGTGTGTGACGTGGTTGAGTTCAAGGCGTCGGCAGATGGAGTGAGTTTGCCCAATCGGGAAGGTCTATATTTGCCCTCCCCCATCGAGTACAAACGCGGCAAGGAAAAGCGCGATCACAGTGACGAGACTCAACTCTGCGCCCAGGCGATGTGTTTGGAAGAGATGCTGTCAACGAGCATTTCACGCGGATATTTGTATTACGGCGAGACCCGTCACCGCGTGGAGATCGAGTTCACATCTGAGTTACGAACGCTCGTGCAGGACATGTCCGCTGAGATGCACAATTATTTCAGCCGCGGCTATACCCCGAAGGTCAAGACCCATAAAGGCTGCCGCTCCTGTTCATTGGCGGATATTTGTTTGCCAGTCTTGCAAGAGAAAGTCATTGCGGCGTCGAAGTACATCAAACAGAATATAGAAGATTCATAAAACCTCGGTGGTTGAGTAGCCGCGCTCTTGTTCTTCGCGGCATATCGAAACCACCAGTAAGCAGTGAACATCTTGTAACAGGATTTCTCTTGAAATGTAGTGGTTTCGATACGGGCAAAAAGAGCATTCACCCTACTCAACCACCGAGGCACGATGATAACCCATGAAACATCTTGGAAATGTCCTCTACATCACCACGCCCGAAGCTTTTCTTTCACTTGACGGCGAGAATGTCGTCATCAAGAAAGAAGATGAGCAAGGCGCTAACACGTCCACGCGGCTGCCTTTGCATAACCTTGAGAACATCGTCTGTTTTACGTGGCAGGGAGCCAGCCCCGCATTGATGGGCGCGTGTGCTGATCGAAACATCGGGCTGACCTTCCTCACCCCCAATGGACGTTTTCAGGCGCGGGTCACGGGTCGGGTGAAGGGAAATGTCCTGCTGAGGAAGAAACAGTTTGAATGGTCGGAGAAAGAGGCGCAGAGCATTCCCATCGCTCAATCCTTTTTGTTGGGGAAAATCTCCAACAGTCGCAAAGTCCTCGAACGCGCCATCCGCGATCATGCCATGCTGGTGGATGTCGAAGCGCTGACGGGTGCATCCAATTTTATGAAGGAGACTCTCAAGGCGATCCCGCAATGCAACTCCACCGCCGACCTGATGGGGTTTGAAGGAAGCGCGGCAAAGATTTACTTTGGCGTGTTCGACCATTTGATTCTGCAACAGCGCGACGATTTTTTCTTCAAGGAACGGAATCGCCGTCCGCCTTTGGATAACATGAACGCGCTGCTTTCTTTCCTTTATACGTTGTTGACGAATGAAACCGCCTCCGCCTTGGAGACAGTTGGTCTTGACCCCTTTGTCGGTTTTCTACACCGAGACCGCCCTGGGCGTCCGTCGCTCGCGCTCGACCTGATGGAAGAGTTGCGCCCTGTGCTGGTGGATCGCTTGGCATTGTCGCTGGTGAACCGCAAGCAGATCAGCGGCAAAGGGTTCACGCAAAAAGAAAGTGGCGGCGTGTTGATGGATGATGACACGCGCAAAGCCGTGTTGGTTGCCTGGCAGGAACGCAAGAAAGAGGAACTCATGCACCCATACATCAAAGAGAAGATTCCGTTTGGGTTGCTTCCTCATGTTCAAGCCATGTTGCTTGCCCGTCACTTGCGCGGCGATCTGGATGCCTACCCGCCGTTCTTTTGGAATTAACAAGAGACCCTAAAGGTCTTAAAGACCTTTAGGGTCTATACAGGAAATTCGATATGATGGTCCTCATCACCTACGATGTCAAAACCGAAACGAAAGCAGGGCAATCCCGTCTGCGGCGTGTCTCCAAGAAGTGCCAGGATTATGGTCAACGCGTGCAGAACTCTGTCTTTGAATGCCTGATTGACCCTGCCCAACTCAAAGAGTTGCAAGACAAGTTGCTCAAGATCATAGACCCCGAAGTGGACTCGCTGCGCTACTACTATCTCGGCGATAATTGGAAAAGCCGCGTCGAACACATCGGCGCGAAACCAAGCATTGATTTGGAAGGGACGATCATCACTTAGTTTCTTCGCGCTGAGTGGAGGTCGAATGCAATTTGAGACCGCAGTCGAAGCGCCCTTGCGAACCCAATGCGCGCATAAAGTCACGCTCAGGTTCGCAGGCAAATCCGCACTTTAACAACCGAATATTTCCGTAAAAACTGAGTTTTTGTGAATTTTGCAGGTAGAATAGATAGTAGCAAGACCAATATCTGGCGGTAAGGATATTTTTTTACCCAGATGTTGCGGTCGCTCTCTTCATTGAGAGCGTGGATTGAAACTCCTGTGATTCCTGCGGTTTTCTCTGCAACGCAGTCGCTCTCTTCATTGAGAGCGTGGATTGAAACCCTGCAATATCGTCAGTGTTGCCTTCAGTTCACGTCGCTCTCTTCATTGAGAGCGTGGATTGAAACTTGCTCGGTCATGCGCTTGATTGCCATTGTCTTGTCGCTCTCTTCATTGAGAGCGTGGATTGAAACTGTCAGACGGGCGTACTTGCCGCGATATACGTAGTCGCTCTCTTCATTGAGAGCGTGGATTGAAACATTTTGTGAGAAGTCGAACATTTGGAATTTTGGGTCGCTCTCTTCATTGAGAGCGTGGATTGAAACGCTAATCCAAATTATAAGCGGATTACATAATCGGGTCGCTCTCTTCATTGAGAGCGTGGATTGAAACTGATTGATCTCACCGTTCCGAACCGCCTCACCAAGTCGCTCTCTTCATTGAGAGCGTGGATTGAAACGCCAGCCGCGCGGCGTGCATCTCGTGCGCAGTCTCGTCGCTCTCTTCATTGAGAGCGTGGATTGAAACCGCTAACCATGCCTGCCTGCCAAACCGTTTGCGGTCGCTCTCTTCATTGAGAGCGTGGATTGAAACGTCATGGCGGCGGCTAACACAGCGTGCACTGGACGTCGCTCTCTTCATTGAGAGCGTGGATTGAAACAACAGCCTTGTGAAACTTGGCGATAGCATTGAACGTCGCTCTCTTCATTGAGAGCGTGGATTGAAACGTTTACGATGGCGCAAGGTTGGCGGCACAAGCCGGTCGCTCTCTTCATTGAGAGCGTGGATTGAAACATGTCCGGGCTGATGCACCAGGACATCGGACTTTGGTCGCTCTCTTCATTGAGAGCGTGGATTGAAACCTTTTCCAATTGGTACACCTATTACATTTGTAAAGTCGCTCTCTTCATTGAGAGCGTGGATTGAAACATATAGCCTGCTTCCTTGCAGACAAAGGAGTCAAGTCGCTCTCTTCATTGAGAGCGTGGATTGAAACCGTCTCAGCCCACCCACTACCACTAACCTAAACGTCGCTCTCTTCATTGAGAGCGTGGATTGAAACACCGATAGCGATTACGCAGAACTTGTCATGCTCGGTCGCTCTCTTCATTGAGAGCGTGGATTGAAACTTCTATTGGCGTTTATGATACCAAGAAACAAGAGGTCGCTCTCTTCATTGAGAGCGTGGATTGAAACCATCTGATCAAGACCATCTCGATCATCAACCAGTCGCTCTCTTCATTGAGAGCGTGGATTGAAACAGGGAGATAGTGTTGTATTTCGTGATAGGTTCAGTCGCTCTCTTCATTGAGAGCGTGGATTGAAACTTTCATGCGTCGCCTTGATTGCCTTTCATTGCGGTCGCTCTCTTCATTGAGAGCGTGGATTGAAACAAAACAACATATCACAAGTATCTTTTGTCTCTTGTCGCTCTCTTCATTGAGAGCGTGGATTGAAACGTCCATCCTGCATATCAGCAGTGGTGCGAAGTCATGTCGCTCTCTTCATTGAGAGCGTGGATTGAAACCCAAGCACCCGCCGCTGGTTACGCAAACCGTTGGTCGCTCTCTTCATTGAGAGCGTGGATTGAAACATAAATATGTTACGTATGGCAAGCGTTGTAATGCAGTCGCTCTCTTCATTGAGAGCGTGGATTGAAACTTGGCAGAATCTCCCTGTTAGCGACCCTGATAGGTCGCTCTCTTCATTGAGAGCGTGGATTGAAACCTCATGCCTGGATAATACATCAAAACTGACAAGTCGCTCTCTTCATTGAGAGCGTGGATTGAAACCGCAGCAACAGGCTCGAACTTCTTGGCGATCTCCGTCGCTCTCTTCATTGAGAGCGTGGATTGAAACATCGGTCAGTTCTTCGACGTCGAGCGGCATCACGGTCGCTCTCTTCATTGAGAGCGTGGATTGAAACTTGTCTTTGATTCAAGATAACGATGTCGCCGTCAGTCGCTCTCTTCATTGAGAGCGTGGATTGAAACACTACGTCATTCGAAAAACGTAAGAAGCGTCAGGGTCGCTCTCTTCATTGAGAGCGTGGATTGAAACAAGGATGATCTATATCGCAACGGGAAGATTGCTCCCGTCGCTCTCTTCATTGAGAGCGTGGATTGAAACTCTGGAAACGGCAAGCCCTATGAGCCGTTCTGGAAGTCGCTCTCTTCATTGAGAGCGTGGATTGAAACCATAGGTGAAAGACTATCTAATTTGATGCAATCGAGTCGCTCTCTTCATTGAGAGCGTGGATTGAAACAGTCCTTTGAACGCACCGTAACCACCTTCCATGTCGCTCTCTTCATTGAGAGCGTGGATTGAAACTAATTAACGGGGGGAAAGGTAGAACATGCGTTCCAGTCGCTCTCTTCATTGAGAGCGTGGATTGAAACCTCGATGACTGCCAATTTCAACTGCTACACTGTCAAGTCGCTCTCTTCATTGAGAGCGTGGATTGAAACATGCTCTGGAAGGGAAAGAAACGCCGCCTGAATGGTCGCTCTCTTCATTGAGAGCGTGGATTGAAACGATAAACTGCGAACTGTTGCCATAAGATTGCCTGTCGCTCTCTTCATTGAGAGCGTGGATTGAAACACCGAGGCGAGTCCCCGAGATTCGTACTGCAAGTCGCTCTCTTCATTGAGAGCGTGGATTGAAACATGGCATAAATGCCATTGGTGTTGTCAGTGGTCGTCGCTCTCTTCATTGAGAGCGTGGATTGAAACTTTTGGCAACTGTGATATGACAGGTGTTTGGCGGTCGCTCTCTTCATTGAGAGCGTGGATTGAAACCCCATATAAATGTTAGGTGGCTGGCTACTTGTACGTCGCTCTCTTCATTGAGAGCGTGGATTGAAACTCGTTGAAGCCACCGAATTGACCGCAGATGGCAAGTCGCTCTCTTCATTGAGAGCGTGGATTGAAACATCTCGTAAAGGTTGTCAGACGGGCAGAGGAAATACGTCGCTCTCTTCATTGAGAGCGTGGATTGAAACTTCACAAGCGCTTCGGTGCTGTACTTGTCTATTGGGTCGCTCTCTTCATTGAGAGCGTGGATTGAAACTTGGTCAGCTCATCCACACCGATGCCTGCAAACTCTGGTCGCTCTCTTCATTGAGAGCGTGGATTGAAACTTATCCGCGCCGGGCGTGTTTGATCTCGCCTCCAGGTCGCTCTCTTCATTGAGAGCGTGGATTGAAACAATCTGCTGCGTGGGTCGCTACGCTGGGTCGGTATGTCGCTCTCTTCATTGAGAGCGTGGATTGAAACTTCCGCAACAACAACCAGGGCAGTGTTGACCTTGAGTCGCTCTCTTCATTGAGAGCGTGGATTGAAACGACTAGCACGGTGTCGCAATATGGACACAAGATGGTCGCTCTCTTCATTGAGAGCGTGGATTGAAACGCTATTCATTCCGTCAACACGGTCAAGCAGGTCGTGTCGCTCTCTTCATTGAGAGCGTGGATTGAAACATAACTGATGGTATTCCGGTCGCGCATTGCCTCGGTCGCTCTCTTCATTGAGAGCGTGGATTGAAACAATACACATCCCCCAGGTCAAAAAACTGATCTGGGGGATGGAAAAATCTATTTTTACTTTTCGAGAGGCAAGAGCCGCTGGCTACTTCTTGGGTGGTTTTGGCTTCTCTTTCTTTTTCTTCTTCTTTTCCTTGTTCTTCCCCTTCTGTTCCTTGTTTGCCATGGTAAACTCCTTTCCAAAAACCAACGCAGTTGATCTTTGAACAAAATGTTAAAGTCTTTGCGCAAGGCAAAGACACCGACAAATCCTTCTGTTCTTGCAAATTATATCACCAGCAAAATTAATTCAACAATATGATTTGCCGGTATGAGGTCGCACCCGAGTGACGCGCCTTCCAAAATTTCCTCCTTGATAAAATAGAACATTTATTCTATAATCGGATTATGAACCCGCTCGAAACCCTCAAGGAATTGTCTTCACAAATGTCTTTCGAAGGCGATGGGGAACCACCTTTTGACACATTGAGACGCAATACAAGCCGAGCCTCCAGTTTACCGCGCCTCTCTTCCCCACCTCCAGCCCTTCGATTGAACTCAGGACAAGCCTGCTTCAGTCCGAAGGAGAAGGATCAAGCCTTTGTGCACCCCGCTCAACTCCCCAATGGACACAAGATCCTGCTCTTGAAAACCCTGCTTTCATCGGCATGTGAACGCGATTGTTTTTATTGCCCCTTTAGAGCAGGCAGAGATTTCCGCCGCGCCACTTTTAAGCCTGATGAATTCGCGGATTTGTTCATTAAAATGAATCTGGGCGGGTTAGCCGAAGGTGTGTTCCTCAGCTCCGGGCTGGCAGGCGGCGGAGTCCGTACACAGGATAAACTTCTAGACACGGCAGAACTCCTGCGCAAGAAATATCAATATCGCGGGTATCTTCATTTAAAGATCATGCCAGGCGCAGAAAAAGATCAGGTCTATCGCGCCATGCAACTCGCCAACCGTGTCTCGGTTAATCTCGAAGCCCCAAATACGGAGCGGCTTGCAAAACTTGCGCCGCATAAGATTTTTATTGAAGAGTTGTTGCAACCATTGAAATGGGTTGAGGAGATTCGCCGGAGTGAACCGGCTTACAAATTTTGGAAAGGACGCTGGCCTTCCACTGTGACGCAATTCGTAGCCGGCGGCTCCGATGAAAGCGACCTTGAACTGCTTACCATCACAAACTGGCTGAATAAAAATGTGCGTTTGAAGCGTGCGTATTTTTCTGCATTCCATCCCATTCGAGATACGCCGCTTGAAAACAAACCCGCTGTTGACCCCATGCGCGAGCATCGCTTATACCAGGCATCATTCTTGCTGCGCGATTATGGTTTTGATCTCGAAGACCTGCCCTTCACAAACGAAAGCAACCTGCCCCTCCACGCCGACCCCAAGCAAGCCTGGGCGGAAATGAATCTGATCGATCAACCGATTGAACTCAATCGAGCGGAAAAGCGGGAGTTGATCAAAATACCCGGCATTGGCATCAAAGGCGCAGAAGCCATCCTGAATGCGCGCAGAATGAAACGATTACGCGATCTCTCCTCATTAAAGAAACTCGGCATCATCGCAGAGCGGGCTGCCCCCTATATTCTATTGGACGGACGCAAAGCCATAACGCAGATGAAATTATTTTAGGTTTATCACATCAACCCGATCACTTTTCGCAACAGCCGCCTTTGTTTGCTCTTCACAACGACATGATCAATAACAATTTAATTGCATATTTTATTAATGATGAAATATTATTCTCGAACAATATAACCTTAAATTATTTAAACATGCCCCGTTTACCCTTGCAATTAAATAGATTATGGCTATACTAAAACAATATGATGCCAGTTTAGATTGGCATCCAGGAGAATAAAAATAATGGCAACAATGATGGAAACCCTTAGCATTAAAACAGAAAATAAATTTAGGACTTTAATATCAAAACAAGCCTACCGAAAGGGTCAAGTGATCTGCTCCATGCCCAGTGAAAATATCATGGATAAGCCAAACCGCTTCACCGTGCAGATCGCTCGCGACAAGCATACACACGTCGGAAAACTTGCCGCCCTCAATCATTCCTGTGATCCCAATGTCATTCTAGATACAGATAAAATGTTGATGATCGCCCGCCGCGATATAAAAAAAGACGAGGAACTTTCCTTCTTCTATCCATCCACGGAATGGGAAATGCAGGCCCCCTTCATTTGTTTGTGCGGCGCATCAAACTGCATTCATGTGGTGGCTGGCGCGCGCTTCCTGCCGCTTTCCACCCTCGAGAATCATTACCTCAACCCGCACATCCGCGATATGATGATCGAGTTGCTCAAAAACACAAAACAGCATCTAAAGAAATTGCAGGAAAGCTAATGGCAAATCTCCGAGTTCTTGAAAACTCGGAGATTTTTTTGGTCAACCCTTTCGATGAAACTTAAGCAAGGTGTAGGCGTCCGTCCACGGCTTGCCCAAGCGATGATTATCTGAAACGACGACCTTGCTGAATTTCTGCGCGATGGTCGGCAGGGAAGCCGCCAGCGCCCCCCAATCTTCGGAGAGAACGGCATTCTTCATTCTGTCGGCATATTGCCCCGCCCACATCCACTCCATGCGGAATTTATCGGCTTTCACCCAATAATCCCTTTTCTCCCATGCCGCCACGGAGACGTCTATTCCATCAGCAATGGACTGTAGGGCCAGCGCAATAAAAGCAGCCTGGTCCTTTGTTTCTGAAGTCACATTGGATTGTTTCGCCAGTTCGCGAATACACAATACAATCGACTTTGTCAAACGAGTCCGTTCTTTTCCAACAGAATCCAGGTTGATGATGCGGCTCAATGATATTCTCCAAGATCGATGTGGTTTATAGAAGCGCGATTATAACGCCTGTTTGATATACTTTGGGCATCGTCCATCCTGGGATAAAATATTCCCCACTCAATATGGCCCATCCAATCACTGCCATCATATTTGACTTTGGAAATGTGCTCGTCAAATGGGATGCCCGCAACCTGTACAAACGCTTCTTTCCCGACCTCAGGGCTGTTGACTCTTTTCTCGAGGAGATTCGCTTCCAAGAATGGAATGCCCTTCAGGATGCGGGGCGCCCTTTCAGGGAGGGCATTGCCGAACTATCCAAACAATTCCCACAATACGCAAAACTGATCGAGGCGTATGACACCCATTGGGAGGAAAGTATCTCGGATACAATTATCGAAACGGTGCAAATAGTTCAATCGCTCAAGAAGGCAGGATGGAATCTTTACCTGTTGAGTAATTTTTCTGTGGAAAAGTTCGGCCTGATCCAAATGCGATACAAATTTCTGCAGTGCTTCGACGACCTGATCATTTCTGGGGAACACAAACTGGTCAAACCCGACCCTGCCATTTTTGAATTAACATTAGGAAAAATCGATCGCAAGGCAGGTGAATGTCTGTTCATTGACGACTCCCTCCCCAATATTGAAGCCGCGCGCAAAATAGGACTACAGGTCATCCATTATCACGACCCAATGCAATTAAGCAAGGCCCTGAAAAATCTATCCATTAATGGAAAGTAAGAAATGAACAATAACCTCCAACAATCCATGCTAGAAGCAATTGAAAAGGAACTGCAACACCAGGTCGCAAGGCTCGACCAACCGCGCAGCCGTCAATTCCATGAGATGCTCACCTATCATATGGGCTGGACAGGCGAAGGCGCTGGTTCACATGCGGCAGGTAAACGCATTCGCCCGCTGTTGACTTTGCTTGTAGTGGTTGCTAGTAATAGTAGTGGTGGTGATGATGCATATTGGCTACGCGCAGTTTCATCAGCCGCAGCAATTGAACTGATCCACAATTTTTCACTCGTCCACGATGATATTCAAGATAACTCAGTTATGAGGCGCGGACGATCAACAGTCTGGGCCAAATGGGGTGCGCCAATGGCAATCAATGTTGGCGATGCGTTGTTTGTAATTGCAAATCAAGCCATTCTGGATCTGGCAAAATATTATCCTGCTGAGATCGTTGTAAAAGCGGCGGGGATTCTTAATGAGAATTGCCTCGATCTGACCCGCGGCCAATACCTCGATATGTCTTATGAAAAGCGCAAAGATCTGAGTGTGGATGATTATTGGCCGATGATCGGGGGCAAGACCTCTGCCCTGCTTTCCAGTTGTACCCATATCGGGGCGCTTCTTGGTTACGCGAATGAGTCCAAGCAGGAGTCCTATCGCTTATTTGGGTATCACCTTGGTCGTGCATTTCAAGTCCAAGATGATATCCTTGGCATTTGGGGGGATGAAACAGTTACTGGGAAATCTGCCGCAAGCGACCTTGTGGAAGGAAAAAATTCATTGCCGATACTGTTTGCCCTCGAAAAAAATGGTGAATTTGCCAAAAGGTGGAGAGAGGGCCCGATCACAGGGAAGGATGTGCTGAAAGTATCCGCCTTGCTTGAGGATGAAGGCGCGAGGGATTATGCTGAAAAAATGTCTGAGGTGGAAACTCAAAAAGCATTGGGTTATCTAAAGCAGGCTGATCCTCGCGGTGAGGCGGGAGAGACGATGCTTGGGCTGGCAAACAAGCTGCTTAAACGGAATCAGTAACGGTCCACGAAAGATGCGTTTTTTCTCCATCAGGCTTGACATGCTTTTTCAGCGTAGCGTATAATCCGAGCCAATAACCACGCGGGTGTAGTTCAGTGGTAGAACGCTTGCTTCCCAAGCAAGATATCGTGGGTTCGAGTCCCATCACCCGCTCTGATCAACCACAGGAAATCCGGATATAATAGGCAATATTTTGGAGTGGTATTGGAAGAAACCAATTACTTCCCAATGATTGACCTGTCAGCAATGGGAATCACCATCCCCGTTTTAATATACAGGATAAAGGACAGCCATGTTGCTAACAATTGCCGTATCAAATGAAAAAGGCGGGGTTGCAAAAACAACAACCACTATCTCCGTGGGCGCCACCCTGGCGGAATTGGGAAATCGCGTGCTTCTCATTGACCTCGATGCGCAAGCCAACCTGACGCTTGGACTTGGGCTTGAACTGGGCGAATCCGAATTCACCTCCAGCGATATGATGCTCGATAATGTTCCCCTGCTCAGGGTGTGCCGAAAGACCGATGCGGAAAATCTAGACCTTATTCCTTCCAATCCACGCATCGAAACATCCGAACAGTTCCTGCCTGTGCGCACAAATTACACCACCATTTTGCAACAAGCCATTCAAGCCACAGACGAGATGCCCTATGATTACATCCTCCTGGATTGTCCCCCGGCCCTTGGAGCAATCACAAAAAATGCGCTTGCGGCGGCAGATCTGCTCGTCATTCCAACACAAGCAGAATATTTTTCGGCATATGCGCTCCGCAACATGATGTCCATGATCCGCAATATACGCGAGCAGGATAATCCCAATCTTGCTTACCGTATCCTGGTTACCATGCTGGATAACAGAAACCGCACACACCGCAACATTCACGAACAACTTCGCACTACCTTTGGAGAAGGGGTATTTAATACCGTTATTGAAATTGACACAAAATTACGGGAAAGCCCGATTGCCGGCGTGCCGATCACGCAGTATAAACCCAACGCGCGCGGTTCAGCGCAATATCGCATTCTCGCCCAGGAAATTATGGAATATGTAAAAGAAAAAGAATCCGAAATGTTGACTGGGGATGAGGCTTCCTGAATCCGCCACGCGGATTTGGCCAGACTAAAAGCAAAAACGTGACAGTCATCTCAGAGATGACTGTCACGTTTGATTCACGATCCAATTATCGTTCTCCCCCACTCTGATATAACACAATATTATCCAGTCACTCTTTCAGGGACAGCAACTCCTCCCCCGCAGCGGACTTTAACCGCCGCAGCGACGCGCCCCCACCCGTCCTCCCCCAAATCCGACTGATAAAATTATAGTGATAATAATAAGTTTCTATGTCGTATTTGGGGGAGGTGCCGAAGGCGGAGGGGGCTCTTTTCACAACTCTCCCTTAAACGCCCCTCCCTGCGGTCGCAGCACGGACGGCAGCAACCCGTCTAATTCCTCATGCATTTCGGTTTGCGAAGTAATTCAATCAAATTATACATTACCCCAAATGGTAAAATACCTAAATGACTGACACACCTGTCTCGAATACTCCTATCGAGATCACCATCATAGGCGGCGGACTCGCTGGCAGCGAAGCTGCATGGCAACTCGCTCAAAATAATATCAAAGTTAAACTCTACGAAATGCGACCATCCACTCCAACGGGCACGCATCTCACTGGCGACCTGGCTGAACTGGTCTGCTCGAACTCGCTCGGCTCAAACCTGCCTGACCGCGCTTCCGGCGTTCTGAAAAACGAGCTCAGGCATTTGAATTCAATGTTGCTCGAATGCGCCGAAGCCACGTCCCTCCCCGCGGGCGCGGCGCTGGCAGTTGACCGTGAAGCCTTCGCGCACATGGTCACAGAGAAAATACAAAGCCACCCAAACATCGAGATCATCCGCGCAGAGATGAAAGAGATTCCGCAAACGCCAGTCATCGTTGCCAGCGGACCGCTTACCTCCGAAAGCCTATCACAGTCCATTGCCAAGTTGAGCGGCGAAGAGCATCTTTTCTTCTTCGATGCCATTGCGCCGATTGTCCATGCTGAATCCATCAATATGGATATCGCTTTTCGCGCCTCGCGTTATTGCAAAGGCGATTCAGAGGAAGGCGACTACATCAACTGTCCTTTCACCAAAGATGAATATTATGCATTCGTCCATGCCCTGCAAAGCGCCGAGCGGATTGAACTGCGTTCATTTGAAGTTGCCACGCTGACAAGCGGAGCGGGCGTGAAGGCAGGGCAATTCTTTGAAGGTTGTCTGCCGATTGAGATCATCGCCGAACGTGGCACAGATTCACTTGCCTTCGGTCCCATGCGCCCTGTCGGTCTGCGAGACCCACGCACCCCTGCGGGAAAAAGACCCTATGCAGTTGTTCAGCTTCGTCAGGATAATCTTGCAGGCAGTCTTTATAATCTCGTTGGTTTTCAAACCAATCTAAAATTCCCCGAACAAAAACGTGTCCTGCGTATGATCCCCGGGTTGGAGAATGCCGAGTTCGAGCGCTTCGGTCAAATGCACCGCAATACTTTTATCGCTTCGCCAAAACTTTTGCGTCCCACACTGCAGCACATCACCCGCGACGATCTTTTCTTCGCGGGTCAGATCACTGGTGTCGAGGGCTACATGGGCAACATCGCTACCGGTCTGCTGGCGGGCATCAACGCCGCGCGCCTGTTCAAACACAAAATGCTTATCACCCTTCCGCGTGAAACCATGCTTGGCGCGCTATGTCATTACGTCACAAATGCCAGCCTCAAGGATTTTCAACCCATGAAAGCCAACTTCGGAATTCTGCCGCAACTTGAACTTGATAAAAAAACGGGCAGGCGGGAGCGCGGTCAACTCTATGCAGATCGGGCGGCGAATGTGCTTGATAGATATATAACATCGGTGGTTGAGTAGTCCCGAATGCTCTTTGAGGGACGTATCGAAACCACCAATTACAAGGAAACATGCAATTTGGTGGTTTCGATACGGGCGAGAAGAACACTCGCCCTACTCAACCACCAGGTTCATTTAGGAACAAAACATGACTAAACGCACCGCTATCATTTATTTAACTTTGATCTTCGCTCTTTTGGCTTTGGTTGCAAGCTGGTACATCGCATCCTTTCTTAACCGTGAGCCTGCTCCTGTTTCCTTTGACAGTACCCGCGCATATGCAGACGTGCAAACTCAAGTCTCTTTCGGGCCGCGCATTCCCGGGTCCGAGGGACATACCCAAATCCGCAAGTGGCTGCGCGCAGAGTTAGATTCCGCTGGCTGGGCGGTTGAAGTCCAACAAATGGAACGCCTGGGACATCCCATTTACAACATCATCGCAAAAAGAAATGACCTTGCACCTGAGATCATTCTCGGTGCACATTACGACACGCGCATGATTGCCGATAACGACCCCGACCTGACCAAAAGAACTGAACCAGTCCCTGGCGCAAATGACGGCGCTTCAGGTGTGGCTGCATTGCTTGAACTGGCACGCTCATTACCAATAGAAACTGTCCCCGTTTGGCTGGTCTTCTTTGATGCCGAAGACAACGGCCGCATCGCAGGCTGGGATTGGATTTTAGGTTCACGCGCCTTCGTTGAGGAAATATCCGTTAAACCGCGGGCAGTTGTCATCGTAGACATGATCGGCGACGCAGACCTAAATATCCATCTCGAAAAGAATTCAGATGTCGCCATCCGTACAGAGATCTGGTCCATGGCTGAAAAACTTGGCTACGGCAAACAATTTATCAACACAGAAAAATACAGTATGGTGGATGACCACACACCCTTTCTCGAAGCAGGCATCCCCGCCGTAGACCTGATTGACTTTGACTATCCCTACTGGCACACCACTCAGGACACGCCCGACAAAGTCTCCACTGAAAGCCTGCAAGCTGTCGGCGAAACATTATGGCAATGGATCGTGGAACAACCTAAATAACATGTCGCTGCGAGGGCGCTCTTGCTCCGTGTCCTTTTTGCGGCCCGAAGCATCCCCTATTACGAGGAGATTGCTTCGACATCATCTTTTTTTCCCTTTGTGTTCCTTTGTGCCCTTTGTGGTAAAAGCGTTTTTAACCGATATGGTCAAAAATCTAAACAGGGCGTAAACTTGGAAAATGAACATTCAGGATTCTCTGCAAAAAATTCGCACTCCCTGGATGGAACGCATCTCCCGCGAACTGACGAGCGGCGAAGGTGTTCGCGTTGATTTTTCGGAACAACTTGGTAAAAAAAACCTGCACTCGAGCGGCAGGACAAAATTTAAAGGCGGCGGGCTCGGTCTCGGGCTTCCCATCACGCGCGGTATTATCGAGGCGCATGGTGGCACGATCTGGGTTGAATCGGAAGGTTACGACGAACTAAAATTACCAGGCTCAATTTTTCAGATCTTATTGCCTACGCGCAGTGCGCCAACAGACCCAACGATGACCAAATTTTTTGGACCGTTTCAATAACCTCCGGAATCGGGAGTAAAAATCAGTGACAAAGAAAATCCCTCATCCAACAACTCCACGGCGTGAACGCGCTTTTCTCGTCGGTGTTGAATTTTACGGGAAACAACAACTCCTCAACCTTGAAGATTCACTCGCAGAACTTACCTTGCTGGCCGATACCGCCGGCGTGGACGTCGTCGGTGAGTTAACTCAAAAACTTCAGCGTCCGCATGTTGTAACCTACATTGGCCCAGGCAAGGTTGTCGAATTAAAAGCGCTGGCTGAGGAGACACTGGCTGACGTTGTCATCTTTGATGACGAACTTTCACCGCGCCATCAACGTGAATTGGAAAAAGCGCTGGGGCTGACCATCCGTGTGATTGACCGCACCGCGCTCATTTTGGATATCTTCGCGCAACACGCCCACACCCGTGAGGGGATGCTGCAAGTGGAACTCGCTCAATACGAATACAACCTGCCGCGTCTGACTCGCGCCTGGACTCACCTTGAGAGACAGGCTGGCGGCGGAGGTGGACGCGCCGGCTCTACGGGCGGAGTTGGACTGCGCGGACCCGGTGAAACTCAACTTGAGGTGGATCGGCGCGGTATCCGTAATCGCATTACCCACATCAAGCATGAGCTCGAAAAAGTGGAAGCCCACCGCATGAGATACCGCGCCCAGCGCAAACGTTCGCGCATCCCCATCGTTGCTTTGGTTGGTTATACCAATGCGGGCAAATCCACTTTGCTCAATCGGCTTGCTAAGTCTGAAGTTTATGTCGCAAATCAATTGTTTGCCACATTAGACCCCACCACCCGTCGCGTGCAATTGCCCGGAGATGATTTGGCCCTAGTCACAGATACGGTTGGTTTCATTCAAAAGTTACCCACTTCGCTTGTGGCCGCATTCCACGCCACGCTCGAGGAAATAGCAGAAGCCGATCTGCTCCTGCATATCGTGGATATTTCACACCCCAACGCGCTCGGTCAATTCCAGGCGGTGCAGGAAACGCTGGCAGAAATAGACGCGGACCATATTCCCATGGTAACTGCCTTGAACAAAGCCGATCGCCTTAATCATCCAGAAAATGCGCGCGAAATATTGGAAAACTTTCCCAAGTCTGTCGCCATCTCTGCATTGACTGGCATAGGGATTCCGGGCCTGCTTTATCTTATCCACGAGGAGTTATTTGAAGCATACACACCCGTGCATGTCAGGCTGCCCTACAAGGAAGGCGCATTGATCTCCCTCTTTCATGAACTTGGTTTGGTGGAGCGTGTTGAACATGAGCGCGGCGGCGTGGTCATACAAGGACGCATCCCCGGCAGACTATTAGCGCAATTTTCCCCCTGGCAGGCAAAGCCAATGCCGGCCGAGAACACTCTTGAAAATGTCCAAGAAGGCGGCAAGGAGGAAGTATGATCTCAAGATTATTGGATATCCTGTCCGATTTCCTTGCGCACCGAAAAGGTCTTCTTCCGATCATTGGTATTTTTCTCATTATCTGCAATTTACTCCTGCAGTTTATCTCTCCAGGAAATCTACTCTCTGCCACCGACCTGCTCCTGCACCTGGGTTTGATCATCGCTATTTTTGGGCTGATACTCTCAAGAGCTTTATGATTCCAATCCCCGGGACCGATCTAAATTTAGTTCACAAATGCTTTCATCCATTTCAGGTACTACCCTCCTCAACCAATATCACGTTGAAGAATTTGTTACACTCACCCCACTTGGAGAACTCTATCGCGCGACGGATGTGCGCAGCGGCAAATCACTTGCGCTGACACTGCTCGCAAAAACAATTTCCGATAATGCAGAAGCCGTCAAGGAGCTTGAAGCGGAGGCCGTCAAACTTCAAAGCATTTCTCATCCAAATCTCACTAAATACCTGGGATTATATCGGACACCCACGCTCGCCTTTCTGCTTGAAGAATGGGTTGACGGTCCATCCATGCTCAATTTGCTTGAAAAAGGGCCCGTCAGCCTCAGCGAGGCGCTTACGTACGCAAAATCCATTTGCAGTGCCCTCGCTGTGCTGCATAAACACAATTATTTACATCTCAATCTTGCGCCTGAACTAATTCATATCAACCAGCGCGGCGAAATCCTGGTAGGCGGCCTTGCAGGTGCTCTTCCCAAAGGGGTTAAGAATCCGCGCAGACTCAGCATATATCCACAAACATACACGTCCCCGGAGCAACTGAAAGGCCGCCCGCTAGATACAGCTGCGGATATATACGCGCTGGCCGTCATCCTTTACGAACTTATCACCGGCGCTTGGATCAATGGGAAGCGCGCACCCAAATCCAATGAAACGATTCGAAAAATACATCTTGAGGGTTCACCCCCTGCGCCCATCACTCTCAATCCAGAAATCCCGGATCATTTCTCGCGCATGATCCTTTGGGCGCTCCGCAAAAATCCAGATGACCGCCTCAAAACCACAACTGAATTGCTTTCCTCGCTTGCGCTGGCCGCGCGTGTTTCTCTGGACACAGTGCCGCTTCGCACGGACCCGACAACTGCTCCTGTCACCTCGAGGATTCTCAGCGAGTGGAAATTTCTGCCACCTGCTAAACCAAACACCCTGAGCGCAGACGCTCCTCCTTTGGAGGATCGCCTGGCTTCGCTTACTGTATCAAAAAAGAAAAACTTCCGCATTGGGATTGCACCGATCATTCTTTTTATATTGTTCATCGGCTTTTTCTCAATATTCTGGTTGGTGCGTCCCGAGGAAATCTCCATCGCCACCCCTCAGCAATACACGCGATTCGCCTCGGACATAACGCCGCCGCCCACATTTACTCCCCTTCCAAAACCCACAGACCCGCACGGCGGACGGATCGCCTTCACCTGCACCCGCGCAGATTTCAATCAACTTTGCATGATCAACCGCGACGGCAGCGGACTCTCCCAACTGACCGACATGCAGGCCAGCAATTATTATCCCGCTTTCACACCGGATGGCAGGGGCTTGTTATTTTCATCCAACCGCAATGGTTCATTTGACCTTTATCTTTTATTGTTCGATGAAAAACAATTATTTCAAATCACGAAAAATATCGGCAATGTGGTTTCACCTGATTATTCCCCCGATGGACTCAGGGTTGCTTTTGCGAATCGTGCCGCGGACGGACCCACCTCCATTTGGATGGTGAATGCAGATGGGTTGAATCCGCACCTGGTTTATGCGGGGGCGAATACCATCGTAGCCGTGGCATGGTCTCCCGATGGGGAAAATATCGCCTACGCCATGTCAGTTGGGAATCCGCAGGAATATGAAATCTTCATCATGGATGCAGATGGAAAAAATCACCTGCGCATATCGCAGGGGTTAAAAGGCATTGGCGGTAGTATTGACTGGTCGCCCGACAGCAAATCCCTCCTGATCTATGCGGGCGCATTTGGGGATAAGGATATTTTCAAAATTGATGTCGAAACTGGTAATTATGTCCAACTCACAAATGGCGGTAATAATGCCGGCGCATCCTATTCCCCTGACGGTCTTTATATCGTGTTCAACTCGCGGCGCAATGATGACCAGGCCGACCTCTACATCATGCGCGCGGATGGGACAAATCAAATACAACTCACCAATCACCCTGAACCAGACTGGGGCCCGCAGTGGGCTGAATAATTTCAAACCAAAAACCAAGCCCAAAGGTTTGAAGCAGATCAAAAGGGTAGCGAAGCATGAAGCGTTTTTCTGTCCTGTAAAAGGACACTACCGTTCTTGCAGTCTAAACATCCTTAAAGTTATTATTATGATCTGCGAAGGGGGCAACCATAACAAATCCTCAATATAAACAAGATTAACTAATCGGCTTAAAGCCTTTACATGCTGAATATTTAATGTATTATTGAAAAACAAATGGCGTTTTTCCCGGCTCGACCACCGGGGAGGGCGCTGTTCATCTTTAATCTGCATATCGAAAGGAAGTTATATGAATGCCCAAGCAGCCAAGTTCCTATTTGTCATCTAGGTTGAAAAGCCGCCCGAAAGCCACAGGAGATGGAAACGGTATCTTTACACTGCAGCCCATTAACAAGGGAGATCTTCTTGCCCTTTTCGGGGGCGTCATTTATGAGTGGGAGGCATTTATTCATCTTCCAGAGCTTGAGCGCAGTTTAGGTATCCAGGTTGAAGAGCGTCATTTCCTGGTGCCGCGTCCCATTGGCGAGGGAGATTATGTCAATCATTCCTGTAATCCGAATGCAGGACTTTCGGGTCAGATCGGACTCGTTGCCATGCGAGACATCAAAATCGGCGAAGAAGTTTGTTTCGATTATGCCATGAGCGACACCCTCCCTTACGATGAGTTCAATTGTGAGTGTGGCAGCGCAAATTGCCGAGGCTTCGTCAGCGGTAATGACTGGCAAAGGCCTGAACTTCAGAAACGCTATGCAGGTTTCTTCGCTCCCCATGTCCAGCGTAAGATTGATGCTCAACCGGCAGAGAAACGCGCTTTTGTCCGCGGCACGCGTGTGAAAAAAACATCCGGGATTGCAACGCCAGTTGCTGCTCCTGTGTATGAATAAGATATAAAGCAAAACCTCCGAATTCTTTTCGGAGGTTTTCTTATTCTTATATCTTCGGCCCCGCGTCCAGCACTTCCTGAGGTGTGACGTCGGTGAATTTCACGAAGTTTTGCACGAAGCGCATGGCCAGGTCTTTATATCTTCTATCGTATTCTTTCTTATCTCCCCATGAAGTTGCTGGATTCAAAACTTCATCTGGCACGTCGGGGCATTGGGTTGGGACTTCAAACCCAAAAATCGGGTCTTTCGTAAATTTGACTTGATCCAGTTTTCCATTGAGCGCCGCGTTCAGCAAGGCGCGCGTGTATTTGATGGAAATGCGTTTGCCCACGCCATAGGGTCCGCCGACCCAGCCTGTGTTAACCAGCCAGCAAGTTACGCCATATCGTTCAATTTTACGCTTGAGCAATTCCGCATATTTATATGGATGATGCACCATGAACGGACCGCCGAAACATGCGGAGAAGGTGATCTCAGGCTCATCGCGCAATCCTACTTCGGTGCCAGCGATCTTGGATGTGTAGCCTGAAATGAATTGATACAACGCCTGGTTGGGTGTGAGGCGCGCGATGGGAGGCATGACTCCATTTGCGTCACATGTCAGGAGAATGACGTTCTTCGGATGTCCCGCTTTCTTCTCAGGCATGGCGTTATTAATGAATTCAAGCGGATACGAGGCGCGTGTGTTTTCTGTTAGCGTATCGTCGTCCAAGTCAATGAGGCGCGTGATGGGGTCAAAAGGAACATTTTCCAGAATTGTGCCAAAGCGTTTGGTGGTTGCATAAATCTCAGGCTCGGCGGATTCGGATAGACCGATGACTTTTGCGTAACATCCACCTTCAAGGTTGAAAACTCCATCGTCACTCCACCCATGTTCATCGTCCCCAATGAGGCGGCGCGTAGGATCAGCCGACAGCGTGGTCTTGCCCGTTCCGCTTAATCCAAAAAATAAAGCCCCGTCATCCGCGTCATTTGGATTCACGTTTGCGGAACAATGCATAGTCAGCACACCTTCCAACGGCAGGAGATAATTCAAGATCGTGAAGACCGATTTTTTGATCTCACCTGCGTAAGCTGTATTACCGATGATGGCGAGTTTCTTTTCAAACGACAAACAGATAAACGTATCACTCGCGGTGCTATCCACAGCGGGCGCGCCTTTGAACGATGGCATGGCGATGATCGTAAACTCGGGCACGAAACGTTTGTATTCTTCAAGCGCTTGCGGCAGGATGAACATGTTGCGCACGAAATGGCTGTGCCACGCAAGTTCGGTCACAATGCGGACAGGCAAGCGATAGGATTCATCCGCGCCGCCGTAGACATCCTGCACAAAGATATCCTTGCCCTGCATGAATCCCAACATGCGGTCATACAACACCTCGAATTTGTCAGCCGCAAACGGGCGGTTGTACACGCCCCACCAGATGTTGTTCTCTGAGTCAGTGTGGCGCACCACAAATTTATCAGTCGCGCTTCGGGCAGTGTGTTTGCCCGTGTTCGCAACAAAAGGTCCGCCTGAAATAAGCGCGCCTTCATTGCGAAAAATGGCTTCCTCCACCAGAGCTTCAGTCGTTAAATTCCAATATGCCAGACGCAAGTTAATCACACCTTGATTCGATAAGTTGAAATCCGCCTTGCGCGCCTGCGCGATGGACTCGGCGGGGGTTTTGATGTTGAGTAAGTTATTCATTCAGTCTCCAATTTGGGTAAACAAGGATACAGGTATACAGGTATGCAGGTATGCAGGTATGCAGGTATACAAGTACACAGGTAGACAGGTAGACAGATGCTTACGTGTTTACCTGTCTACTTGTCTACGTTTTTACTTTCCCCTACATCCAATCCCGAATCATCTTCTTATCGCCAATATAGATTTCATTGGGTGACGTTGAGTCCAGCGCCCATTTGATGCGCGCGATACCTTCGGTGATATCTTTTACGGAACCCGCAAACGAAATGCGGATATGCCCCTCCATGCCGAATTCCTTGCCTGGCACGGTGACTACCAATGCTTTCTTCAATAGGAACCTGGATAATTCGATTGAGTTTTCATTGAAGGCGCGCAGGTCAAGCAGGGCATAAAACGTCCCTTTCGGTTCGATCAGACGCACGCCAGTGAAGGCCTTTAATTCCTGCAAGAGCACGTCGCGATTGTTTTGGATCTGCAACCGCAGCGCCTCAACTACAGACTGCAAACCGTTCAATGCGCCTTCCGCGGCGGCTTGCGCAATGGGAGAAACGCAGGATGTCGTTTGCGCGAGGACATTTGTCATCACCATTACAAGTTCGCGCGGTGCGACCACCCAGCCAATGCGAAAGCCTGTCATGCCGTATAACTTTGCCACGCCGTTGACAACGATGATATGCGAGTTCTCAACATCTTTCTTCGTAAACAAATAAGCGGGAGATGCGACGTTGCGATCAAAGGTAAGTTTCTGATAGATGTCATCACAGATCATGAATATGCCCTTGCGTTCGCACAGCTTCACGATCTTTTCAATCAATTCAGGCGGATAGATCGCGCCCGATGGATTGTTCGGGCTGTTGACAATGATCGCACGCGTGGACGATGTCACCGCACGCCCAACATCTTCAAAGCGCGGCGTGAACGTTCCATCTTCGGGTGTGACCACTACGGGAATACCGAGGCACATCTTGACCATCTCTGGATATGAGACCCAATAAGGCGCGATAACGATCACTTCATCCTGTGGATTCAAAATGGAATAGAAAATATTGTAGAGCGATTGTTTTGCGCCGTTGGTAATAAGCACATTTTCTGGCGCAACCAAACGATTGTAATTCTCTTCCGTATAACGGATAACCGCCTTCTTCATCGAAGGCAAGCCATCGGGCGGTGTGTATTTCACCTCCCCACTGGTTAACCTTGCTCCTGAAGCCAACACTGCGGCAATCGGGGTTTTATTCTTGGGTTCGCCAATTCCCAAATTGATCACGGCTTCGCCGCGCTCGCGCAATAAGCGTGCTTCTTCATTCAAAGCAAGAGTTGGGGATTCGGCGATGTCACTTGCAATTTTACTTAGCCTCATGTTTCTCCTCGTTGTTATTGCCATGTCATCGCGAGTGGCGCTGAAGCGCCACTCGCGATGACATATTATTTAAAAACAAAAATCTGATCAGGTAATTACGCTGACCAGATACACTTCCATACCCGCAAACAAAGCGGCGCTGACAATCGAATTGTCAGACAAAGCATTCATGCCGTCATTATACTCTACGTGATTCAAGGGAATCCTAAATGAAGGTACTCATTTCCTTGTAACAAATGCAATGCAACTTACTATCATGCGCCTGGTACCATACCTTTCCATGCAATATCCCGAAGCGTGCCGCAGGTCCTGTTACTCCAATGCTGCAAAATCCTGTGGTTTGCCCAGCGGCAAACTAGTTATTCCATCTGCCACGCGTTTGACCAATCCTCCAAGCACTGTACCAGTTCCTACTTCTATAAAAAAGTTTATCTCCTTTGAAATTATATAATTCACAGATTCCGTCCAGCGAACGCGTGATTGCATTTGAGCCATGATGTCAGCACGAGCAGATGATTCATCGATTAACGGCTGTGCATGAACATTGCCAATTACTGGTATTTGTAATGGTGAAAATTCGGCGCTGTTTACTGCATCATTCCATTCATCCTGAATGGACGCCATCAAGGGTGAATGTGCGGCAATGGAGACCGCCAAAGGTAATGCACGTTTTGCGCCTGCGGCTTTCGCGCCCGCCATGGCCCGTTCCACCGCGAGTTTTGCGCCTGAGATGACAACCTGCCCGGGACAATTGTCATTGGCAACCTGCACAAATTCATGAGCAACACTTGCTTCTGTGCAGACTTTATCGAGAGTGGAAATGTCCAACCCGAGGATGGCGGCCATGCTTCCAGGAGCAAGTTCACCGGCGCGCTTCATCAACTCGCCGCGCTTGCGGACGAGACGAAGCCCAGCCTCGAAGGATAAAGCTCCAGCTGCGGCCAGAGCAGACAACTCGCCAAGAGAATGACCGGCCAATAAAGCAGGCTCCCGACCAGGAAAAAGAAGCGAAAAAGTGTGAAAAGCCGCGAGTGAATGGACGAAGAGCGCAGGCTGAGTGTTGACCGTATCGTTTAAGTCAGCTTCGGGTCCCTCCCACATAATCTTTGAAAGTGAAAACCCAAGAATAGAGTCAGCCTCATCGAAGGTATTTTTTGCGGTGGGAAATTGCGCGGCCAGGTCTTTGCCCATACCAACAGTTTGTGAGCCTTGTCCTGGGAAAATAAATGCTGTGGTTTGTAAATTGAGTTTCATATGTGTCCTTTACATAAGAGGTTTGTGTCGCCACGGCGCCACGGCGACGCTTCGGGAATCACACCCACGCAATGACATTTGCATCATTAAAACACAAACGGGTCGTGATTGTCACGACCCGTTTTGCAGTTGCGGAGGTGCTCCGCCTCTACTCTGCTGGTTTCTTTTCTTTTTTGACCTGAATAACTTCGCGGCCCTTATAGTAACCGCAATTCGAGCAAACCGTGTGAGGCAGGCGCTTGGATCCGCAATTGGAACAGGCGACCGTGTTTACCGCGGTCAAGGCATCATGGGCACGACGGCGATCACGGCGTCCCTTGGAATGTTTGCGCTTCGGATGTGGGGTCATGAATACTTTCTCCTTTATACATGCATCAGACGGGCGAATGCACCCGTCTGGATTGGTTTTTTATTGAAGCCCACTGATTATATCGGCATGAAGCAGTGACGTCAAGACGAATTCGATGTAAAATCCTATATATGGAAATTCAAATTGCGGTAGCCAAGATCAATAAATACGCAGTCTCTGAAAGCGGCGACACGCTCGAGGTGGTGGAACGCCCCACCGGCGGTATCTCTGTCGTGTTAGCGGATGGACAAACCAGTGGGCGCGGCGCCAAAGCGGTTTCGATGCTGGTCGTCCGCAAGGTGATCGGATTGATTGCAGAAGGAGTGCGTGATGGCGCGGCAGCGCGGGCCGCATCAGACGCGCTATTTGCGGATAAAGCCGGAAAAGTCACTTGCACCTTAAACATCGCCTCGGTTGATTTGCACAGCAAGACCATCGTCCTTACCCGAAACAATCCTGCGCCGATGTTCATTTGCCGCGGCGAGCAGATTGACTCACATAATGAAGATAGTATTTCGCTGGGAACATCCCGCAATGTTCGCCCGGTGATCACCGAACTTGAACTTGAAACCGGATTGACCGTTGTGATCTTTAGCGACGGAATAAGCCACGCCGGCGAGAGACGCGGTCAACCCATGAATATCAGCGAAGCGATCCGCTCGGTGCTGGAAGACCAGGACCCTCCGCCCCAGCAACTCGCCGATACACTCCTTGCGCACGCAGTCAGTTTGGATGATAACCGCCCCGCAGACGATATCAGTGTGCTGGTGCTTAAAGTTTCTGCGCGCACAGGTGACGATGTAAGACGGATGAATGTCAGGCTTCCGATCAATGCATAAACATAAAACTAGATGCAATGAAGGCAGATGACGGGAGTCCGCTTATCGGAATTGTAGGCCCCTGCGGGTCGGGAAAAACCACATTGACCATGGGGCTTGAAAGACACGGTTATCGCTGCCGTCACATCGCACAGGAACATTCTTACGTCCAGCACATGTGGCAGGTTATCACGAACCCAGATCTCCTCATCTTCTTACAATGCTCATTTGAGAATTCCACCTTACGTCGAAAATTAAACTGGGCGCGGGCAGATTACGAAGAACAACAACGAAGGCTCTCTCACGCGCACGATCATGCCGATCTTGTGATTGATACAAACATGCTGAATGTACAGGATGTCCTCGCCCGCGCATTGGATTATTTAATGGAAAGAAACCTGTGAAAGCAGGAAAGATATACCCATAAAACATTTAATGGGAGTATAATGGCGTCCGCGCCAGCCATAGGCTGGCATTTTCATGGATGGAGATATTTAACATATGATTCGAAATTTAACCAATCGCATCATCCTCATTGTGGTTATTCTGGCACTCGCGCTGTGGATTGATTTCAGCACCAATGTCACGATCCTCAACCCGCTGACAGATGAAATCCTTTTCACCCGAGACCTTACCCCCCGCCTCGGTTTGGACCTGCGCGGCGGCATGCAAGTTTTGCTCGAAGCCGACCTGCCCGCTGATGAGACGCCCACAGCGGCGTCCATGGAAATTGCCCGCGACATCGTGCAGCAGCGTACCGATGCGCTGGGCGTGAACGAAAATGTCATCACGGTTGCCGGTGACCGCCGTATTGTGGGCGAGTTCCCCGGGTTGGAGGATACCGAGTCCGTGCTGGCTACAATCCAGCAGACTGGCTTGCTGGAATTTGTGGATACAGGTGATTTCAACCCGCAAGAGGGCAGTCTTCTGGTCACTGATTACAGCCCAACTGGTAAGGCTGTGGAATCCCAAGCAGATGGCGTAACTGTCTTTCACACCCTCATGACGGGTGCAGAACTCGAATCTGTCAGCGTTTCGCAGAATACTTTGGGCTCGGGATATGAAATCAATTTTGCGCTTGAACCTAACGGCTCAAAAATTTTTGCAGAGCATACTTCCGCCAACTCTGGAAAATTCCTGAGCATTCTTTTGGACAAGCGGGTCATCTCTGCGCCGGTCATCAATGAGCCGATCACGGGCGGACAAGGTTCCATCAGCGGCTCATTCACGTATGAAACTGCAAATGCGTTCGCAATCCAGCTGCGCTATGGCTCATTGCCGATCGCATTAAAGATCGTAGAAACCCGCATCATCGGTCCAACCCTCGGCGCTGACTCGCTCAACAAGAGTCTCGTGGCTGGCTTGATCGGAATGATTATCGTTGTCCTGTTTATGATCATTTATTACCGGTTGCCCGGGATTGTGGCGGTGCTTTCCATTTTGATCTATGCGGCGGTTGTTTTTGCCATATTCAAATGGTTCCACTTCACCCTGACACTGCCTGGTATTGCCGGCTTCATGCTCAGTACCGGTACCGCGTTGGATTCGAACATCCTGATCTTCGAGCGCATGAAGGAAGAACTACGCAACGGAAGGAGCCTCGTACAGGCCATGGATCTGGGCTGGACACGCGCATGGTCATCCATCCGCGACTCCAACCTTGCCGCCATTATTACATCGCTGATCCTGTTCTGGTTCGGCTCCTCGTTTGGCGCCACGATCGTTAAAGGTTTTTCATTGACCCTTGCCCTCGGTGTGATCATCTCGTTGTTCACGGCGATCTACGTCACTCGTACCCTGCTTGCAATCACCCTGAAAACCTTCAAGCCGCAAAATTTCGAACGCTGGTTTGGAATCTAAACAAGCGCCTCAAGGATATTTTTATGGACATTCTCGGTAAACGCTATTACTTTTTCGTACTCTCCCTGCTATTCATCCTATCTGGGCTGATTCTGCTTGCGATCAATGGAGTTCCCCTTTCCATTGATTTCACCGGTGGAAGTATGCTCGAAGTCCGGTTTGAAAATGGGAAAACCCCTGATACCGCAGACATCATATCCATTTATGAAGATGCAGGGATTGATGACGCACAGGTCACCAGCACCGAAACTGGCTCGCTCATCCTTCGCTCGTCCTTCCTGACAAACGAAGTCCGGGATACGGTATTGACCGTCATGCAGGATAACTCTAGATCAACGATTTCCGTTATCCGGTTTGACAGTGTCGGTCCAAGCATCGGGAAACAGGTCACACAGCGCGCGGCCCTTGCGATTGCAGTCGCCTCAATTCTGGTTGTGCTGTTCATCGTCTGGTCATTCCGCAGCGTGGAAAACGCCTTCCGTTATGGAGTCTGCGCGATCCTCGCCATGCTCCACGATATTGCCATCATCTTCAGCATTACCGGCATAGGCGCTTACTTTTTTGGATGGCAGATCGACTCGCTCTTCCTGACGGCTCTGCTGACCGTGATCGGCTTCTCCATGCAGGATACCATTGTGGTTTTTGACCGCATCCGCGAAAACTCAAACCTGCTCCGCAGACTGGAATTCGAAAAACTCGTCAACCATTCCATCGTGCAAACGCTGCAACGCTCGATCAATACGCAGTTGATGACCGTGGAATTCCTCCTGCTCGCGCTGGTATTGTTCGGCGGCGTCACCCTGCAGGAATTTGCCGTGATCCTGCTCGTCGGTTTGTTGAGCGGAACTTACTCGTCCATTTTTGTTGCAGCCCCCATCCTGGTGGTGTGGGAGAATCGCGAATGGAAAACCTGGTTCGGGCGCAAAGCCGAAGCCTAAATTTTCTACGAAGTAGAGCGGGGCAGGCTTTACGGTCTGCCCCAATTTTTTTAACCAGACATGAAACTAAAACACCCGATCATTTTTCTGATCCTCCTGCTCGCTTCATGCGCCCCCGCGCCTGCCACCGTACTATCTGCATCATCCACGCTGACAGTGGAACCCGCCTCCCCCACAGACTCAATCCCTTCCACATTTACACCCCTCCCGCCTCCAGCCATTGTCACCCCGCCAAACGGCTCATGGCAAATTCAATATGCCGGCAACATCAACACAGACCTCAACGTTGACATCTACAACCTCGACCTGTTCGACACCGACCCCGCCACCATCGCAGACTTGCACGCGCGCGGTATCTTTGTTATGTGCTATTTCAGCGCAGGCTCCTTTGAAGATTGGAGACCCGACATAATTGATTTCCCCATTGAAGTTCTCGGCAAAAATTACGAAGGCTGGCCCGGTGAAAAATGGCTCGATATCAGAAAAATGGATTTGCTCGCGCCGATCATGTCCGCCCGCCTCGATCTTGCCTCCCAAAAGGAATGCGACGGCGTAGACCCCGACAATGTCCATGGCTTCGCCAATGACACAGGTTTCCCGCTGACCTACGAAGACCAACTGCAATACAACATCTGGCTGGCTGAGTCTGCGCACGCGCGCGGTCTTTCGATTGGCTTGAAAAATGACAGCGAACAAATCCCTGATCTTCTGCCCTACTTCGACTGGCAATTGCATGAGGAATGTTTCGAGTACGGCGAATGTGAATTGCTCCTGCCCTTCATCGAAGCGGGCAAACCGGTCTTCAACATTGAATACACACTGGTGCCGAGTGACTTTTGTCCACAATCCAACGAAATGGGACTCAACTCCATCCGCAAGAACCTGAAATTAGACGCTTTTATCGAAGCCTGTAAATAGCGCCTATCCGACAAGTCCTCGGAACGCGGACTTTAGTCCACAATGCAAGGCAGACTGAAGTCTGCGCTCCGTTATTCGGATAGGCTCATAAAACATTGAAGGGAAAATCATCATGATATTTCTACGGGGAATACTGATCGGCTTCGCCATTGCCGCCCCCGTTGGTCCGATCGGTGTGCTGTGCATTCGCCGCACACTTTCACATGGAAAA
Organism: Chloroflexota bacterium; assembly: GCA_016866215.1. GTDB lineage: Bacteria > Chloroflexota > Anaerolineae > Anaerolineales > Villigracilaceae > Villigracilis. Next base: position 26,297 of record VGNE01000010.1, on the reverse strand, counting down.
CTGGCGGGGTTTTTATCCGGCCTGGGCGCCGCCACCGCAGACATGCTCTACGGCGCAATTGCCGCGTTTGGATTAACGGTCATTACCAACCTGTTGGTTGAAAATACGTCCTGGTTGAGAATCATCGGCGGGTGCTTTCTCTTATATCTCGGCATAAAAACATTTCTTGAAAAACCTGCAGACCACGCCGCGCAAGCAAATCAAAGCGGATATTTCGGCGCGTATCTTTCCACTTTTTTTCTGACCATCACTAACCCGATCACCATTCTTTCCTTCGCGGCGATCTTCGCAGGCACCCTGCTCGGTGAAAAAATTAACCAACCGCTCGTGATGGTGGCAGGCGTTTTTATCGGTTCGGCATGTTGGTGGCTGGCGCTCAGCCTCGGGGTTGGCTTGATGCGCAGCCGATTGGATCAAAATCACATGGTTTGGATCAATCGCATCTCAGGCGCGATCATTTTCCTGTTTGGGATGGCTGCCCTCATGACCGTTCATTAAAATGCAAAACAGAACACCAGATCGTTGACGTTCGTTCCGCTCGGGCCTGTCTTCAGAAGCTGATCAATTTGATCGAAAAAAGAATACGCATCATTTCTTAATAAATAATCTGGCGTGAACATCCCAAGCGACTTCGCCTCTTGAGCGGTTTCCCCTGTCACAAAAGCGCCCGCCGCATCTGTGGGGCCATCCTCGCCGTCTGTCGAAACCGCAACGAGCAGGACATCCTCCAAGCCAGCCAGCACATCCACTGCGGCAAGCGCCAACTCCTGATTCCTGCCCCCGCGCCCAACACCGCGCAAAGTAACCGTTGATTCACCCCCCGCGAGCAAACAAAAGGGGCGCGCCATTTTCTGCAAGGATTCTTTAAATTGCATAGCGATTTCGTATCCGACGAGGCGCGCCTCCCCCTCCAGGACTGAGTTAGTTATTATTGCTTTAAAACCCTGTAACTCCGCTTGAACCTGCGCGGCTTGCAAAGCAATTGAATTGCCGGCGATCACGGTATTGATAACCCTCGCAAATATCGGGTGATCGGGTTTCAATGTTTCTTTTAAAGCTGGAATGATCGAAGCGGGGATCTTATCTTTTAGTTCAAATTTCTCGATGATGGCTAAGGCATCTGCACAAGTTGTCGGGTCGGGAGCGGTGGGACCGGATGCAATGGCTTCAAGAGAATCGCCTGCCACGTCTGAAAGCAACAGAGTAAGAACATGCGCGCCATTTGCCAAACTTAGCAGTCCCCCACCCTTCAATTCATCCAGATGACGCCGCAGGGTGTTGATCTCTTCAATACGCGCCCCACATGCCAGCAAGCCAGATGTGAGGATTTGCAGATCTGTGATTGGAATTCGAGGCGCGGTCATTAATGCCGAACCGCCGCCTGAGATCAAGCAGACCAGTAGATCATCCTGAGTCAAATGAGAAAGAAATTTTTGGGTCGCAATTCCCGCTTGAAGGCTTGCCTCGCCTGGGGTGGGATGATTTCCTTCGATAACAGTAACAGGTACAACCGACAGATTTGAGGCGTATTTTGTCACGACCAGAGCATCTGCCAAAGGTGTTTCGTCAGCCAGCGCCTGCGTCATTGCGCAGGCGGCCTTCCCCAGCCCAAATGCAAATATTTTTCGACCAGCAGGTAACGGATGATCACGCAGATATTTTTTGACGGCCGCGCCCGGCTCGACCGAATCAAAGGCCGAGGCAAGCACATGCGTAACAAGTTTTGCCTGCGGATGTGCATCCAATGAGCGAAGGAGCAAGGGATATGGAGCAAACAACATTAATGGTCTTCCCGGCTGCGATGATTTTCATTTTTGTTAGGTGTGATAATATTTGTTGTTCAGTAAAACCAAAACCTGAATTTTCTGCAAATATTCTGGGGCAGCCTCGTCGCCATCATCCATTATAATCCGCGTGTGATTTTGGAGATAAAAAGACCCTCTTACGAGGGTCTTTTTTCCAGCTGGGGACAATGGATTCGAACCACTACCGACTGTTCCAGAGACAGCCGTCCTGCCATTAGACGAGTCCCCAATAGTTGCTTTAGTAGCCTGTCCAGCGGGTGATATTGTATCATGCGTAAGGAGGGCGGACAAGACCTTTTATTTCGATTCTGGCTGAGCGTATCACTCGAAAAGACTCGCGTCACATCCACGGCAAAGCCGGCCACGCCTTTCATCTCTTTTTGCACAAAACCCTGCGGTAAATCTTCGAGACTATACGAAGTTTGGACTTCGTGTTTTTTCACCAAACGACACATCCATGCCTACAACACGTCCCCTTCCACTTCCCTATTTCCTGTTCCCTATTCACTAATCCCTTCCGTGTATAATCCGCCCATCTTATTCAATGGAAAAAATAATGAAACGCTATCTGCTCTTCACAGTCTTCGTCTCTGGCATGACCACCCTCGCCGCGGAACAGCGGCGCATCGTGGCGAATCTCGGTAGCTTCCCGCTATCGCGGGATCTTCGACAAGCGCGGCTGGCCTCGCTGCGGGAGTGGTGGTTGAGTAGCCCCGAATGCTCTTTGAGGGGCGTATCGAAACCACAGTCCGCTACGGGGGAGGAGCTGCGCCCGTTCTTTGGGCGGACGCTGCTGCCGTCCGTTTATAATGACCAAAAGGAGAAAACATGAGACCGTTATTATTTCTCGTCGCAGATTACGCAAACATCACGCGGGAAGGAAAACTCAACGTGATGGGCATATTCAATGATATTTACGCCAATAATTTTCCAGCCCGCCATTCTTCCATGCATCTTGTCGCAAAATTAGGCGCCGAACTTGGCGAGTACGGTCAAAATCGAAATTTTACAGTTAAACTTCTGGATGATGACGGCAGCCAAATTATGGACATTTCAGGACAATTTCAAGTGCCAATGGGCGAACGCGGAAGAAAACCAGAAGTAAACATCATTCTTGAATTGAAAGATGTGGTTTTCCCTAAGCCTGGCGCCTATCAGTTTGTCATCCTTGTTGACAAAGACCATAAAGGTGAATTAAGCCTGTATGTAAATCAATTGGAAGTGCCCAGACCTGCCGCAGAGTAGTCCTTATGCCTTCCAAAGCTGAAAAACTCTTGGAGCAAATGAGGAATTCCAAATCAAATTGGAAACGGGCTGACCTTGATAAGCTGTATCAAGGATTTGGTTTTGTCGTTTCGCATGGCGGGAGTCACGACATTGTCAAACACCCTGGTTTTCCGCAATTACGGGCGACTCTCCCCCGCCATCGTGAATTAGCCAAAGGATACGTGGAATTTGCGGTAAAATTAATTGACAGATTATTGGAACTCCAAAAAGAAAGCGAAGGATAACCATGGACACACGCTCAAAAGCCGAAGAATTGGCAAGGCGTCCCTATTTAATTATGACTTCCGTTGAAGAAACAACAGACGACCAGCCGATTTATTTTTCCCGCGTTCTTGAAATGGATGGATGTTTCGGGCAAGGTGCAACTCGTGACGAAGCCATTGCCGATCTACAATCAGCGATGGTGGATTTTGTTGAGAGCCTTCTCGAAGATGGATTACCTGTTCCTGAACCAACAAAAGTGAACTCGACTCTTGGTACCTCTAATCAAGGTGTTTTTACATTTGTTGCCCAAGGTAAAAAATTTCAAAAACAAAATGAAAACTATCAAGACGATTATGTTTTATTAGCCCAATCGAGTTAAACAAAAATCTTGTAACTGCCTCTCCCATAAAAGAGGCAGTTTTTGATTAAAGATATAGTGTTTGTAAATCGGCTTTCAATGAAACTTCCTGATATGCCAATGAAGACTAACTCACAGCGGCGCATCGTGGCGTATCTCGATAGCTTCTCGCTAATGCGAGACCTTCGGCAAGCCCGGCTGGCGTCTCTGCGGGCGTTGTAGTCCGCTACGGGGGAGGAGTTGCGTCGAAGACGGACGTTGTTACCGTCCGTGCTGGATAGGGCGTTTAAGGGAGAACTATGATGATGTCATTGTGAGTATATCCATAGCGGGCGACCGCCGCTATTCTATGCGCAATGACACTCTGTGTCATTAGTAGACGGTGCTCTCCCGTCGAAGCAATCCCCTGTTATAAGGGGAGATTGTTTCGCAGTGTGTGCTCGCAACACTTGCACCTGGCGCAAGTGCAGGTGTGACATGCAAACGGCATTGCTGCGGCGGTGTATCAGTTGCATGGGTTGACTAAGGATGAGATTGCTATCGTGGAGCAAAGGTGACAGTCATCTTAAAGATGACTGTCACCTGATTATCGCCAGGCGTGCCAATTCCGCAAGGTAGGCTCGTCAAGGCTCAAGGCAGAGCCATCCTCTCCCACAGCGCAAGTCCCGCTGGCGCGGGGAGTTTTTTATTTTAGCGAAGCATTGCTCCTTTTTCCTATTTCCTATTCACTATTCCCTAATCCCTTCCGTGTATAATCCGCCCATCTCCTACAATGGAAAAACAATGAAACGCTACCTCCTCTTCACAGTCTTCGTCTCTGGTATGACCACACTCGCCGCAGAACTTACAGCTGGGCGCTTGATCGGCAATGTCTTCGGCACAAGCAATCTCGTCTGGGCCAGTATTATCGGGCTGATCCTGATCTATCTCGCGTTGGGATATTTCCTCGGCGGCAAATGGGCGGATAAAAACCCAACGCCTGGCGCAATGTATCGCATTCTGGCATGGGCCGCATTCACAATAGGCCTCGTCCCTTATATCGCTGGGCCAGTCCTCAGGTCCGCTGCGAGCGCGTTTGAAGCCTTGAGCGTCGGCATCATGGCAGGGTCATTCATCGCCGTGTTAATTCTGTTCAGTGTCCCCATCACATTGCTGGGCGCGATCTCACCCTTCGCGATCCGCCTCTCGGTGGACGATACTTCAAAAGCAGGTCAGGTCTCGGGGCAGATCTACGCCATCTCAACGCTCGGCTCATTCATTGGGACTTTCCTGCCAACATTGGTCACCATCCCAACCATTGGCACCACCAAAACATTTTTAGTGTTCGGATTATTTTTACTTTTCGCCGCGCTGGCTGGTCTCGGTAAATTTGCAAGCAGAAATGAAATGTTCAAGTTGATGTGGATGCCCGTTGTGCTTGCATTGATTGCCATCCTGTCTGCGAGTCAGTCCCTTAAGAATAATACCGGGCAGGTGTATGAAACTGAGTCCGCGTACAATTACATTCAAGTGCAGGAGATCAACGGCTTCACGCTCCTGCGTTTGAACGACGGGCAGGGCGTTCATTCCATTTATCATCCCGATACGATTTATTACAACGGTCCGTGGGAACAGTTTTTGGTCGGCCCGTATTTTTATGAAAACCGCTCGCCCGACGACATTCAGCGCATGGCGATCGTCGGTCTCGCCGCAGGTACAGCCGCCCGTCAAGCCACAGCCGTTTATGGCGAAGACCTTATTATTGACGGTTATGAACTCGATGAAAAAATTGTGGAAGTGGGCAGGGAATATTTTGACATGAATATGCCTAATTTAATGGTTCACATCGGCGACGGCAGACTTAACCTTGACCGCAGTCAAAATCAATTTGATATCATCGCCATTGACGCGTACCGTCCGCCATATATTCCCCCGCACATGACCACGCTCGAGTTCTTCGAGATCAGCGCTTCGCACTTAACCGAGGCTGGAGTGCTGACCCTCAACGTTGGCTCAGTCCCCGGCGACCGCCGCCTGATAGATGGACTTGCCACCACGCTGGCAGTCTTATTCCCCTCCGTGCATATCATGGACATCCCCGGCACATTGAATACGATGATCTTCGCCACCAAACAGCCGACCACGCCGGCAAACTTCGCCGCAAACCTCACCAGGCTGGCTCAGGATACGAGCCTCAACCCTTTGCTCGTCACAACAATGGCGTCCACTTTTGCAAATCTCAAAGAGGGCTACGAAACCACGACCGTCTTCACAGATGACCTCGCCCCCATCGAGTGGATCGTCAACGGAATGGTCATAAATTTTGTGCTAAGGGGCGGCCTGGAATTTTTGCAGTAATGATTCCATGTCGTTGCGAGGCGCGCTCTTGCTCTTAGCGCCGAAGCAATCTCCTCACAACAACATGACTAAAGAGAAATAATGAAACTTAATCTTCCCACCATCCTCTCCTGCCTCACTTCCCTCCTCGTTCCTCTTGCACTGATCGGCACAGCCCTTCGCATTCTACTCACGCCTATCTTCTTCAATATCGAATACAGGATGCCCTACTTCCCTGTTGACGAATACGGCATGACTCAGGAAGAACGCTTGCAATGGGCGCCCTTCGCTGTGGATTATCTCATTAATGATTCTGATATTTCCTATCTCGGCGATCTGAAATTTGAAGATGGTAGTTCACTTTACAACGAGCGCGAACTCAACCACATGGCGGATGTAAAAAATGTGGTGCGCGGCGCATTGCGAGTTTGGTATATCTCCCTTGCCATTCTTGCACTTCTCGCCATCCTCGCCTCGCGCGGCAAATGGATTCCCGCATACATCAATGCTCTGCGCCGCGGCGGCATGTGGATGATCGGTCTGGCTGTTTCCCTGGCAGTAATCGCTGGCGCGGGCATTCTACTTAACCCCGATATCTTCTGGCAATTCTTCACCTCCTTTCATCAAATTTTCTTCGAAGGGGATTCCTGGCTCTTTTATTTTTCTGATACCCTCATCCGTCTCTTCCCCATCCGCTTCTGGCAGGATGCTTTCCTATGGGCGGCAGTACTTACCTTAGGCGGCGGCGTTGGATTGGCATTTGGGATAAAACAGCCAAGTACAACAGAACAGAGTGTATAATTCTAAAAACATCGTCTCGTCATTGCGAGGGCGTTCCCTTCGACAGGCTCAGGGCGACGCTTGTTCTTAGCCCGAAGCAATCTCCTAATTGCACGGAGATTGCTTCCCTTCGACAAGCTCAGGACAGGCGTCGGGAAGAGCACCCTCCTCGCAATGACGGAAAAAAGGAACACAAACCATGTCCTTGTCATTAGAAAACAAAGTTGCTTTGATCACCGGGGGCTCGCGTGGAATTGGGCGCGCAATTGCATTGGAATTTGCGGCGCGCGGCGCGGCTGTGGTGGTCAATTACAACAAGTCACCTGAATCTGCGGAAGAAGTTGTGAAGCAAATACAAGCCACGGGTGGAAAAGCAGCCGCGCACCAGGCGGATGTTTCAGATTTCAAGCAAGCTGAAGCCCTGGTGAAATTTGCAGTGGATACATTTGATGATTTAAGCATCCTCGTCAACAATGCCGGTATTACCCGTGACCAATTAATTATGATGATGCCTGAGGCAGATTGGGATGCGGTCATCAGCACCAACCTGAAAAGCACATTCAACTGCTCGAAGACTGCTGTTAAACATATGATGCGTAAGCGCGTTGGCAGGATCATCAACATGGCTTCGGTTGCCGGTCAAATGGGCAATGCCGGGCAGACGAACTACTCCGCGTCCAAAGGCGGGCAGATCGCTTTCACCAAGGCGCTCGCGCGAGAGGTTGCCGCGCGCAACATCACCGTCAATGCCATTGCGCCGGGATTTGTAGACACTGAAATCCTGGATGGCATGACACCCGAAATTCTCGAAGCCGCGCTCAAAATGGTTCCGCTGGCCCGCAAAGGCAAACCAGAAGAGATTGCGTATGCGGCAGCATTTCTCGCCTCTGATGAAGCCGCCTATATCACCGGTCAAGTGCTTGGTGTGGATGGCGGTATGGCGATGATGTAATTATTAAAGAGCGGAGAATAGAGAATGGAGATTGGAAACCACTCTCGAATCATCTAATCTCTTTTTTCCCAAATAGGAGTAAAAATGACAGAAAACCTACAAGACAAAATAACCATTTCGGCCGAAGTATTGACTACGATTGCGAGACTGTCTGCATTGGGCGTACGCGGCGTCAGCAGACTCGCGCCCGTTTCAGGGGGAGTGAATCGCTTCTTCAAACGAGGAGCCGGCGATGGGGTCCGCATTGAAACGGAGGACAATACCGCCTACGTGGATTTGCATCTCATCCTTGAAGCGGATGTCAACATTCGCGAAGTCAGCCGTAACGTCCAGCAGACTGTGACCCGCACCCTTCAGGACACAGTTGGCATGGATGTTGGTCATGTTAACATTCACATTGAAGACATGGACTACGAGGACAGCGAGGCTTGACCCGATGAAACCCCGCACCAGAGCGCGCTCGATTGCTCTGCAAGTACTTTACGAAACGGATATTGTGGCAAATCATCTTCCAGGCGATGTATTGAAAACACGGCTGGAAGAAGTTCCGCTAACAAATGATCTGGCTGAATTTGCCAGGCAGATCGTCTTTGGCGTACTTCCCCTCGCGAAGGATCTCGATCAATTGATTGCAAAATACGCCCCCGATTGGCCGCTTGACCAGATCGCCGCCATTGACCGTAATATCCTGCGAATTGCTTTTTGGGAGTTTGCCGTTTCCCGCGAAACTCCAGTCAAGGTTGCCATCAACGAAGCCGTGGAACTTGCAAAACTTTATGGCTCAGATTCTGCTCCGCGTTTTATCAATGGTGTGCTTGGCACTCTAGTGGATCACGAACACGAAATACATCAAATTATCAAGAACAGAATTGCTCACGAAACAAAATTAGCTGGATAACCCATGGAAATCCTTGGTATTGGCATGTCTGAATTTGTTTTCATCGTTGTCATTGCGTTGATCGTACTTGGCCCCAAAGATATGCAAAAAGCGGGCAAGACCATTGGCAAATTCCTGCGCGATATTATTACATCTGACGGCTGGAAGGTATTTCAACAAACTTCACGCGAACTGCGCACATTACCCAACCGCCTGATGCGGGAAGCAAATGAAGAATTCAATCAAATTGGGGATAAATTTAATAACGCAACCACATTCCCCGTTCGACATCGTGAGCCGCAAAGCGAGTCGAACCGTCCGGATAGTTCTGTTAGCGCTCCCAACAACCCAAACGCGCCACTTGGCTCCCAGCCGATTCCTGAGAACTCCCCACAGAATAAGATCGCGCCGCCCACCCCGGAAATAATTACGAACGAAAGCGACCAGGGAAAAGATGCGTAAATTTTTTGGGGGAATCTGGCGGCTCGTTACATTTCCATTCCGCCTTGCCTTTGGTATTCTCGCGTTCCCATTTCGGAAGATCCGCCAATTTCAAAAATTCCTGAATACCGTACCCGATGAACGGCCTCTCACAGATTTATTCGTTGAACTGACCACAAACAAAGATACACGTCAGATGTTGTGGGATCAAATTGAAGCGTTGCGCATGCACATCCTGCGCGCTGTGATCGCCCTGGCGATCACAGTTATTACTTCAATCTGGATTACGCAGGATCTGATGGAATTTCTCGCCATCCCTGTGCAGGGTTTGGAAAAGCTCCAAGCCATTCAAGTGACAGAAGAGATCGGCGTATTTATGCGCGTGGCAATGTATGCCGGTATCGCGGCGGCCTTTCCTTACATCGCTTTTGAAATTTGGCTCTTTGCAGCACCCGGCTTGAAGCCGCGCGAAAAAAAGATGGGATTGGTGGGCATCCCGTTTGCGACCATGCTTTTTTTTACAGGCATGTCCTTTACGTATTTCGTCCTGGTACCTGCCGCTCTTCCGTTTCTTGGGAGTTTTACAAAGATCACCCAATTCTGGGCGGCGAAAGATTATTTTTCATTTGTCACAGGCTTGATGTTTTGGATTGGCATATTCTTTGAATTTCCACTGGTCATCTATGTCTTATCGTCCATGGGACTGGTGAAACCCGCCATCCTTATGCAACAATGGAGGCTGGCAATCGTTATCATTGCCATTCTCGCCGCGGCCATCACCCCAACCATTGACCCGGTCAACATGGGGTTGGTGATGCTTCCCATGATTTTGTTATACTTTGTCAGCATTGGTCTAAGCTATATCGCTTACGCCGGGCGAAAGCAGAAAAATGCCGCAGGCGAGGCAAATGCCGATGATGAGTCAGCAGTGTAAGGTTCCGCGCGAAGCGGTGCGCTTCGCGTATCCGAGGAGAGAGAATGAATAGGTTATCTTTATTATCCCGCCGCTATATCATCGCGGCAATCATGCTTGCTCTGGTTGGGCAGGCCTGTACGTTTTCATTATTTGAAAATCCGATCAACCCTGGCAACCCAACACCGATCCCAGATATTACGATTCCTTCTCCAACGCCTCAGCCCGTGGCGCAAACAACTTTCATCGTAACCCTGCCCGAACCCCTTCAGCCAAGCGAAACGCTCGCGATTGCAGTGATGGATGAAGTGACCGGGCTTTCTTTGAATGCCCTGCAATACCCGATGAGTGCGCGCGATTCGCTCACCTATACAGCGGTCCTGCCTGTGCCTTACAACTCGATTGTCAAATATCGGTACGTCCGCCGCGGGGACTCGCAGGTCATCGAAGATACCAGTCTCGGTACAGTCATCCGCTATCGTTTGCATTTTGCAACTGCACCTGCTGAAGTGCAGGACATCATTGCAGATTGGGGGGACAAATCCTACGCACGCCCGACGGGTACGATCCTGGGACAGGTATTCAACTCCGATACCGGCTCGCCTCTGCCAAACCTGTTGGTGAGTGCCGGCGGCGTTCATTATTTGACCGATTCTTTGGGACGCTTCGAATTGAGCGGCCTGCCGGTTGGCACCCAGCAACTGATCGCATACAGTCTCGATGGGATGTATCAACCATTTCAACAGGGCGCAACTGTGGCAGACGGCAGGGCTACCATCGTAGACCTGCGTGTAAAGCCCGCACAACTTGTCAATGTCACGTTCATGGTTACGATCCCCGAATCGACCGTGCCCGGCGTGCCAGTGCGAATCGCAGGAAATATTTTGCAACTTGGCAACACTTTTGCAGACCTGCTTGGCGGGGTAAGTACCAACACAGACCGAATGCCCGTTATGAATCTACAACCAGATGGGCGATATGAAATCACAATGGGTTTACCTGCCGGCGCTCATATTCAATATAAATACACATTAGGCGACGGATTCTGGAACGCTGAGCACAAGGCGGACGGCCAATGGAACCTGCGAGAGTTCATCGTCCCAACGCAGGAGATGACCCTTGAAGACACTGTTTCCGCCTGGTCCGCTGGCGATTCCGCGCCGATCCTTTTTGAACTCACCGTTCCGTCCGTCACACCGCCGGGTGATATTATTTATATTCAATTTAATATTTTCGGCTGGATGGAGCCCATTCCCATGTGGCCGCTCGGCAATCAGCGCTGGGCATATAAACTATATGGCCCCTTAAACGTGCTCGGCTCGTTTTCGTACCGTTACTGCCGTAATGGACAATGTGGAAGCGCGGACGATGCGCAGACAATCGGCTCTGCTCCTAGCGGGCGGCAGGCTCTTACCAGTATCCTGGGTCAGGACATTCTAGACACCGTTGGCACTTGGAAATGGTATGAAAACCCGGAGCCGACTACCCTGGTGGGAGCCAACATTACGCCGCGTGCGGATAGTTTTGTGGCAGGCGTTGAATATCAACCCACTTATCGGCCAAATTGGTCCTATTACGCCCCTCAGGCCTTCGCAAATACACAAGCATTAGGCGCAAATTTCGCCGTTCTCACCCCAAGTTGGACATATACAAACATCTCACCCCTGCGCTTCACAACTGTGCCTGGACAAGACCCATTATGGATCGACTCAGCCATTATGATCTCGCAGGCGCGCGCATTGGGACTAAATGTCGCGCTCTTCCCGACGCCCAACTTCCCAGCCTCAGCGGATGCTTCCACCTCGCTCAGTACAAATTTTTGGCTGGCTGCGCCGCGAGATGCGGAGTGGTGGCAGACATGGTTTACACGCTACCGGGCATTTGCTGTCAATTATGCAGACCTCGCCTCCCAAACGGGCTCACAGATTCTCGTTCTTGGCGGCGACTGGGTTACACCCGCACTACCCGGCGGAACTTTACCGGACGGCAACCCATCCAACACGCCGGCAGATGTTGAGACTCAATGGAAAGCCATTATCGCAGACGTGCGCTCGCATTTCAATGGACAGGTATTTTGGGCCATGCCATATACCCCATCCAGCATTAAAACACCGTTGAACTTACTTCAGGATGTGGACGGGATTTACCTGTTGTGGTCTGCACCGCTTTCGACAAGTCAAAGCGCTACAAAATTGGACTTTGCTAACGAGGCCGGAAGAATACTGGATAATGAAGTTGCGCCGCTCGTATCCTTGTTGAATAAGCCCATCATTCTTGCGATTGCTTATCCCTCTGCGTCAGGTGCAGCCAGTGGGTGTGTTGCAAATGGGACGGGCGGTTGTTTTGACCTGTTGGCCTTATCCAGGCCCGATGCAGATATCAGTTCCATCGGCTTGGATCTGCAAACCCAGGCGGATGTTTACGAAGCCATGCTCACCGCCCTCAATGCCCGCTCCTGGATCTCAGGTTTTATCAGCCGCGGCTATTACATACCAGCGGCATTGCAGGACAAATCCACGTCCATCCACAGCAAACCCGCCGCAGATATTTTATGGTATTGGTATCCACGTTTGACGGGTGTAGTAAAGTAAAAGAGAGATAAGAAACAGGAAACACAGTAGCGCAGGATAAAATCTTGCGCTACTTATAATTTATTTCCAAATGGAGGAGCAATGAAAAAAGCAGGCAGGATCGTCGGACGAATTTTGATCGGCATCGTTATACTTGCGCTGATCGCGGGGGCTGGGGGCGCGTACTATTTCAAGGGTTATCTGCCAAACACCGTCGCGGAAAAATCATTTCCGCAGATTGACGGCGAAATAAAAGTGGCTGGACTCGATAGCACAGTAGATATTTACCGCGACGCAATGGGCATCCCGCATATTTACGCTTCCACCCAACATGACCTGTTTTTTGCGCAAGGATATGTTCACTCGCAGGATCGCTTCTGGCAAATGGACTTCTGGCGGCACATCGGCGCGGGACGAGTCGCTGAAATGTTTAATTCTCAAGTGGATACCGATTTGTTCCTCCGCACCCTCGGTTGGACCGAAGTCACTGAAAAAGAATGGGATGCGCTCGATCCGGAATATAAAGCCATGCTTCAGTCTTACACCGATGGCGTAAATGCCTACCTAAAGGATCACGACAAGGAAGCCTTGAGTTTGGAATATGAAGTCCTCGGCTTGCTCAATGCCGATTACAAAATCGAACCATGGACTCCCTCCAACACCCTCACCTGGGGCAAGATGCTTGCCTACGATCTGCGCGGCAACATGGATGAGGAAATCAAACGCGCCATCCTGCTCAAGACTCTCACACCCGAACAGGTGAATGAACTTTTCCCGGACTACCCTGAAGATCATCCCGTGATCGTCAACAAGATCGGCGATGGAGGATCTGCACTCACAAACCCAACGGCACTCGCCGCTGAAATTCCCAATGAAACCCTTGATGCGTTATATCGCAACGTCACCTTGCTCGATGAATTGATGGGACCCTTTGATAGCGGCGTCGGATCGAATTCGTGGGTCATTTCAGGCGCACTCACCACAACAGGTATGCCGCTGCTCGCGAACGACCCGCATCTTGCGATTCAAATGCCTTCGATCTGGTATCAGATCGGCTTGCATTGCAAACCCAAAACCGCAGACTGCCCGTATGATGTAGCAGGCTTCTCGATGGCTGGCGTCCCCGCTGTCATCATCGGTCATAACGATAAAATCGCCTGGGGCTTCACCAATCTCGGTCCCGACGTGATGGATTTGTACATCGAAAAAATAAATCCCGAAAATCCAAATCAATACGAAGTCAACGGCGAATGGGTTGATTTTGAAATCCGCAAGGAGATCATCAAAGTCGCGGGCGGAGACCCGATTGAAATGGACGTCCGCATCTCACGGCATGGACCCGTCATCTCTGAAGTGTTCGGCGTACTCAAAAACGAAGGTGACCCCGAAGATGAAAAGTTCATTCCATTCAAAGATAACGTCGGCATCGAACTCCCTGAACAATACGCCATCGCCCTCAAGTGGACAGCCTTCACACCCTCAAGTTCCTTTGTCGCGCCGTGGATGGTGAACACCGCCGAAAACTTCGAGCAATTCCGTGAAGCTGCAAGCACCGCGAGGGTTCCCTCACAAAATCTGGTCTACGCCGATATCGAAGGCAACATCGGCTATCAAGCGCCCGGTGATATTCCCATCCGCAAAAACGGCGATGGCACGCTCCCAGTCCCCGGTTGGACGGATGATTACGAATGGACGGGCTACATTCCATTCGATGAACTGCCCTACGCCTACAACCCCGTCGAGGGCTACATTGCCGCCGCCAACAATCAAGTGGAACCGCGTGATTATCCCTATCTCATTTCCAACGATTACGATCTCGGTTATCGCGCCAACCGCATCGTGGACATGCTCGAAAACGCCCCAGGTAAAATTGACATCGCTTACATACAAAAGATGCAAGGCGACAATTACGACGGCGGCGCGGAATACATCCTACCCCATCTTTTGGGGATAAAGTTCACCGCTTCGAATCTGACCGATGGGCTTGCCACGCTAAAGAACTGGAACTACCAAGCCTCAGCCGATTCTACGCCCGCCGCCATCTACGAAGTCTTCTGGAAGAATCTCCTCATCGAGGCATTCAACGATGATCTCCCCGAAAGATACTGGCCCAATGGAGGCGCGCCCTGGTTTGAAGTCACACGCAAGATCGTGGACGAACCGAACAATTTCTGGTGGGACGATAAAACTACAACCGATGCCGTTGAAACTCGTGACGATATCTTCGCCCGCTCCTACGAAAAAGCCATCGCTGAACTGGAAGATATCCTCGGCAACGATCCATCCAAATGGACATGGGGCGCCCTGCACACAGCCACCTTCGAAAATGGCACATTGGGAAAATCCGGCATCTCCCTCATCGAAGACCTGTTCAACCGTGGACCTTTCGCAACCAGCGGCGGCAAAGCCATTGTCAATGCGACAAATTGGAATCCGAATCTGGGCTACGAAGTGACCAACGTCCCATCCATGCGCATGATCGTGGACGTGGGCAACCTGAACAATTCCATCACCGTCCACACCACCGGGCAATCTGGTCATGCGTATCATCCGCATTATATTGATATGGCTGAATTATGGGCGAGTATTAAGTATTACCCCATGTGGTGGGATCAAGAATCAGTCATAAAAGATAGCGAAGGGCATTTGAAGTTGATGCCGTAGGTCAGTGAGAAGTAAAAAGTAGGACTAAAAAAGGTGGCAGTCACTTTGGAAGTGGCTGTCACCTTTTGCATATATTGGAATGCCTACAAAATCTTATACTTGTTCTGCACAAAGCCATTCTTGAACGACTGTGATTTTACCAACTTAAGCTTCACATCTTTTTCCAATTTACCAAATAATGACAACCCTTCACCGAGCAAAATGGGGATGGTGGTGATGGTCATTTCGTCTACGAGGGATTCACGCAGAAAACGCTGGATGGTCACACCGCCGTCAAGGTAGATATGATTCACGCCGCGCCCCTCCATTTCGTGGACCAACTCACGGGGAGATAAGCGAAGCGCCTCCACTTTGTCGGCAAGTTCGGGCGGAAGGGTCAAAGCCCTGCTGGTGAGGACAATCACCTTTTTGTCGTAATGCCATTCACCGAAGGTGAGCACTTTTTCAAATGTATTTCTGCCCATCACGACATGGTCAATGGTTGACATGAACTCTGCGTAACCAAAATCCTTACCGCCCTCTTCACCTGCGGGGAGCCAGTCCAGGTCACCATTTTTGCGGGCGATGAAACCGTCCAGACTGGCGGCGATGTACACGGAAACTTTTACGGTCATTGGTTTTCTCCTTTACCGCCCCATTTAGCAGGGGCTTTGCCAAGTGACTGCCAGGAATGCAAAAAATAACGATCCTATTGACCATCAGATCACGCCAGCTTCTTTTCTGCCTTTGCTTCGTTGCGAGCCTTCCACCATTCGAATACCATCGGTAAAATAGACATCAATATAATCACAATGATCACGTACTCAAAATTATCGCGCATGAACGGGATGTTGCCAAAGAAATATCCCGCAAACACAAAGAGCGCCACCCATGTAATGCCGCCTACAAAGTTATAGGTAATAAAATAACCATAGGTCATTTTGCCAATACCCGCTACAAACGGAGCGAAGGTGCGCACGATTGGAACAAAGCGCGCAAGAAAGATAGCTTTACCACCATGCTTTTCAAAGAAAGCATGTGTCTTATCGAAATATTCCTTCTTGATCCATTTGATGTTATAGGCGCGTTCACCCAAATAATGTCCGATGGAATAATTCACAGTATCGCCAAGAATAGCGGCCACTATTAATAATCCCGCGAGAACCCACACGTTCAACGAACCGAGCGCCGCAAACGTGCCTGCCGCGAACAACAGCGAATCGCCAGGCAGGAACGGCATAATGACCAAACCAGTCTCCACGAAAATTACGGCGAACAAAATACCATAGGTCCACGCACCGTACTGGGTAATTATTGTATCCAAATATTCATCCAGATGCAGGAACAGGTCAATCAGAAAAGTTATTAACTCCATTTTTTTGTTTATCCTCTTTCAATATTTAGTAAGTGACAGTCACCTTAAAGGTGACTGTCACTTCTCTTTCCAACGGGCGCAGATTATACACCGCTTTCTTTTTGTACTTCGATGCGACTCAACCACTCCCCAAGCATCAAGATCGCCACACTTCCGATCACTCCCATGCCAATATCCAGCGCGCCGAACATAAACAAATTCCAACCTAACCACATGCTGAGCCATTGTCCCAGGGCGAAACCCAGCGTGCTTAACCCAAGATACAAAAGCAAGCGCCATCCGCCACCACCGCGCAGAATATGAAACAGCACGCCGGAAAGCAATGCAATTAGCAAGGCCAGGAGCAGAGTCGGCAAGGTCATGGATTAAGGTTTGAGATACTTCGTGAAGAAATCGGTGATGGCGTTATAACAGGTCACGCGGTTTTCATACTTTAACACATCGTGGCCTTCATCTTCAAAGATCAACAACTCCAGACGTTTGCCTTTCGCCCGCAATTGTTTGACCAAATCCTCCGATTCCGCCGCGACCACGCGCGGATCGTTTCGTCCTTGAATCACCAACATCGGAGCTTTCATGTTTGCGAGGTGGGTTTTAGGCGAACGCTCAACAAGGAAGGCTTTGTCTTTGGGTTCCGCCGGGTCGCCAATTGAGATCCTGAAATATGGCTTCCATGTTTCAGGAATGCGCTCGGAGAAGGTCAACAAGTCGTAAGGTCCGAACATGTCACACGAAGCCTTCCATAAGTTCGGATGAAGACCGGCTTGCATCAAAGTCATGTATCCGCCGTAAGAACGCCCAACCACCGCCGCGCGTGACGCATCTACACGTTTGTCTTTAGGCAAAACCTTCGTCATCGCATGGACATGATCGAGTCTATCCTGCCCGCCCCAATCTCGGTCAACGTGTTTTGTATAAGAAAGTCCATAGCCAGTGGAGCCGCGCACATTCGGAACAAAGACAGCAAATCCGCGTAATGTCAGGAACTGAATCAGCGGCATGGAGAACCAGGCGAAATCCGGGCGCTCCTGTCCCTGCGGACCGCCATGAATATAGTAAACCAAAGGGCGCCTGCCCTTGAATCCAAGGAATTTGGATGGAAGATAAAGACGCGCCGAGACCCGCAAACCATCATGTGAGGTAAACGAAGCATCCTCACCCTTCGAAAGATAAGCCTCGTCAATACCTAAAATCTTTTCATTGGTATGCAGGGCAAGATCATTTCGCTTATCTCCTTCAATAGTATAAATCTGGGTCGGCGAAGTGGCTGTGGAGAAGGATATAGTAAACACATCTTCAAGGCTATCGTAATCAAGATGCTCCAACATGCCATTATCAAAAGGTTCAGGACCAACCAAAATATACTTGAGATTCATAATAAGTTTTTGTTCGTCGAAGATTCCCTCGTACGCCCATGAACATCCGTCAATATTGAATTGCACGAGATAACGGTTGTCTTTTCCCGCAGGGGGCTGTGCCAGATGGCTGATCTCCACCATTTCTCCAACGCCGGTATGCGCCACACCTTTGAGCTTTATCGGCGTCAATTCACCCGTTTTTTTCAAATCCATGTAACCGAGGCTAAAGGTATCTTCAAAGACGGCGTTGAATACAATCGCGCCCTGCCCGCTCGGCGAAAACACAGCCCCGCCGAGACCATTCAATGGAACTTCTTCATCCTTTTTGCGCTCTTCCAAAGGTTTCCCATAAAGTAGCTTTAACTTGCCTTTCGACCACAAGTAGAGCACCCCGTCACCCACTGAATAACCAGTGCCGAGCAAAAGCCGGCTGTGATCGCGGCTGTATCCAGTCACACCAAATCCCCAAGCGCTTTCTGCGATCTTCGTCAACTTACCCGTCTTCAAATCCGCACGATAGGTTTCCTGCAACGGTTTATCCCGTCGCTCAGCCAGCAGATAAACAATGGCTTTCTCACGATCGCATTCGCCAAGATGCACACGATATTTGGCAAAGAAATTGTTAAAAGCTGGTTCAGGAAAACCGCCATCCAGCGGGATCAGCATGGGCTGATAGTTTTCATCGCCATCCTGGTCGATCATCACGAGAATTTTATCTATCTCAGGGAAGGCAAAAAATGAATGCCCGTCGATCAGATGCGGATTCTGCAACGCAATATGCGATGGCAGAAGCGGTTCAGGCACACTGCCGCCATAAAACATGGCATACAGACTCAAATGCCCGGAGAGGTTGCTCAGGAAATAAATGCGTTCTTTAGCAAACTGCGGCACAATAAACAAACGAGCCGACATTAAAGATTCAATACGATGGTTCATTAGGGTAATTCTCCTTGTTTATGGAATGCAAACTTCAGTAATCATAATCAATATAACAAATTGGCTACGCGCAAATCTTTTAAGTGATGATTCCGCCACCAAGCATCACCTCACCTTGATAGAACACTGCCGCCTGACCTGCCGTCACATCCCGAACTGGCGCATCAAACTTAACCGAAGCCCTTCGACCTTGCTCAGGACTAGCCTGCTCCCCTTCCATTGGGCTGACCAGCGCCTCGGCCTCTTTCGCCGTATAACGAATCTTCACCTGAGCACGGAACGGTTCACGCGGCGCTTCGCCTGAAATCCAGTTGACATCGCGCGCGGTTAATTCTGTGAAACCGAGTTCTTCCAATGTGCCAACAACCAATATGTTGCGCCTGCCCTGAGCATCGTCGAAGGGTGTTGCGTGTTTCGTGATGACATACAAAGGTACAGGTGATGCGACATTCAATCCCTTGCGCTGACCGATGGTGTAGTTTGCCAGTCCGTTGTGCTGACCGATTGACTTGCCATCGGTCCTAACAATTTCGCCAGGCTTCAACATCTCAGGCGCGTTGCGTTGGAGGAAATTACGATAATCATCGCCAGCGAGAAAACACAAATCCTGGGAATCTGCTCTCGAAGCAGTCGGCAGTCCAAAATCCGCGGCGAGGCGTCGTATCTCGGTCTTGGGATACTCACCTACAGGAAAAAGCGCATGAGCAAGCTGATCCTGTTTCAAGACATGTAAAACATACGATTGGTCTTTCAAGTGATCAACTGCACGTAACAACTTTATCCTTCCGCCTTCATCCTTCATCCTTCGCACGTAATGCCCCGTTGCCATAAACTCCGCCCCTAACGCAAGCGCGTGGTTCAAAAGAAAGGTCCAGCGGATCTGACGATTGCATATTAAACACGGGTTTGGCGTTTCGCCGCGCGCGTATCCATCCAGAAAATATTGCACAACCGTGTCCTTGAAAACTTCCTTCGCATCGATCACATAAAATGGAATATCGAGTATTCCCGCCACGCGCCGCGCCTGTGCCATTGCATCGGGCGTGCAACAACGGTTGGATTCTTCCTTGCCGGGTTCAGACCACAAGCGCAGCATCATACCGGTAACATCATAACCCTGCTGTTTAAGCAGAGCCGCAGCTATAGAAGAATCCACGCCGCCAGACATGGCGACCACTACTTTTTGCCTGGTCATGATGAGATGATTATAACGCTTGAAATGACAGATAAATGCAATTGTGCGCACGCAGATAAACAGGTAGACAGGTAGACAAGTCGAAAAAACAAAACGCCTCCCTTTCGCTGGAACAGGGAGGCATTGTCCAAACGTAGTAATGGCTTTAGCCGTCCGAGTGACTGAAGTCACTACTACAATTTTTTATTTCAGTTTCTCTTTGACAGTTTTTACAACTTTACTCAACGCCTGGCTGACATTGCCATCAGGTAAACTGCCTTGCGCAAGATTGGGACGCCCGCCGCCTTTGCCTCCGATGCCAGTGAGGAGTCCACTTGCGTTAGCGATGACGGAGAAATTCTTCGACGGTGAGGCCGATGTCTTTGGCAATTTGTCTCAGCAAGATTGGCGAAATATCACGGCCCGCATGAAATGGGACGGTGGTTCCGCGCCCATTGGCATGGCGAAATTGACGATGAGAACCGCGTTGCCGCACCTCCACAAAACTAAGTCTCTCCAAAATGGCGGTGACTTCCTTCGGTTTTAGGACAGGCGGCTTTGACATGGTTATGCTACAACAACTTCCTGCGTGCCGATAAACTCTGTTTCGAATTCAGGTTCGCCATCCTCAAGAAGCATTTCGATTACTTCCCGAAGGTTATCGCGCAACTCGTCAAGCGTTTCAGCCTGAGTATGCGCGCCTGGAAAACCAGGGACGTAGCCAACGTACAGACCAGTATCAGAATCTTTTTCCACGACAGCGGTGAATGTTTTACGCATAGGAGCCTCCGAAATCTATTTTACCTTTTCTTCGACGACTTTCACGACTTTAGCCAACGCATCCTTGACTTGTCCCGCATCAGGCAAACTGCCTTGCGCGAGATTCGAACGTCCGCCGCCTCTGCCGCCAATGGATGTGATGAGATCGCCCGCTTTCAAGCCTTTCTTGACGAGATCCTCGGTCACTACTGCGATGACAGTTGATCCTGTTACAAGGACAGCCGCCCCCGCTTTGGGATATTTCTCGCGGAATTTATCTGCCAACATTCGCAGGGTATCCACATTTGAGTCGGGAATTTCCAAAGCCAGCACGTTAACATCATTTATGGGATGAAGGTTGGAAAGTTGAAGGTGGAAGGTGGAAAGAGCGGACTGTGCTCGGAGGTTGGCAAGCTCCTTCTTGAGGTCGGCAATTTCATCCTGCAAGGCTTCCACTTTGGCTGGGACTTCTTCCACACTGGATTTCAACATATCCGCAGTTTGTTTGAGAGTCTTGAAGCGTTTGTTGATCAGTTCGTACGCGCCACGGCCCGTGACCGCTTCGATGCGGCGAATGCCCGCCGCAGCGGAGCCTTCGCTAACGATGATGAATGCGCCGATGTCAGAGGTGCGATCCAAGTGAGTGCCGCCGCAGAGTTCGTATGAATATTTTCTGGAGTCAGGCAGCTGGCCGTCTGTTTTGTCGGACAGTGGCGCTTTAGCGCCATCCGACTCCAAAATGGAGATCGTTCTTACAGTCTCGCCGTATTTCTCGCCAAAGAGCGCCATCGCGCCTTCTTTTTTGGCTTCATCGAGTGATTTGGTTTGTTTGACCACGGGCATATCTGCAGCAATGGCTTCATTGACCATCTTCTCGACACGTTCGATCTGTTCGGTGGTCATCGCGTCGGGGTGATTAAAGTCGAAGCGCAGGCGATCTGGGGCGACAAGTGAGCCTGCTTGAACCGCGCTATTCCCTAAAACTCCGTGCAACGCATGATGAAGCAAGTGTGTGGCTGTGTGGTTGCGCATGATATCGTGGCGGCGGGGCATGTCCACTTCAGCGAGGGCATGGTCACCCACTTTGGGCTGACCGGAAATGACCGTGCCAATATGGACAATGACACCCGCAGACGGCTTGCGAGTATCAGTTACTTCAATTTCCCAACCGCCCCGCCCCCCTCCGGCTCCCCCCATTTTCTCCGAAAATAGGGGGAGAGAGCGAATGTAACCTTCATCCTTCACCTGGCCGCCAGACTCGATGTAGAAACCAGTCTTCGGGAGGATGACTTCGACAGTATCATCCAAAGAAGCGGATTGAACCGTTTCACCGTTGACGATCAACGCGAGAACTTCGCCTGAAACTTTCAGGCTGGTGTATGGATCATATTCAACGCCGTGCTCACCGAGTTTTTTGTTTTTGTGTAATTCCTTGAAGATGCCTGCAAAGAATTCCGCATCCCCGCCGCCGAGTTTGCCCATGGCCTTGCCGCCGCCCGAGGCTTTGCTGTGTTCTTCCTTCGCGGCGCTGAAACCTGCTTCATCAATATCGAGGCCCTGCTCGCGGGCAATGTCACGCGAGATTTCGAAGGGTAAGCCGTAGGTAGCGTAGAGGTCAAAAGCTTTATGGCCGTCTAAAAGCAGAGAATTGGAGGATTGGAGATTGGTGAGTAGATTCTGCAAATGGTTAGTGCCAGCTTCCACCGTCCGAGCGAAGCGGATTTCTTCTCGAGTCAGGTTATCTAAAATCGTCGCCTTGTTCTTTTCCAGTTCGGGATAAAAGTCGCCGTATTCCGTAATCACGGCTTCGGCCACTTTGGCGAGGAACGGTCCCTTGAGTCCGATCTTCGTTCCAAAGCGGGCAGCGCGGCGGATGATCATGCGAGTGACGTAGTTGCGACCGCCGTTGCCAGGGACGACACCATCGGCGATGAGGAAGGCGGCGGAGCGGGCGTGGTCGCAGATGACGCGATAGGGTGTGAAATCGGCAAGCATTTCTTTTTCGGTGTGACCCGTGAGCGAACGCAGAACGTCAAGCGAACCCGTGAAGAGATCCGTTTTGTAATTTGAATCAACGCCTTGTAAAACGGAGACGATGCGCTCGAAGCCCATGCCTGTGTCAACGTGCTTGGCAGGCAGCGGCTCGAGGCGGCCGTCTTCAAAAAGATTGTATTGAATGAAAACGTTGTTCCACAGTTCGAGGAAGCGCGTGCATTCGCCGTTCACACCGCAGATATGATCTGTGCCGCGCAAATTGTCGCGTTCTTCGCCGAGATCGAGGTGGATTTCGGAACACGGTCCGCACGGACCAAACTCTGCCATTTGCCAGAAGTTTTCCTTGCGTCCAAAAAATAAAACATGTTCGGGGTTGAAACCGGGTTGTGCCTTCCAAATATCGGCGGCTTCATCGTCTCGTGGAATATCGCCCTGATCATCTTCAAAACAAGTTGCGTATATTTTATCCTTCGGCAAACCCCACACATCGGTCAGCAACTGCCACGACCATGCAATCGCATCTTTCTTATAGTAATCACCAAATGACCAGTTGCCGAGCATTTCAAAAAACGTATGATGCGTATCGTCGCGCCCGACATCGTCAAGGTCGTTGTGCTTGCCTGCCACGCGCATACACTTCTGCGAATCCACGACACGCTTGTACGGCTTCTTATCCGTGCCAATGAACACATCCTTGAACTGCACCATGCCCGAGTTGGTGAACAGCAAAGTGGAATCTCCACCCGGCACAAGTGACATGGACGGCACAACGGTGTGTCCGTGCTCGACGAAGAAGTCTATAAAATCCTGGCGGATTTGGTTACCTGTTAGTTTTTTGCTCATGAATGAAGTGCTCCGAATGATTTAGTGGCGGAATTATACCAATGGAAAGGATGAATGATGAGGGATGAAGGATGAATTTGGGAATCGAAAAACGCTTCGGGATTTAACGAAAGGGCTGGGTTCGGTTTCGAGGGACATTCCCTACGCTATTGCCTCGCCCCGACGATGAACCGTCGGGCTATTTTTACGAAGCCCGCTAAAGCGGACTGTTTTGCCATGCTATAATTCCCGCCACACAAGGTCAACGGGAGATCATTGTATGCCTGAAAACAACGAACTCGAAAAAACCCTCTGGCAAGCCGCGGATAAAATGCGCTCCAACATGGATGCGGCGGAATACAAGCACGTTGTTTTGGGATTGATCTTTCTCAAATACATTTCGGATGCCTTCAATGACATGCACGCCAAACTCGTGGCGGGAGGTGGCGAATTCGAAGGCGCGAACCCCGAAGACCCCGACGAATATCTGGCGAACAATGTATTCTTCGTGCCTGAATTATCACGCTGGGGCGCGGGACGCGCTATTGAAGCAAAACAACCCCGGGTTTCTGAACTATTCTCCAACAGACCGTCCCTTTCCCAGACGGTTGCCGGCGACGCAGGGTTCGGCAGCCATACCGACCGGCATTCCCATGTAGAGGTCAAGTTCCGCGGCAGGTCCGTCGCTGCAATTCCCTCTAGTTCATTCGGACAGCCGCAGGGAGGCTTTGACCAGGCGCCAATTTCTCAGACGAATTCCCACAGGGAACGTCAAACGGTCAAAACGAATCATAAGGCACGACAAAGTGAGCAATGGGTGGCGAAATCAGGCAGCAAAGCGAAAGAAAACCGTGCAGTCGAAGCGCTCAATACCCGTATGCAGATGGCTGCCATCACGTCGCAGACGGAAGCCCCCAGAACCGAACCGCTCCTGCCGTTCGGCACGTTTGAGGAAATCAGTCCGGTCGCGTATGCCGCACTGCTGCCATTTGGAAAGTTTAATAAACGTCGGGCAACGTTGCTTTTGAGTTTGTCCGCACTATTGGCTAGCTGTGCCGCGCCGGCGACAGCACCCGTCATAGTGACGGAAACCCGCCCGGCTCCCGCCATAACGGCGCCGGCAATAACCACGGAAACCATGACCCCCCCAGCCCGGGTTTCAGACGGAAACGCCACCCCCGCCGCCGTATACGCACCGGGAAGTAACGCGCAGTTTGTGGAAAATCCCGCGATCGTCCAACCGTTTGCAATTGAATCCCTGACTCTTGCGCCCGAGCAGGCAGCTGCGATGAAAGCGCATAGGGGACTGGAAGCGTCCATCACCGCTGAAGCAGAGGGCAAATTCAGTACGAGCGTACAGATATTGCATACGCAGGGTCAGCCGGTGACGGAAACCATGCAGGTGGATCCGAATACGCTGCACGAAGACCTCGCCAGTAAAAATGAATACGGGAATACCCCGGTCATGACGACAGTAGACGGCAAAAAGCTGTATTGGGTTCAGGAAGCGCGGGCTTGGTATTCTGCTGAACTCTCAAAAGATCCAAGCAAACCTGTGTTTATTCCATTTGAACATCCTGAGATTGCACTCCGTGTGGTAATTGCAGAATTTGGGCAGCCGTTTTCTTCTGAAGCGTTGGCACGTTGGTTACACACGGATGGTATCAAGATGATGGATATCTATGTAGTAAAGAACGCTATAACCGGAGAAGATTCAAAGTTTGGATTTTTCAAAAATATGTCGTTGAATGAGCCAGGTATAACGGCTGAAAACAGTCCTGTTCAGATCGTCAATACATGGTTCCGTACGCAGTTACCTGATGGGACACCCTATACTTATTTTCCAACGAAGTGGTTGGATCCGAAAAGCGGAACTGATCCAAAAGGCGACGATTGGAAGATTATTTTTTGTGGTGTAGGCGATGAAATTATGGGTGATGAGGGGAATATGCACGCGTTTTTGAATCTTCTTAAACAGCAATTTCA
This sequence comes from Chloroflexota bacterium, assembly GCA_016866215.1. Classification (GTDB taxonomy): domain Bacteria; phylum Chloroflexota; class Anaerolineae; order Anaerolineales; family Villigracilaceae; genus Villigracilis. Next base: position 746 of record VGNE01000010.1, on the reverse strand, counting down.
GTCTGGGCAGCATTCACAGATATCCCCCATCTTCCGTGCGGAAGATGGATTTTTTAATAGTATAGGTCCAATCATTACACTTAATGTTCCACAGCCGTCATTGGAAAAGCTTATGGATATTTCTGGACCTTCTATTGACAGGTTGAAAAACCCTGGATTTGACGATACGCCTTATTCAATGACTTTTGATTACAACTTTAATCAATCGTCAAAAGACTCTCCAGCTGGTATTGCCGGAATTAATAGAACAGATCCGAAATATCACGGGTTTTTTCCTGATCAGATTCAAAAGATAATATTTCCAATGATGGTTATCTTTCATTGATTGAAAGCAGTTCCGGCTTTTGATATGCTCACGATATGAGCATTCACTTTGTGAAGTTATTAAAATCCTTAGTGTTTGTTATAGTGCTTCTTCTAGTGGCGTCGAAAGTTAGTGCTCAATATCGATCTCCGACGACTTTCCCCACCATGCCTGCATGTTCTACCGGCACCTGCGGCAATGTATGTACGAACGGGTTATGTCCTGATAACGGTATTCCGGGGATAGCGACGACGTGTACTCCGTTTTGTAACAATAATACCTTATACTGCGGATTTACCTGTTCTACGTATCAGGGTACCTGTACTACCGGATGGGGTGAGTGGGGACCTTGTGTCAATTGCTGGCAATTCAAGGTATGCAACGGTAATCCGCAATTAGGGCAAACCCAAAATTGCTGCACGCCGACTGGTCCGGGAGGCTC
>VGNE01000009.1 GCA_016866215.1 Chloroflexota bacterium | reverse complement strand
CCTTACGGAAGATGATATTCACTGCTCCGTCAGGACCCATCACAGCGATCTCCGCCGAAGGCCAGGCGAGATTTATATCGCCGCGAATATGTTTGCTCGACATCACATCGTATGCGCCGCCGTAGGCTTTACGTGTGATCACGGTCAGCTTTGGCACGGTCGCTTCACAATAAGCATACAGCAGTTTCGCGCCGGAGCGGATGATGCCGTGATGCTCCTGAACTGTTCCAGGTAAAAACCCGGGCACATCCACAAATGTGATGATGGGGATGTTGAACGCATCACAGAAGCGGACAAAGCGCGCGGCCTTTTCGCTTGCGTCGATATCCAATACGCCGGCCAATACTGCAGGTTGATTTGCAACAATGCCAATGGAGTGTCCGCCCAGCCGCGCAAATCCGACCACGATGTTTTGGGCATAGTTCTCGTGGATCTCATAGAATTGTCCGCTATCCACGATCAGGCTGATGACTTCTTTTATGTCGTAGGGTTTATTTGGGTCATCGGGGATGATGGCGTTTAATCCTTCTTCCATTCGCAAAAGATCATCGGCCAAAACAAAGGGCGCATCTTCCATATTGTTCTGAGGCAAATAAGTGAGTAATTTACGGATCAGGTATAGCGTATCCGCTTCGCTGTCTGCGGCAACGTGGCACACCCCCGATTTTTCCGAATGCACACCTGCGCCGCCGAGCTCTTCCTGTGTAACTTCTTCGTGCGTTACAGTTTTTACAACATCGGGTCCGGTCACGAACATATAAGATGTGTTACGGGTCATGAAAATAAAATCCGTCAGTGCGGGAGAGTACACCGCCCCGCCTGCACAGGGTCCCATAATTGCAGAAATTTGCGGGATGACGCCTGAGGCCATGGTGTTACGCAGGAAAATATCTGCGTAACCGCCGAGCGCGATTACCCCTTCTTGAATGCGCGCGCCGCCTGAGTCGTTTAACCCAATTATTGGCGCGCCATTTTTCATCGCCATATCCAGGATTTTGCAAATCTTTTCAGCATGCACTTCACCGAGGCTGCCACCGAACACGGTGAAATCCTGTGAATATACATATACGAGCCGCCCGTCCACCGTGCCCCAGCCTGTCACCACGGAATCGCTCATGAATTTTTGTTCATCAAGGCCAAAATCATGCGTACGATGGAGGACGAAAGGATCCATTTCCCGGAATGATCCTTTGTCCAACAACAAGTCCAACCTTTCGCGCGCGGTCAGGCGTCCTTTTTTATGTTGGGCATCAATTCGCGTCTGGCCTCCGCCAAGGCGTGATTGCGCTTTTAAGTCATTCAACTTTTGGATTTTTGATTTTTCGCTCATAGGCCTCTCTCGAAAGTGATTTAGTGGCAAAAAAGATAAGGATAAGTAACCCTAGATTTACTATAACAGCAAATATCACATTGGGTCGGGGATTTTGAAAAAACAGCCGTTCGCTCCAATACCAGATCGTGTAACCTGCCGCGGTTCCAAGGAGCATTTTCCCAGCCCATGCTTTTCCCTGCCAAATGCCCCAGTACAGGAAACACCCGATCACAACCCATATTCCTCCAAGAATTGCGCTGGTTATGGGCGGAATGCTGGCGGAGAACTCTATCAATACATTCTTCCAGGCCATGGAGGTCCAAACACGCAGGATGTTCCATATGATAATAATTAACACCAGCCACAGCATAAGAGTTACCGGGAATGGACGTCTCATGATTATGGCGTAGGCCTGGTGACGCCAGGATGCCTGAAGATGCGCGGTTCGACCCAAACCGCGAAGTCGTCAGATGAGTTTCCATTATCGCGCACGATCAAAGTGAGTTTCACGGTTTGTCCATCCAGCGCGTCCAGAGGGTAATTGATCAAATGCGAGGGTTCTGCGTAGTTATATAACCAGTCTGGGAAGGGTTCATAAAATTTTCCGTTGCTGTCATAATATCCAAGGGAAAATGTCACATCGCATAGGGACCCGGGCATGCAATAAAGCTGGGTACGAAAGAAATCTGCAAACTCGATCTCTCTGGCGGGGAAGGTCCCGAAGATGCCGAAAAATCTTTGATCCTGTGAGGGAATTGTCAGCAAGGCGTTTGCCATATAGTTCAAGCCCAAGTCTGCCTGCGTGAGAAATTCAACGTACCCGGAACTGTTCTGCCCGTGAATACCGGGGCAGGGCAGTTCCTGTCCACTGTTGACCCATTTGGCATTGCAGATATCCGGCGCAAAATAATAGACGATGTTTTGCGCATCATCAAGTGGAGCTATGCCATAGGTGGGCGCAGGCGGAAGCGCCGTCAGCGTGGGAATTGCTGTGAAAACGGGAGCAGGCTTGCCCGGAGCAGGATCGAAGGGTAGAGCCTCCGTTTCCTGAGGCATTGCGCCGGATGATGTACATGCCGTGATCAGGATCAGCATCACGATCGGGAATAATCTCAAAATAGTTCTCCTAATATTTTGCTTCTTCCAACAAATAGAACAACCCTTTGCCGCCGTAACTGCTGTATCTTTCAAGATATGGCGCAAATTGACCGAAGTAGGGCGGCAGCGCAAGCAGTTGTGAGTTTGCAAAGATAATTGTGATGCCGCGCTCGTACAAAAATGCAGACGCTTCCGCGCTCTGCAAAGCATGGAAATACTCAGCGCTGTTGATCAGCCCATCCATATTGACGATGGTGCGGTCGTGAATGAAGTACCCGACGTTGCCTCCGCCGGTCATGCCGATGATACTGCCGGGTGGTGTATTCTGCTCAAGATATTCCAAGACTTCCATGTAGGGACGGTCAGCAGCAAAATAGTCATGCCGCATCACAGTGACTACGTAGTTTCCGAGATTATATGCAAAATAGATGCCGGCCAGAACCGACAAGATTTCCAGAGCGAGGCGTGCGATTCTAACCTTTAGCAATGGTTTCAGGATCAAATCAAGAAAGAAACTGCCAGCAAGTGTGACGAGAATCATTTGGCTGACCCAGTACCATTCCTTTGCCCCGCCGTAGGAGGTGGCTGAATAGGAGAGGATGTGAATCCCACTGCCGGCGATCAGGGGGATGAATGCCAGTTTTGAACTGATATGGATCGCGCGGTTTTTATTTGCAAATGCAAGGACCAACCCTGCGATCACAAAGACAAACATGGCAATGTAATATCGTTCATCGTCCTTGTCCGGGCCGGGAAGGATGAAGCGCAGTAGATTTGCGAGCCATAGAAACAGGTCGGTCGCTGGATTCCAGGCATTGAATGTGTCCATGCCTGCGCCAAAGAAAGAGTACCAGTTTGAGGCCGGGCGCTCATAGACTGTGTTTGCCATGCTTCCCCACCAGCGTTTGATCTGTCCACTGACAGGGCTGGAGGCGCCGAACATGATCTTGTTGAAGAGCATATATAAAGCGAGGAATCCGCCCAGCACGCCATAGTACGCAGTGCCTTCGGCGAGCCATTTCTTCCAACTTGTATTGAATTCAAGGATGGGAGATTCGGGTTGAAAACTGTTTTTATTGCTGAACCACGCAGAGCGTGCGGCCAGCCTGAGCGCAAAGATAAGAAGCAGGCTGATGCCCCAGTCCAGGATAAAGGCAGTGCGTGGAAAATCCCTGCCAAACCCCAGTTGAATCAGGAACAGATATGCGGCAGCGGTGATGACTGTGCCGCTTGTAATGGCAAAAAGAATCTGACGGAATATGATCCAGACGGATTTTGAGCGCGGATGGTGGTATGCACTGGAGAAATATAACGCAACAAGTTTGGCCAGGAGAGCAAGGATGACTGCTTCCACTGCTGATGATGCGTAGTAGGTGTTGTAAGCAGCAATTCCCGTTCGCAATGCAACTGAACTCGTCATCGAAGCGAAAATGATGACCATGTCCAAAGGAAGCAGAAAGCGTATGGGTTTCCCGCGGAAGATGATCCATACGCCTGCGATGATCGCAAAAAATATCAGGTCGAGCCGGCTGAACATAACAACCACCGCGAGTAACGCAAGTGTTGCGATCTCACGCGGCTGTACTGCTTTTGTGCGCCAGCCCTTCTCAAATTGCGAAAGTCTGTATATGAAATAGAGCACTGCAAACACAGCGAGCGGCGTCTCCAATCCAAATTCGTAAACTGTGTTATGGATGGGAAAATTAAATGCCCAAAACACCGCCGCCAGGATCGCAACCGCATGAGACAGATTGCTTTTTATCATCCTATAGATCAGCACTGCACTGGCAGCCTGGAAACCAGCCACTACCATGAGCAGGACGCGCAAGGGCAGAATCACGTCGAAGCGGGCGAGGGCAAAAATAGGGATGCAGACGATCATCCACAACGGATGATAGCCATTGGTCAGGTTGATGCCATCGAAGGTACTGCCATTCCCCTCGGATATATTTTGTGCGACTTTGAAATAGTAATACGCATCGTCACGTTTGAACCATGCGTTGGGGAAGGTGTATGCATCTGCGAAGGCCGCATACAGGTGTATGCCAAGGATGGCGGTAATGAGGGAGATTTCAAATAATGAGAAGCGTTTAAGAATTTTCATTTTCGTATCGCTTCAGCATTAAGCAATGCCTTGGCGTATGCATCCTATGGAATATCGAGTGTGATCTTGCCAAAATTTTCGCCGCGCCATAATCTTTCCTGCGCGGCAGCGGCATCTTTCAGGGGAAAAGTCTTATCAATAATGGGTTTCAGTTTACCAGCAACCACCAGGTCCATCACCTCGGCAAAATCTGCAAGCGTGCTCATGCTGGAGCCGAGGATCGAGAGATGTTTTGCAAAAATGTATCGGTTGTCAATTTCAAAGCGTGGCGCGCCGCTATTCCCGACCGTGAGCAAGCGTCCGCCTTTTTTGAGCGCGCGCAAACTCATTGGAAATGTAGTGCCGACATTATCCACCACCACATCCACGCCGCGTTTTTCAGTGGCAATAAAAACCGCCTTCGACCAATCTTCTTCCTTTGAGCGGTCAATTAATATATCCGCGCCGAGTGATTCGGCCTGTTCCAATTTTCGTTGATTTGAACCGATGACAATGACTTGCGCCCCAAGATATTTTGCGACCTGGATACTGGCAGAGTTCACGCCTCCGCCCGCGCCGACAATTGCGATGATTTCCCCGGCTTTGACTCCTCCGCGCTTGACCATCGAATGCCATGCGGTCTGATACACCAATGCCGCTGCAGCTGCGGCGTGGAAGTCGAATTCAGATGGCAATTTGTAAAGCTGACGCGCCGGCACGCAGATATACTCTGCATACGTCCCGCGGATGGTTTCGCCGAGCAGATGCCAATCACGGCATAAATTGTCACGTCCATTTTGGCAGAATTCGCATTTGCCGCAACCGAGGTTGGCATTGATGACGACACGATCTCCAACCCTCACTGCTTCGACACGGTGAGCGAGAGACGAACCGTCAGCACGACGCCTTAACCCCTCTCCCTCAGGGAGAGGGGAGCCGAGCGCAACCACTTCGCCCGCTCCGTCAGCACCGTTGATGTGGGGGTGTTCCAGTTTTAAACCTGTCCAGCCATTTCGCACGAGCACATCCATACGGTTGAGGGCGGAGGCCCGCAGGTGAACTAAAATTTCACCTGCTTTCGGCTCAGGCGTTGGGAAATCTGTGTATTCCAATACTTCTGGTCCGCCGTGCTGGCGGAAGAGGGTGGCTTTCACTACTTCAAACCAAGTTCACTGCGCGAGATGACCAATCTTTGGATCTCGCTTGTGCCTTCGTAAATTTCGGTGATCTTGGCATCACGGAAATAACGCTCGACCGGCAGTTCCCTGCTGTAGCCCATGCCGCCGTGGATTTGCACCGCTTGATGCGCAACGAACATGGCAGTCTCAGAGGCAAATAATTTTGCCATGGATGCTTCCAATGAATATCGTCCGCCGCTTTGTTTGGAATTTTCCTTTGCAATAGCGGCATTGTAAATCAGCAGTCGGGACGCCTCAATGCGGGTTTTCATATCCGCGATTTTGAAGCCTGTTCCCTGGAATGCGCCGATCGGCTGACCAAACGCTTCGCGCTGACCCGCATACTGCCTCGCCGCTTCGTAGGCAGACTCGGCAATGCCAAGCGCCTGCGTCGCAATTCCGATGCGGCCTGCATCCAAAACGGTCATGGCGATCTTGAAGCCTTCGCCTTCCGCGCCGAGTCTGTTTTCAACTGGCACGCGGCATTCTTCAAAGATCAACTCGCTGGTTGCCGAAGCGCGGATGCCGAGTTTTGGCTCCTTTTTTCCACGCGCGAGTCCTGGAGAATCTCCATCCACTAAAAAGGCAGTCACGCCTTTTTGTTTTTTAGCGGGGTCTGTCATCACAAAAACCACAAAGTAGTTTGCAACAGGCCCGCTCGTGACCCAGGATTTGCGCCCGTTCAACAAGTAGAAATCGCCGTCGCGGGCCGCGCGGCTTTTGAGGGCGCCGGCATCTGACCCACTTTGAGGTTCAGTAAGAGCATATGCGCCAATGGCTTCGCCTGACGCGATCGGTGTGATAAATTTTTTCTTTTGTTCTTCAGTGCCAAATTGTAGAATGCCATGACAATATAATGAATTGTTGACTGACATGATGACACCGTGCGAAGCATCCACTTTGCAAATTTCTTCGAGAGCGAGCACATAGGCAAGTGTGTCCATGCCTGCGCCGCCGTATTCCTCAGGGACTTCAATTCCCATAAAACCCAGATTCCCCATTTTTTTGATCGTTGCATATGGGAACTCTCCGCTTTCGTCGAATTCAGCCGCGACGGGTGATATCTCTTTTTGGGCAAAGTCGCGGGCCGCGTCGCGCAGCATTTTATGTTCATGAGTAAGAGGGTAAATGGGAAGGTCGGTCATTCGTTAACTCCGAGGAAACTAATTTTCAAGATTATACCGCTTTGGAGTAACAGAGGGAGTATCTTGTTATAATCGGAAATCGGTGGTTGACTTCTTGCTATCGTCCAATATAATTACAAAATCAGGACAGGCCGCATCTAATTTGATGGGCGAGTGTTAAACTTATTCAAATTGAAAGGAGGTTGCGCAGAAGTACCTTACGTTTGTTCGTCAACCCATTTACTTATATTCGACAACTTAATAAAAGGAGAGAGTAATGAAGAAAACCGCTTTTAATTTGCTGGCTTTGTTTGTGTTTGCCAGCCTTGTCCTTTCCGCCTGTGGCGGTGCGGCACCTGCTGATACTGCGGCTCCATCCGCCGCTACTGAAGCGCCTGCCGCAACCGAGGCTCCTGCTGCAACAGAAGCTCCTTCCACCGAACTTGAAGGGGCGCTTTCCATTGTTGCCTGGGCTGGTTATATTGAGCGCGGTGAAACTGACCCCGCCTATGATTGGGTCACTGATTTCGAAGCCCAAACTGGTTGTTTGGTTTCAGTTAAGACCGCTGCGACCTCCGATGAAATGGTTGCCTTGATGAACGAAGGCGGCTTTGATCTCGTGACTGCTTCCGGTGACGCTTCCAACCGCTTGATCTCAGGCGGCAGAGTTCAGCCGATTGATATTTCCCGCATCCCCAGCTATGACAAAATTGATCCGCGCTTGCAGGATGCCCCCTGGCATACTGTGGATGGCGTCCATTACGGTGTGCCGTATTCTTCCGGTCAAAACATCCTGATGTACAACACAGATGTTTTTGGCGATACGCCTCCCACAAGCTGGAGTGTCGTTTTTGAAGAGACGACCCTGCCCGATGGTGCATCCAACAGGGGCCGTATTCAGGCTTATGATGGTCCCATCTATGTTGCGGATGCCGCCTTGTATTTGATGTATAACCAACCCGAGCTTGGTATCACAGATCCATACGCATTGACCCGCGATCAATTCAATGCAGCAATTGAACTTCTCCGCCAGCAGCGCACTTTGATCAACCGCTATTGGCATGACGCTTTCGTTCAAATGGATGACTTTACCAATGAAGGCGTTGCGGCTTCCGGTTCCTGGCCCTTCCAGGCGAACCTGCTGAAATTTGGCGGCGCTCCGATTGACAAGGTTGTTCCTGTTGAAGGCGCTACCGGCTGGGCTGATACAACCATGCTGCATGTGGATTCTGAACACGTTAACTGCGCGTATGCGTGGATGGAATGGTCGCTTAATCCGAAGTTACAGGGCGACTTAGCTGCCTGGTTCCAGAATATTCCTGTCCGTTTGGATGCCTGTGAAGGTAATGAACTGTTGGGAGCCGATGGTTGTGTGAACAACGGTTTGAATGACTTTGACAAGATCCAATGGTGGCGCACCCCCACCGCAGACTGTGGTGATGGCCGCATGGAATGTGTTCCCTACCATGAGTGGGTCACAAACTACGTAGCCGTTATCGGCGGTCGTTAGTAATAAAATGTGTTTTGGTATCAGGCGGGGTAACTCCCGCCTGATACACTTAATTTTGATGAAGAGCTGCCCATATGATGAATAATCCATCCACACCCGCCATTCAATTTGACAAAGTGAGTCGTTATTTTGGCGAAGTAAAAGCAGTAGATCATGTTGACCTGGAGATTATAGACGGTGAATTTTTTTCCATGCTCGGTCCATCTGGATCTGGGAAGACAACCTGTTTGCGAATGATCGCAGGGTTTGACAGACCCACTTCGGGGAAAATCCATTTATATGGGCAGGATGTTTCCAGCCTGCCGCCTTATGAGCGCGATGTCAACACCGTGTTTCAGGATTACGCTTTATTTCCGCACATGAATGTGGAGGCTAACATTGCCTATGGTTTGATGGTGAAAAATGTTGCCAGGCAAGAACGCACAAAACATGTGGATGAGATGCTGGAACTTGTCCGGCTTTCGGGCTTTGCAGGACGCAAACCATCACAACTCTCCGGTGGACAGCGCCAGCGCGTCGCGCTCGCCCGCGCCTTGATCAACCATCCCAAAGTTTTACTGCTCGACGAACCGCTCGGTGCATTGGACTTGAAACTGCGCCAGCAGATGCAGATCGAACTCAAGGCGATTCAAAAACGAGTCGGCATTACTTTTATTTTTGTCACACATGATCAGGAAGAAGCGATCACCATGAGTGACCGCATTGCTGTTTTTAATCAGGGCAAAATCGAACAGATCGGTTCGCCCTCTGATATTTACGAAAGACCCGCCTCATCCTTTGTTGCAGGTTTTGTGGGTACGTCCAATCTTGTCGGTGGCGAGATTGCAAAACGCACCACAGGCTCTGAGCAGACATTCTCGATCCGCCCTGAGAAAATCCATATTGGTTCTGTGAGTGATAACCCCGCCAGCGGCATGATCTCGTTGGATGGAGTTATCCGTGACGTGGTATATCTTGGCCTTTTTACCCGCTATTTGATTGAGATAGAAGACGGTGTTGATCTTGTTGTTGTTGAGCAAAATCTGAAGAGCACTTCAATGGATGTTCTGTCCGCAAAAGGGCAAAAGGTAAAGTTGTCCTGGCATCAAGACCATATCAGCCGCGTGGGAGGCTAACTTGCTTAACCGTATTTCCACATATTTTTATCAACGTCCCAAACTGGTTTTGGCTCTTTTCCTCACACCGCCAATGCTATACATGCTGGTTGTATATCTTGGATCTTTGTTTTCTTTGCTTATTAATAGTTTTTATTCGATAGACGATTTTACCGGCATGATTGTCCGTGAGTTTACTATGCGGACTTATGCCCAAATATTCAACATAGCCAACCGTGAAATTGTCTTCCGCACTGCCGCAATGGCTTTGGTCGTCACCATCGTGGATGCATTGATCGCTTTCCCTTTGGCTTATTACATTGCAAAATTCGCCTCGCCAAGATTAAGGACCTGGCTGCTCATTGCGGTGACCGTTCCGCTTTGGTCAAGTTATCTAGTGCGTGTTTATGCCTGGAAGTTGATCCTCGCAAAAGAAGGCATTTTGTCCTGGTTTATCCATTTATTCAATTTGACCGATGCCCTTGATTGGCTGCTTGGTTTACCGGGCATTGGCGGCTCATCTCTTTCCCTCTCACCGATTGGAATGTTTATCGTATTTGTGTATATCTGGCTGCCTTACATGATCATTCCCATTCAAACCGCTCTGGAGCGTGTGCCCGGTTCACTGCTCGAAGCCTCCAGTGATCTGGGCGCAAGGCCGTCTCAAACATTCCGCACCGTAATTTTACCGCTCGCTTTTCCCGGCGTTGTGGCAGGTTCGATCTTTACTTTCTCATTAACTTTGGGTGACTTTATCATCCCGCTTACGCTTGGCAATTCAAAATTTTTTATTGGGCAGGCGGTCTACTCTTATCAGGGAACCGGCGGAAATGTCCCTCTCGCAGCCGCAATGACGATGGGTCCTGTTGTCATCATGGTCCTTTATCTCCTGATTGCCCGCAGACTTGGTGCGTTCGATGCCATCTAAATCATCCGATACTCGCCCAGGAGCATCCTGGGGATTAAAGCTCGCCGCATTTGGAACATTGCTCTTTTTGCATTTTCCGATGTGGATCATTTTTCTTTATACTTTTACTCCAGATGAAACTACATACACCTTCCCATTACCTGGTTTTACAACCAAATGGTTTGGGGTGGCATTACAACGCGCAGACCTTTGGCGTTCCCTTACATTGTCGTTGCAGGTCGCAACCGTTGCAACGATCGCCGCCCTGATTTTAGGCACATTCGCCGCGGCGGCGGTATATCGCAGTAATTTCTTTGGGCGCGAATCCATTTCTTTTCTGTTGTTATTACCGATCGCCTTGCCTGGCATTGTCACTGGTATTGCTTTACGGACTGCCATCGGCGGGCTGGATATTCCCTTCTCCTTTTGGACCATCGTTATCGGTCATGCAACTTTTTGCGTTGTCGTCGTTTACAACAATGTGCTGGCGCGCTTCCGCCGTACCAACGCAACGATGATCGAAGCCTCCATGGATCTGGGCGCAAACTCATTTCAAACCTTTCGCTATGTTGTGCTGCCCAATATTGCCACCGCGCTGCTTGCAGGCGGCATGCTGGCTTTTGCGCTTTCCTTCGATGAAGTTATTGTTACGACATTTACAGCAGGGCAGCAAACCACGCTTCCGATTTGGATCTTCAGCCAGCTTTCCCGCCCGCGTGATCGCCCCGTGACGAATGTGGTTGCAACTATCGTCATCCTGATCACCTTTCTGCCGATCTTCATTGCTCAAAAAATTTCCGCGGGTTCATCGGAGACAGAAGGCGAAACGAAATAGATTTTTATCAAACTTGCGTCCTCGGCGCTCTGAATCGTGCGACAGGGTATGTCTTGTCGCACGATTTTTTGGGTTGAATGCCTCAACAACCTATTCTCAACTGCAATTTGACTCAAATCAATAAGCCGCTTCCTGCGCTGGAACATGCTGGCCGCCTCCTGCGTGGACTTGGGCCTGCTCCGCGGCAAAGGGCATTTATCTCACCCCGAGCTGGATTCAGTATAATCCGCTGTATGACACAACAAACCTTTTCTTATCTCAACTCGAAATGCGAAGCGCGTGAACTCAAAGAAGGCGGTTGCGGCGTATTCGCCCTGCAAAGAATCAACCAGGGTGAACTGGTCTCTTTGTGGGGCGGTAAGATTATTCGCAAGGACGAGCTTGCCCCATCCATGCCGCGCTTCACGCAGCGCGTGATTCAAATTGACGAAGGCTTGTACCTGCTCACCGTCGGACCAAAAGAGCCGAACGATTGTTTCAACCATTCATGTGAGCCAAACCTCGGCTTCTTGGGTCAGATCGGCCTGGTCGCCATGCGCGATATTGATACAGGTGAAGAATTGACTTTCGATTACGCCATGTCCGACGGCGAACCGTATGACGAATTTGAATGTCATTGCGGCTCATCGAATTGCCGAAAAAAAGTGACTGGAGACGACTGGAAGCTCCCTGAATTGTGGACGCGCTATTACAGTTATTTCTCGCCTTATCTTACCAGGCGAATTGAGAAGTTCCCGAAATGAAAGTTTCCTTTCCAGTTCAGATTTATCTGGTTGCTTTGATTCTACGCTTGATCCCCGTTTTGCTCACGCGCGGACTGGGCATCGGACTCGACGACATGTTCCAATATGACATGCTGGCGCGCAGCCTCGCTTCTGGAAATGGCTTTCGCTGGTATGCGCAGGAAGATTTGAAACTGCTTGAACCGTATGTTAATTTCGATCTTTCAACCGCAAAGGGCTACGACCCGCAATACGGACTTTATACCTCCTTTCGTGCGCCGCTGTACCCGGCATTTTTAGCGGTTATTTATTTTTTCAATGGATTGGATTTCTCGCGTTTCTTTGCCGCGCGCTTGGCGCAAGCCGTCTTTCTTGGCGCGCCGCTTGCTCCGTTGACATATTGGGTCGCAAAGCAGCTTTCCCATTTTCCTATTACTTCTTTTGAAATGAAAGACGAAAGAAGAAAGAAGAGCGAGATAGTTGCACGAACCGCCGCCTGGATTGCCGCCTGCTATCCCATGTTTATTGTTTACCCATTAGGGCTGGGAACGGAAAATCTTTTCTTCTTTCTCCTTCTTTCTTCCTTCCTTTTTCTTCTCAAATCCATTGAAAACCCATCTGCCTTCAACCTTCTGCTTTCCGGGCTTTTCCTCGGATTAACCGCCCTCACCCGTTCCGTCATCCTGCCATTTGCAGGGTTGGCGATTCTCTTCCTCATCGTCATTGCGAGGAGCGGAGCGACGAAGCGATCTCCCTCATGGAACCAGGGATTGCTTCGTCGGGGAAATCACCCTCCTCGCAATGACGGAATTATTATAGGGATTGCATTTGTTTTGGTCATTGCACCCTGGGTCTTCCGTAACTCGTTATTGCACGACAAGTTGACGGGCATTGAAACCTCCATGGGATATAACCTGTATCTCGGCTATCATCCGAATGGAAATGGATCCTTTATGTTTGGTCCCTCGCTTGATTTGCTCACGATCATGGACGATGCCGAGCGTGATGAAGTTGGGACGCAAAAAGCCATTGGTTTTCTGGTGGAACAGCCTGAGCGATTTGTTCCGCTCGCCATCAACCGCCTTGGATTCTTCTTTGGGCTGGAGAAACGCGTGTTGATGTATTTCTACTCAAATAACCTGATCGGATATATTTCGAAGCCGTTGTTCCTTATCATTTCTGCGATTTTACTTTTGCCATTTGTGTTTGTATCCGTTTCTGCCTGTTTGGGTTTATCCCTTTTGAAATGGAATTCGGAAACGGCTCTATTGTTATTACTGCTCACTTTTTACCTTTTACCTCATGTCTTCATCCTCGCAGAAGACAGGTTTCATTTGGCGCTGATTCCATTTTTTGCCATCCTCGCCGCGCAGTTTTGGGCGGTGGGATTTCAGGCTGTTTCCGCGCGCTGGCATGAGTCAAATGCAGGGAAGTGGATGGTTGCCCTGGCAGTTCTTGGCGTTTTCCTGCTCTTCCTGAATTGGGGATTTGAGTTATCACGTGACGCGGATAAAATTACCGCATTGCTTGGTCCGGATGGAAATAAAACCTACTTCCCTTATTGAGAGAAGCCATGAAATATTTGCTCGGCGAAAAACTGAATTTTGACTGGAAGGTCGTCACCGTCACCATTGTCAGCACCTTGCTGTTGATGGTGGACCATTATCATAAACTGACGGCGTATAAATATTGGGATCGCGTCATTTTATACCTTGTGATCCCGCTCTTGATTATCCTGATTCTCTTCCGTGAGTATCCGCGGGAATATGGGTTTTCATTTGGCGATTGGAAATTGGGGCTGACAATCACCGCGTTTGGGATTCTCTTCATGGCTCCTATCATTTATTATCTGGGACACGGCGACGCATCCGTGAAAGCGTACTATGAGGAGTTTTTACCCGGCCTGCCATGGACAACATTTCTCGACTTGGTCGGCTGGGAATTCTTTTTTCGCGGCTGGATCCTGTTTGCATATGCGCGTAAGTTTGGTCACGAAGCCTTGTGGTTACAGGCTGTCCCATTTGCATTGGCGCATATTTCCAAGCCGGAGATCGAAACGCTTTCCACTATTTTTGGCGGATTTGCCTTTGGCTGGGTGGCTTATCGCACAAAATCCTTTGTCTGGCCATTTTTGATCCATTGGTTCATTGCCACGTTTATCATTATCGTGGCAGCGGGGGCCGTATAAATTCATGATCAAATATGAGATTCGCCCGGCGTTGGAATCAGAGTCCGCTCAAATTAAGGATCTGATTCACCTGGTCGGGATCAACCCCACGGGTTTGGATTGGAAGCGTTTTACCGTCGCCGTAAATGATGACGGGCAGGTGATCGCCTGCGGGCAGGTCAAACCTCACGGGGCAGACCTCCAGGAAATAGCTTCGATCGCAGTCTCCCCTATATATCGCGGGCAGGGAATTGCGCGGAAGATTATCGAAGAGTTGCTGAGTAAAACTTCAAGGCCTGTGTACTTGATGTGCATGGGACATAACGGGCCGATGTATGAAAAACTTGAATTCAGATCCATCCCGTATGAACAGATGCCGCGCTATTTTCAACGCATAAAAAAGATATTTAATATTGCCGATGTGTTCAGGAAAACGGGCGAAGATCTGCTGGTGATGATGTTGGAGTAGAATTGCATTGATGAGAAACGCTTTGTACGTATTACTGGGTGTCATGGCAGGATTTGTGCTTGCGGGCGTGTTGATATTTGTTGCACGCGCGCCAGCAGGTCAGGCGATTGTTTTACAGCCTGCCCCAACCAAAGCGCCCCTTGCAGTGCATGTGATTGGCGCTGTGCCGCGCCCGGGGTTGTATGAATTTGCCGAAGGCGCGCGCAATCAGGACGCAATTGATGCGGCGGGCGGTTTGCTTTCATCCGCGAATGTGGATGCCATTAATCTGGCCGCGTTACTAACCGACGGTCAACAGTTGAACATTCCGTATCTGGAAGGACAAGCGCCCGCAGAGGAGTCCACATCGCTTGAATTGCCCGGGTCATCCGCTAATAATGAAATATCAACACCAGAATCGTCCTCATCCACCGATGGTGAACTGATCAACATCAATACTGCCACGCTTGAAGAATTGGACTCTCTGCCGGGGATTGGTCCCACCATCGCGCAGCGCATCATTGACTATCGAAATGAGAATGGCCCTTTTTCCACCATTGAAGAGATCATGGATGTTTCAGGTGTCGGCCCCGCCACTTTTGATGAGATCGAAAATATGATCACGGTTTGATGCTCCATGCCAGCCTTTGATCACTTTGCCGTTATCGCCCCTTTGTATGCGCGCGTGCCCTATTCCAAAACGGAAGTGATGCGCGAGGCTGCATCCCTGCCTGTGCGTGGATGTTTGCTGGATGTGGGTGGTGGCACAGGACGGGTCGCTTCTGCAATCCGTGATTTGGTGGATGAGATTATCGTTACCGATGTTTCTTTTGGGATGTTAAAAGCCTCGCCCCACGCCGCGTTGACACCTTTATGCAGCGGTTCAGAATCATTACCCTTCGCGGACAATACCTTCGAGCGCGTCATCATGGTGGATGCGCTCCACCATGTCATTGACCAGGCTCACACTGCCCGTGAGATGTTTCGCGTGTTGAAGCCCGGCGGTCTGCTCATCATCGAAGAACCGGATATCCGCACATTCGGCGTGAAGTTGATCGCCATTGCAGAGAAGTTGTTATGGATGCGCAGTCACTTCCTCGCACCGGATCAAATTGTAAAATTGTTTGCGAGTTTACGAGTGGGGAAATCAAGCATAAAGATTGCAGATGGAACGGTTTGGGTGATCATAGAAAAATAAACCCCTCATCCCCGACCCTTCCCCCGAAGGGGAAGGGAGTCCCCTCTCCCTTTGGGAGAGGGCAGGCGGCGCACTGAGCCTGTCGGAGTGGTGAGGGGATTTTACTCACTTGCCAATACATGCCTGGCAATCACCAGCCTTTGTATTTCACTCGTCCCTTCGCCGATGGTCATCAAACGCGCATCGCGATACATTCTTTCCACGTTGTATTCACGGCTGTATCCATACCCGCCATGGATTTGGATGGCTTCATAACAAACACGTTCCGCCATTTCTGTGGCAAAAAGTTTTGCCATGGCGGCTTCCTTGTTATACGGGCGTCCCTGGTCTTTGAGCCAGGCCGCTTTATGGATCATGGTGCGCGCCAGTTCGATTTCCGTTGCCATATTTGATAACTTAAATTGAATTGCCTGGAATTCTGAAATGGCCTGACCAAAGGCCTGGCGCTCGCGCGCATAGTTGACCGCCGCTTCCATGGCGGCTTGCGCCAGTCCCACTGAAATTGCGCCGATGCTGATGCGGCCAGCATCCAGTGTGGCGAATGTTTGTTGCAGGCCGCGTCCTTCGGGTCCGATCAAGTTATCCAGCGGAACACGCACGTTGTCATAAGTCACAGCGGAAGCGGGCGAGCCGCGCAAGCCCATCTTCTTTTCAGCCGGACCGATCTTTAATCCCTTTGAATCAGTTGGCACAAGAATCATACTCAATGATTTGGAGCCGCCCTTCGGGTCCGTGCGGACGAGTGTGATGATGTATTCTGAAATGCCCGCATTTGTGCACCACATCTTCGCGCCGTTGATAACCCATTCGTTCCCCTGTTTTTCGGCTTTGGTGATCACACCGCCTTGAAGATCCGAGCCGGCGCCGGGTTCTGTGAGCGCCAGTGCGCCAAGTTTATTTTTGCCCTCGGATATCAGGGAAAGCCACTTCTTTTTCAATTCTTCACTGCCATACAATGCAATCGGAGCTGCGCCAAGTCCGTTGTGGGCGGTGAAGGCCAATGCAGTGGAACCACAGCCCCAGCCTAATTCCTCCGTCGCAATCGCATCCGATACTGCATCCACGTTCGAGCCGCCGTAGGCTTCGGGAATGCTCATACCGAGCAAGCCGATCGGTCCGCCTTTGCGAACAGCCTCCCAGTTGAATTCCTCCTTCTCGTCCACTTCGCGGGCTTTGGGTTTTATCTCCTTCGCCACAAAATCGTGGACGATCTTCTTCCATGTCTTCTGTTCATTGCTTAGATCGAAATTCATCATGCTTTACTCCGCTTTTTTATTGGATTGAAATTAATCCTCATTCAAAAATAATTCGAGCGCTTTCTTTGCTTGTTTGAATTTTTCTTTCGGCACAAAGACCTGCACGCTTCCCAATCCCGTTACTGCAACCGGATAGATGTTCTGACCCACAGATTCCTGAAATAACTCAACAGGGATATCCTGCGATTCAAGGTAGCTCTTGAGCAGGTCTGCTTCCATGCGGCTGTTCAACTCAACCAGCAATTCATATTTCATATCGTCCATGTTTATCTCCAAAACGCAATGAACAGGATCGTCCATGCGATACTAACAATCAACTGGCGGATTCCAATCCGCGTGGGTTTCCATCCAACGGCGGGATGTGTGATTCCCCAAATCGTCTCCAACCATTGCACCAAAAACGGAATGAAAATAAAACGCGGAACCAGATTTGACCAACCCAGCCCGATGGATACTACTAAATTAAATGACGTGTACAACAAGGCGCGTTGTCCCATCTGCCACCGCTCGCTGCGACTCTTAACCGAGGCCCTTCGACCTTGCTCAGGGTAAACCTGACTCTGTTCCAATTCGCGTTGACTTAGCCTGAGATATGCGTACACAATGCTGGCCGCAGACTGCAGCCACGTGAACCCCCAGAGCCACCAGCCAAATGAATCATATTCGCGGATGCCGATCCAATACGCGGCAGGCGCAGTCAACGATAAAACGCCCGTGGCAATGACTTCGATGCCAGCCTGCCTTCTCTCTGCGCGCCGGCTGACCAGCCACAAATGCCACGCAAAGACCGGAACGCCCGGAACTGCCAGGAATAAAATATAGCCAAATCCTTCGAGGATCAGCCCGAGTAAGGCCAAGGCGGAGATACTGCCATAGACCAGTACCCAGAAGCGGGCGGAGTCCAGATCCGTTTTTGGGCGTCTGCCAGAGTATGCTTTGACGGCAACTGTCAGCGGTTGGCGGATCATAAATGCAGACATTGCCGCGACAATGAGATTGAATGTTGCGCAGGTGAAATCACCCCCCGCGAAGATGCCAACGAGTAGAGGACTTAGGATAAACACCCACGAACCGTGGTCCTGCGGCAGGGCGATCTGCTTTTTGAAGTATGGTTTCATCCAGTGCAAGCATACAAGAAAAACAGCCCGCGCGCAAGGTTGATATAATAAGCGCAAATCATTTCAAGGAGAGAAATTGTATGTCAGCAAAAAAACGTGTGAGGAAGGCGCAAGCCCGGCAGACGGATAAGACGATCCAATATGTCGGCGCTGCAATTGTGTTGATCGTGGTTGGGGTGTTTTTGTGGAAATTTGTGCCGTGGGAGTCGATTGCCTCCATTACTGAGCCGGCTTCGTCCAGTGAGGGCGTTGCAGGTCAACCCAAACAATATGACGCCGCGCCGCCCATGACGATTGACGCAAACAAGAAATATTTTGCAACCGTTGAAATGGAAAAAGGCGGCGAGTTTGTGATCGAGTTATATGTGGATAAAGCGCCCATTACTGTCAATAGTTTCGTGTTTTTGGCGCGCGAAGGATTTTTCAATGGGGTCACATTCCATCGCGTGCTGGACGGTTTCATGGCTCAAGGCGGCGACCCGACGGGCACAGGCTCAGGCGGGCCCGGTTATCAATTTGTGAACGAAGACAGCGACTTGACTTTTGACAAGGAAGGCGTGGTCGCCATGGCAAATGCGGGGCGCGATACAAATGGAAGCCAGTTCTTCATCACATTCGGCCCTGCTGAATTTTTGAACGGCGGTTACACCATTTTTGGGCAGGTGATCGAAGGTATGGATGTGGTCAACGGCATCACGCGCCGCGACCCGGATGCAAATCCAAACTTTACGGGTGATGTGATCAAGACTATTACTGTTACAGAAGAGTAGGAAATAAATAAAACCCCAGAGGCACAATCATGAGCGAGAAACATACAAAAGGTGAAATGCACGGCTGTATTGTCTGTGGAAAATTGTATCAACTTTACGTTGTCAGCGATGCGCAGGGAAAATTTATAGATTGTAAGGTCATGACAGCCGGTGGAAGGTGTGTGCCGGATCCGCACCGCCCCTTAGTGGCCTGCGAAAAACACACAGATAAAGAGGTGGAAGCGGCAGTGATTCGGGCTTACGGTCCTCAAAAAGACGATGATCAATCGTAGTTTATATACGGTCGTAAAATATTAGCAAGGTGCTTCCATACTTTCTTTGATCGCCTTCGATAAGATTTTGTAATTCAATATTTTCATATTCCGTCGGGTCAATTTGCACGATGACCGTTCCGTCGTCTGTCAGCCATTTCATATTGTCATCTATCAATTTCAAGGCGGTAGACCACATTTGTTTGTATTGCGGCGGCGCGATATAAATGTACTCGAATTGTCTATCCGCCTGCGCTGCCAACATGCTGAAAGCATCACCGCGCCGAATTTCAGTTTGTTTTTCAAACCTGCAATGTTCAACATTTTCTTTTATGGTTTCAATCGGCGCGCGGTTTAAATCTGAAAATCGAACAAATGCTGCACCCCGGCTTAATGCTTCGATCCCGATTGCGCCCGTGCCGCCGAACAAATCCCACCAATTTGAATCGATCACATCATCAGCGAGAATATTGAACAGCGCCTCTTTCACGCGGTCCATCACGGGGCGGGTCGTATCGCCCGGCACGGATTTTAACTTCCTGCCTCTTGCGATTCCCGCAATTATCCGCAAACTCATGACCTCACCCCTGCCCCTTATCACCCCCAAAGGGGGCTCCTGAAAGGAGAGGGGAGTCTACGCTCTTTCTGGCCTCTAAATAATTTTCATGTGATGCGGTAATGGGGACAACACATCCCGTGCCGAGCATGAAACGCCTGCCGTTTGTTTGCTTGATCGCGTCTTGCGCTTCATTCCTGACCTGATCTGGATTTTCCATAGTTAGAGTATCCTGTCTCAAGCCTCCGCAAACCGCACCTTTGAAGAGACTCTGCGCCTCAGAAAGAGATGGGTAGGTTTCACGGTCATGCCAGTTGACGATTTGAAAATCCATGAAAGGCAGTAATGAAAAATAAACATCTTTGCCGTGCAGGTGGAGCATGTTGCACCACAGGTCTTTGACAGGCTCAAGCGCTTTCTGGTCATACGGCAAGCCGATGGTTTTGTACTCCATAAGGTCCAGCAGGCTTTCTTGCGCGTGCTGTATGGCGTAGAAGATGCCGTCCACGCCAGTTTCGCGGACTGCCTCGACAAACTTCACCGTGGTTTTGGTGATGGTGTCCAACCCCTTCAGTACGGCCTCCGGGTATTTTCTGATGTGTTCCAACAGCAGGTCGTTACCTGCCAGGTTTTTTGCCTGGGAAAGCGGATTGAATATGGTTTGGATGAGGGGCGTCTCCGGGTTGAGATTCTGTTTGATTAAACGGAGGCAGGCTAACTGTCCGGCCAGATGCGGGGAAGCAGGGTCAAGCGCGGGGAGTTTTTCCCAATCCTCGGGTTTATGGATGACACGTTTGGTGTATCTTCTTGAACCTTCTGCGTCGCCCATCCATTGGTCTTGGACGCCCCAATCTTTTACTGCAAACGAGGAGGCAGGGGTGACTTTGACAATATCGAAATCATAGGCGCTTTGATATCCCAGTGTGGATGCGGCCAGCGCCTCGGGGGTTTGGTCAGCCTCAGGGAAGTGGCGCCAGAGGGCGATGGGTGTGCGGTCGGTCGTTTCGCCCGTCAGGCAGGCTTGAATGCGTTCACGGTGTGTAGTCATTTAGAGTCTGTTTTCCAGGCGATGACGGTGATAAATTCCTTCACGGTATGTTTTCACAATTGTAAATCCGTTTGATAAAGTCGCGGCAAGGCTGGCTTTGTTCCAGGTTTCGATGCTTGCGAGTATTTTTTTATACCCCAGTTTACGGCCTTCGTCCATCAATGCTTTTTGAAGTGTGCGCCCCAGATGATGTCCGCGAAATTTTGGGTCTACTGTGAAGTACACGCACTCGACTGCATCCGTTTCATTTTCCATCTGGCTTTTGATGGTGATACTTGAAATGATCATTTGCAGGAAGATCAGCGGACGGGAAAATAAGACTTTCAAGATTTGTGCGATGAACCATTTGCGGTCATGGGTGAGTTGGGATGTGAGTGATGACGGTTCGGGCGATGCAAGACTAAGTCCCATGATCTCGCCTGTTTTATTGTCTTGTGCATAAAAACCGAAGGCTCGCTTGTCTTGGATGGCAATCTCAAAATATCTTAATACAAAGGGATAACCGAGCCTGGAGAGCAGCCCCGCATCTCCCAATTGGATTTCGGCGATTTTTGGGAGCAGGCTGGGGTCAATTGTTTTTAATGGGTGAAGTGTGTAGTTCATGGTTTAGTGTTTATGTTGAATTTTGTAAAATCCCATCAGCAAGCTGAGGAAGTCCAGAGATTATGCCAGGCCGCGAATGAGGAAAGGTCCAAGCGGGCGGACGATGAAGGCGGGCAGTCGCTTCCAAATTGCAATGGCAAGTTGGAATTTTGGATTCTTCTGATTGAGGGCTGGTAGTTCTTGCCCGGGCGCCAGCCAGTGCCAGTACGCGAGGTTTTGTCTGCGCGGCGCCCATTTCATTTTGAAGACCTCGTTGCCAGAGCCGATCAGACTGCGGCCGAGGTCGAAAGTTTTTAATCCTTTTTGGATTGCGCGTTCGATGACTGACCAATATAGAAATTCGCCCGCGTATGCTGAGCGGGTATGCCATAGAATATTTGCATGTAAATTAAATACGGTGTCGCCTTGATAGATGAAGACACCGCCGCCTGCTATTTTTCCTTCGGCAGTGTATAACACGGCGAATTCAAGCGTGCCGCCTAAATGTTCCGCCATTTTGCGCAGATAGGTTTTTGAATGGTATGGCGAGCCGAGTTCGTGCATGCTTTGTGCAAGGACTTCGTAAATATCATCCAAAAGTTCAAGATGACCAAAGCGGATTTCAAATCCCTTCCTGATGGATTTGCGGATGTGATTGCGGTGATCTGATGAAAATGTTTTTAGCAATTCGTCTGAGTTGGATGGTAAATCTATCCGGTAGGTAAAATATGCAGGGTCTTGCGACCAGTGATCGGGTGGGGAGGAAGCGCCTTCATCAAATCTGATGGAAATATATTCGGCTTTGATGTCCTCGGCAAGACGGCGGGCTTCATCTAATAAAAGACCGCGCGCGGCGGCGGTCTCAAAAGCAAACCCGCCGTAACTGCCGAAGGGCGCTGTTGTCAGGTAGTGACCAAAGATCGGATGTTCGATTTCAACAAGAGCAAGCGCGGCCAGCGGATGGGAATCTTCGCTCACGGCATAGCGATGAATTTTGTAATGATAGATGTCAGAAACAAAATTCATCCAGCTATCCAGTCCGCTAAAACTTAATTTTCTTTCAAGCGCTGGAAAATCGAGTGAGTGGACGCGCTGGATTTTCATTGGGCTATCCCGTTTATATAATTTTCCAGAGTTGAGATCGGGAAGGATTTCAAGAGGTCGTTTAGGAATGATAATTTGTTAATTGTGAATGGATAAAGCAGCGGGTTGGCAATCATATCGCGCGCGAAGCGCTTCGGCCAGCCTGCAGGGGAGACAATTTCATAGGGATGCAAAAAGATTACAGGGCTGAGACCCGCTTTGAATTCATTTTCGATGATTTTTAATACGGTTTTGGGAAAGAGACCGCTCATCATGCTGGAACCGTAGGGGAATTCTCCACCCAGCACCAGGGGCAGGTTCATCCTGCGCGGCGCGAGAAAGGAGGATGGTTTTCCAAGCAGAGGCAGTGTGCTAACCGGCAATTCCCAGATATTGCCTTTTCGTAAGATCGTACCAGCTGGGGCATAGAGGGAAGAACTGTAAGTAAACCCGTTATGCTCCAGGAGCGGATAAACGCCTTCAACGGTGTTGATCATCGGAGCACGGAAGCCGCGTACTTTGTATTGTCGCCGCCATGTTATGGAGGTTTGCAGATCGTGCTCTATGTCAGAAAGAATGGTTAATGGCCGATGGATCTGACAATGAAAGCCGACTTCATGCCCTGCGTCAAATATTTTTTGCGGCAGATCAGGATACCATTCCACCAATTCGCCGACCAGATAGAAACTTACTTTTACATCCTTTAATACTTCAAGGATGCGGTCAATCACATCGCGCGCAAAATTATCATCCAGTGCGCGGCGTTTTTCCGGTGAAAGAAAATCATATCTTCGTGAGGGGGCGAACCAGGATTCGTAATCAATTGTCAGCAACAAGCGTGGAGAGGGTGTCATGGCGGGCAGATTATAGCAGGGTTGTCAGGGGACTTTTTTGATCACGCAGAAGGCTGCGCCATTGCGCGAGATTTCCAAAAAGGAGGGCTGATCTCTTAAAAATCGCAGGTCTTCATTTGAGCGAGAGTTTGCCAGGATATAATCGCCAGGCTGGATGTCTTTTTGTTCTGTTCGGAAATCGCGGATGACGATATCTTCGCTCGCGTAATAGTCCGCGATATAAGGCTCGCGTCTGACAAAAAGCTGCGAACCTGATGGCGCTTCTTCATTGAACATTAGGACTGCTTCTCGATAACAGGTCAGCCAATATTCTGTTTCATATTGACGGAACGCGCCGCGGACCCCTCCTGCAAAAGTATTGTAATAAGCGTATTCGTAAGGATGTAGTTGGATCGCAGGTATGATCCCAAAGATCATAATAAATAATGTAAAAATTGCTTTTGACCAATTCCTTTTTATTAATTCAGATGTCTTCTCAAACGCTATTCCTGAAAAAATGAAAATAGGCGGCAGGATGAAGAGAAAGTGGCGAAAGCCGTCATACATGGGAGGTTTACTAAGAATGACATATGCGGTTGGAATGATGAACCACAGCAAAGTGAGAACCAGAGCAAGTCTTTTTTGATTGTCGGAATGCCAAAACCCATAAATGAGTCCGACAGCGAATAAAAGCCAAACTGGTTCGGTTAGCGTGTAGCCAAGAAGGGTGGGCAGGTATCTTCGCGGCAATCCATCCGCTTTATATTGCACGTCATTGAAGAGCACAGTTAACTGCGTTGGGTTATCGGACATGAACCCGAAGACTTCAACGAATTTTTGCAGGGGATTTGTCCACAGATATGGCCAGGCGATGAAGGTAATTAATATCGCCAAAAATGTGTAAACAGCAAAGTGCTTTATTAATTCACTGAGCCTAATTTTACTGAGCTGTCCGAGTGCGTAAACCCCCGTCAAAATAGCGGCGAGGGGACCGAGCACACGAATAGAGGTTGCAATTCCAAGAAAAAATGCTGCTAGAAGGGCTTTTGTGTATTTAGAACTTTCATCTTGAGAGAGTTCATCCACCATTTCAAAGCCAAAGCAGATTGCCCCAATGAAAAATACCAGGAATGGCATGTCTTTTGGGTTGATGAAAGCATGTCCCCATAAAAGCGGCTGCCAGGCGAACAAAGCGGCAGAGAAAAGTGCGGAGGGTTTACCCATCCACTTTATTGCAAAGCGGTAGAAAAGATAAATACCCAGTTGGAATGTCAGGAAGTTGACAAGATGCCAGGCAGATGCATGATCCATGCCGAGAGATTCGATCAGCGAAACGAATGGACGCGCAAGCAATATGTAGGCAGGTCCGCGATTGGCATGGTCTGTGCCGCTGGAGCCGTAGGCATTGCTTAAATTGAAATCCCCGCTGAACCATTCAGCAGGGGAGTAGGCGTAGGGAAGTGCATCCGCGTAATCGTAAAAGAGCGGCTCGTCCCAGGATAAGCCGTAGTTACGAAAAGTCATCAAGCCGACTGTAATATTGATGATCAGCAGGATCAAGATGGGGTGTTGGCGGAGTTTTTGCAAGGTGGAAGATTTTTCCTCTGGAGTCAGGGAGCTTGCTCCCTTGTTCGGACAGCAAGCTGTCCGACTCCAGAGTCCGGAGTGAATTTATTTTTGCGCGATACGATGTGCCTGGCGTTTTTTGGCTAGCGTCATTTGCGCTTTCTCTTCGTCGGTTTCAACGATCAAGGCGGGGACAGGGCTTGGGTGTCCCTTATCGTCCAGCGCAACATAAACCAGATAGGCAGTGTTGGTATTTGTCTGCTCGCCTGTGACTGGGTTTTCTGCTACCACTTGAACTTCAGCTTCCATGGATGTGTTGCCGGTGTAAGTCACTTTTGCATTGAGGATGATCAGATCGCCAATGCGGATGGGCTGGCGAAAAGTCATTGAGTCAATTGCCACGGTGACGACTTTCTTTTGCGCATGGCGCATACAGGCAAGCGCGCCGGCTTCGTCCACCAGCTTCATGATCCAGCCGCCATGTACATTGCCAAGCAGGTTGGCGTGTTCAGGGTGCATTAACTGTGAGAGTGTGATTTGTGAGGCTTGAGTGTTTTTTGGTGTGAGGTCGGTTGTCATATTAAAATCTCAATCCAGATCCTGTCTTTGTTCACCCGTATCCGTGGTATGCAGGCGTTCAGGCGCATCTTGTAAGACGTCAATGACAGAATGACTGAGTTCGGCCATCATGGGGGGCAGGGGAATGATTGCGGGCGGGTAGACTTTTTGCGGTCTTGGAGGCGGGTTGAGGCGCGGCTTGAGGGTGGAGGTTGTCCTTTTGCTGACGATGCGCGGCTCGCTGGTCAAGGCGCCGACGTAGTTTCCAAGCACGGAATACACTTCCTTCTGAGGGGTGATGAAACCGATCCAATCGCCGTTACGGTTGAATAAATATGGATTTAACAGGAACGCCTCTGCATCGCCTTTGGTTGTATAAATGGGTATCAGTCCTGTTTGCAGCATTGACTCACCTTATGCAATATTGTCTATATCATTGTACGTCCAATACCTGTTGATAAAAAAGTTCCACATCAATACAATTCCCAATGCCGCGGCCAGCGTGAGATTCTTTGCGTAAAACTCGGCAGTGATATAGGTGGTTTGAAGCGCTCCTTCGACCAAACGCAGTAAAGGCGGCTCGAGATAGTGCAGAGAAGGAATGCGAATTGCAACTCCAATCAGGTTCACAAGAAAGAACATACTCAATTGACTCATCAACGGACGGGAGCGCGATTCGGGATATGTCCAAATGCGATTCCAGGTGAAATTATTGATGACCGCGCAGAAGAAGGATATCGTTCCCGCAATGACCAATGACATGCCGGCCCAATGCGTAAGAGCGTTCATGACACCAAAGTCAATCAACGCGCCAATCGTTCCCACCAGGGCGAATTTCAGGAAACGATTGCGTTCTTTTGTGTCAGTCAGGATCATGCCAAACCTAATTTATTTTTGAAGAATGGTATGGTGCGGAGCAGACCTTCCTCAAGATCAACTTTTGGTTCCCATTTTATGATTTCCCTTGCGCGAGTGATATCAGGCTGTCGTCTTTGCGGGTCACGCGCACTGCGCGAATCCTCCTGAAAGACAATTCCAGCCTTGTTGCCCGTGATCTTATTGATGGCTTCAGCAAATTGCAGGATGGTCATTTCAATTGGGTTGCCGATATTAATAGGGTAATGTTCGTCTGAGTAAAGTAGTTTTACTATTCCGTCAACCAGATCGTCCACGTAACAGAATGAACGCGTCTGGCTTCCATTACCATAAACGGTTAGGGGTTGCCCGAGCAGGGCTTGCTTCAAAAAATTGGGCAGGGCGCGTCCATCTTCAAGATCCATGCGCGGACCGTAAGTATTAAAAATGCGGGCGATGCTTGTATTTACGTTGTGAAAACGATGGTAGGCCATGGTCAAAGATTCAGCAAAACGTTTGGCTTCATCATATACGGCACGTGCACCGACGGGGTCCACATTCCCAGCATAGGTTTCGGCCTGCGGGTGAACTTCAGGGTCGCCGTAAATCTCACTGGTGGAAGCCAGAAGGAAGCGTGCGTTTTGTATGCGGGCTATGCCGAGACAGTTATGCGTTCCAAGGGCGCCCGCTTTCATGGTTTGGATCGGCAGGTTGAAATAACCTGATTTCGATTGCGGGTTTGGGCTGGCAGGCGAGGCGAAATGCAGGATCGCATCTACCTTACCGGGCACAAAAATATAGTTGGAAACATCACGCTTGTAGAATGTAAATTTCTCATTGATGGCAAGGTGCGCGATGTTATCCGGACTGCCGGTGATGAAATTATCCATTCCAATAACTTCATGTCCATCCGCAAGGAGATGGTCGCTGAGGTGAGATCCAAGAAAACCGGCTGCACCAGTTATTAAGATTCGCATTGATATTCCTTTTTTATGATTTTATTTCCAATCAATTTCACTTAATAAACCATCACCAGTGACTTGATAGGCATCGCCGCTGCCACTGTCAATCAGCCAAAGATTACCTTGATAAACCACTGAAATGAAATCTCCGGTTTGCCCTTCAAGCGCTCGCGGCGCCCAGGCAGGTCTTTGAGGTTCGATTCCGTTTGAATCGACCGGCGGGAAGAGTAATTTACTGTTCGAGCCGTCGCGATCCATGACCATCAAACGATATCGGCTCGTATCGCTCTGCTCGATGAAGATGGATTGCAGATATGCTACTTGAAAGTTTTTTTCCCTTCCGTTTGACCTGATCGGTGAAATGGCGGGATAAGCGAACATACCAGCCGAATGGACCAATGAAACTGTCGCTTCGCTGCTGAACGAGGTGGCTGTCAGGTCAAAATAAGGCGACTCCTCGCTGGTAATTGGCGCCAGTGCCGGCGCGTGGCTGACGAAAAATAAACTTTCATTGTCCGCGCCCCATACCAATGGAGGGATCCAGGCCCAGTCGCTGTGCGTATTCAATGGGGTAATATCTAATAGTGGTTTGAGATAACCGGCATCCTGGTCAACCAAACCGATCTGATCCGGACGGGCATAGGCAAGTTTACCATTGGGTGAATAAGAAAATGACATTCCCCACCAGCCATAGACCCCGCCGCTACTTGTACTCAATAGTTTACGCGGAGTGCCTCCCGTAATACTGACCCGATATAGATCATTATTTGCCTGCCAGCCGGGTGCGGCGCTGCGCGGCTCAACCGTGGAGTACGCGACTGAGTTTGTGTTGGGAATCCATTCTGCGAAATGCACCACGTTCGATGCTTCCAATGAGATCAGTTTTGGGTCAAGGTTTCTTGTCCGCACTGCCCATAATGTATTAATTTCTTCGTCCGCAGGCTTGTTGGATTTTCGAGTGAATATCAGATATTCGCCGTTTGGCGATAAACTAAAGATGTGTCCATCCAGATCGCCCGTGCTGACAATGATGCGCCGGTTTGCAGTCGAATCTTCCATGATCCAGGCGTTGCCTCCAGCCAGATAAGCCAATGTGCCGGGTATGTTCAAGGGCGTGTACGACGCCTGCGCGCCGACCATGACGATCTCAGGTAATGCATCAATTAATACAACGGTCTTTACCGCAGACTTGCTGATCTCAACTTCGTCCTCGAGAATTCTGCGGAAGGTGATTTCCTCCAGTCCATTCACGCCGGCTTGGACGAGTCTGGTCTCGCCTTCGGGCAGGGTTTCGTTGCGGACAATCTGCCGTTCAAATGGCCGGACAACCTGTTCGGTTTCAAAGAGTTCAACTACACGAGTTAATGTGATATTGTCTCCGTTACTCAGGATTGCATAAAATGGAGGTTCAGTACGATCTAAATTGCCTGGCACGATACCTGCGCTTTGCAAGGCTTGAGTCACAGTGCTGCCTGCCGAAAGATTGATCTCGTGTGTTGTTCCATCCGCTTTGATGGTGATGGCGATCTCCTCGCCGATCTGCGGGGAGCGGCAGGAAACTGTCAGCCAGAGGCATGTTGACAGGATGAAGAGCAGGCGCAGGCGGAGTCCGAGGCGTGGCATGTCGGGTATAATCCAGCCGCTATTTGATCCGGCCGGTCATGGTCATGATCCCATCCGCAATCGCAATCGATTCCAGGCGGAAGCCAACCGCAATGGGACCGAGTGTGCCGGTATATGCCTCCGAAATGATCGCGCTGATTGCAGAGTTGATGCCTTCAGGGGCTAGGATGGGACCGAAATCTGCCGATGCGATTTCGATCTTCGGCTGTCCAGTGGTTTCGTCAACGCCGACATTCATGGTAATCAACATGTTTGCATTGAACCAGTTCCTTGTGATTTTGCCGTACATTTGCATTTGACCGTCACGAAGAAATATTTGCGGATCTGTAAAAGGCGGGTTGGTGTTTTGTGATAATTTTTCCGCAATGTAGGCTGTGAGCTGGGCTTCGGTAATCTGCAGTGTGACGACTCCAGTTTCCGCGCCGGTGATCAAAGCTTGTTCAAACTGCTGGCGCATGGTTTGAACCTCCTCTGGCGAGTAAGACACAGTTTGAGCGGGAAATTCGGGCCCGCCAATGAAGATTGAACATGCCATTGAGGCAAATATCAAGGTTATGATGGATGGATAATATTTGGATTTATTCATGATTTCAACTCTTTTTGATTTACGAATATTTTCAGCGGAGTAATTATAGCATGAGCGACTCTCAATCCATTTCAAACACTGAATTAAGTCTTGCGGCGAAAATCGAGGCGCTGTTGTTTGTTTCTGCGGAGCCTGTGCCAGTCGGTCAACTTGCGGCGGCTTTGGATGTGACTTCTTCGGTGATCGAGCGCGGGCTGATGGAACTTGACGCATCGCTCCTAACCCGCGGCCTAGCGCTGCAGCGAAATGCAGGGCGCGTGCAATTGACCACGGCGCCTGAGCTGGCTTCCCTCGTTGAGCTATTTCTTGGTTTGGAAGCGACCACTCATCTCAGCCGCGCCGCGCTGGAAACCCTTGCGATTATTGCCTATCAACAGCCGGTCACACGCCCGCAGGTCGATTCGATTCGCGGCGTGAATAGTGATAGCATGTTGAAAAGTTTGTTGAGCAAAGGACTCATTCTGGAATCGGGGCGCACCGAGGGACCAGGCCGTCCAATTTTATATTCGACCACGCCTGAATTTTTACAGCATTTTGGTTTGAGTTCGATCCTTGAATTGCCGCCGCTGGCCGCGCCTGTGGAAGTGGAAACCGTACATGCAGAGTTATTGAAAGGCTAGTCTTATATGCAGGAACGTTTACAAAAATTGCTCGCTCAGGCGGGATATGGTTCCCGCCGAGCCTGCGAAGTATTCATCACCGCCGGGCGCGTGCGCGTGAATGGCACGGTTGCTGTATTGGGGCAAAAAGCCGACCTTTCGGTTGATAAAGTTATGGTGGACGGAAAAACACTGGCTCAAGCTGAGTCCTTGACTTACATTGCCTTGTATAAACCTCGCAATGTGATTTCCGCCGCTAAAGGGCAAGATGACCGCGAAACAGTACGGGATTTGATTCCTGTTGAGGGACATCTTTATCCCGTCGGGCGCCTGGATTTCGACTCGGAAGGGTTGATTCTGATGACCAACGATGGTGAGTTGACCAACAAATTAACACATCCGCGGTATGGGCATGAAAAAGAGTACCGTGTGCTGGTTGCCAGCCGTCCCGATGAAAAACAGATGGATGCCTGGCGCCATGGTGTTGTTCTCGAAGATGGGGATAAGACCGCACCCGCAGAAGTAAATTTTCTATCAACTTCCGGCAAAGGCGCGTGGATTCGCGTGGTGATGGGGGAAGGGAAAAAACGTCAAATACGCGAAGTAGGCAGGCTGCTGGGACTGCCTGTTGTGAAGATCATCCGCCTGCGAATTGGCACACTAAAATTAGGCGACCTCAAGCCACGTCAGTGGCGATACCTCACAGAAAATGAAGTGCTAGAACTAAAAGGGGATAAAGGAAAGATTCGGCAAACCCACAGTGAACCACTTCGTGTTAATCGCCGTCATCCGACTGATCGCCTCAAACAGGTTCCGAACGGACGTGTTCGCATAACGGATCGTCCCATACTTGCCCCTAATGAGAGACCACGCACAAAGGACCGTACTGAACGAAGTCGGGATGAATCGCTTCGGAACACTACGAAGCCTCGAATACCGCGTCGTTGATATTGGATATAAAAATCCGTTGCCCAATTCAAGCAACGGATTTTTTGATTAACTAAATCTTATATCCCAGAACTTCTTCACTATATTCTCAAGAGCCTTTTTGACATTGTCTTTTGGCATGCCTGCCACTTTGAATGTGAGCATTTTGGTGCTGGTATCCGGACCCGAAAACATGCCAAACGATATGAAGTTACCGCCTGCTTCCGCAATGGCTTTGGTCACTTTTGCAAGTTGACCGGGCTTATCTTCCACCAACGCAGTAACACGAATCGCCTTTTCTCGCGCGCCCATCAATTCGAGGAAGATCTTGAATAGGTCTGTCTCCGTGATGATACCGGCTATGGCTCCTGATCGCATGACTGGCACGCCGCCAATTTTGGAATCTGCCATAATGCGCGCGGCTTCTTCGATGGGAGTGTTTACGTCAATAGTTCTGACTTTTTTGCTCATGACCTGTTTCACGGTCACTTTACTGAGCAGATAGTTCATCTCCCAGACACTTAAGCTGGTTACGGGCGAAGGGGATGCATTGAGCAGATCGCGCTCGGAAACTATGCCGACTAACTTTCCATTTTTAATAACAGGCGCGCGACGGATATGTTCCTTTTTGAACATAACCAACGCGTCGTGGATGGGAGTCTCAGGTGAGACTGAAATAACTGGGTGTGACATTCTTTCACCGACAAACATTTTTTGCCTCCAGATTGGTTGAGAAAACTAGTTCGTGAATTTTGTTGTATGCAAAGTATAAGCAGAATTGAAAAAACGAACGTCACTAATTCGGAGTGAAATAGGTCACTTAATGAGACCCTCGTCATTGCGAGATACCGCTCTTGCACTTCGGCGGCGAAGCAATCCCCACCTTTACGAGGAGATTGCTCCGGCGGACGAGCACCGCCTCGCAATGACGGGGAGGTTGATTTACTTTGAAAATTCTTTGATCACACGCACCATGTGTTTGGCGTGCTGTAAATATAAATCCAGGCGGATGTTTTCGTTGGGGGCATGCGCTTTGGTGTCCGGGTAGCCGAGTCCCATCGTCACAACAGGCAGGCCCAGGTCATGTACGAACGGATAGTTGGGCCCAGATCCGCCGATCATTGGCACAATTTCCATTTTTGCGTCATACACCTCCTCAGCGGTATCCACCACGATTTTCACAAACGGATCATCAGGGTTTGTACGCGCGGCAGGTTCGCCTCCCAGAAAATCTATCTTCACATCGCTGAAGCCTTCATCGTCGAGATGGGCACGAAGTTTCTTTAAGATGTCTTCAGGTCTTTGATTTGGCACCAGGCGGAAATCCACTTTGGCAGAAGCGAAGGCGGGCTGCACCGTTTTAGAGCCAGGGCCCTGATAGCCGCTGGTCAGGCCGCAGATGGTACAGGTTGGCACGAAGACCTCTTCCATTTTCAGGTCAGTGCCGCCCTTCAATCCTTTAATAAATTCCTTTGCGCCGTAACGTGATTTGTATTCGTCAGCCACATCTGGAAGTTTGTCCATAAACTCGCGGTCGCGGACAGATGGTGGAATCACATCATCATAAAAGCCGGGGATGCAGATGCGCTCATCTACTCCCTTCAAGCTGTTCAATGCCCAGGTGAGTCTCCAGGCCGCGTTGGGCAGGATACTGCCGCCCAACCCCGAATGGACATCCGTGCTGAGAGAAGTGACCGACAACTCAACATAGCAAATGCCGCGCAAGCCGAGATACTGCATGGGCTTGTCGCGATGATCCACGCCGCCGAATTCCCAAATGCAGGCATCCGCTTTCAGCTTTTCGAGATTCTTCGAGATGAAATCATGCAAATGAAGGCTGGCTGTTTCCTCTTCGCCCTCGATGATGAATTTGATATTACAGGGCAGTTCGCCTTCAGCCTCAAGGATGGCATCAACGGCATACAAACGCGAAGTGAGATGACTCTTGTCATCGCTCACGCCGCGCCCATACATTTTCCCATTGCGAATCTCTGGCTTAAAAGGAGGGCTTTCCCATAATTCCAATGGCTCCGGAGGTTGGACGTCATAATGATTGTAGATCAACAGGGTCTTGGCGCTTTTACCTTTACGTTCAGCGAAGACTACCGGCGCGCCCTCTGTTGCCATGATCTCGGCCTTGAAACCGCGTTTCTCCAGCATTTCTTTAACCAGGGCTGCACATTCTTTTAATCCCAAATTTTGCGCGCTGATGCTAGGTTGGGCTACATAGCGCTTGAGTTCCTCAAGGTTTTTATCAAGGTTTCTGTCTATATAAAGATCCAGTTTATTGTAGCTGTTCATTTTTTTCTCCTTATATAATTTCAGGTCATGATTCAAACGCGGCCTGCATTAAATTACCTACTTATAGAAACTTGCGATCCAATCAATTGAATATGCGCCTGCAAATGCGAACATCGCCATTTTGATAATTTGTCCGACCCAGCAAAAGAGCAGGAAGCGCCAAAGTTTCATTTTAGCGATGCCTGCCGCGATACCTGCTATATCAAAGAATGGATTGGGAATGGCGGATAACACCAGAATTGTCCAGCCGCCGTATTTCTCGATCCATGGATTGATTTTGTTGTAAACCTCAGTTCGCTCAACAACGGCTTGTCCGCTGAAACCCGCGAGATAGCCGGAGAGTTCGCCCATTGCTCCGCCTATCCCTGCGGCGAGTGCCACTCCGATGGGATTGAGGATGCTTCCCATCGCAAATACCACCGCTACGCCTGGCGCAGGCAAAAGAACCGTCGCATTTGCCATCAAGGCGATCAGAAAAATGCCGGGATAGCCATACTCAGCAAAATCGTCCACGCGCTCACGGACGCTGTAAATATAAACAGTGATTCCAATGACTGCGGTAATCACGAAAATGCGTAAAATATTTGTGCCGAGGTTCGTTGCAGGTTTTAAGGTTGGAAGGTTTTCAGGTTGAAGGTTTGCAGGTTGGTCTTTTTTTAGATGTCTTTTAACTTTTGAACCTGCCAACTTTTCAACTTTTGACTTCTTAACTTTCGAACTTTCCAACTTTCCAACCTTCGGTTTTTTAACTTTCGTCGATGGTGACACTGATGATCTTCACTGCCGGCGCCTTGACATTTCCCGGATCGCGCGCCGGGATGGACATGAGTATGTCCATTCCTTCCACAACCTGCCCAAAGACAGTGTGTTTCCCGTTTAGGTGGGGTGTGGGGACGTGGGTAATAAAGAACTGCGAACCGTTTGTGCCAGGGCCTGCATTAGCCATGGAGAGAATACCCTTTTTATCATGTTTCAAACTGGGGTCAAATTCATCGCCAAATTTATAGCCAGGTCCGCCTCTGCCGGTGCCAGTGGGGTCGCCACCTTGCACCATGAAATTATCAATCACACGATGGAAGATAACGCCATCGTAATAACCTTCGCGCGCTAGGAAAACGAAATTGTTCACGGTCATCGGGGTTTTATCTCCGAATAATTGAATGACCATTGTTCCTTTGTCGGTTTCCATGTGCGCTTTGTATTGCTTCTTCGGGTTGATCTGCATTGCGGGTGGTGTGCTCCATTGTTTTGCCATTCTATAATCTCCTTTTTTTGTAGGGGCCATTCTATGGTCGCCCGTTTATATTTGCATAAGAGGTAGGGATAAACCCAGCCCTTACTTCAACAAAGTTTCTATCCTTGCTACGATCATATCCATCGCGGGAGTGTTGAATCCGCCTTCCGGAATGATCACATCTGCATAACGTTTTGACGGCTCAACGAATTCAAGGTGCATAGGCCGCACAGTAGACTGGTATTGCTTGATCACAGATTCTGTTGTGCGGCTTCGTTCAGAAATATCGCGTTGTAAACGACGGATGAATCGAACATCCGCATCTGTGTCCACAAATATTTTTACATCAAATAGTTTTCTTAGTTCAGGCTCAGCAAAGATGAGGATACCCTCAACCAGTATCACTCTGCGCGGTGCGACTGTGAATGTCTGGCTGGTGCGGCTGTCAGTGGCGAAATCATAGATCGGGACCTCGACAGGCTCAAGGTCGCGCAACGATTCGATGTGTTTGATCAGTAATTCGGTTTCGAGGGAATGTGGATGGTCAAAGTTTACGTTCTTCCGCAATGTCGGCGGCAATTGAGTTAGGTCTTTGTAATAGGAGTCGTGTTGAAGGTACGCAATTTTTTCTGCGCCGACTCGATTGAGAATCTCCTGAACAACTGTTGTCTTGCCAGAACCTGATCCGCCTGCAATACCAATAACCAATGGGATGTTATGACTCATATTTTCGATTATAGCAAACAAAACAGCTTCTGGCTGATGCCGGAGCCCGCTTGCCAGCCAAGAGCATTTGCTTATACTGAACATTCCTTCAGCCCGCGCGGATGCAAAATCCAATTTTAATGCTCATGGTATAATAGTTGCCGTATAGTTTGTTTGATATGAAATCTCACTTAGGAGCCTTATTTTGGCCTTCAACCCTATTAACTGGCTGTTAGGCCTTTTTTCTCTGGACATTGCCATTGACTTGGGCACTGCGAACACCCTTGTTCACGTTCGCGGTAAAGGGATTGTTATTAACGAACCATCCTGGGTTACCGTTGATAAGAAATTAAGACAACCTTTGGCAATTGGCCTTGAAGCGAAAGAAATGGTTGGACGCACCCCGGGGAATGTAATCGTTGTGCGTCCCATTCGGGATGGCGTCATTTCTGAATTCGATGTAACTCAGATCATGCTTGAATATTTCATCGGAAAAGTCCATGAACAGAGCATAGTCCCCCTTCCACGTCCGCGTGTGATCGTGGGCCTTCCAACAGGGGTGACCGAAGTGGAGAAGCGCGCCGTCTACGATGCGGTGATGGCCTCTGGCGCGCGTCAAGCTTTGTTGATCGAAGAACCGATCGCTGCTGCGCTTGGGGCGGGTCTGCCAATTGCAGAGGTTCGCGGCTCGATGGTGGTTGACATCGGCGGTGGCACCACCGAAGTGGCAGTGATGTCTATGAGCGGTGTGATTGCATCACGCTCCCTGCGCGTCGCGGGAGATGAGATGGACCAGGATGTTGTGCAGTACCTTCGCAACAAATACAATATTTTGATCGGGGAAGGTATTGCAGAGCAGGTCAAATGGCAGATTGGGTCTGCCTATTCTCTACAACCTGAAAGAACAATGGAAGTGCGTGGTCGCAATCTTGTTACAGGTTTGCCTGAAACAGTGGAAATTTCTTCTGTTGAAATGCGTGAAGCCCTTTCCGCGTCCGTACAAGTTATTATTGATACTGTGCGTGATGCTTTGGATGAAATCCCCCCCGAAATTGTTGCTGACTTAATGGATATCGGCATTTGTCTCGCAGGCGGTGGTGCGCTATTGCAGGGCTTGGCGGAACGCTTGACAGATGAATTAAAGTTGCGTGTTTGGGTTGCGGAAGACCCGCTTACTTGTGTGGTGCGCGGCGCGGCCATGGTTTTTGATGATTTGGATGTTCTTGGGCGGTACTTGGTTGGATTGGAACGTGGAAGCACCCGTCACGTTGGATAATAAATACTTTGGCAGTCTCTTTATCAGAGACAGATGAAATAATGAATTCCCGCTCTTTACAAACGACGATTATTTTCCTTGTGGTCGGGGGGATTCTGGCCCTTTCCCTTGGCGGTTTCTTTGGGACGGCTTCCCGGCAGGTTGGTTCCGTATTGATAGAGATTCAAACATGGTTTTCCTCGCGCTTTATTGGGTTGCAGGATTTCATAACCGCACCGCGTGACATAGTATCCCTGCGCACGCGTAATACGGAATTGGAAGCGCAAGTATCCCAGTTACAGACTCAGGTTATTGAACTTCAACAAAGAGTGAATGAGACCGAGATTCTTGCGGCGCTGGTGAATTTTTCCCGGTCAAATCCTGAAAGTACGTATAAAGCGGCTGCAGTGATAGGACGTGACCCAAGTCCGTTTTTGCATTATATTATTATCAATCGCGGCTCGAATGACGATATTCAGCGCGGAATGCCGGTCGTGACGAATCAGGGATTGGTTGGACGTATTGATGCGGTCATCGCTGATGCTGCTCGTGTGCAATTGATTACGGATCCTGCATCTTCAATAAATGTTTATTTGCAGAACGCTGAAACCAATGCTGTAGCATTGGGTTCTGTAACTGGTGACGTTTCGCTGGATATGATCTCGCAGAATACAGTTGTGGAATCAGGCGACCTCATTCTAACCTCCGGTCTGGGAGGCGGTTATCCATCCGACTTGATCATCGGACAGGTGGTTACGCTGCGTACCCTGGAATATGAACTATTCCAGGAAGCAACCGTCCAGCTTGCGTTGGATTTTTCCCGCCTTAATATCGTTTTGGTGATTACCAATTTCCGTCCGGTGAATATTACTCCGCTTGAACCCCTGCCATCCCCATAATAATCTTTGAAATGAGAAATATCATCGCTTTCCCATTGCTTGGACTGGCAGTTATCCTCCAGACTTCTGTCATTGGTCGGATCAACTTGATCTCCGGCTATGCAGACCTGCCGCTGATTCTGCTGGCCGCATGGGCGTTGCAGGAGCGGGTCAAATCTTCATGGCATTGGACGGCTACAATCTGTTTGATGATTGGTTTTGTGTCCGCGATGCCTTGGCCGGTTGTCGTGGTTGGTTATTTTGGTGTTGTTTTTGTGGCGCAATTATTACAGAAACGAATCTGGCAGGCTCCTTTATTAGCCATGTTTAGTGTTGTATTTGTCGGTACTTTATTTATGCATTTGTTGTCATTTGCAGTTCTGCGAATATCCGGTACGCCCTTCTTATTCTCGGACGTGATGGGGTTGATCACTTTGCCAAGTTTATTGCTTAATATGCTTTTCTCGATACCGATTTATACCTTTATTCGCGATCTGGCAGTTTGGGTTTATCCTGAAGAGCAATACGAATGAGCAGCGGCGTAGGTTCACGACCTGTCCGTTTTACGCCGTGGCGGCTTACCACGGTATATCTTGTTGTGTTTTTGGTGCTGACCGGTTTTCTTTTCAGGCTTATAAATTTGCAAATATTGGAAGGTTCCATTTGGACTGCACGCGCGATTGATAATTACACATATGAAGTCAGCCTGCCAGCCCCGCGTGGAATTATTTATGACCGCAACGGATTTATTCTTGCGCGTAATCTTGCATCCTATAATATCGTTATCACACCTGCCGGTTTACCTCAAGATGAATCTGATATTCAGCGGATCTATCGTGAACTCTCGGATTTGATAGACATACCTGTGGGTGGGCCGGTGACAGAAGCATCCCTTCAAGAAGCCAAGCTGTTTGCAGCTTGTGTGGAAGGGCCGGGAATCGCACAATTGGTGGCTTTGCAGGATACCCTGGCACCCTACAGTCCTGTTAAAGTGAAGTGTAATC
Organism: Chloroflexota bacterium; assembly: GCA_016866215.1. Lineage (GTDB taxonomy): Bacteria > Chloroflexota > Anaerolineae > Anaerolineales > Villigracilaceae > Villigracilis. The sequence goes on along the minus strand of VGNE01000009.1, from coordinate 35,961 downwards.
TCTCTGAGCAAATTGCCAGAATTGTGGAAGAGAAGTCCGTTGACTGGCCGGGAGTGCAGGTCGAGGTTGAACCGATACGTGATTATCCAACCGGCTCGCTCACGTCCCATTTGATCGGGTTTTTGGGCCCGATCCCGGCTTCTCAGGAAGCAGAGTTGCGTGCGAAGGGATTTATTCCCAATCGTGACAAGGTTGGTTACTCGGGGGTAGAGGCCTCTCTGGAGGATATCCTAGCCGGTAGAAACGGTTTACGGGTGGTCCAAATAGATGTAGCTGGGCAGGAACTTCGCAACCTGGAGCCCCCGATCCCGGCGGTTCCGGGGCATAATGCCTATTTGACCATTGACACTCGTTTACAAGCCGCCGCAGAAGCTACGCTGTTGGAGGAGATCCGGTTTTGGAATACGTATTTCAACACGGTTCGCATTTCCAGCGGGGTGATTATTGCCATGAATCCGAAAACAGGCGAAATACTTGCCATGACGTCCTATCCAAGTTATGAGAATAATCGTTTTGTGCGTTTTATTCCCGCTTATTATTACGAGCAATTGAGTCAGGATCCACGCAAACCATTGTTGAACAATGCCATTTCCGCTGAGTTTCCTCCGGGATCAGTGTTTAAGTTAGCCACAGCCACTGGCGCGATTAATGAAGATGTGGTTGAACTGGACGATATCATTCAGGCCCCTGGACAATTGCTTTTATGTGAAAAATTTAACCCCAACGATATTTGTACGGAAAATAATACCCGTCCATTTGTAGACTATATCTTTGATGTGCGCCCGGAAGGCTTTGGCACAATAGATTTTTTGCGGTGTATCGCATTTTCAAGTAATGTATGTTTTTACAAACTTGGCGGCGGTTATGAAGATGAGATCAAGCAGGGGCTTGGCATTGAACGTCTTCGACAGTATGCTCGTGCGCTTGGATATGACGAACGATCTGGGATCCAATTGCTGGGCGAGCAGGATGGTTTGATTCCAGACCCGCAGTGGAAACGTATTAACACCGGTGAAAACTGGTCTACTGGCGATACCTACATTGCCAGCGTAGGGCAGGGATACGTGCTCTCTACACCTTTGCAGGTCTTAATGTCTGGCGCGGCAGTTGCAAACAACGGCAGGCTGATGCAGCCCACCATTGTCCGTGAAGTGACGGATGGCGACGGTAATGTTGTCCCAATGTGGTTCAACCCCGATGATTTTACTGTCACTGAATTTGAGACCCCCGGCAGTTATCAAATCTCACCTTTCACTCCCAACTTAAAATGGGATGTAACCGTTACCCCGCTGATCCAAAGCTATTCCTGTGACGGCCCGTATTGCAGCCTGAATGAAGATGACTTAAAAATTATTCAACCCGAATCAATTCAAGCAGTTCGCGAGGGAACACGCCTGGCAGTGACTGCTCCGCTGTTTGGTACACTGAATAAAATCTTCAAAGATTTTCCCATTGCAGTGGCAGGCAAGACCGGTACCGCAGAATACTGTGACGATGTTGCCAGGGCTGCCAATCGCTGCAACTTTGGCGCTTGGCCCACCCATTCCTGGACGCTTGCCTATGCTCCCTATGAAGACCCTGAGATCATTGTCCTTGCCTTTGCTTATAATGGCGGCGAAGGCGCAAGTGTGGCAGGACCCATGGTAGAGCGGGTAATCAGGGCCTATTTTGAGATAAAGGCCATCGACATCGCTCAGGGCAACCCTGCCGCAGGGCAATAGACGATGCGCTTTCATCAGGTATAATTCGAACCAATATATTTACCTGAGGCCATCCTATGGAGCAAATTACTTCTCTTATCCAGATCAAAGGAATACGCGATGGGTTGCTGGCGACATTTATGGATGCGCCCTGGGAAGATCAGCGTATCGCCTTGCTTGCGCAAATTGACGAACGTCCTTCGTTTTTTCAAGGCGCCCGCCTTGCAATGGATGTCGGATCACAAATATTGAAAGTGAATGATCTGGTTGACTTGCGCGACCAGCTTTCTGAAAGAAATTTAATCCTTTGGGCGGTTGTAAGCGAATCGCCCATCACTGAACAGACGGCGCAATTGCTGGGTTTGGCAACCCGTATTTCAAAACCGAGACCTGAAGAGCAGCGGCAGTTTGCAGATCCGATTAATGACGACACTGCTTTATTTGTTAACAAGACCCTTCGCTCTGGAACGCGCATCGAATTCCCCGGGCATATCGTCGTTATTGGTGATATTAACCCGGGCGCTGAGATCGTTGCCGAAGGCAATGTTATTGTGTGGGGACGGGTGCGCGGTATGATCCATGCGGGCTGCAAGGGTGATCGCTCGGCGTTTATCTGTGCGCTTGATCTTTCGGCCAACCAGTTGCGTATTGCAGACGAAGTCTCTGCGACGCTCAAACCACAAAAAGACCCCAAGCCGGAGATTGCCAGCATTAACAGCGAAGGACGTTTGCAAGCTGACCTTTGGCATCCAGGCTAAATTATTTTTTAGGAATGAATATGACCGCTCAAGTGATTACGATTACATCCGGAAAAGGCGGCGTGGGAAAAACCACAGCCGTTGCAAACCTTGCCACAGCCATTGCGGCGGACGGTAAAAAAGTTGTTTGCATTGATGGCGATATTGGTTTGCGAAATCTTGATGTTGTCATGGGTCTTGAAAATCGGATCGTATACGACATCGTGGATGTGATCGAAGGGCGCTGCAAATTGAAGCAGGCCATGATCCGAGACAAGCATTTCCCGGAGATGTACCTGATCCCCGCCGCGCAGACTCGTGATAAGAATGCGGTTTCCCCTACAGACATGATCCGCATCTGCAATGACCTGCGCTCTGATGCTGATTTCGTCATCATCGACTCGCCGGCGGGCATTGAGCGCGGCTTCCGCAACGCGATCGCTGCCGCAGACCGCGTCATTGTAGTGACCAATCCGGAGGTCAGCGCCGTGCGCGATGCGGATCGGGTCGTAGGTATCTTGGAAGCAGAAGAAAAAGGGAACCCGGCGCTTATTCTTAATCGATTAAATCAAGCCTTGGTCAGAAATAATGATATGCTCTCTGCTGAAGATGTATTGGATCTGCTCGGCATTCAATTAATTGGGATCGTGCCAGAAGACGAGTCTGTCATCATCGCTTCAAACCGCGGCGCGCCGGTAGTCAACGACCCAAAAAGTCGCGCCGGGCAGGCTTTCCGCAATATCGCCAGGCGTATCCAGGGACAGGATGTGCCTTTCATAGATCTTGATCAACAAAGCGGTTTATGGGGCGCCATTCAAAAACTTGCAGGGAGGAAGTAAGATGAACTTCTTCACGCGAAAAAGAAGCGCCGAAAACGCAAAAGAACGGCTGCAGCTTGTTTTGGTGCACGACCGCACAGACCTGACGCCCGCGCAATTGGAATCGTTGAAAGACGACCTGCTTATAGCCATTTCAAAATATATTGAAATCGATCCTGAAGCAGTTCAAATTGGGCTGGAACGGGATGGCCGTTCACAGCGGCTGGTAGCGGATATTCCCTTGCGGAACGTATCCCGCCGCCACGCAGGTTGATCATTTTTTATACTTTGGAGGCAGCACGGATCAGCCTGATGAGCGTCAGCGGCTGCGTCCGTGTCTTGTTAATATGACTCGCGATCTCTTCTGGCGAAACTTTGATTTTCTGTTATTAGGTGCAGTTGTGCTTGCGTCCTCCTTTGGCACAGTTATGATCCGTTCTGCCGTCGCGGGGAATGAAGTATTACAGCCGCTGATACCTCGCCAGATCTATTTTGCCCTGCTCGGCGTTGTCCTTATATTCGTAGTCGCATCCATTGATTATCGTTACTGGCTGGCTTTGTATCGTCCGATCTATTTTGGGATATTGATCTTTTTAGTGACATTAACCGGGTTTGGGCAATCTGCTTTTGGCGCGCAGCGCTGGTTTCAGGTTGGAGTCTTGTCTCTCCAACCGACGGAGTTCGCGAAGATCGTGGCCATTATTGTGCTGGCGCGCTATTTTGAACATGCACAAGTTCAGCGGCGCGATTGGAAATGGGCGCTGGGCGGCTTCCTTTGGGCATTCGGTATCATTGGTTTAATCCTGCTGCAACCCAACCTTAGTAATGTGGTCGTATTAACTGTCATCTTCTTCGCGATGCTTTGGATTCAGGGACTGGAGATAAGACAGGTTGTCATTCTTGTGTTAGCAGTGATCGGACTGGCGATGCTGGCATTTCCCTTCCTTGAACAATACCAGCAGGACCGCATACTAACCTTTATTTTCCCGGACCCGAATGCCACCTATGGCGCAACCTACAATGTGCAACAGGCGTTGATCGCAATTGGCTCAGGCGGTTTCTTCGGACAGGGATATGGGCATGGCACACAAACACAACTGCGCTTTCTCAAAGTGCGCCATACCGACTTTATCTTCTCGGCTGTTTCCGAGGAATTTGGCATGATCGGCGGCGTGATCATTATTTTGACGCTGGCATTCATTGTCTGGCGTTGTATTCGCGCGGCGCAAAAGTCAAGGGATGTCTCTGGTTCGATGATCGCCTATGGGGTGGCAATATTGATATTTTTTCAAGGCGCTGTCAATATCGGCGTAAACTTGAATGTCGTACCGGTCTCCGGCCTGCCGCTGCCTTTCATCAGTTATGGCGGCAGCGGTCTTACCGCGCTTATGCTTGGCATCGGATTGGTGGAATCTGTTGTAATGCGGCATAAGCAAATGGAATTTTAAAATCTATCCTGGTGGTCGAGTAGCCCCGAATGCCCTTAGAGGGGCGTATCGAGACCACCTATTTCAAGGAGCCCCCATCTTGTCCATCAAATCTGCACGAACTCGCGTTGCGCCATCTCCCACAGGACATATGCACCTTGCTACTGCACGTGTCGCTCTCTATGATTACCTGCTCGCTAAAAAGACAGGCGGGCAGTTCATTTTGCGTATTGAAGATACTGACCTGAAACGAACCGTCCCCAGCACAGAACAGGAGATCATGGATGGTTTGCGCTGGCTTGGACTCGAGTACGATGAGGGCCCTGATGTCGGCGGTAAGTTTGGTCCCTATCGACAGACGGAACGCCGCGAGATTTATGCGCATCATGCAAAAATATTAATGGATCATGGTCATGCGTATCCTTGCTTCTGCTCGCGTGACCGCCTCGAAATAGCCAGACAGGAGCAAATGAAGCGCAAGGAAAACCCTCATTATGATGGAACCTGCCGCAATCTTGACCCCAGCGAAGCCGCAAGGCGCATTACCAATGGTGAAGCCCATACGATCCGTTTCAAGATGCCGCAGGAAGGTGTAACAGTCGCGCATGATCACTTGCGCGGGGACATCACTACCGAGAACAAACAACTTTACGATTATGTACTAATGAAATCGGACGGCTTGCCTACCTATCATCTCGCAGCCATCGTGGATGATCATGAGATGGAGATCACTCACGTTCTGCGCGGTTCAGAATGGCTGGGCACCTTTCCACTGCACGTGAACATTGTCCGCGCTTTTGGGTGGGATGAACCTCTTTGGGTTCATCTTTCGGTATTTCTGAAACCAAGTGGAAAAGGCAAACTTAGCAAGCGTGATACCACTTTAGCAATGAAAGACGGATATTCTGTTTTCATCAAGGATATGAACGAATTAGGTTATACATCAGAAGGCGTCAACAATTGGATCGCGCTAATGGGGTGGGGTGTCTCCAAAGATGACGTGATGACCGTGGAGCAAATGATTGATCGCTTCACTATCGATTCTTTGACTCCATCTCCCGCCGCGATCAACTTTCAAAAGCTGGATCATTTCAACGCGACACACATCCGCCTCTTTACGACCGAAGACCTGGCAGCCCGCCTCAAGCCCTACTTTACCCATAATGGACTCAACGTCAACGATCAGGTCTTGCTAAAAATTATTCCGCTCCTCCGTGAGCGACTTGTGACATTGGATGATTGCCTTGCCTTTGGCGCGTTCTTCTTCCAGGAGGATGTGACGCCCAACCCCGAGGACTTGATCGCAAAAGGATTGGATGCAAAGCAATCAGCGCAAATCGCTCAACGGGCGTATCAAATCATCGCCGAACTACCAGATTTAAGTCACGAAAGATGCGAGCCGCCGTTGCGGGCGTATGTCGAAGAGAGCGGATTGAATCCCAATCAAGTTTTTGGTATCCTTCGCGTAGCCACTACGGGGCAAAAAGTCAGCCCGCCGCTGTTTGAAAGTATGGAGATCATTGGCAAAGAAAAATGTTTGAAACGGATCAAGAACGCGCTTGAGATATTGGAGAAGATGTAATAAAAAGACCCTAAAGGTTTCCAAAACCTTTAGGGTCTTTTTCTGTCTAAATATCCCCAGGTTCATTCGCCATGCGGACAATGCGCGGTGTGAATTTACCGAGCACATCCACAAGATCATGTTGCGCGGCGATAACCTCTTCGATTGGCTTATAGGCTTGCGGTGATTCGTCCATGCCGCCGCCGAGCAGGGTGACATCATTCTTTTTGAGATACTCATCCCGCGCTGATCTGCTGATGGAATTCAACGCGGCTCTGCGACTCATCAACCTGCCCGCTCCATGTGACGCAGACTCAAGCGATGAGGCAACGCCCTTTCCGCGCACGAGATAACCCGCATCGCCCATGGAGCCGGGGATAATTCCCAATACTCCAACACCAGCAGGGGTTGCGCCTTTGCGATGCACAATGACCGTTCTGCCATCGGGCAGATTTTCCTTCCAGGCGAAGTTGTGGTGGTTCTCAACCACAGCGGCTTCCTTGAGCCCAACCGCGGCGGCGACGCGGCGATGGATGATATAGTGATTTGCCGAAGCAAATTTACCGGCGAGTTCCATCGATAGCCAGTATTCCTGACCGGCTTCTGAGTCGAGTGAAAGCCACGCGAGATATCTCACAGACTTATCGAGATCAGGATGCATTTCCATCGCAAGTTTGCTAAACCTGTCAGCGATCTTTGCGCCAACGCCGCGTGAACCGCTGTGTGAAAGTAATGCAAGATATTCACCGGGCTGCAATCCAAACATAGGCTCATCCAAACGGAACGATCCCCATTCAACAAAGTGATTTCCTGTTCCACTTGTGCCAAGTTGATTCGCGGCAGTATCTTTCAACACTTTAAGCTGGCGGGTGGCATCCCAGGCCTCATCGTCCAATACGGCATGTTGCGCCTTCTTACTGCCTGTCCACTTTGCGCCCATGCCGAACGCAGTTTGCTCCATCAAGGCGTCTTCGAACATGCCTTTCTTTTGTCCAAGCAAAATCGGCGAGACTTCATATAAAGAGAGTCTCATGCGGCAGGCAATATCCACACCGACAGCGAAGGGGATGACGACGTTTTCGTCGGTTGCAAGTACGCCACCGATGGGAAGTCCATAGCCAATGTGGGCATCAGGCATCAATGCGCCTGCGGCAGTGACAGGTAAACGCATGGCATTTGACATTTGTGTAATCGCGCCCTCGTCAATATTTTCCTGTCCCCAGATCGGGTAGGGAAGCGGCAACTCTCGCAATGCATCATCGAGTGGTTCATCTTTTTGCGTGATGCGAATGCACTCGCGTGCGAGGTCTGCCATCAACGTATTGGCGAGGAAACTGCCCGGGTTTTGCCGAACAGCATCCAGTTGACTAAGAACCGCTTCGCGCTCCCACCCTTGAGCTGTGAGCTGAGCCGCAACATCTTTTGCAATGCCGATGATCTTGCCATCGGCCCAGTTGTTTAACTTTAGAATCTTGCCAGTGATAACGTCCATTTTTTCCTTCTACCTATTGTAAGGCGACATGAATGCTGCAGTACTTTTTGATTACGAATAAAAAAGCCACGATGCAGAAGTGCACCGTGGCAAAAAAGACACAGACTTGGACCTCTAATCGTCTACAAGCGCACTTCGAGAAGAGATGGATTTTCGATCACGTTTGGCTTTGCTAAACAAGATCATTTGAAGTACGCTCCTTTCTTTGGGTAATCAACACTTTACATCCTATCAAGGTTAAGTGTTTGGATATTTTGCGAAAAAACAACACCGCCGCGCTGTAACGGTTAAGGATTGATAGGCTGGAAGAAGCAAACAAACGAGAAGCGGGTGTTGTTCAACTATTCATAAACGCTTCAAGATTATCCTTGCTGATACGATATGCCTTGCCGACTTTTTTGGCTTTCAGGCTCTTGTCCTTGATGGCGCCGAGAATATCATCCTCGGTCACCTTCATGAATTTGGCAGCTTCGGCGGGAGTCATAATGTCGGGCATCGCCGCCGCGCCGCCACCGGACGATCCACCTTGATAGCCGCCTTGTAAAGCCTGCCCCATGATATTGCCGATACCCATCCCAGCGCCGATACCAGCGGTGAGACCAGCTCCGCCGCCTTCGTTTTGCGCTGCGTCGCGCATTGCATCTGCGGCTTGCAATTGGGTGTAAGTTTGCATATCGAGCATACCCATATCGCGCAGTTCCTGAGCTGACGTGGTTGAAGGCTTCAAGTTGCCGACATAGAATGTTTTCAACACCAATCCAACGGCTTCAAAATCTTCCTTGGCTTTCGCGCGAACTGCCGCGCCAATTTCCTCAGTCAAGCCGATGATTTCAGGCACGGAATTTCTTGCGGCTGTTTCGCCGAGCACATCCTGTAATTTCGAAAGCAGCATTGTACGCAAGCGTTCTTCAATTTCAGATGTACGGTATGTACCGGTTGTGCCGACAATTTGAGTTACAAATTGCTGCGGGTCTTTTACCTGGAATGAATAGGTGCCAAAGCCTTGCAACAACGCCACGCCTAAGCCCATATTGGGGTTGCGGATGATGATCGGCTGCGGTGTGCCCCACTTCTTGCTCGCGAATTCCTTCATTGAAACGAAATATACTTCCGCAGGAAACGGCGTGCGATCATTAAACGCCTTGCCGATCCAATCAATTAACTTGGGAATGTTCGCCGTCGCAATCGTGTGCCGCCCCGCCTTGAACACATCCAACGCGTTGCCATCGCGGAAGAACACCGCAGCTTGACTCTCACGCACGATCACTTGCGAACCGATGCGGAAATCGCCAATCCCCGTCTCGGGGAAGCGGTGGACGATCTCATCATTCATCTCGGTTGCATATTCAATGACATCAAAAATTCTAGCCATGTTATTTTCTCCTTTTGGGTTATTGTTTAGATTATAGCCGAATGAACTTGCTGATACAAGAACCGTTTTTCCTATTCTCTCTACGAATTCCACCACGAAACGTCTCGCGCCAAATAAAGGATGAAAACTGATCACTGATTACTGTTCACTTCTCACTTCTCACTGCCCTTCATCGGCTTCCCTGTTCCTTTTTCTTTAATCATCATCACCTCCGCCATGATGCTCACCGCAATTTCCTCTGGTGTTTCGGCTTGCAACTCCAGTCCCATCGGTGAATGGACTTTGACGATCTTTGCTTCATCAACGCCTTTTTCTTTCAATGCTTTGACGGTAATTGCCCACCTGCGTTTCGAGCCAATGACTCCAATGTAGGCGGCAGGAGAATCAAGCAAAGGGGAGAGTCCGGCCGCATCTATCGCTGATCCTCTTGTGGTTAAGATAAGAACCGTGCGCTTGTCAATCTTAATATGTTTGGGGAGTTCATCCATGGTGACAGGATAATACGCATCCGCTTCAGGCGTGGACTCGGGATTGCAAAATTCTGCGCGGTCATCGCTGACAGCAACGCGATAGCCAAGCCACTTAGCCAAATGGACAACGGCCTTGCCCACATGCCCCGCGCCGCACACAACGAGCAGAGGGGCTGGAAGAATTGGGTCCACGAATACCTCCACCTGACCGCCGCATACACCGGGATCTCCGCGCGACGGGTCAGCCATGTTGTAATGTAAATAGCGCGGCTGGCCGTCACTGATCGCCATCCACGCTTCATCAAGTACGCGATGTTCAAGATCACCGCCGCCGACTGTGCCAACAAAATGCCCATCCGGATAGACCAGCATCTTACTGCCGACATGCCGTGGCGTGGAGCCTTCACTGCTCGTCACTGTGCACAGCGCGGCAGATTCGTTTTTCTTCTCAAGTTCAGCGAGGGCTTGGTAAATGGATACTGTCATAAACAGCTTTAGTTTTGCGCGGGCAAAATTCCCAGCGCGGCGAGAATGCCCATGCTTGACATTAATATAACCAGAGCGAAGATGATTCCAAATATCCAACCAAGCCATTTCTTTTCAGGATATTTGACCCAGTAATGTGTGAGATACGCCAGCAGGAAGGATTGGATCAATACTTCGGGCAAGCCAACAATGTGGAACCACATTGGCATGATGGTGTAAAGTGCGCCTTCAATGGAACTTGGCGAGGGTCCAAAAGGGGAGATGATCCCAACAATGACAAGAACCAACCATAAAGTTAGCCAGCCGCGCTCTTTTGGGAAAATGAGATCGCGCAATACATAGAAGACGATCCCAAAGAGAAATCCGCGTAAGACCTGGAATAATGGTCCCGCCGCGACGAGTGGATGATCCGTTTGTCGCATAAAGTTGGAGACGATGGGGCCGGCATATTTCGCGCTGTAATCAAAGAAGGTGAACGCGAAAAACCCAATGATGAAATAGGTGACAGTGTGGACGATGGCGGTTTTGAGGGTGATTGACGAGAAGGCATTTTCTTTCATGTTTGTTATTCCTTACACAACACGGCGGATTCGTTGTTTTTTTTAATTTCGGAGCGGGATTTCATTTATTACTTTGCCTTGAGAAAATCTTCCCAATCTAATCCCAACTGTCGAATGACGGCGCGTAATGTGCCAAGTTTTATATCTTTTGCTCCCCAACCTGGTATAGGCGCAATATGCTTATTTGCGGGATTATGCCAGATGCGATGTGATCCCGCTCCACGACGTGGAAGTTCTTCGCATCCCAGCGCTTTGAGTTTTTTGAATGCCTCACGATATTTCATACAGCAAGAACCGTCTCAATCCAAAGCGGTGTATTTTCTTTTTCTGGTTGTAGAGCGGGTGGGAGGGAACGATGTAATTCTTTCATTGCTTCAACGAGGGCTACCAGAGCATCGTTTGCATTTTGAATCGCCTCCAGAACCGTTTCGCCTTCGGTGATTAATTCGGGAAGTAATGGGCAGGTAACAACATACCCGCCTTCGGGTTGTGGCTCTAAAATAAGAGGAAGTTTGTATACTTGACTCATAGATTCTCCGCTTAAATATTATAAACTGTTTTATCCAATTTCCTTTGCAAGAACACGCACACGGATCGCTTCCACTAAAATATGAACGTACTCCATGCCTTTTTTAGTTGGGTTCTCTTCATAATGCTTCCAGCGGCGGGCTTCAAAGAACAGGCAGGTACGCAGGTCGGTCAGAGATTGAGTAAGTTCTTTTTTTCCTTTATAAAGATTTATCCCCTGCTTGGCAACTTCACGGCATTTCTTGAAGGAGCCCCACTGGGTATAACCGTTATAAGTCAGTGCAAAAATTTCAATTTTGCTCCAGCCTGCGCGGCGGGAAGGAATATCTTTTTCAATTAATTGGGAGTTGGGGATTCTGTCCATTATTTTCTTTCTGGCAGTTCACGCATCAAATGCGTAAACGCAAAGCACGGCGGAAAGGTTATCCGTGCGGGGAAATATCTAACCTCTCTAAATAATCTTTTTTATGGCTTGTTTATGAAGAGGCAGATCATCCTGTACGGTATTCCAGAGACTGGCGGGGTTGATGCTGAAAATTTCCGGGACGATCTTTTTATGAAGGCCGATCATCTTTGACCATGCTAACTTTGGGTGCGCGTTCTGAAATTCAAGGGAAATGTTGCTGGCCGCTGCGCTGATAATTTCGATCTGCCTGACGGTTGCATCCTGAACCATACTGCGTGAGAGAAATTCGCTTTCAGACATACCCCTTGTATAACGTTCGACCTGTTCTATTGCCATAATAATATGGTGCAACAGAATGGCATCACTATTGCTCATCGGGTGCCCCCTTATCTTTTTGGTTTAAGAGACGGGGGAGGGGCGTTTTTTTCAGTCTTCTAGCCAACTCAATCATATACCCATTTTACCGTAATAACCGCATTGCGACGGACATAGGTTATGACAGGCATACTTTTGAGATGGTTTAACGTTCTAATAGCCCCAGGATAGCCGGTAATAGCTGTTTCTTCCGTGAAACCACTCCTTGCGCATCACGAGTGCTGTCTGGTAATGGCGGGTAAGGCAGGTCGTTCAAAATAGTGGGTGCATTGGATGAGACCAGCAGACGGCTGGTGCTGCGCACAACATCCGTCACCAAAAGCATGCTGAAATCCAGTCCGCGTTTGTCGCGCAAGTCGTTCAATGCGTTTTGCAGAGGGCCAATATGTTCGCTGAGTTGCAGGATGTCTGTTACTTCAACCTGGGCCACTGCGAATTTGAAACCGCCGCCTTCGAAAGGTTTGATATCCGTGCTGACCACATCTTTCGGGTTACGGTGGGAGAGCCCTGCTCCGGCGATTAGCACTTCTTTTCCGTAGGATTCAATCGTCTTGCCTGTGAGCGGACTTCCGCCCACAAATGCCCAGCGTCCCAGCCGTTCGGCGGCGTCTTTGTCGCGCTGTGTCGTGGTGGGAGATGTCAGGACGAGCGTATCAGATACCAGTCCAGCTAGAAGCGTGCCGGCAAGCTCTGGCGGCATGGAAAGCCCCGCCTCGGCGGTTAGTTCCGTCACCAGTGTCGAAGTTGATCCCACGGTATCCACAGTAAAACGGATCGGTTGATGTGTATGGGGGTTGCCAAGTCGGTGATGATCGAGGATCTCCAGTAGTTCTGCCTCTTCGAGCGCGGCGATTGCCTGCCGGGGTTCATTGTGATCCACGAGAATAATCTTAAGACGCGGCGGATTCAATACTTCACGCTGATGCGCAATACCCATGTAAACACCCTGCTCATCCACAACCCAATAATCATTATATTCAAGCCGTAATAATTTATTGAGCGAATCGCGAATATGCGCGTTGGCCCGATACTGAGGGACGGCTGTATCTGCCGCATCCCTGCATTTTTCGGCCATCATTTCGCGTACGGTTGTATCGCCGGGACGTGGGCCGAGCGTATCAGTGAAATATTTAAAAAGGCTCAAGCCGTTGATCATGCCGTATGGAATGCCATCTTCGCTAACAACAGGGGCGAGTCCGCCGGTTTTGCTGGCGAGGATCCAGGCCGCGCCGAGTTGTGAATCCGGACGAATGGTATCGAGGCGGCGCATGACAGAACCGAAACGAGGCGAGGCATCGGTGAGCAGAGTGGGAGCCTCAATGTTGAGGGTTTTTAACACCCAGGAGGTTTGCGCGTTAAGTGCCCCGGCGCGGGCGGCAACAGCGTTTGCGCTGTCACGTTCGCGCAACAGCCAGGCGTAACCCATGGCGGATGCGATTGCGTCGGTATCTGGGTTGATGTGTCCTACGACGTAAATTTGGTCTGACATTTAAATCTTTCTTCCTGTTCATGATCGAATAATGCAGGAGTGACTTTGATTATATTTCGCCTTTTTCCAACAGCTCTAAAAAGATGTTCAAGATCTCGGGATCGAAGTGTTTGCCCGATTCGTCTATGAAGTAGCGGATTATTTTTTCGCGCGACCAGGCCTCATGATATGGACGATCATTACTTAAGGCATCCCAAACGTCTGCAATGGCAAAGATACGGGCTGAGACGGGAATGCGTTTCCCCTTTAATTTTTGCGGGTATCCTGTACCATCCCATTTCTCGTGATGCGAAAAGGGGATCTCAATGGCTTTATTTAGATAGGTGATCGGCAGTAGAAGTTTATAGGCGGTTTCCGGATGTTGTTCCACAATTTCCCGTTCTTCAACGGTCAGTCTGGCAGGCTTGTGCAGGATTTTATCAGGAATGCTTATCTTTCCGATATCATGCAAAATGGAACCACTGCGTATATCTTCAAGGGCTTCGCCGGATATTCCCATTTTCTGAGCGATTTTCATTGTATTTTCTGTCACGCGGCGGGAATGACCTTCAGTTTCCTTGTCGCGTAATTCCAGCGCGCGTGCGAACCCCTCGAGCATGGTGTCGTATGCATCCGCCAATTCCCGCGTGCGGGCAACAACACGATCCTCTAGCTCGGTGTTGAGATTACGGAGTTTATGCTCCAAATCTTTGAGTGCGGTAATATCGTGTGAGATATAGATGCGTCCCAGCATTTCCCGCTGCTGATTATAAAGAGGCCAGATGGTCAATTCATAATGGATTTGTTTTTTTCCAGTATTAAAAATGGCTTCTGCACGCGCATATGAAACATGCGTATACATTTTTATTGGGATGGGAAAATTGTCAAATACGATTTTGGCGGGTTCGCCTATCACTTCGTCCGCCTTTTTTTCAAGCAATTTCAGCATTGCGGAATTGATATCCACGATCAGGTTCTGGTTGTCCAAAATGACAACAGGTTCCATCATGGCTTCGAATACACGATCACGCCCAATTGGCGCAACTTTAAATATTCGAAAACGGAACAAACCCCATGCAATGATTAAATTTCCGACAGCAATTGTGAAAGGGGTGATGTCGCGCTGTGGCGCGATGTTGATGTTCAACAGTGATATGAGGGCGCCGATGATCGGGATCAAAAATCCAAGAAGGATCAAGATGATTTGAGTTCGATATAAGCCGTGAGGTCGAATGATGCGCAGCAGCAGGATGTAAAGACCCCAAAACATAACAGCGTAGCCATAGATGGCATATCCGATAAAAACAGGAGTGTCGTCGTAAAGTAAAAAGGAGAAAGGGAGACCCGGCGCTAAAATTGGGTTATTGTAGATCCATTGGTGATAGGTATTTGTGGCAAGGATCAATGTGAACAGAGTCGGCACAAGGAAGGACGCCAGGAATAAGGCTCTTGGTTTACGAAGTTTGTGATCTGTGAATTGAACTGCAAAAACCGGTAGTGCAATAATAAACAGATGACTTGCCAGCCATTGGAAGCCATCCCAAAAGATTTTGCCGGCCAAATCCGGGCTGATCATCTCCAGGATGAATCCACTGATCCACAGTGATTCTCCCAGCATATACCAGCTGTACGCAATCGCTCCCTGGGCGCGCCGCTTGCTCCGTGCGTAGAGCAGGATGGCTATGGAAAATAATAACGAAACAATATATGGAATTAAGTAGATAATCTCAACACGGTTCATATTGAAGTAATAATCAGTCCTTTGATCAGGATTATATCTCGCCTGCCTGATTCATTCTGTGGCAGTATTTCTTGCTTCTAAAAAAAGACGCGAATTAAGGCGCGTCTTTTTTTAACTTGAACCTGCTCCAGTTTACTGGTGTTTAATCGCCCTCCAAACTTTCTCTGGTGTAAGGGGTATTTCATCCACATTCACGCCCAGTGCATCCAGCACAGCATTGCCAACTGCCGGCGCAACCCCGTCCATGGGTATCTCTGCCACAGCTTTTACACCAAATGGATGACTTGGCTCGAAGGTTTCCACAAAGATGGTTTCGAGTTCAGGCATTTCATTGGCGCGGAAGAGATGGTAACGGTCGAAGTCTCTTTCGATGGCATTGCCTTTGTCATCGTAGCGCATTTCCTCGCAGACCGCATAGCCCAATGCCTGGGTCATTCCGCCTTCGATCTGACCCGAGGCCGTCAGTGGATTCACAATTACACCCGAATCGACAGCCATCACGAGCCTGTCAACTGTGACCTGACCCGTATCAGTATCCACAGTAACTTCGGCAAATTGCGCCGCGAAAGGCGGAGGAGATACAGGCGAGACGTAACTTGCCACTCCCATGATCTGTTCCTGATTGTTTTTATGAAGTGAATCCAATGCTATTTCAGCAAGCGAAACACTTTTTCCGTCAGGAGCAATCGCCATTCGATTCGCTAATCGTATACTCGTAGACAGGTACACAGGTACACTCGTGTCTTTGACCTGTTTACCTGTTTCCGTGTTTACCTGTTTACGGTCATTAAGTATTTTCGCCGCCCGAATCCTGATTCTCTCCGCCACGATCTTGGCCGCATTGACGGCCGCTGTGCCGGAAATATAAGTTGTGGATGAAGCATAAGCGCCCTTGTCGAAAGGCGTGAAATCTGTGTCGGATGAATAACAGATCATGTCCTCAATCGGTACACCCAATACTTCCGCCGCCATTTGGGCAAGCACGGTATCCGAGCCAGTTCCCAGGTCTGTTGCCCCGACTAATAAATTAAATGAGCCATCATCGTTCATCTTGATGGATGCGCCACCCATATCAAGGTAGGGGATGGCTGTGCCTTGCATGACCATGGCGATTCCAATTCCTTTACGTTTTACGGATTTCGTATTACGTAATGCGTGACCCGTATTTTGTAAAGAATGCCATTCCTCATTTCCAAATTTATCATCCCATCCAATCGCGGCGCGCCCTTGGGCTACACATTGTTCGAGACCTACGGTATGTATGATCTCCGGACGCGGTTGACGGCCTTCATTCCATGCCGTTGAAAATGGGTGATACTCTCCCGGGTGAATTGCGTTCTTCAGCCGGAAGTCGATTGGGTCAAAGCCCATGGCGCGGGAAATTTTTTCCATGTGACGGTCGAGCGGCCAATACCCCTGAGGCACTCCGTAGCCTCTAAACGCGCCAGCGGGCGGGGTGTTGGTGTAAACCACATCGGCATAAAAACGGATGTTGGGAGACTGACGATAATCTCCATCACCAACATATAATGCCATGGCCTTGTGGCCTGTGTTGCCTGTCACGGTCAAGGCATGACAGCCATACGCGCCTGTATCAGAAAGCGCGTACATCGAATTTGCGGTGATCGTGCCATCTTTCTTTACGCCGGTTTTCATTCTGACACGCATGGAGTGCCGTGATCGCGCGGCGATGAATTCCTCTTCGCGGGTGTATTCGTAGATAACCGGGCGTTTGGTGGCGATCGTGAGATGAGCCGGTACGTCTTCCATCAACACTTCCTGTTTGCCGCCAAAGCCGCCGCCGATGCGCGGCTTGATGACGCGGATCCGTTTGACTGGCAACCCCAAAATTGGTGCGAGCATTCTTCTGACATGGAAGGGCACTTGCGTGGATGTGCGGATGACCAGGCGGTCATCTTCATCCCAGTAGGTGACGGCGATATGCGGTTCGATATGCGCCTGTTGCACTTTGGGCACTTCATACTCAGCTTCAAAGATTTCATCGGCTTCCTGAAAACCTTTTTCCACATCTCCAATGTCAATGCGGATTTCGGCGGCGAGATTCTTTTCGGGGTTTGAATCTGCAAAGTTTACATATTCAGGTTCATCATGAATACGGATTGCATCAGGCTGCATGGCCATGCGGGAATCCAAAATCATGGGCAGGATTTCATATTCAACATCGATCAAACTTAACGCCTGCTCTGCAATTTCTGAAGTCTCTGCGGCAACGAAGGCCACCCGGTCGCCCACGAAGCGGACTTTATGGTCCAAAGAAAATGTGTCCAACGGCCCGGGGATCGGGTCTGATTGACCGGCAGTTGAATACACTACGCGCGGAATATCCAGCCAGGTCAGCACAGCCTCAACACCATCGAGGGCTTTGGCTTTGCTGGTATCAATTCTTTTTATTTTTGCGTGAGCGTGAGGCGAATGTAAAACCTTGGCATGGAGCAGGCCGCGTTTTTCAAAATCACCGGTGAAAGCCGGCTTGCCTTGTACCAACTTGATCGCATCCACTTTTATTTCAGGTTTGCCGACCGTTTGCCATGATTTTGATTCGGGTGTGAGAATGATTTTTGTTTTTGTGAGAAGGTTTGATGATGAACCGGGAATCGGGAATGGGGAGTTGGGAGTTGGGAGTCGGGAGTCGGGAATCGGGAATTGTGGGTTTCCGAGTCCCGATTCCCAAATATCATATTCCGTATCCCCTCTTAAATCCGCTGCCGCTTTCAACACCGCCTGCACAGGTTTGAGATAGCCCGTGCAACGGCACAACACGCCCGCGATCGCCTCGCGCACTTCCGCTTCACTTGGGTTTGGATTCTTCTCAAGCAAAGATTTCGCGGCAAGGATTTGAGCCGGCGTACAGTAGCCGCATTGAATCGCGCCTGTTTCAACGAAAGCCTTTTGAAGCGGATGCAAGCCGTCGGTTTTCTTCCAACCCTGTTCAGGATGCTCGCCAAGCGCTTCGATGGTGGCGATGTTGTGACCTTCAGACTGCGCGGCCAGGATCGAACCTGCGTTGACGGGTTTTCCATTTAATAGAATCGTATCTGCGCCGCTTAAGCCGCCCTCATCGCCAAACTTGGCTCCGTGATAACCAAGCCCGCGCAAGGCGGTCAGCAAGGTGGTGGAGGGGATGATATCTATCGTGTGTTCAATGCCGTTTATTTTTAGTGTGATGTTCATATGAACTCCTTGATACGTTCAACGTTTAACTTTATTGCAAAACCATCGTTACTTTCAAACCATCATTTCGTGAATACAGCATCCTTTGGAGGTCAGTATGGATGTTTCAATAAAATTTTTCTTCACAGGACCTGATGATGACGCTGATGACGATGAAGGTAGTGACGGCGGCGAAGGTAATGCAGGCTGAATATTACTTGGTAATGAGATTAGTTTATGGATGGCAGTCACTTTTAAAGTGACTGTCACCTGGTTGCTTCCAAACACCGTTTCGCCAACACCGCCGCGACATCCATTCTATATTCGGCAGATGCCCATTCGTCATTGGCTTCATGATACGCGTTGCTTGCGGCGGCTTCGAGACCGTCGGATTCGGTGCCGTCCATTGCGAGTAGAGGACTCTTGCCATAGCCGCCGAGCGCGAGACGCGTGCGGCCTGAATTCCATTGGGTCAACGCGGCGCAGATGATGGGTTTGTCCGCTGGAGTGCGGGAGACGAATTCAAAGGCGAGTTTGGGATTGTGGGGCATGGTGATGGACGTTATGAGTCCGCGCGGGCGGAGGGGGAGGAATTCGCCAAGATTGACGATTGACGATTGACGATTGACGATTGTTACTTTTGCGTCCAAAGCGAGCAAGGCTGTTGCAAATGGTGAACGCCCGTCGCATGAAAAGAGAGTTCCCGCCACCGTGGCTGAATTCCGAATGTTCAACGGTGCTTCAAGTTTCAGCGCGGATTTCAATGCAGGAGGGCAGTGTTCGGATTCAAGCAATGCCTGCAATGTGAGTGTCGCGCCAATCTCGAGAGCCTGCCCTCCCGAAAAAACATCGGGACGATGTGAGCGTGTCGAAGGGTCAATACCATTGACGCGGAGCGTATCCAGGCTCAGGTGTTGTAGGTCCACAACGGTAACGGGATCAACCGTCGACTGGGAAAGAAGCGTGCCGCCTCCGAGAGGGACTGTATTGGGTTGAGTCAGCAGCCTAAGGGCTTCATCCAATGTGTGGGGTCTATGATAAGCAGTGATCATGTCATCTCCTTGATGTTTCTATTATACATGGCTTGAATCCGTTGATTACAATTTGTTGAACCTATGCTACGCCTGCGTGCAAGGGGTGCCTCCGCTCAGTGTGGAAGAATAATCTGTAAATTGGGTTGGTTAAGTCTTGTTACATACGTCATGCTTTATTAATGATAATTGATACTGGAAGCTAGGGAGACTGATAGTTATAATCTTCACAAGTTCATACGAATATATGTATATTTGATGGAAGGATGTGCAATATGAATACGTCGCTCGAAGTTGAAATCAATCAATTACACGCGGAGATCTGTGCGGGTCTTGCAGACCCAAACCGAATCATGCTCCTGTACGCGCTTTCGCAGGGTTCGCGCAATGTGACCGAACTGTGCAATGAGCTGAACATGCCACAGCCGCTGGTCTCGCGTCATTTGAAGGTATTGCGCGAGCGCGGCATGGTGACGAACGAACGACGGGGCACAGTGATCGTTTACAGCCTCGGCGATAAACGCTTGGTCCAGGCTCTTGATCTTTTACGCGCTGCCATGCGAGACATGCTGGCGAAACGTGCGGAGTTGGTGGAAGCATTTGCATAACGCGCAAAAGCGCGAATACTTTTCATGGAGGCCCAAAATGGCAGAAAGAAAGAATAAACTTACGTTGGTTGTTCTCAGCGGGGATTTGGATAAAGTGATGGCTTCGTACATCATCGCCACAGGCGCGGCTGCGGCGGGCATGGAAGTTGTCATGTTCTTCACGTTCTGGGGATTGAAAGCCATTCAAAGAGATGGCGTGTTCACGGGCAAAGGCTTGTTTGGGAAGATGCTCGGTGTGATGAACCGCGGCGGTTTGAATGCAATTGGCCCATCCAGACTCAATATGGGCGGCATGGGACGTTGGATGTTCAAACTGATGATGAAGCAAAAAGGTGTTACGCAATTGCCTGAATTGCGCCAGGCCGCAATTGACCTCGGCGTTCAGATGTTACCGTGCCAGATGAGCATGGATGTGATGGAAATTACGCGCGACCATTTTATCCCCGAAGCTGCCGAACCTGTCGGTGTTGCCACCATGCTTGAGCACGCATCCGAATCAAGTATTCAATTCTTTATCTAACCCAAAGGAGATACAAATGTCTGAAAATATTGCGCTCGCCCTGGATTTCAAAGGTTTACTCTGTCCGATGCCTATCGTAAAACTCGCCCAAGCCATCAAACGGGTGCAGGTTGGCGAAATGATCGAAGCCGTCGCCACCGACGCGGGCGTGATGGCCGACATCCCCGCATGGACGCGTTCCACAGGCCACGAACTCATGGCGCTCGAAAAGCGAGAGAAGGACTTTCGCTTTGTGGTCAAGAGATTGAAATAGAAAGATACACAGGTACACACGTTTCACTTGTTTACATGCCTACTTTTTTACCAAAGGACAAGACTATGACCCTCCTCATACTTTCCCAGCTCCTCGCTCTCGCGGGACTTTTGGCTGGCGTCTACGGAATAACCATTCGCTATGCTGAGACTAAAACCCGCGCGCTTCCTGCGGATAAATCTCCCATCAAGGGCAATATTTCGCATGGCATTGCCTATGCTTTCACAACAGGCATGATGCCCTGGGCAAAAGAATCCACTCGTATTCACGCCATTGCATATTTACGCGGGATCGGATTCCACGTTGGGATTTTCACCGCATTGGGCGCGTTGCTTATCAGTCCATTTTGGGGGATGTTACCCTCGCTTCTTTCCTCGATGTTGATCTGGGTGCTGACCCTCGGGGCTTTTCTCGGCGCAGCAGGAGGCATTCTGCGTATTGTGGAGCATAACCTGCGCGGATTAAGCCTGCCCGACGATCATTTCGCCGTCTGGTTGATGACAATTTGGATGGCAGCAGCAGCCCTCGCGTTATGGAATGCAGGAGTGTTGATCCCGTTTTATATTTTGTCCGCGATCACGCTCGCTTACATTCCGCTTGGCAAGATCCGTCACTGTTTGTATTTCTTCTTCTCACGCGCGTTTTTCGGAAAATTCTTCGGACGCCGCGCCGTGTTTCCACATCCCGAAGTTGTGAAATAGAGGTATACCATGACTGAGACCATTCAAATCGCCCTGAAGACTTTGGAAGCGCAGCTCAACCAGCCGCTGGAGACCGCGCTCGAAGCCTGCGCGCGCTGTGGGCTGTGCGCCGAGGCTTGCCATTACTATCGCGCCGAACCGAAAGTGGAACATATCCCCGCGTATCGCGCTGAGCAACTGCGTAGTGTTTATCGCCATGAACACGATATGTTGAGCCGCTTGTTCCCCGTGTGGACCGGTGCCAAACAACTCGATGAACCGATGCTGGCGAATTTAACCGAGATCGCATTCAGCCAATGCACGCTTTGCCGACGCTGCACGGTGAATTGTCCACTGGGCGTGGATACACCCCTGATGATGCGCGCCATCCGCGCCATGGCGACTGCTTCGGGGACTGCGCCTGAAATTTTGGTCATGCTTGCAGATGCGGCAATTGAAAAAGGTAAAGATCCTTCGTTTTATAAAGAGATGTTCCTTGAGCAGATCAAGGAAATGGAAGAACAACTGCGCGACATTACAGGCGACCCGACCGCGACCATTCCCGTTGAAAAACAGGGCGCAAAGATTTTGTATGTGCCGCTCGCGGGCGCGCATACCATCCTGCCGCCTGCGGTTGTGTTCAACGCGGCAAAGGAAGATTGGACGCTGTCCATTTTTGAAGCCTCGAACTATGGCGTATTTCTCGCGGACGTGAACCGCGCCAAACAGGTTGCAAAGCGCATCGTGGATGAAGCCAATCGTTTGGGTGTGAAAGAGATCGTCATCGCTGAGTGCGGACATGCGTACGCATCCTATCGTTGGGATGTGCCGAACTGGTTCGCGGGCGAATTTAATTTCAAGGTGCGCTCATTGATCGAAGTGCTGGCTGAGTATATTCAAGATGGCAAAATCAAAGTTGACCCGACTGCGATTCCCGAAGCCGTGACATATCACGACTCGTGCAACCTTGCCCGCAACGGCGGATTGATCGAAGAGCCACGCTATGTTTTGAAGAATGTGGTCAGCGACTTCCGCGAGATGACCCCCAATAAAGCTGAAGCATTGTGCTGTGGCGGCGGCGGTGGGCTGGTTGCCCTCGCCGAATATGCAGATCGTCGAATCGCGGCAGGCAAGCCCAAAGCGGATCAGATCCAAAAGACGGGTGCGCGCGTGGTTGTGGCAGCATGTGAGAATTGCCGCTTACAGATCGGCGACATCAACGAACATTACAACTTGAATGTAAAGATCACTGCGATCACAGACCTGGTAGTGCGTGCAATGAGATTGCCCAAACCATTGCCTGAGCAGGAAGCAGAGGTTTTGTTTGACGACGAGAAGGTGACCGTTGCATGAGGTTGAAATTTACAAACTCACCTTACGCACTTTAACTCCTTCAGGCGTGTCACCCTGAGCGACAGCGAAGGGTCTCTACGATAATCTTAGAGATTCTTCGCTTCGCTCAGAACGACACTGCTTAAGGTGAGTTATAAATAATAAAAAAGAGGGCGGCGAGAACCCGTCCTCTTTTTTATTCAGGATAAACTTTCCAACCCAATTCATCCAACCTGCTTATATCAAACTGGTCTTGCGCAATGTCAATGTGCATGGCTGTGCCTTCCGCGAGCAATTCGTTTGTCTCCGCGTCATAAATTCCCGCCCACGCTTCGGCGATATTTCGTTTGCTCTTACCAGCTTTGCCAATGATTTTCAGCATCTTGCCAATGGGCACATTCTTCCGATATTTCACTTCGAGTTTGCCCGTGAACATAAAGCGTGGATTCATCGGGTCACTGCCCATGTGCGCACGCCCGGATATTTCATCAATAATCGCTGCCACAATACCGCCGTGCAAAACGCCGGGATACCCTTGAAAATGTTCGGGCGCGAGGTATTTCGTTTCAACAACGCCTGGTTCCACTTCATGAATATGCAAATGCAAACCAATTGGATTTTCCATTCCGCAGATAAAGCACATTTTTGAGTTGGGTTGTTTGGTCGGGTGTGTCATGTTTATTTTTCTCCCCAGTGAATGGCGATTGTGCCAAACATTAATTGTTTGAAGTTTACTTTCTTAAATCCCGTAGAAGTCATGCGTTTTGCCATGTCTTCGGCGGTGACGAATCCCTCGGTGGTCTCAGGCAGGTAGCGATAGGCTTCACTGACGCCTGTCAGCAATCCGCCGAGAGCGGGGATGATGAAGTGCATGTGGAGCCAGATAAACGGCGAGAGGATATTTTTCTTCGGGCGTGTGGTGTCGAGAATGACAATGCGTCCGCCTTCTATTAGCACGCGGAATTGTTCCTCGATTCCCTTTTGCAAGTCAATTAAGTTGCGCATCAGAAAGCCGGAAATGACTGCATCAAAAGACGAGTCGTTGAAGGGCAGGCGGAGTGCGTCTGCGGCGGAAAAGTTGAGCGGGCTGATTTTCTGACCCACACGCATCATTTCGAGTGTGAAGTCTGCGGCGGTCACTTTGGCTTGGGGAAACTGTAAAACGGCCTCGCGTGCCAAATCGCCGGTGCCCGTTCCGAGGTCAAGTAATGAGGCGTTGTCCTTGAGTCGCGCAAGTTGAATCACCTGTTTCCTCCAGCGGATGTCCTGCCCGCCTGTCATGAGTCGATTCATTAAATCGTAGCGCTTTGCAATGCGCGTGAACATATTTTGAACGTATGTTGCGCGTTCCTGTCCGGTGAGTTGTGTCATGATTGCTCCTTGTTGAAAACTCGCGCAATTATAAGTTATACTGCGCCGCATTGTCCTTCGACTACGCCGCACAAAGAGCGTGCGGCTCCGCTCAGGACGAAAAAAAATTGGAGATAAAACCTTGACCGAACAAACGATCAACTGGCAAGCCTGGGGATTGGCGATCCGCCCGCGGACATTGCCTGCCGCCGCGGCAGGTGTGGTAGTAGGAAGTGCGCTCGCGTGGCGTGATGGATTTTTCCGCGTGGATGCGGCGCTGGTTTGTTTATTCGCCGCGCTGCTTTTGCAAATTGGCAGTAATCTTGCGAACGATGTTTTTGATTTTGAGCGTGGCACAGATACGCCCGAACGACTCGGCCCCACGCGCGTGACTCAGGCCGGCTTGCTTTCGCCATCGCAAGTTAAGATTGGAATGGCAGTTGTGTTTGCGTTGGCCGCTCTGCTTGGGTTGTATCTCACGTGGCTGGGCGGATGGCCGATCATTCTCATTGGGATCGCCGCGATCATTTCAGCAATTGCATACACAGGCGGGCCGTTTCCGCTCGGTTATTATGGGCTTGGGGATGTGTTCGTCTTTATCTTCTTCGGGCTCGCCGCAGTGACTGGCACGTATTATGTGCAAGCCGGCTCGGTCAGTGCTGCCGCATGGTGGATGTCTGTGCCCGTGGGATTGATCGTCACTGCAATTTTGGTTGTGAATAATTTACGTGATCTTGAAAATGACCGCAAAGCGGGAAAGCATACGCTGGCCGTTAAACTGGGTGCGCGCGGCGCGCGCATTGAATATGTATTGTGCCTCGTGAGCGCTTATCTCATTGTGCCTGTTTTGGTCCTGACAAATATCATTCCTGTGTTTTCAATGTTGACATGGCTGTCTATTCCGTTGGCGTGGAAAACTTTGCGCGCAGTCTTCACACAGGATGGACGTCCGCTTAATGCCGCGCTCGCAGGGACAGGCCAGATCGCGTTTGTTTTTAGCGTCCTGTTTTTGGTGGGAATGATTTTTTCAAGATGATACGGTGGTCGAGTAGCCCTGGGTGTATCGAGATCGCCTAACCCTACTCGACCAAAGGACTGCTTTTGATTTGAAGAAATTTTTGTACCAAAGAAATGTATTCTTTGGTTTGCTCCGCATGGACATTATGCCCTGCTTCTTGAACGATAACATGACTGCAGTTTGAAATATGTTCCGCCATTTTGCGAACCACGTGTGCATATTTTTCATCTTTCTCCCCAGTGATTAATAGAACAGGAAAAGAAAGGGTTGACAAAGAATTCCAGAGCGGTTGCTGTGTACCTGGGCTGAGTTCGCGAATTACTTTTGCCATCCAATCGGGGCGGTTGGATTTTGCCGATTCCTTGATTGCGGATATTTTTTGGGGGTGAGTACTAAGACTGGCAAAGAGCGGCATTCGATACCATTTTTCAACAAACGCGGACATGCCATCTTTCATAATGGATTCGGTGCGGGCTGTATCTTCTGCAAGCCTGCGAGCACGCTCAGATTTATCTACGATGCCGGGGCTGGCTGATTCAAGTGTCAGCGTGAGAATCCGCTTTGGGTAACGGCAGGCAAAATAAAGGGCGGTGCGTCCGCCGAGTGAATATCCAACGAGATGAATTTCAGAAACGGGAATTTGATCCAGCAGGTGTGACAGCCATTCAGTCAAAATATCAAAATTGAGCGGGGCAGTAATATCTATTTGGGTATTATCGCCGTGACCGGGCAGGTCGGGCATAATACAAAAATAATTTTCACTAAAGGAGTGCGCGATGTTGAGCCAGCTTTTTCCGCTTCCGAGAAATCCGTGCAATAAAACGAGCGGGGGATTTTTGGGATTGCCGAGAGAAATGAAAGATTGCGCCATTATTGAGTTTATGTTAACCCACGTCCCATCGCGTCGGCGATACGGCGCATGTCATCCACGAAGGCAGGCAGGGACTCAAGCGGCAGGCACTGATCACCGTCGGAGAGCGCGGCGGCGGGGTTCGGGTGGACTTCCACAAGCAAGCCATCTGCGCCAGCCGCGATGGCGGCGCGAGCGGCCGCTGGAACCAGGTCAACGCGGCCTGTGGCGTGGCTGGGGTCGGCAATGATCGGAAAGTGAGTGGATGTTTTGATATGGGCAATGGCGCTCACATCCAGCACGTTACGGGTGGATGAATCGAAGCCGCGAATGCCGCGCTCACAGAGGATGATATTCTGGTTGCCGCGCGTGGTGATGTGTTCCGCCGCTGCCAGCCATTCCTGAATCGTGGACATGAATCCGCGTTTGAGCAGAATCGGTTTTGGTTGTTCGCCCGCCGCCCAGAGCAATGGAAAATGCTGCATGTTGCGACTGCCAATTTGGATGATGTCGCTGTATTCGGCGACGAGCGGCAATTGCTCCACGCCCAGCGCTTCGGAGATAACGAGCAAACCAAACTCATCGGCAACTTGTCTTAGAATTTTTAAACCCTCGAGTCCAAATCCTTGAAAAGCGTGCGGCGAGGTGCGCGGCTTGAATGCGCCGCCGCGTATCACACGCAAGCCAAGCGCGTGCATGGATTTCGCAACGGCGTAAGTCTGCTCGTAACTTTCGATGGAGCAAGGTCCCATCATCAGCAGGATGTCATTCCCGCCGACCTGAAGATTGTTTGATAGTGAAATAGGGTTGGTTTTGGTCATGGTTTTGTAGCCCGACATTTATGTCGGGTTGGTCTGCGACATCGCGAAGCGTGTCGCGGCACATTTAGCGCGCATTAATTTACCTGACGCAGTGTGCGGCAGGGATTCGACAAAAACGATCTGCCTCGGAACTTTATAACCCGCGACCTGTTCGCGCAAAAACCGAATCAGAGTCTCCCCGTCACATGCTCCGTGCAAAACGACAGCCGCCGCGACCGATTGTCCCCATTCGAGATCAGGCACGCCAACGACGCAGGCTTCGCTCACTGCGGGGTGTTTCATCAATGCACGCTCCACTTCTTCGGGATACACATTCTCGCCGCCGCTGACGATCAGATCGATGCGGCGCGTGAGTATCCACAAGTCGCCATCGGTATCAAGATAGCCAATGTCGCCAGTATGTAGGTCACGCTTCCCCCTACGGGGACTTCGCAAGCGTGACTTACCAAGATAACCTCGCATAACCGTTTTTCCGCTAACTACAATCTCTCCGACTTCTCCATTTGGAAGCGATTTGCCAGATTCGTCCACGATGCTAATGATTGTGCCTTGCAGTGGTTTGCCGACACTGCCGGGTTTTGCGCGGGTCTGCTCGGGCGTGGAAGTTGCGGCTTGCGAGGCGGCTTCTGTTAATCCATAAGTTAATGCGATGGGTAAATTGAGCGTGATGGCTTTTTCAAGCAGGCTGGCGGGCGCGCCTGCGCCTCCCAATAAAATTGCGCGCAAAGATGGCGATGGCTTGAAATCGGGATATTTTTCCAGTAGGCGATGGAGCATGGTTGGGACAAGTGAGACGTGTGTGATATTTTCATACATGAGCGCGTGATGAACTGCGTCCACGTCAAAACCTGAATGAAGGACAATGGTGATTCCGTAGATCGCCGCGCGAAAGACAATGGCCATGCCGCCGATGTGATAAAGCGGCATGGTCAACAGCCAGCGGTCACGCGGATCAAGGCCGAGTCGCTCCGCAGAGGCAAGCGCGCTGGCGTGGTGATTGTCAAAGGTGAGCATGGCGCCTTTGGGGAAGCCGGTTGTTCCGGAGGTGAAAAATATCCCTTGAACAGAATCAGGCCTAAGCTCGGAACGAGTCCGCGCGGGACGCGCAGCGTGCTGAGGCGTAGGAAAATCATCCGAGACAAGAATCCGCTCTTCGCTTCCGATCAGTTCCGATCCACTTAAAAAGAAATCCTGATTGCAAACGAGGAACTCGCATTGGCTTTGTTGAATCTGCCATTCGAGTTCGGCTTGCGCAAGGCGCGTGTTGAGCGGAACCGCCACTGCGCCGATGCGGGCAAGCGCATGGATGAGCGCAACATATACAGGTTGATTGGAAAGGTAAATGCCGATGCGCGCCCCTTTATTTATTTCACGCTTTTTGAATCCATCAACAAGAGCCTCGACCCAATTGTTGAGGAATTCATAATTCCATTTTTGCCCCATGAATTCAAGCGCTGGGGCGTCAGGTTTTTGAGCGGCGCGTTCGGCGAGCCAATCGTTCATTGAAATTATTTCTCCACACGATGTAAGTCGGACACTTGCGCCGTACGCCAGTGCGGTGTTGCCAATCCGGCTTACGGCAGCCAGGGATATTTGCGGAAGTTCGGTTTGCGTTTTTCGTTGTAGGCGTTGCGGCCCTCCTGCCCTTCTTCAGACATATAGAAGAGCATGGTAGTATTGCCTGCCAATTCCTGCAAACCTGCCTGCCCGTCGAGCTCGGCGTTGAATGCGGATTTCAGGCTGCGAATGGAGAGCGGACTTTTTTCAAGGATTTCCTGCGCCCATGCAATTCCTTCTTCTTCGAGTTTCTCCACTGGCACAACAGTGTTGACAAGTCCCATATCGAGCGCTTCCCGGGCATTGTATTGGCGACAGAGATACCAGATCTCGCGCGCTTTTTTCTGCCCGACGATACGCGCCAGATAGGATGACCCGAACCCGCCGTCGAACGAGCCGACTTTGGGGCCGGTTTGCCCGAAAATTGCGTTGTCAGCGGCGATGGTTAAATCCGCGATAACGTGTAATACATGTCCGCCGCCGATGGCGTAGCCTGCCACGAGCGCGATGACCGGTTTGGGCATACTACGGATGATGCGTTGAAGTCTTAGCACGTTCAGGCGCGGCACGCCATCCTTGCCAACGTAGCCGGCGTTGCCGCGTACTTTCTGGTCACCGCCGGAGCAGAAGGAATATTTTCCATCTTTGGCGGGGCCGTTGCCGGTGAGCAATATCACACCGACGCGTGTGTCTTCCCATGCATTTTCAAACGCCTCGATCATTTCGTTGATCGTGTCGGGGCGGAAGGCATTACGCACTTCGGGCCGGTTGAAGGCGATGCGCGCCATGCCGTTCGCTTTGTGATAGGTGATGTCTTGATAGTCTTTGACTTTGATCCAGTTCATAATTCCTCTGCTTCGTGTTGCGTGTTGCCTGTTCCGTTGTTTACCTGTCTACCTGTCTACGTGTTTTCGTGTTTCCGTGTCTATCCTCTCCGCCACGCGCCGATTCAATTCTTTCCTCAATTGCTCAAACTTTGCCGCGTCGCTGGGAATTTCAATGATGGTTGAGCGCCCTAATGTGAGTGCAGTGTTAAGCGCGGATGCGAGCGAAAGGCGTTTGGTTTGAATGTAATCAATGTCGTAAAGTTTTGCGGCGTGTTCAAAGGTCAGCCCGTGCGGTGCGACAAATAACTCGTTGAATGGCGGCTCGAATTTTGAAATCGGCAGGCGCTGGAAAATTCCGCCGCCGTTGTTGTTGATGACTACGATCGTTGCGCGGATATTGCTGCGCGAGAACGCAAGCAGTCCGTTCATGTCGTGATAAAAAGATAAATCGCCGGTGACGAAAACTAATCCGGGTAAATGCGCGGCTGCGCCGAGCGCGCTTGAAAGCGTGCCGTCAATTCCGCTCGCGCCGCGATTGGCGAAGACGCGCAGGGGCTTGGATGCGGGACGCGTGAATTGGTCGAAGTGACGTACGGGCAGGCTGTTGGCGACGAAAAGCCCATTGTCCGCTGGGAGTTTATCGAACACATCTGGCAGGATGCCGCCCTCGAAATCTGATTCTGCGCGGATCGCGCTGGCTTCATCCCAGACTGTGTTTTCGAGTCTTGTCCACTTTGATAGCCAGTCCCGCTTGCTCTTGGCGGTGGGAGCAGGAGCATGGGTAAGCAATGACTCGCACAATAATAGCGGATCCACCCATATCGAATGTGTGACGCGGAAACGGTCATCGCGCCAGCGTTTGGTTTCGGAGATGTGGATTTGCGGCACATTGTCGAAGCTGTCGAGATAATCTGCGAGCGCGTTGCTTGTGGGCAAGTCACCGAAGCGGAGAATTATTTGCGGGCGAAGGGATTTGCCTGCGAATGGAAGAAAGGTATCGTAGCCGCCGAGGATGGATTCGTTAACGTGCGCGCCGAAGCGTAACCCCGATAGTGAATCAGCCAAAATGGGATAGCCAATACGTGTGGCAAGTTCTGTTAGTTTGGCGGGGAAATCTCCGTCAGGGCAGCGCGGGCCGCAGACAATGAGTCCGCGTGGGGAGGAGGAGATGGCTTGAGCGAGGAAGTCGGTTTGCTCTGCGGCAGGGAAAAGTTGGGGACGAGAAAATGTCACCTGCGCGGGAGCAGTTTCCAGCGCGGAAAGAAACGAGTCATTCATCCAGGAAGGGCGATCCGTTGGAATGTCAACTGGCTCAAGCGGGTTGCGAAAGTGAAAATTCAAATGGACTGCGCCGGGCAGAGGCGATTGGGATGTCTCCCAGGCGCGGGCGGCGAGACTGCGCAGGTAGCGAAAAAGGTGGGGGGAGAAATTTGGTTCGGGAGGGGGGACATCCACAAACCAGCGGACGTGATCACCGAAGAGTTTTATCTGGTCAATGGTTTGGTTCGCGCCGCTTTCACGCAGTTCGGCGGGACGATCAGCGGTGAGAACGAGCAGCGGCACTTCGCCGTAATTGGCTTCGACGATTGCGGGAAAAAAATTTGCCGCCGCCGTGCCGGAAGTGCAGACGAGCGCGACAGGTTTGCGGCTGGCGCGCGCAAGCCCGAGCGCAAAATAAGCCGCTGAACGTTCATCGCTGTGGGTGTGGATGCGAATTCCGCGCGCTTCAGAAAATGCAATTGTCAGCGGCGTGGAGCGCGAGCCGGGCGCGATGCAAACCGAATCAAGCCCCGATTTTTCCAACTCGGAGACGAAAATTCCCGCCCAAAGTGTGTTGCGATTGGCGGTGTTCATGCCAGTTCTGCCTCGCTTCGCGTGGCGTCCAGCAAAAATTGGATTTTCAAGCCGGTCTCTTCCCACTCTTTGTCTGGATCAGAGTCCGCGACGATGCCTGCGCCGCCGAACAGGGTCGCGGTGTCCCCGCGGAATAACCCGGAGCGGATCGCTACGACAAAATCGCCGTTCCCATCTGCGTCTACCCAGCCAACGGGACCCGCATACCAGCCTCGCTCGAATCCTTCAAGCTGATGGATGAGCTGCAGGGCCGCTTCGCCTGGCACGCCGCCGACAGCAGGTGTGGGATGCAGGGCAGCGACCAAATCCAAAACGCTTTGGTTCGGGTGCAGTGTGCCTTCGATGTGAGTCCACAGGTGTTGGATGTTTGGCAGGCGCAGCAGCCGCGGCGCAGCGTCAACTTGCAGGCTGGCGACAAGATTTTCAAGACGGGCACAAATTTCATCTTTTACGAAGGAATGTTCGCTTTGGTCTTTTTGGCTTTCGATGAGCTGCTGTCCTAGCGCTTCATCTTCGGCGGGAAAATCACTGCGGTGGATGGAACCCGCAATCGCGGCGGTGGTGAATTTCGCGCCAGATACAGACACCAGTCTTTCGGGCGTCGCGCCTGCAAATATTGTCATGGGCGAAAATTCAAACAGGAAGCGGAAACAGGATGGACACGATTCGCCAAGACTCTCCAATAATGCAGGGACATCTATCGAGCGATTCCCATTGACTTGCACGGGTCGCGCCATGACTACTTTTTTTAATTCGCCTTGATGGATCATTTCAACTGAGTCGCGGATGGTATTTTGCCAAATCTCGCGCGATGTTTCATTTGTGGTGATTTCATCGGGAATGGATGAAGTTGGGAGCACGGCAGACTCCAATTGAGCAAGGAAGGTTTCGGCTTCCATGCGAGCGCGCCGGGATGCGCTTGCAATGGTTTCGGTTTCAGTCAACTCCAGGTTTACTGAAAAGGTATATCTGCCGTTGGCGCGGATCAACGCATAATGTGGAAGTACCAGCGCGGCTTGCGGAAAAGAATCCCATTCGCCGGGCTCCATTTCCGCAAAAAATGATCCGCCTCCGAGAAGTACGGGACGCGTTCCGCGCGGAGAATCGTCAGAGTTGTTCACCACGGTGACGCGCTGAAAAAATTCCCGAAGATCTTGCGAGAGGTTTGTGAAACGGTTGAAGTCAGTTCGGGAAATTTGAGCGGTAATCCCCAACCCGGCAATTGCCAGCGGAGATTGATCGCTTTCAAAGTAAAAACGCTCCCAACCAGAGCCAAAGCGTAAAAACTCTGTCAAAGGGTAAGGCTGACAGGGAATCGTGTAATTGACAATGTGGTTCAAATCCCATCTCCGTTTGCAGCGGATTTTGTTTTGAGGGGTACGCCAACGCTTTGCAGTAATAATTTTCGTAAAGCAGGCAGTGTGCGGATTGGGTCGGGCTGCCCCGTATACACCCAACGCAGGATGATCTCGTTAAGCGCGCCCATCCATGCGCATGCGGCTACTTCCGTATCCAATGCGGGGATGCTTCCTTCTGCGACGGCTTCGTCGAGATTGTTTTTAATGATTTCGATGAATCTATCGTTAACTGCCCGTCGTTTTTCTTCGAACGCGAGTCCAAGCCCGGTGGCTTGCACGAATGCGATCTTTGCCAACCCGCGATATTGACCGAAGGTTTCCAGGCAAACGTGCAATGCCAGATCAAGGCGCGCCATGCCGGATGTCTCAGAGTCGATGCGGGCGCGGAGTCTGCTTTCGAGCAGTTCTGCGAACGTATCCACCAGCGCGAGGAAAATATCCTGCTTACTGGGAAAATAAAAATAGAACGAACCTTTGGAAGTTCTCGACTCGCTGACAATATCGTCCACTTTGGTATCGTGATACCCTTTGGTGGCGAAAACCTTAACCGCCGCTTCGAGAATTCGTTCGCGGGTTTCTTGTGTGGGGATGGGGGAGGCATCTGTCATATTTATAAACCGACTGGTCAGTCTAGTAGCATGAAGAATAGCACTTACAAAAAACCGCGTCAAGTGACGCGGCTGTTGCAAGGAAGAAAATCGCTAGGAAAGTGATTTTCTTCCCGTTTGGCGCGGGTCGGGAGACCCGCGCCAAACGAGTAAACTTACTCCTGCGCGAACGTATCAATCAACAATTTGAAATTCCCGCCGACAGGATACAAAATGGGACAAGTGCATCCACGCTTTGTATACTCTGCCACTTTGGCGCGCGCTTCTGCGGGTGTGCCTGAGGCGGTGATCTTGTGAACCAATTCATCGGGGACGAAGTGTTTGGCTTTGTTGATCTGTTCCTTTGTGGCGGGCCAACCCAAAGTGGACTGGATATTGTTGATGACTTCCGACGAAACATTCGAAGCCTTGGCAATGTGCGGCTGCTGGGCAAGGTATTGGCAAAGCAATTCTTTGGTGTACTCAATTGCTTTGTCGTGGTCTTCGTCCACAGAGCAGACGATCAATTGGGGACGATCAATGTCTTCGATTTTACGTCCAGCTTTTTTGGTGCCTTTTTCAAGCAGTTCAAGCGCCTTTTCATTGTATTCAGGCGCAACGCAATAATTCATCACGCAGCCATCGGCGATCTCGCCTGTCATTTCCATCATCAAGTCGCCGGTTGCGCCGATCATGATCGGCACGTTGCGCGGTTCGCGGCGCCCATGCACCACATCCAGTTCGATGCCGTCTACATGGTGGAATTCGCCGTGAAAGGTGACGCGTTCCATATTAAGCAGGCGGCGCATTACTTCAACGGTTTCGCGCATGGCAAGCAGGGGTTTCTTGCGGTCAATGCCGACGTTCTTCGCCAGAGGATCCCACCAGGCACCGATTCCGCAGATGATGCGATTTGGGGCAAGATCATCCAGGGTTAGGAAAGTGGCGGCAAGCAATCCGATATTGCGCGTCCAGTTGTTGATCACGCCTGAACCGACCTTGATTCGATTGGTCACCGCCGCATAAGCAGCCATTGGCACGATTGCATCGCGCACCAAACGACTCTCGGCTTGCCATACGGCTTCAAAACCTTTTTCCTCTGCGTATTTGGCGTAATCCAATCCGTCTCGCAGGTCGTGCGAATCTTGCAGGTAGAGGGCAACACGTTCGGTCATTGTTTTTCTCCTTGTGAATCAACATTTATTTAATGATGCCTGGATTTTTTCATCCTTCATCATTCAGCCTTCATCCTTTACGCGGAGCGTTCATCCTTGCACTTTCCTCATTTCCAATTTACGTATCATTTCCAAATCTTCCGGCAGGTCCAAATCCAAACCAAGCGACGGTAATTCGACGATCTCCAGTCTTGCGCCGGATTTTATTGCGCGGTCGCAATGACGTTTGAAGGAACCCTTGCCAAAATCATATTCTATTTGCCCAGCTGGAACCATGAGCAATGCATTTGTTCCTTTGCCGTGCCTGTCTGGCGCGATCACGACCACCGGCGGTTTCCCTGCGCGGTCAATTAATGTAAGCACATTTTCCTGGGTAAGCAAAGGTAAATCTGCCGGCAGGATCAAAACGCCTTGTGTGGCATGGATTTGTGCCACAACCGTTGCGCGCGCAAGTGCCGTATTCAAGTGCGGTTGACCGTCTTCCTGGACAGTCTTCGCGCCATGGTTGCGAGCTATCGTCAACGCGTGTGGGTCGCGGCTCACTACTAAAACTTGATCCAACTCTTTCAAGCTGGACAGGGTTATTAATGTCCGCTCCAAAAGTTCTTGGTTTAATACAGTTCTTTCATCTTCAGTTAACATTCCAGCCAAACGGGATTTTCCTCGTCGCAATGGCTTAACAGGGACAATCGCCCAAAGTGTCATATTTATAAACTCCCGATGAAGTGTAGCACAACCCTCGCCAATCGGGCGCGGTCTGAATTTGAATTCATAATGGTATTCGTCACTAATGTTTTTGTTTCAATATTATCTGACAAATGTGCATCCAGGTCATCTAACACAAATCCGCTCAACAAGCCTCGATAATGCTCCGCCACCGCCAATGCCGATGGCTCAATTCCCAATTCCGCATACATTTTCGCCGCTGGCCCTTTAACCGTCTTTCCGGCGATGATGGGCGAAACCGCGATAATCTTCTTTCCTTCTCCCCTTGGGACGCTTCGCGGGACAGGGATGAGGGCGATAACTCGCAGAATCGGATCCACACTCACCCAGGGATTCGACGGGCAAATGACAATTGCTTCCGCCGATTCAATCGCTTCGCGCGCGCCGATAACTGGCTCAGCGACTTGGATTCCGTCGAACCGAAAGCCTTTGACTCTCGGCTCACAGCGCCTGTGAACAAAATATTCCTGAAAGGCTAACTCGCCTTCATCCGTATCCACGATTGTCTGCACGGGTGAATCAGACATTGGCAAGATTGTATGTTTAATTCCCCAAGCATTACAAAAGTCCCTTGTAATTTGCGAAAGAGATTGACCTTCCTTTAATCTTCTTGTTCTTTCAAGATGTGTGGCTATATCCTGATCGCCCAGGCGGAACCATGCGGGTCCACCAAGTTTTTCTATGTTCGAGATCGTATTCCATGATTCGTTTACACGTCCCCAGCCTGTTTCGGGGTTGGCTAACCCCGCCAGCGTATAGCAGACTGTATCCAAGTCGGGACAAATATACATGCCGAAATGTTCAAAGTCATCGCCGGTGTTGACGATGATGGTCAATTCTTCGGGTGCAAGGATTTGGGCAAGCCCGTGCGCAAGTTTCGCGCCACCGACTCCGCCCGCGAGGGCTACGATTTTCATAAGTGGATTCGAATGTTCAACGTTTAACGTTAAACGTTGAGATTTCCATAATATCTTTTTCTCTACCGTACATGAGTTGGTACCTCTGGCAGGCTAAAAAGGAAGACGGGTTGAAAGTCTAGCGAATGCTTCAATGCGTACTTTAGCCAATCGAGTCCCAAACGGAAGAGACTTTTATCGCGCCG
>VGNE01000008.1 GCA_016866215.1 Chloroflexota bacterium | reverse complement strand
ACCCCCGACCCCTTCGGTGTAAACGAAGTGCTCTAACCAACTGAGCTAAGCGCCCGGGTGACCGGTATTATAGCATGTGATCCTAAAAATCAATAAATTGTTTGTTCGCCTGCATTATAATCACAGTCATTCCACAGGAGAAACCTTATGACTGACTCAAAACCACTTAACTGGACTCCCTCGCCCGATGTTGGTTACTCTGTGATCCGTCGCGGCGATGGCGGCATGACATTGACCTTCACCGATCTATCCGATAGGACCATGGCACATTGGCATGAATTTGCGCTCGAACATTTGCTTGGCGCCGACCGTCGCACGCGCAACCTGTATGACTTGCGCGCTGTCAAGGATATTCCTGAAAAAGCCATCCGTATGGCTGTGGATGCCAACAGTGACCCCTCGGCGCGTAATATCCGCGTGGCGGTCGTGGTGGCAGACCAGTCTGTTGCGGATGGGATCCGGAGTGTGGCGGCGCTCGCAGAAACTGAACTAGCATCTGCTATGAAAATATTTACAGATATCAACGAAGCCGAGACCTGGCTGGCGCGTCCATTGGATCAGATACCATAGATGTCGTTACGAGGAGGACTGCCCTGGCACCGCCCGCCAGGGCAGGTGTAGTCCGACGAAGCAATCTCCCGCCTGTTGTTAGAAGATTGCTTCAGGCGAAAGTGCGTCGCCTTCGCAATGATGAGATTAGCATTTCATGAAATCACCTTCTCTTCAAATCGGGAAGTTCACATTTGATTGGGGCTCACGCACGTATGTGATGGGCATCTTAAATGTGACTCCCGATTCTTTTTCGGGGGATGGCGTTATTTCAAAAGGGGATGTGGTTCAGGCGGCTTTGTCGCAGGCGGATGATTTCATCGCCTCGGGCGCGGATATTCTGGATGTGGGCGGCGAATCAACCCGGCCGGGTTCTGCTCCTGTCCATGCAGATGAAGAGCTGGAGCGCGTGATTCCCGTCATTCATGCTCTGCACAAAACATTTCCAGACCTGTCAATTTCAATTGATACCTACAAAGCGCAGGTCGCTGATGAAGCGCTCAAAACGGGCGCGCATATCGTCAACGATGTCTGGGGACTGCGAGCGGACCCCGGGCTGGCGCATGTTGTCGCAAAATACAAAGCCCCTGTTATTCTGATGCACAACCGCAGTAACCCTGCCAGCCTGGATGTGCGCGAAAAACTTGGCTATGCCTATATCGGATCTGAATATCAAAATTTGATCGAAGATGTCAAGCGGGAATTGCTTGAAAGCGTGGCTTTGGCAAGATATGCCGGTGTGGCCGAGTCGCAGATTGTGTTGGATCCAGGCATTGGTTTTGGAAAGACGCGCGAACATAATCTGGAGCTGATCAATCGCCTCGCTGAGATCCGTTCGTTGGGTTACCCAATCCTGCTGGGCACATCCAGAAAATCGTTTATTGGGTTTACACTAGACCTGCCTGCCGATCAAAGAGTGGAAGGCACTGCCGCAACTGTCTCTGTTGGAATCACGCGCGGCGCGGACATGATCCGCGTTCATGATGTGAAGGAGATGGCGCGGGTTGCAAAAATGACGGATGCCATTGTTAGAAAATCACCGAATTAAATATGGGAAATTACAGCAAAGAACTTCAGCGGGCTGGAATTATCGAAGCGAAGGCGGGCAGTAAAAGCACTACCGCCGCTATTCGGACCGCGCCATTTGCATGGCCAACTCGGATGATGTGCCGGCCGAAGCCTCGCAACGACATATTGAAAATTTCTGTCTTTAGGTTGATTGACAGGGATTTTGGCGACTTGGATGCTATAATGCTTTATCGAATTCATTCAGTCTAACATTATGAAAGGATGCCAAATTGGCCAAAGTAAACTATCAATACGAAAAGCGTCAGAAGGAATTGCAAAAGAAACGCAAGAAAGAGCAGAAAGACAGGCTCAAGCAGATTAAAAAGAACACGCAATCTCCAGAGCCGCAAGGTACTCAGGAGCCAAAAGAGACTACGCCTCCACCTCCGCTTGCTCCTCCTGCTCCGCCTGAAAAATAGAGTCTTGCCCATTTGACCTCCGAGATTTTTTGAAAACTCGGAGGTCTTTATATTTAAAAAAGTGACAGTCACCTTTAAGGTGACTGTCACTTTAGTTCCTACTGAAACGTAATGGGTTCCACGCGCCAGCCTTCTTCGCCCATCAGTTTCTTCAATCTTTCCAGCAGTTCCGGGCAAATGCGCGTGGTGTCGTTGGGGAAATCAATCAGGTGGGCCTTGCCATTTTCAAAGATCTGGAAGGTGAACTTATCACGCCCATGATGCGAGATCAACGTGCCGTACAAGGTCTTGATGCGGCGCTTGTCGCGTTCGTGGTCCCCCGTTGAGCGCAGGGTGATGGTGATCTGTTGCGGCGGATGTTCCTTATCCTTATTCTCTTTTACCAGCGGGACATACAAAGATGGAAGCACCGCTTCGCGCCGCTCTTCAGCCTGCTCCAGCACTTCAACATTTTCCAACGCTGGAACAGCGCGAGTCACCAAGGGCGGGGTCACTTCTTCATTCTCCTTAAATTTTGGCTCAGGCTTCGCGGCAATTGCAACTTCATCAAAGGATGGCTGCCATTCGTTGTCCCAGCCATCGGGGAAATTATCCGGCGCAGGCGGCGCGAGGTTGTCCGGTGCGTATACCCGTTCTGGTTCGGCGATTGCGTGTGCCGGGATAGTATCTCGGATTACAGGCCCGGGTGTTGGATTCTGTTTGGGTGCAGAGCCAGGTTTCGGCTTAGATTGAGGCGCATTGGGGCGGTGAGGCGAGTCTGCTTCGATACGCGGGAGCACAGGTTTGGGAGTCGTATCCTGTTTGGCGTATGGGTCGTCTGCCGCCACTGTCACCTTGATCTCAGTTTTGATCGTATCCACCAAAATTTTAGGCGGCGGATTGCTTTGATCCACTTTGCCTTCTACCACGATGATCTGACCGACTTTCATTCCCTCGCGGAATTTTTCCCAGGTCTTGGGGAAGAGCACGAGTTCGATGTTGCCTTGAATATCTTCCATGGTGACGAAACCCATGGGTTTGCCTGTTTTAGTTGTGTATGGACGAACGACCGTGATGAGCCCCGCCACACGGACTTTTTCCTCGTGATCGGCTTCGGATAGTTGGCCGGAAAAATAGCTGACGATCCGCGCCAGTTGTAATTGAAATTCATTGAGCGGATGATCAGAGATGTAAAGCCCGATGAGTTCACGCTCCCAATTGAGCATGTCTCTTTTTTCGACATCTTTTACTTCGGGTAGTTGGATTTCTTCCACGACGCCAGTGTTCGCGCCGAAGAGACTCATTTGTCCCGCATCTGCCGCGCGGAAGTGATTACTGCTGATGGCAAGGATTCGATCCAATGAAGCCAGCAGGGAGGCACGATTGCCGAATTGATCGAGCGCGCCCACTTTAATCAGACATTCGAGTGAGCGTTTGCCGACGGTGCGCAAATCTACACGGCGGGCAAAGTCATTCAGGTTGGTGAATTTATTTTGCCCGCTCTGAGCGCCGTCGAGGGGTTTGCGCGCTTCCACGATGATATTCACCGCGCCTTCGCTCACATTTTTTACCGCGCCAAATCCAAAACGAATACTGGATTTGGCATCAACCTCTTCGATGTTGAAATCCCACATGGATGCATTGATATCGGGCGCCAGCACAGGCACGCCCATACTGCGGGCATCGGCTGCATATAATGCCACCTTTTCTGTTTGGCCCGCCGAAGCAGACATAAGCGCGGCCATGTATTCGGCCGGATAATGGGCTTTGAGATAGGCGGTTTGAACAGCAATGACGCCATAATCTGCTGCATGGCTTTTATTAAATCCATACCTTGCAAATTCTTCCCAGTCCATGTAAATGGCTTCGGCGATGAATTTATCCATGCCTTTTTCGACCGCGCCTTTTACAAATTTGGCGCGATGTTTTTCAATATCTTCTTTTTTCTTCTTTGAAATGGCCTTGCGCAACTCATCTGATTCAGAGGGTGTGTAGCCTGCAAGTTCCACGGCGGCGCGCATGAGTTGTTCCTGATAGACAGGGATGCCATACGTGTCCTGAAAAATAGGCTCCATTTGCGGGTGGCGATATTTCACTTCCGCTTTGCCGTGCATGCGCGCGATGTATTCGGGAATGAATTGCATTGGGCCCGGGCGATATAATGCGACCATGGCGATGATGTTATCCAAATTCTTGGGTTTCATCTGCACGATCCAGCGCGTCATGCCTCCCCCTTCGATTTGAAACAGGCCGGCTGTCTGCCCGTTTCCCATTAATTCAAAAGATTTGATGTCATTAAGGGGGATGTTGCCCAGGTCAAACTTAATGCCGTGACGTTTTTCGATCATGTCGCAGGCGCGCGCCATCACTGTCAGTGTGATGAGTCCGAGGAAATCCACCTTCAACATGCCCAGCGAATCGAGAATGCCCATTTCGAACTGGGTCACCGATTTGATGGGTGTATCTTCTGAATTCGAGGTCGGACGGTGAAGCGGTAGATAATCCACAATCGGCTGGTCTGAGATCACCACACCCGCCGCGTGTGTGCCGGCGTTGCGGACCGTCCCTTCCATTTTTGCGGCAATGTCGATCACCTCGCGCATTTTTGGATCGTTATCGTAAATCTCCTTGAATTCTCTGATCGCCATGGCATCCTGCATTGAAGAGCCTTTGCCAGAGGTGAACGGCACAAGTTTGGCAACCCGGTCGACTTCGGACAGGGGAATTTCCATCACACGCGCCACATCACGGAGGGCGGCTTTTGTCCCCATGGTGCCAAAGGTGATGATCTGCGCGACCCTGTCCGCGCCGTATTTGTTGGCGCAGTATTCAAGCACTTCAGAACGGCGGTCGTCACGGAAATCGAGGTCAATATCCGGCATGGAGATACGGCCCGGATTGAGGAAGCGTTCAAAGATGAGCGCGTATTCAAGCGGATCCACCATCGTGATCTCGAGTGTGTAGGCGATGATCGAGCCAGCCGCAGAACCGCGCGCGTTGTACCAGATTCGATTTTCACGCGCGAAGCGGCACAGGTCCCACACGATCAGGAAGTAGGCATCGAATCCCATGCTGTGGACGACGTTTAATTCATAATCGAGTCTTTCGTTAACCTTTTGGCTGGCGGCGTCATCCTGATATCTTTTCCTCGCCCCAGCCTCGCACAACGAGCGCAGGTAGGTCTCGCCTGTATATCCTTCAGGGACGGTGAACTCGGGCAGGTGATAGCCTTTGAAGCCGAGGTCCACATGACAGCGTTCGGCGATCAGCAAAGTATTTGAAAGCGAGGAGGGCACTTCAGCGAAAAGTCGATTCATTTCCGCGGGCGAACGCAGGAAGTATGATTCGTCCGTCATGCGCATGCGGTCCGGGTCGTTGACTGTCGAGTTGGTTTGGATCGCGAGCAGAATATCCTGCAGGCGCGCATCCTCCGGATTGACGTAATGTACGTCATTGGTGGCAATGTATTTCGCCTCATAACGCGCACCCATTTCCAGCAGTTTGTTGTTCAAGTCCGTGATCTCTTTTATGTTGTGCTGTTGTAACTCAACAAAGAAGTTGTCTTTGCCGAAGACATCGTAATACCAGTTCATGCGGCGCACAGCTTCTTCGGGATTATCGCTCAACAATGCGCGCGGAATCTCCGCGGACATACAACCTGAAGTACAGATCAATCCCTCAGAATGCGCGGCCAGGAATTCACGGTCAATGCGCGGATAATAATAAAAGCCTTCCAGCTGCGCGGCAGAGGCGATCTTTAAAAGATTCCTGTAGCCAGTTTCATTTTCAGCCAGCAGGAGCAGGTGAGAGGAAGAGCGATCGAGTTTTGAATCCTTATCCTTCATGCCGCGCGCGGCCATATAGGCTTCCAGCCCGATGATCGGCTTGATCCCTTCTGCCTGGGCGGCATTGTAAAAATCGATCACTCCGAACATGGTGCCGTGGTCGGTGATGGCCACGGCCGGCATGTCCATTTCTTTAACGCGTTGAACCAGCTTCTCGATATTTGAGAAGCCGTCGAGCAGGGAATATTCAGTGTGGACGTGTAAGTGGGCGAAGGACATGGGTTAGTTTGGTAGTTGGATAGTTGGATAGTTGGGTAGTTCAACTACAAAACTAAAAACTACGTAACCATCCAACTAAAATTCATTATAGCACGCATGTTCAAGATTGAACTTGGCGGGAGGCTTAACAAATCCACAGAAGCGGATAAAATAATTCAGTTATTTCAAAAATCTCAACCTGCGGCTTGCCTCCCGCATCCTGAAGCCCGTGTCGATGCAGATTCAAAATATGCTCGTGATATGATTATTAGAACGTTCATTCTATATTGACCAGCAGGGGAAACCCATGAGTAAAAAAGTGATGATCTTCGTTGGAACAAGCAAAGGCGGATTTATTTTCAGCAGCGACAGCAAACGTAAAAAATGGCAGGTCGGCGATATTCAATTCAAGAGTTGGAATGTGATGCACATGCAGTTGGACTCGCGTGACAACCGCCTGCATGCGGCGGTCAATCATATTGTCTATGGGCCGACCGCACATTATTCTGATGATTTTGGAAGGATGTGGACTCAGGCGAAGCAGGTACCTGCGATTACGCGCGCTTCAAAATCTGGACGTCCGCTTGGTACGCCGCAAGAGGCAGAACGCTCCGCCGAGGGAGCGAACGTGGAGTCTCAGCCCGAGAAACTGATCAAGGTTTGGAACATCAAGCCCGGGCGCGAGAGCGAGGCGGGAGTCTTGTACGCAGGCGCGGAGCCAGCTTGTTTGTTCATCTCCAAAGATCGCGGCGAGACATGGGCCCTTAATGAAGGCCTCTTCGATCATCCGCATCGCGGCACATTCTTCCCCGGCAACGGCGGGTTGTGTCTGCACACGATTTTGCTCGACCCGACGAATGACAAACGCATGTATGTTGCGATTTCAACAGGCGGATGTTATCGCACGGACGATGGCGGGCAGACGTGGAATCCTTTCAACAAAAATGTGCGCGCAGATTTCATGCCTGATAAATTTCCTGAATATGGACAATGCGTGCATAAGATGGCGATGCACCCAGCCAGTCCAAATGTGTTGTATCAGCAGAATCATTGCGGCATCTATCGCAGTGACAACGCCGGCGCGGATTGGATTGATATCGGCGACGGCAAATTGCCTTCGCGCTTTGGTTTCCCAATTGCCGTCCATCCCACTGACCCAAAGACGATTTATATTGTGCTTGAAGAAAGCGATGAGTATCGCATGAGTGTGGATGGGAAGTTTGCCGTCTGGCGCAGTCGCGATGCGGGCAAGTCATGGCAGAGAATGTCAAAGGGTTTGCCCCAACGCTCACATTTGGATGTTTTACGTGAGGCGATGGCAACTGATAGTTTTGAAGACGCTGGCATTTATATCGGGACGAATACAGGCCAGTTGTTTTGTTCTCGCGACTCTGGAGATAGCTGGGAATTGATGGCAGATTTCCTGCCGCCGATCCACTCGGTGGAAGCGGCGGTGGTGGAGTAAAAGCGAAGTGACTGTCACCTTGAAGGTGACAGTCACTTTTTTGCGTGGATGTTTTCTG
This sequence comes from Chloroflexota bacterium, assembly GCA_016866215.1. Taxonomy (GTDB): domain Bacteria; phylum Chloroflexota; class Anaerolineae; order Anaerolineales; family Villigracilaceae; genus Villigracilis. The sequence goes on along the minus strand of VGNE01000008.1, from coordinate 87,342 downwards.
GAGTGCAGGAGCAAGCTCCTGCATAATCGACAGCAAGCTGTCGGACTCCAGAATTATCTCTTCGATTGACGGTCTTCACGCGATGGGGTTGCAGATCTTTTCCAAATTTTTCCATCATCATTTCTTCGTGGGAGTGGCTAATCTCGTGGACTTGTTCAGGTTTTACAACATTGGGATTTAGATGGAAAGTTCTATCTGCTTACCATTCACAGTGATGATCATTAGATAAGCTTACAACGGGGGCGAAAGCGGCTCTTTGGGCGTGGAGCGAAGATCGATCTCGATTGCCGCGATCAGGAATTGGATCCCCAGCAGAACCGAGAGCGTTGGAAGCATGACCGTCCCTGTCGGTGCGGGAATATCCCGCCTTGCATAGTCTATCCATTTCACGGTGCCAAAAATCAACCCAAAGAGCAGAAGTGGTAATCCCGTCAGAAGATAGATGGATGCCATTGAGAAATCATAGATCAGATTCTTGAGGAGCAGGCGGCGGAGAAATGTTTTCATCAACTTGAATGGGAATTCGAATAACACCCTGCGGATGGACAGGTTCGAGGTCTCTCTGCCATAACGTGCAGGCATTGGTATATCTTTTACCACAGCCCCAAGTAAATATAAATTAGCGAGCATGGATGTCTCGAAGAAATAAGTGCGGTCAATTTGGTCGAGCGGGAGTAGGGTAAGCACATTCGAACGGATCGCAACATATCCATTGGTCGGGTCGAAGAGATTCCAGTACCCTGTGGCGGCTTTTGTGAGAAAGCCTAAACCCATATTCCCAGCTCGCCGAATGATCGGCATTTTTTGAAGGGCTTGAAAATCCCGAAAGCGGTTTCCCTTTGTATAATCAGCCTGACCTTCGATCAAGGGTGTTAATAGATCGGGCAGGTGAGCCACGTCCATCTGACCGTCGCCATCCACCTTGACAACGATCTGGGCTCCAAGTTCAAGCGCTTTTTGAAAGCCGGACTTCATTGCGCCGCCTACACCTTGATTTCGTTCATGCCTGATCAGGATGATGCGGCGGTCTCTTTTTGCGGACTTCAGAACAATTTCCGCAGTCCGATCGGGAGACGCGTCGTCCACGATAATGATATGCTTCAAGTAACGAGGCAGGCTCGCAATGACCGTGTCGATCTCGTGCTCCACTCGATAACAAGGGATCACGGCGACAATATTATACTTTTTCAAATCAGTGACCGGAGATTTCATAGACCCTGCATTTTGTGTGGTACTCTGTCATACAGAGAGACGATGGTATCGCGGACTGGCTACCTATTTTCCAAATCGCGCCTTCGACAAGTTTAATACGAATCACACGATATGGATAGCGCCCGCCGTCACACGATTCCCGATGCCCAATGTACCGATTCCCGACTATCTCTTCAACTGCCGATACTTCACGCGATGCGGCTGTAAATCCTTGCCGAACTTTTCCATCATCATTTCTTCGTAATCAGATCAGTCCCGCGAGTACGCGGGATGGACTCGCCTTCGAAGGCGTGATGTGGGTTTGGATTTTTACTTCAATGTAATGGGGGTCATTTTCGTGATGCAAAGGCGTGTTTGTATTTGATCAATAAATTATCGAGCGCTTCACGCAGAAGGACAGCTTCACCCACGCCCTGTTCCTTTGCGAGCTCTGAGAGGCGTTCCAGTTGTGTAAGGGTATAGTGTGATGTTTTGGGCGACATTTTCTCTTCATAAGAGAGAACGATCTTGTTCCGCCCAGTCGCTTTGGCTTTATATAACGCCTGGTCCGCTTTGCGAAGAAGTTCGTTCTCGTCCTGCGCGTCAATGGGGAAGGCCGCAATCCCGCCGCTGATGGTTAATTGAGCATTAACCTTTTTCTTCCCATCAGAAAGGCTTTTCAGTTGGGCGATTTCCGCGCGGGTGCTTTCGATGAGCAGGAAAGCCTGCTCGCGTTCCATATCCGGAAAGATCAGGGTGTATTCTTCGCCTCCATAACGGCATACGATTGCCTTGTCTCCTGCTTTGCGCTGAACGATATCCCCGATGGCTTTGATGACCACGTCTCCCGCTTCGTGTCCCATTCCATCGTTCAGACGTTTGAAATGGTCTATGTCGAGAAATGCCAGAGAGAGTGGGCGGTCTGTTTGCTGGGCATGTAACACTGCCGCTTTCAGTTTTTCTTCAAAGCCTTTGCGATTAATCAGCCCCGTTAATTGATCGAGAAGTGAGTTATCGGTTGACATTATGGCTCCTTTTGTCTTATATTTCTGTCATATGTCTACATAATATATCAACATATTATTTAAGTCAATACCCAATTCAATAAAAAACCGCCCTTTCGGACAGTTCTCTCGTGACTTTGCGGAGGGATACCTCAACGTTTCAACTGCCGATACTTCACCCTATGCGGCTGTAAATCCTTGCCGAACTTTTCCATCATCATCGTTTCGTAATCGGACCAGTCCCGCGAGTACGCAGGATGGGCTCGCCTTTGAAGGCGATGATGTGGGTTTGGATTTTTACTTCAATGTAATGGGGGTCATTTTCGTGATGCAAAGGCGTGTTTGTATTTGATCAATAAATTATCGAGCGCTTCACGCAGAAGGACAGCTTCACCCACGCCCTGTTCCTTTGCGAGCTCTGAGAGGCGTTCCAGTTGTGTAAGGGTATAGTGTGACGTTTTGGGTGACATCTTTTCTTCATAAGAGAGAACGATCTTGTTCCGCCCAGTCGCTTTGGCTTTATACAACGCCTGGTCCGCTTTGCGAAGAAGTTCGTTCTCGTCCTGCGCATCCGCTTCGGGTCGTCCGCCCAGCACGATAGAGGAAGCATTCCGCTCGGAAGGCGGCGAGGACATAAATGCCGTCCCGGAGAAAATGGTCAAGGTCTGGAACATCACGCCCAGGCGGAGTCAGGAGCCGAGTGTCCTCTATGCGGGAGCCCAGCCGGCGTCGTTGTTCATCTCGAAAGACCGCGGCGAGACGTGGGACTTGAACGAGCATTTATTCGACCATCCACAGCGCGGCAAATGGAATCCCGGCAACGGCGGTTTGTGCCTGCACACCATCCTGCTCGATCCCGCGGATGAAAAGCGGATGTACATCGCGGTCTCGGCGGCGGGTTGTTACCGCACCGACGACAGCGGCGTGACGTGGACGCCGCAGAATAAAAACGTGCGCGCCGATTTCATGCCGGATAAATTCCCCGAGTTCGGTCAGTGCGTGCATAAGATGGCGATGCACCCCGCAACACCGAACGTCCTTTATCAACAAAACCATTGCGGCATCTATCGCAGTGACAATTTCGGCGGGGATTGGGTTGACATCGGCGAAGGGAAACTGCCCTCACGCTTCGGATTCCCCATTGCGGTTCATCCCGCGGACCCGAAGACAGTGTACGTCGTGCTCGAAGAAAGCGACGAGTTCCGCATGAGCGTGGAAGGCAAGTTCGCCGTCTGGCGGAGCCGCGACGCGGGCAATTCGTGGAAGAAGACATCCGCCGGTCTGCCCGAGCGCGCGCACCTGGACGTATTGCGCGAAGCGATGGCGACCGACTCCTTCGGGGATGCCGGTATTTACATCGGGACGAACACCGGTCAGTTGTTTTATTCCCGCAACTCCGGCGACAGTTGGGACCTGATGGCGGATTACCTGCCGCCCATCCAATCGGTGGAAGCGGCGGTAGTGGAAACGTAAGAGAATCTTCTATCCGGCGTCCGGTTTTCCCGGCAGGGTGAAGTAAAACGCGGAGCCTTTCCCCGGTTCGCTCTCGACCCAGATCCGGCCGCCGTGGAATTCGATGATCCGCTTCACCAGCGCGAGCCCGACCCCCGTGCCTTCGCTGGAGGCATCCAGTTTGTTGAAGAGTTCGAAGATGCGGTTGTGATGTTCGGGCGCGATGCCGATCCCGTTATCTTTGACGAAATACACGGGTCGTCCGCCTTCCAATCCGCGCTGACCGATCTCGATGGCGGGATCTGGCTGGCTTCCCAGGTATTTGGCGGCGTTATCAATCAGGTTTTGCAGGACTTCCACAAGGCGCGGATGATCCCCATAAACGTCCGGCAGGTCCGGCTGGACGACGATCTTTGCCCTGCTGGATTCGAGCCTGCCATGCACCGCCTCCATCGCCTCGTGCACGAGGTCATCGAACGGGATCGTGACCGGTGGATTCGCGATCCGCCCGACGCGGGAAAGTTCGAGAAGTTCCATGAGCAGTCTCTGCATCTTCTCGACGGCGGCCTGCACCCGGTTCATGTCCGTCCTGAAGCGTTCCATGTTCCCCGAAACGACATCCTGTTCCATGTAGCGCAGGAAACCGGCAATGGTGACCAGCGGGGATTTGAGATCGTGCGAGACCGTGTAGGTAAAGCGTTCCAGTTCGGTGTTCCTTTCCGATAGCTCCTCGATCAGATTCTCGCGGTCCTCCTCCGCTTTCCTGCGTTCCCCCAATTCGTTCTTCAAGCGCTCCAGCAGGGACGATTTTTCGATGGTGATGACAACCTGCGCCGCGATGGTTTCCAGGAGGCGGATCTGATCGGGGGAATACGCCGCGGGCTCGAGGGATTGCACCGACATGACCCCGATCACCCGTTCCGGCAACATCAGCGGAATGCCGAGATAAGACCGGATGGGCGCAGACACGATCCATACAATGTGATGTTCGCGCCGGGTCTGCGGATCAGCCACATCGGTAAGATACAGGGTCTTCCGGTTTGAGATGACCTCCCAGGTCAAGCCGGGGCTCTCGCGCAGGCTGCGCGGCGGCGGCTGGAAATCCGCGCCCAAATTCAGGAAGAGCGAATAGGAAAGGATGTCCGTCTCTTCGTCGTACAGCCCGATATGGAAGGCGTCCACGGTCATAATCTGTTTGAGTTCGCTCAAAAAGGCGCGCAACGCCTGGTATAAGTTTTCCCCGCCTGCCAGCGCCGTGCCCAGGCGATACAGCAACGCCATTTCCTCGGCGCGGCGGCTTAGGTCCGCTTCGATCTGGATGCGTTCGCCCAGTTCAGCCTTCAACATGTCATCCTTCACCTGCCGCTCGATGGCGGCTCCCAGCACGCCCGCCGCCACCTTGATGACATCCACTTCCATGGGTTCCCACTCGCGTTCGTGATCAGCATCGTCGAAGCCGAGCGTGCCCCAATGCCTTCCGTTGACGATGACCCGGATTTCGAGAAGTGCCTTCACGGTGATGGAGCGCAGATATTCCTTCTCCTCTTCGGTAAAAAAGGAAGCGCTTCCCACCAGCGGTTCGCCGCTGTCGAGAATATCGTAGAGGCGGTCGAACCCCGTGGCGCGCGGCGGCATGTTTTGAAATTCCGCCGAGTCCAGGTCGGATACCCGCCCGGGCGCCGTCCATTCGTATTTCATCGAGTTGAGGAGTTTACCTTCCGAGCCCGGATGTCTTTCGAATAGATAAGCGTGGGAAGCGTTGAACTCCGTCCCCAGCCTTTCCAAAACGACGTTTATTCTTTCCCTCCAGTCCGCAGACGCCAAAAACTGTTCGGCGGAGAAGGTGACCGCCTCCAGCATGGACTCGCGCTTGCGCAAGTTGACCTCGATGGTCTTTCTCTCCGTTATATCCTGCAAGATCCCGACCACGCCGATCCGCGCGCCCTTGTTGTCAACGATTTGGATGCATGAATCGGCGACCCAGCGTTCGCGCCCGTGCCGGTCGAGGATGCGGTAATCGCATTCCCAGTGATGAAGACGCCCCTCCTCGGTCAGTCGGTCCGTCTCCGCGTAGGTCAGATGCGCCATGCTTCCGCGCGGAAATCCCTCCAAAAATAATCGGTCCCAGATCTGCGGCGTGATTTCAGCGGCGGAATAGCCGGTCATACTGGCGATCCCCTCCCCCATGAACGTGTACCGACGTTCGATGTAGTCGCGGTAATAGGGGATCGCTCCCGCCGCTTCGATGGCTTGACGATAGTTGCGCTCCGACACCTGGACGGCTGAATCGGATTTCTCGCGCTGGATCGCCGCGCCGAGGATTCCCGCCGCGATCTTGAGCGCGTCCATTTCCGGCGTTCGCCACTGCCGTTCCTTCTCGAAATCGTCGAAACCGATCGCGCCCCATTCCCTGGCACTGACAAAGACCGGCACTTCCAGGATCGCCTTCACGCCCTGTTCCGCGAAGATCGCCTTCTCGATCGGATTGAACGTGGATAAGGTTCCGACGCGAATCTCCCCCCGGCTCAACAATTTGACCTGTTCTTCGAATCCCTCCTGATGGATTGGGGAATTCTGATAAACCGGCAGGTCCAGGTCGCTGGGAAAGCCTTCTTTTGTCCATTCGAAGCGCATGGAAGTGACCGGCTCGCCCTGCGGGCTGAGGTGGTCTTCGAAGATATAGGCATGGGTCACGTTGAGGGCTTTTCCAAGGTGTTCGAGGACGTCATCAATATGAGAGCGCCAGTCGGGCGATTTCAGGAATTCCTCCCCGAAGTAGGACACCGCTTTGAGGACCGCCTCCTGTTGCCGCAAACTTTCCTCCAGCTTGTTTCTCTCCTCGATCTCGGCGTTGAGACGGTGAAATCCTTTGAACAGCGAGTCGGTCAGGCGATATGCCATGATGGCGGTGACGATAACGATCAGGGACGCAGAAAGGAAATCGCCGGGAACGCTTCGCTCCAGAACCCCGACCGTGTACCAGCCGTTGAGTTCTCCAAACACAAGCCAGCCGAGGCAAAGCACGGTCAGGGTCGTCAGGAGGAACATGACGCGCCTGTTTACGACCAGGCTTCCGATGATCAGAACGACCGGAAAAGCAATGTTATTGATGCTGTGGATGCCCAGTCCCATCGTGGAAAGAAGCGTGTTCAACAGGATGAAAAAGACAGCCAGGGAACCGGCGGCGGCTTCGAACCGCTTCGCCCGCATAAGACGCCACGAAAGGAGCGCCGGAAAGAGCCCAAGCCCGAGGAGCAGGGCGGCGGTCATATTGTTCGTCGTGAGGACGATGAATATGCCTGCGACGATACCGACCACCGTCAGGGCGATGAATAGGGAAAAGAGTCTTGAGATATTTTGGACGTCCCCATAGATCTTATCCAGCGTTATATCCCCGCCCATCTGATCGAAAGGTCTGTCGTTCATGGTGAAAATCCTTTTTCGAATCGGCAACCCAAACGGAGAGCGCCGACGTGATTTTACCCCGCCTTGCCGCGCCTTTTAATTGCTCCCTTCGCCGGAGACGGCGAAGGGTTCGACAGACTCCTTTATCGAACGTTTCCCACGCCTTTACTCAATCTTTACAATCCCGGCGTATGATGAAGATCGAAAAAAGGAGATATCAAAATGAAAAACAACTGGTTATGGATCGTCGGCACAGTGGTCCTGCTGGCGCTTCTCTTCGCCCTGCCCTTCGCCTTCCGCTCGAATTCCGGCGGCTACGGCATGATGAATGGCGGCATGATGGGCGGCTTTTCCCCCTTTGGCGGACTCTGGATGGGACTCGGGATGTTGTTGATTTGGATCGTCCCCCTCGGATTGCTCTTCCTGGTCATCTGGGGAGCGGTCAGCCTGGCGATCAAGCCGAACCTGCCCGCTCCAACGCGGTCCTGCCCTAACTGCGGCAAGCCGGTGCAGAACGATTGGAAGAACTGCCCGCACTGCGGAACGGCGTTGTAGACGGTATCGCTCCTGTGAGGTCACAGACCTCACAGGATCATTTGATCTGGAAACTCATCGCATCCGAGTAGGGACCGGCATTGCCGTCGCCATCCACGGCGCGCACCTGCCAGGTGTACGAAGAACTGCAACTGACGAAGAACTCGACCTTGGTGTTATTGGCGCTCCCGCTTTGCGTCCCGCCGGGACCGGTCACCTGCCACTCGTAATGGTCAATCCCGTTCGGGTGGCTGACCGCGCTCCATTCAAGGAATACGGATGAACGGCAGGTCAACTCTCCGCTGGGAGCGATTGGCGCGGGCGCGGAAAGAGGCGTGACTTCCGGGGTGAAAGTCGGCGTGGGCGGCGGAGCGATCACCGGCACCCGGCTGGTATCCCCGCTGACGGAAACGGTTCCATCCCAAATCCAGCAGGTCGCGCCCGATTTGGTTTGGATCACCCACCAGGTCGTCTCTGCGTTGCGGCCCACAATCGGCGCGGATTCCCCGTTCAGCAAAGAGCCGGTGATGTTGTACGCGCTTCCGGGACCGAAGCGGCAATTGGCGTCCTGAAACGCCGTCACGGTTGGGGGCGCCGGCGTTGACGTGAATGTTGCCGTGAACGTTGGCGTGGGCGTAAAAGTGGACGTGGGCGGCGTTGTGGCGATGGGCGGAACCGTGACAGTGGTTGGGGGCGCCGGCGTTGACGTGAATGTTGCCGTGAACGTTGGCGTGGGCGTAAAAGTGGACGTGGGCGGCGTTGTGGCGATGGGCGGAACCGTGACAGTGGTTGGCGGCGCAAGCGGCTCGGTGACTCCGCCGACTTGGATCGTCACGCTTTGTGATTGGACCTTCGCGCCGGAGGTCGTGGTCATTTGAGTCTGCAACGTGTACGTCCCGGCTTGTTCGGGCTTCCAGGGCTGTAACAAATTCCCCTGATGCACAACCGGCGACGGCGAGTCGCTGCGGACAATCTCTCCGTTGACAAGCAGGTCAACCTGCGCGGCTCCGTCCGATGAAACGATTTGCGAACGCGCCTGCACCATATCGCCGACTTGATAGGTCGCGCCGTCCACAGGCTCGGAAAGAATCAGGCTCGAACCTTCGGCGGACGAGGGCAACGTACAGCCAGCCAGTAAAGCCGTCAACAAAAAAGCGAGGAGAAGCGGTTTGTATTTCATCTTCATCTCCTCAATTCGCTTCGCCGACCACGTTCCAGGGAGCGTTGCACTCCGGCGTTTGAATCGTGATCGGGGACGCGCCGAAACTGTGACCGTCCGCGTCGAAGGCGATCATGCGATAGGTGACCGAGTAACTGCAAACCCGCCGGATGGAACCGTCGGCGAGGCGATGCTCCGCCATGTAGGGGCTGGTATCCACGAAGCGGGTATCGCCCAACTCGACCAGGAATCGCTCGGTATCCAACGCGCCGACCACGCGCTCGACGTAGATGCGCGCGGCTTGGGCGTAAAACTCGTTGTCCGCGTCCGGTCCTTCGTAGGGCGCCCACTCCACGATCACACAGCGCGGAGCGCCGCCGGGGCAGTTATTCGTCGCCGTGACCCGCAGAATATCCGGCGGGGGCGGGGGCGCCTTCGGCATGGTCAAGGTAAAGTTCCGCCCGCTTTGCGCTTCGACGTTGTTCACGAACAAAGCGAGGCGATAAATGTATGTGGCGCCTCCCGTGTCGGCGTCGTGATCTACGCCCTCATAATTCAAGCCTTGCGCTTGAATCTGCGCGTTGATTGGGATGATTTCCACCAACTCCCAAAACGGATTGCACGGCGGACCGTCGCAGTCGTTATCTCCCTGCCGCTGGCTGAGAATCCTCAACTCGACCCGCTCCCCCTGGGGCCAGTTGAAGCCCGCAGGGATTTGCATGAAGATACGCGCCGCCAGCAAGCCATCGTGGATCCAAAAATGTTGTGTTCTCAGGCTGATCTCGCCCAACCCTCCCGGCGGGCAGGGCAGTTCCGGCGCGGGGGTATGCGCGCGCAGCAACCATCCCGGCGAAACGAGCCCGAAGTCGGCGTCCGCGGCGATGCCGGTCAGCATGTATTCGTAGCGATTGCCGCATTTCAAGTTATTGTCGGCAGCCGAGTATTCGCCCCCCGCCTGCAAAACCTGCGCGGAAAGGTTTTCCCGGTAAAGGATTTCGGATTGTTGCGTATCCAAATCAAAGCGCGCGAGAGTGAACGTAACGCCTTCGGGCGGCAGGTCGGGCGGCCAGATGTTCCCTCCGTTCAGGTTCCATGATATGCGCGCGCCGTTCCCGGCTCTCTCACTTCGTAAATTGACATCGCCCATCGCGCCGGGGAAGCAGGGCGGTGTGGAAACATCCGTCTCCGCGCTTCCCAATGTGGCGCGGCTCGAATACCCGTTGGCGCTTTCAACCATGCGGACAACGCTCACCCGGTAATGATAAGGTGTGTCGCATGTCACGTCATCGTCCAGCCAGGTAAAGGTCTCTCCTGCGGCGATACGGACGCGCGCGCGATCCACCCATTCGGGGACGCGCAATTGGATACTGGGAATGTTTGTATTCGGCAGTTCCTTGCTGACGAGCGGCATAAGGAATTCATCCGCCCCTTCGGTTCGCAGGTCGCAATCCACCGTCAATGTGTGACGGATGCCGTCAACGAACGGCTCGACAAAATACGTCAGGCACTGACCGCTTGCCTGCGCGTCCACGCCGTTCCCCGGCAATTGACGCCAAAGGTCGCCCAGGTCGAAGCCGGGTTCAAGTTCGACATTGACGTTGATATCGTCCCAGTGATCGGCAAACCAATCGGAGAGCGCCCAGCCATCCAGCGCATCATCGGCGACGGCGGGCGGCAGGGCGTCATGCTCCAGCACCTGCACAACCCGCACGGACGGCAGCGAAGCCTGTCCGCTTAAATCGAAAGCCTGGGCGCTGAAGATCCACTCACCCGGAGTCAGAGCCGCGTCGTGTTGAATCTGGCAAGCCATCGCCCCGCCGCAAATCACGCTGACCTCACCGACATCCGCGCCCTGCCAGTTCAAAACCAACCTTTGCAACCCCAGGTCGTCCGTCCCTTCGGCAAAACCGGAAAGCGACACAACCCCGTCCGCGTTGACGCTCGAAGCCATCCTGAAACTGACGATCTCCGGCGGGTTATCTTGCGGCGGCGGAGGCAGCTCAGGCAGGTTCTCCCCGGCGGGAGGCGCTTGATCCCCCGGTTGATTTTGGTTTGGTTGATCCTGATTGGGTTGATTCGGATCCTGCGGCGCGACGGGCGGATTGACATCTCCAGGCGGATTCCCCGCCCCATCATCGCCTCCCTCCGGGACTTGGGGCTGGTCCTCACCATTGGGCATTGCCTCACCCCCGGGGATTCCACTTCCAAGATCGGCAGTGACTCCAACACGCACACTGACCTCGGGGCTGGCGCGACCCGCCATGTCATACGCCACAACTGAAAGCGTATGCCATCCCGGGCGGACTCCAAACCAGATGAAAACCGGCGTATCGAATTTTATTTCCGCCGATGTTGGAACATACTGTTGTGCGACCTGCCCATCCACCAGAAAATCCACGCGCGACAAACCGCCATCCGCAATTGCCTCTGCCGCCAGAGCGATGCCCTGACCGGACGCGACAAGCGAGCCGTCGGCGGGTTGTGCGATCCGAATCACCGGCGGAGGGCTGGCAACATCAAACGGCATTCCCATGCCCGTGGAATACATCCATATCCCCGCCGCAATTGCGAGCAGGCAGATGAGCAGGGCAAGTATAAGAACGAACGACCTGATGAGTTTCGGGTTCATCAGCGATTCCTTTTTGGTTCGATCCTTTTCCAGGTTGAAGCGGGAGAAAACGGGCGAACGACTTGTCGAATATCCATTTCTGAAATTGACGATGAGTCATTATACCTTTCCCATCCCCGCGCCGGCTTGAAATCAATTGACAGTTATGTAAGGGATCGCTTTCAAGGGGCGCGCCGCCTCGCTGCCCGAATTTCCCCATCATTACAGTTTCGTGACCGGGCCGGTTGCCAGCCATGTCATTGCGAGGGCGCACTTGCTCTTCGCCTGAAGCAATCTCCTACACAATCAAGGGATTGCTTCGCCGCCAAAGAGCAAGAGCGGCGGCTCGCAATGACGGAATGATGGTTATCTCTTCAGCGTCCTGTATTTCACCCGATGCGGAGCCAAATCCTTCCCGAATTTCTCCTTCATCATCGTTTCGTAATCGGACCAATTGCCGGTGTACATTTTGGCTTGCGAATCCCCTTCGCAGACGATGAGGCGGGCGCTGATGCGGTCGAGTCCGCGATAAAGATCGCATGTACAAAAACACTCACTTTATGTATAATATAAGTATGGTTGTAAAAAACAAATCACGCCACTTGGAAAGGCTGAGGAATGCAATAAAAAACCAGAACGGAATCCTTTTGACATCCGACCTGGCTCAATTTCACATTCCCAGAGTCTACCTGTCGCTCCTGGAACAGAGCGGGGAGATCGAACGGGTATCCAGGGGAGTGTATAAAACGCCGTCCACGATGGAAGATGAAATGCTCATTTTCCAATCCAAATACAAATCATCTGTTTTCTCGCACGAAACCGCCCTCTTCCTGCATGATCTGACGGACAGGACGCCGCTGCGGTATTCGGTCACTGTGCCGAGCGGATACCATTCGTCTTTGCTGAACGAGAGCGGACATAAAATTTATTATGTCAATCGAAAACTACTTGATCTTGGAGTCGCTGCAATGCAATCGCCGCACGGAAATGAAATTCGAGTCACGAATCTCGAACGGACAATCTGCGACATCCTGCGAAGCAGGAATCAAATGGACGTTCAATATGTGAACAACGCCCTGAAACGATATGCGGCGGGAAAAGACAAAAACATCAATTTGCTCTACGAATATGCAAAGAGATTCCATATCCAGAAAATCGTCAGGCAATATATCGAGGTTCTTTTATGAGCAAAGCCATGCAGTTCAAGGCGCGGATAAAAAATTTGGCTTTGAAGAATCACGTATCTGCCCAATCGGTCTTGCAAAATTTCATGCTGGAGCGTTTGCTCGAAAGAATCTCTCAATCACGATACAAAGACAAGTTTGTTCTCAAAGGCGGGATGTTGATCGCTTCGCTGGTGGGAATTGACAGCCGTACCACCATGGACATGGACGCGACCGTTTTGGGCTTCCCTCTTTCAGAAGAATCATTGCGCTCCGCCTTATTGGATATTTGTTCCATGCAGTTAAGTGATGATACAACTTTTACGCTGGACACCATCGAACCCATTCGAGATGACGATGAGTATGGCGGCTTTCGGGCGGCGATCATTGCAAGGTACGAGTCAATCAATACACCCTTGAAATTCGACATTACGACAGGCGATGTGATGACCCCAGGCGCAGTTCGATATGCCTTTCAGTCAAGTTTTGAAGACAGGGTTATCGGGATTTGGGCGTATAACATTGAAACAATGCTGGCGGAGAAGGTGGAAACGATTTTACGCAGGGGCGTTCTCAATACCCGCTTGAGGGATTTTTACGATGTGTATATCATCGCGGAGAGGCAAAAGATAAACAGAAAGTTATTTGCGGCGGCTTTGAATGCCACAGCGCAACACAGAGGCTCGCTTGTGGCGTTGGAAGATAAGGAAAACATCATGGCGGCAATTCGAGAGGATGAAATCATGCTTCAACGCTGGCGGTTGTATTCGGGGGAAAATTTTTACGCGAGGGATATCGAGTTTGGGGAGATCATGGATGTGTTGAAAAAACTTATTTGATGTCATTGCGAGCGCTTGTTGCGACACTTGCACCTGCGCCGCAAGTGCAGGTGAGCAATCCCCAGTGGCGGGGAGATTGCTTCGACGGACGAACGCCGTCTCGCAATGACACGAGTTTTGTTATCTCTTCAACGTGCGGTATTTGACTCAATGCGGAGTCAAATCCTTGCCAAACTTCTCTTCCATCATGGATTCGTAATCGGACCCGTTGCCGATGTGTGTACCGCGACATTTTGCATCTTAGCTAAATAATCTAGCATTCCCTAATTGCGTTTTTTTAACGCGAATGACACGAATTGAGCGAATTACGCGAAAATTCGTGTCATTCGCACATTCGCGTAATTCGCATTAAGGTTTTCTTATTGCTCGGTTTAATTGTTAATCTGCAACATGTCGCCTTTGCAGTTGCGAGATAAATCTCGCGTTACCGTTTCATTGTTCGGTATTTGACTCTGTGCGGAGTTAAATCTTTCCCGAATTTCTCCTGCATCATCGTTTTGTAATCGGACCAGTTGCCGACGTTCATTACGAATTAGAACCCGTTATCCACAAAGAGACCCGTGAGGGCGAAGAGATTGAGCGCCATGTGAGCGAATGCCGCGGCGCGGAAGTTGCCCGTCGAGCGCGTGACCCATGCCCAGAGCAATCCCAGCACATACGCGCCGCCAACGAGTGGAAGGACACCGCCGTTGTAATGCACGCCTTTGGCAAACCAGACCGCGAAATGCCATAGACCGAACAACAACGTGGATAGAAAGAAACCAATCCATCTGTTATCGCGATATTCGAGGAGGTACAAGCCGCGCCAATAGAATTCTTCAATTGGACCGTTCACGACGGACGTGAAGACAGCCAATGCCAAAGTTGCGAGAGTCAGATTGGCGAGGGGATATAGGAAAGAAATGAAGAGGGTGGGAATGACGGGAATGAACGCCGCCAGAAAAATCCATTTGGCATATTTATTCTCGCTTTGTCCATTCCATGCGCTTTTGAAATAAGTCCAGTCGAAGCCAGCCATGAGCCAGGCAGTGAAGAGACAATAAGTCCAGTAGCCGACCAGTCCGATGATGTACCCCCATTTGGCGCCGAGGTAGGTGGATGTGATCTGGAACCAGATCAACATGATCGGCAGGAGAAGAAATGAGGAAATCAGGAGGGTGCGTTTTTTGGTGAGCATGATGATTTTTCGTCATTGCGAGTCTTCGAGAAGCAATCCCTTCATCGAGTCGGGGATTGCTTCGTCGGGGAGAGCGCCCTCCTCGCAACACCGCACCTGCGGTTGGTGCAGGTGTGACGGGGTAGGTTTTATCTCTTCAACGTTCTATATTTCACTCGATGCGGGGTGAGGTCTTTCCCAAATTTTTCTTCCATCATGGTTTCGTAATCGGACCAGTTACCGATGTACATTTTCGCAACCGAATCACCCTCAAACACGATGAGGTGGGTGCAGATGCGGTCGAGGAACCAGCGGTCGTGGCTGACGACGAGGGCGACGCCTGCAAATTCTTCGATGGCTTCTTCGAGGGCGCGCAGGGTGTTGACGTCGAGGTCGTTGGTGGGTTCGTCGAGCAGGATGACGTTGGCGCCTTCGGTGAGGGTCTTGGCGAGATGCACGCGGTTGCGCTCGCCGCCTGAGAGGATGCCAACCTTCTTCTGCTGGTCGGAGCCTTGGAAGTTGAACGAGGCGCAGTAGGCGCGGGCGTTGATTTTTCTCTTACCCAATTCGAGGAAGTCGGCGCCTTGCGAGATTTCTTCGTAGACGGTCTTCTCGGGGTCGAGGGTGCGGTTCTGGTCCACGTACGAGAGTTTGACGGTCTCGCCGATCTTGACCGTGCCGCTGTCGGGTTTTTCTTGTCCTGTGATCATCTTGAGCAGGGTGGTCTTGCCTGCGCCGTTGGGACCCACTATCCCGACGATAGAGCCTGGGGGAACAGAAGCAGAAAACTCGTCAAGAATGAGGCGGTCGCCCCCGTCACCATTGCTGACGGGGCTGGCGTAAGACTTGGTGACTTTGTCAAATTCAAAAACGACGTCACCGAGGCGCGGTCCAGGCGGGATGTAAATTTCCAGTTCTTCACGGCGGGCTTCGGCTTCTTGACTCAATAATTTTTCGTAGGCAGTGACGCGGGCTTGTCCTTTGGATTGACGCGCCTTGGGCGACATGCGAATCCATTCGAGTTCGCGTTCCAGTGTTTTTTGTCGTTTGGATTCGGATTTTTCTTCCAACGCGAGGCGTTGCTGTTTTTGTTCGAGCCAGGAGGAGTAGTTGCCCTTGTAGGGGATGCCGTAGCCGCGGTCGAGTTCGAGGATCCAGCCTGCAACGTTGTCGAGGAAGTAGCGGTCGTGGGTGACGGCGATAACGGTGCCTTTGTAGTCGCGCAGGTGATGTTCGAGCCACGCCACGGACTCGGCGTCGAGGTGGTTGGTGGGTTCGTCGAGCAGGAGAATGTCGGGTTCGGTGAGCAGGAGTCGGGTAAGCGCGACGCGGCGCTTTTCTCCACCAGAGCAGACGTTGATGGGCGTATCCGACGGCGGACAGCGCAGGGCGTCCATGGCGAGTTCGAGGCGGCTTTCGAGGTTCCAGGCGTCGTGCTTGTCGAGTCCCTCCTGCAGTTTGGCTTGCTCGGCGACGAGGGCGTCGACATCGTACCCGAAGGGTAAGTCGGCGTCGGGTTCGGCGAACTTGGCGTTGACCTCATCGAAGCGCGCCAGCATTTCGACGATGGGCGCGACCGCCTCTTTGACGACTTCCATCACGGTCTTGCTTTCGTCGAGTACCGGTTCCTGCTCGAGCAAGCCGACGGTGTAGCCTTTGGACGCTGCGCGGGAGATCTCGCCGATGTAGTCTTTGTCCACGCCTGCCATGATGCGCAGCAAGGTGGATTTGCCCGCGCCGTTGAGACCGAGCACGCCGATCTTGGCGCCGAGGTAGAAGCCGAGCGAGATGTCGCGCAGAATTTGTTTGTTCGGTGGGACGATCTTGCCGACCCGATTCATTGAGTAAATAACTTGTGTGGTTTCGTTTGACATGGTGGCGGTATTTTACCCGATGATTGTTTTTAGGATGAAAAACCCTGCCTCATTCGACGGGGGAAGTTGATTCTGTTTCGAGGGGCGGGTGCAGTCTGGTAGCAAGCTACCATAAAACCGTTTGCCTAATAAGGTAAAATATGGGAAAGCCATGAAAAGTAACTCGAAGCCTAAAGTTATCGATTTGTACGCTGGCGTAGGCGGGTTGAGCCTGGGCGCAATTCGCGCTGGTTTCGACTTGGCACTTGCAGTAGAGTGGGACAAACACGCCATGAAGGCTCATGAAATCAACTTTCCGAAATACAAGCATTTGAATACCGACATTGCAAAATTGAGCGGTAAAAAATTAATGAAGGAGGCGGGATTAGCCGAAGGAGAGTTGGACGGCTTAATCGGCGGTCCTCCGTGTCAAGGATTTAGCGTCATCGGAAGTCGAAATCATCTCGACCCAAGAAACGATTTATTCGTAAAGTTTTTCAAACTTGTCAAAGAATGCAAACCTAGATTTTTTGTCGCTGAAAACGTGCTCGGTATTTTAGGCGAACAATACGACGCGATACGTAAGAGTGCGCTAAAGCAAGTGAAAGACGACTACGAAGTTCTCGACCCAATTAAATTCAAGGCTTCGGATTTCGGCGCTCCGACAAGCCGTGAGCGTGTTTTCTTTATTGGTTATCGCCGCGACAGCATATCCGAATTGACGAAAGAAGGCTTTGAAAAACAGAAAGTTGCTGAAGTTACTACGGTTGCTAAGGCTCTTCAAGGACTGCCGACACGAATTAATAGTGAGTGGCTCAGTGAAGAGGATAGTTGGCGACTTGTAAAGCCTTTATCGAATCCTTACTTCAAAAAGTATGTAGATGGAAATATTCCCGAAGGTATGGGAGACGAAGAAGCCGTCCGAAAATACAAAGAAGAAGGTTTGATTTCTGGTAATTTCGGTACACGTCACTCTACCGAAGTTTACAAACGATACAAGGCATTGAAGCCTGGACAAACCGATTCTGTATCAAGGTCTGTCAGATTGATACCGAACGGACTGTGCCCGACTCTTCGGGCGGGAACTGGCACAGACAAAGGAAGTTATCAAGCGGTTCGCCCGATTCATCCAATAGCACATCGAGTTATTACTCCAAGAGAAGCAGCTAGATTACAAGGCTTTCCAGACTGGTTTCAATTTGCGCCATCGAAATGGCATAGCTTTAGACAAATCGGGAATAGTGTAAGTCCGATATTGGCTGAGGCAATACTTCGAGTGATTATAAAGAAAATCCCATAAACCGATTCTTGCAATCAAGTTTCTAGGAGGCTAAATGAGTGCTTCAGCTTATCCGAGCAAAACGTTCTTTGTCTCTATGCTTACGAGAGATATTGAACTAAAGGATGCGATTTTAGATCTGCTAGATAATTGCGTTGATGGAATTTTGCGCCATCAACGAATTCATCCGCCAAAGAATAAACAAAAGCCTTACGAAAGTTTTTGGGCGAAAATTACGATTACGGACAAGATTTTTTCTATTGAGGATAATTGCGGTGGCATTCCTAAAAGCATTGCAGAAGAAAGCGCCTTCCGACTTGGGAGAGCGGACTTAAGGCAAGACAAAGACATCCCAACCGTAGGTATGTATGGAATTGGGATGAAACGTGCCATATTTAAAATGGGGACAAAAGCTCGAGTTACATCAAGACATAAACCATATTCATATTATGTTGATATTCTTCCATCTTGGTTATCCAATGATGAAGATTGGGAGTTGCCTCTAACCGATACACAAGACGGTTTGGAAAGCGACGGAACGCGTATCGTAGTGAACGAATTGCATGAAAACATTTCAAGGCAGTTTGTTGGTAAGAATTTCGAGAAGGAATTGCGAGAAGACATCGGTCGTTTTTTCGCAGTCATTCTGATGAAAGGATTTACGGTTTTTCTGAACGGCACAGAAGTCTCTTTGTCCGATTTCCGATTGCTCTTCCATAAGGATTTTGATTTACCCAATCAAATTCAGCCTTATGTTTACAAGGCGAAAATCAAGGATGTTTCTATAGAAATGGTGGTTGGTTTTTATCGGGAATTGGCTTCAACGAATGAAATTGAGAAAGAAGAGGAAGAGGAAAAAGATAAGCCCACTCGAAAAAGCGAAAATGCTGGATGGACTGTAATATGCAATGATCGGGTAGTACTTTATCGAGATAAATCGAGGTTGACTGGATGGGGGATAAGAGATGTTCCCAAATACCATACTCAATTCATAGCCGTTGCGGGAGTTGTTAAATTTTCAAGCACTAACTCGCTAAGTTTGCCTTTAGGGACAACCAAGCGCAATATAGACACCAACTCCGATGTATACGAAAAAGCGTTAGATCGAATGATGGACGGATTGAAACAGTTCACAAACTTTACAAACAAATGGAAGGGCAACGAAGAAGGCACGGCTGACAATTTTAAGAAGATGGAACTTGCTGAACCGTCCGACATTGTGAAAAGTGTGAAAAAATGGAGCAAGGTTAGAGGTTCGCAAGAAGACGAGCAAAAATTTGTGCCTGACTTGCCAGAGCCTCCAAGAACTACCACTAAAAAACGAATAGCCTTCTATAAGCCATCGTCTGAAATCGAAACTCTTTCTGAGTATTTCTTTGGCGACCCAGAGGTTGCGCCATCGGAGGTTGGCGAAAGAAGTTTTGACGAGGCATTAAGTAAAGCGAGGAAAAGCAAATGAGCGGCGGTAATGTTACATATCAACTTCGCCCTAATAAGCATGTTGAAAGACTGCTATTTGTTGAACTTGTAGAAAAGATAGATGCATATAAACCGTCAACTTTTGCTTATGTATCTATGGGCGGTCCTCAACTAGAGGATCATAAGTTGTTTCATCAGGAACTTGGAATTACCAACCTTTATTCTTTCGAAGAAGACGAAATCATTTACCAAAGACAAAAATTTAATCAAAGACCGTCTTGTGTAACTTGTATACCAAGAACGATAAGCGATTTTGTCGTTGATTTTGAAAATTTTGTAGACGAAAACTCCTTAATGGATAAATGCCTTGTGATTTGGCTAGATTACGCCTCCCCAAAAAGGCGGGAACAATTAATCGAATTTGAGACTTTGCTTGATAAGCTTTCGCCTAACGATGTTGTGAAAATAACACTGAATGCCAATCCAGCAACTTTGGGCGAAGCGCAAAGGGGAGAAACTCAAGAAGATCTCCTTGCTAGGCGATTAACGAATCTTAGAGAACAAATTGGCGAGTATCTGCTACCCGACGCGACTGCTGAAGATATGATAGTAAGACGATTGCCTTCAATTCTGAGTGGAGCAATTGAAATTGCCGCCGAAAAAGGAACAAGCAAGGATCATAGAATTACCCCTGTTCTTTTGTCGCAATTCTCGTATCAGGATAGCGACCATATCATGCTAACCGCAACAATAAGATTGACAATTAAATCTGAAGAAGACGATTTCAGAAAAAACATGAAAAACAAATGGGAGTATCTTCCAGATTCTTGGCGAGATGTAAGGCACATCAATATCCCTGCTTTGTCGGCAAAAGAACGATTAGAAATTGACAGTAAACTACCCGCCGCCGATTTTGAAGCTTTGCACGAAAAATTACCTTTCAGGCTACATACTGATAATCAAAAATCGCTTGAAATGTTGCGAGAGTACGCACGTCATTACAGAAGATATCCAAGTTATTTCCAGGTGGTTTTGTAGTACGGCAATAAATTTGAGGTTGTATGACGGACACATTCTCTAAAGAAAAACGTTCTGAGATCATGTCTGCCATCCATAGCAAGAATACTCACTCTACCGAACGGCGGTTGCGAGCAGGATTAGCGTCTGCGAGAATTTCGGGTTGGAGAATGAACGCAAAAGATTTAGCGGGAAAACCCGATTTTGTCTTTGACGATAAGAAGACAGTAATCTTTGTAGACGGTTGTTTTTGGCACGGGTGTAAATGCAAAAGGTTGTCGAAAACACATAGAAGTTTTTGGAAGAACAAGATAGAAACAAATATCGCTAGAGATAAACGAGTTTCAAGGCAATTGAGAAGGCAGGGGTGGAAGGTGGTCAGAATTAAAGAACATGAGTTGAAGGCGTCGGTGTCGAAGGTGGTTGAAAAAGTTAAGCGAGTTGTCGGCGTTTAGTTACTATTATCCAAGCGCGTTGGGAAGGTATCCTCAAATTTCGTTGCATGTTCCCAGGCTCTTTCATATTGTCGCAGGTAAAGAGGATACCAGTATTTATCTTCCTCACAGAAAAGTTCAAAGAGTGGAGAATTCTTGACGCCAACCCAATAATTATAAAACTGTACTAACATGTGTCCATTCTGGCTATTTGGGTCTGAAATCGCATATCCTGTAGTGAAGACTCTATCAAGAACTTTTATTTGGATATCTCCCTTTACTGGTGGTCTCAAGTTTGTGACAAGGACTCGCAGATTACTTGTGATTCTTGTCCCAACTAGGTCAGGGTTACTAGCAAAATATTTAGCCATCTCTTGTAATGCTATGCCGTTGGGACTGAGTGCCAGGATGCGGATGTTACAACCTTGTTTTGCCTTTTCACGCAAACGATCTACTAATGATGTTATAGAGTCCAATGTAATTCCAGCAATCCAGATTTCAATACGAGCTTCGTCAATAAGGTGTTCAAGACCTTGATAGTCTCGTTTTTTGAAGAATGTATTTGATGTCGATCTTGGAATCAGAGACTTTTTGATATTCTGAATGTCTTGTTCAACGCGAGTGAGGATTTCTAATCTTTCTACAAGTGCGTCAATTGCAAGAAAAGCAAGTAGCGCCATAATAATCTGGTTCGATGTGAATGTTATACCAAATGGCTGGAGACCAAGACTGCCGATAATTGCCCCAAGGATAATAAGTAGCGGCGCAATATTTCGGAGAGAGAAAAGTCTGCGAAGGAATTCAAAGAATTTATGCATGCTACCGCCTTTTTTCAAAGAAGCTTTATTGATCTATATAGACATGAAGTAGTGTAGCAGCGAACATTTCATGATTTAGTGAAGTATAGCCGTGATTCTTGCTGAAATCAATGCAATCCAAACGGGGGAGGGAGGGGAGGGAAGCGGGGAGGGAGGGAACCCCCTCTGTCCTTCGGACATCTCCCCCAAATACGACAATGAAAATTAGGGATGAGAATTGAGCAATTGAATCGTCGGATTTGGGGGAAACTCGGCGATAAGCATGTTCCTGCAAACACGACATTATTCATCCTTCAGCCTTCATAATTCATCCTTACGCTTCGGCGGGGTTGGTCATTGAAGTAGATGGCGATGTCCACGACTTGCAGAAAGAGGAAGATGAACGGCGGGAGAGGGTGTTGACTGAAATGGGGCTGAAGATTGTCCGCTTTGGGAATGATGAGGTTGTGAGAGGACTGTCCGCGGTGGTGGGGAGGATCAAGAATTTGGTTTTGACACAGTGAGTATAGATTAGACTGTGCTATACTTTGACCAGAAAAAATAGGAGAAATCCATGGGTCAAATTTATAAGTTGCCTCTCGTTTTAGAGCCACAGCCCGAAGGCGGATATGTAGTCACCTGTCCGCTTTTGCCTGAGTTGATCACCGAGGGCGAAGATGTGCAGGATGCCTTGCATAATGCGAATGATGCGCTCGCCGCGATTGTGGACGGTTTCAGGCAGTTGAAACGTCCCCTTCCGTCCGCATTACAGCCTGCGAAGGAAGATACACCTCTTTGGGTTGAGACTGTTTTAGCCGTATGAAATATCGCGAAGCCTCGAATAAACTCAAAACGCTTGGCTGTGAGGAATTGCCGCGCCGCGGAAAAGGCTCTCATCGTGTTTGGCACAATCCAAAGAATGGAAAGATCGCTCCGTTACCCAATTGGGGCGCAAAGGATTTGAAACTCGGCACGTTGAGGGCGGTCATTCGTCAATTGGGGCTGGATTGGCAGGAATTTCTCAACACAGAATAAATGACTCTGCTGGAGCATGACTCCCGCCGAGAAAATCTTATGGGAAGAATTGCGGGCGAATAAGCTGGGAGTCCACTTTCGGAGGCAGCAGGTCATTCTGGGATTCATTGTCGATTTTTACTGTCACAAAGCGGGGTTGGTTGTGGAAGTGGACGGAGACATCCACGACTTGCAGAAAGAGGAAGATGAACGGCGGGAGAAGGTGTTGAGTGAGATGGGATTGAGGATTGTCCGCTTTGGGAATGATGAGGTGATGAGGTACCTGTCCGCGGTGGTGGGGAAGATCAGGGAATTCATCCTTCATCCTTCGTAATTCATCCTTGCTCTTTGGCGGGGCTGGTCATTGAAGTCGATGGCGATATCCACGACTTGCAGGAGATATTAGGCTATGCCAAATGGGACAATTTCAAGAACGCCATCGAAAAAGCAAAAATCGCTTGTGATAACGCAGGGGTTCCTGTTGCCGACCATTTTGTTGACGTCAACAAAATGGTTGCCTTGGGAAGCGGTTCGATGCGTGAAATTGACGATATTGCCCTCACTCGCTATGCCTGTTACTTGATCGCCCAAAACGGGGACTCATCCAAGAACGAAATCGCTTTTGCCCAAACTTATTTTGCTGTACAAACCCGTAAGCAGGAAATCATCGAACAACGCCTATTAGATGTAGGCAGGGTTTCTGCACGCGATAAACTCTCGAAATCGGAAAAGAAATTATCGGGCATTATCTACGAGCGCGGTGTAGATGACCGCGGTTTTGCCATCATCCGCTCACGGGGCGATTCGGCGCTCTTTGGCGGGTATTCCACGCAAGAGATGAAGAAGAAACTCGCCGTACCCGATAGTCGACCACTGGCAGACTTTTTACCCACGTTGACTATCAAAGCCAAAGACTTCGCCACCGAATTGACCAGCCATAACGTTCTTGAAAAAGACTTGAATGGGGAAAACGCCATTTCCAATGAGCATGTGGAAAACAATCAAGCTGTGCGACACATGTTGATAGAGCGCGGAGTCAAACCAGAGTCCCTGCCGCCTGCGGAGGATGTGAGGAAAGTGGAACGCAAGTTGAATTCAGACGAGAAGAAGTTGTTGAAGGATGTGAAGAAGAGGAAGTAGTTGTTGCCCCCGCAAGGGGGCCGTTTGTTTTGCTGTTAGCCCGCACGGGGATGAGGGTAGTGAAATAATTACGTTATAATCTTTTTCAATGAATAACCCGATTATCAATTCCCCGTATTTTGAACCTATTCGACACTTCAAGGCGGACGAGCGCGGGATTTCAGAAGAAATTCTGGAAGTTCGTCGTCCAAGCAGTTTCTACATTCCCGTTCCACGAGCACGGCTCAAAGAAAGACAACTTGAATTGGATATAGCCGAGGGCGCGTATGGCAGTGAACTTCAGACCGAAAATGAATTTATCAACAAGATTCGGGCAAAGATAAAAGAATGGCGAGAGAGTGGCTATTCAGGAATTACAAGGACATCGCGAGATTTGTTGTATTACTGGAGAGATGAAAACCGAGAAAATAAACTCTTCTTTTGCCAGATCGAAGCATTGGAAACCCTGATGTTTATTACTGAAGTTGCGGAAAAAGCTGGCGAAACATGGATTCCCAACGAATTGCGGAAATCCAATGCCGAAGCCAATCCTGGTTTGTACCGACTGGCATTCAAGATGGCTACAGGTTCAGGAAAAACAGTGGTCATGGCAATGATTATTGCCTATCACACCTTAAACAAGGTTCGTTACCCGCAAGATACAAGATTTACGGACGCATTCGCCATAATCACGCCAGGCATAACTATCAAAGACCGTCTGGATGTACTCAAGCCAGAGAATCCGAGAAACTACTATCTGGCGCGCGATATAGTGTCTCGTCAGGATTTCGAATTGCTCCATCAAGCCGTTGTATTCATTACGAACTTCCATCAATTGGCGCTGCGTGAAAACCCGCGCCTTGAAATGGGAGGCACGCTCAAAGCCACAGGCTTGATCCAAGACGAAGCAGTAAAAGAATCGCCCAACGCAATGATTAACCGCGCTTTTAAGAGCCTGCTCAATAAGCCGCGCGTGCTTGTCATCAATGATGAAGCCCATCACTGTTATCGCGAGAAACCAAGCGCCGAAAACATGAGCATAGATGAACGCAAAGAAGCCGACGATAACAACAAGGCGGCGCGAGTGTGGATTAGCGGACTGGAAGCCCTCTCGCAAAAGAAGAACATCAACGCCATCATTGACCTTTCTGCCACACCGTATTTCCTGCGCGGGTCAGGCTATCCCGAAGGAACTTTGTTTCAATGGACAGTGTATGACTTCTCACTTCTCGATGCGCTCGAATGCGGCATTGTGAAAATTCCGCGACTGCCTGTTGCTTCAGACACCATCGTTTATGGCGATGTTCCAGAGTTTCGCAATTTGTGGGAATATGTCAGTGGAGATTTGCCCAAGAAAGGCAAGAAAACAGGTGATTACGATCTTTCGACCATCATCCTGCCAACGAAATTGGAAGAGGCGTTGCATTCGCTGTATGGCAATTACGAAAAATATTTTCGGGAATACGAAAAGCAGAAGCGAGACAATCCAGCCGTGATGCCACCTGTGATGATCGTGGTGTGCAACAACACAACCGTTTCCGAAATGGTATATCGCTGGATTGCAGGCTATGAGCGCGAAACAGCCAGCCCCAGAGGGCAAATTCGCATTGAAAAAGGGAATCTCGACATCCCCCGCAACGAAGATGGCGTGAATTTCTACGACCGCCCCAACACGTTATTGATAGACAGCGCGCAATTGGAAAGCGGCGAGCAGATTGACCCAGCCTTCAAAAAGGTATTTGCCGTTGAAATTGCAGACTTTCACAAGGAATATCGCAGACGATTTCCTGGCAGGGATGAACCAACGGATGAAGAACTTTTACGCGAAGTAATGAACACGGTGGGTAAGCCTGGCAGGTTGGGCGAAAATATAAAATGTGTGGTTTCGGTTTCGATGTTGACCGAAGGCTGGGATGTAAACACTGTCACTCACATTTTGGGTGTCAGGGCTTTTACAACCCAGTTGCTTTGTGAGCAGGTGGTTGGTCGGGCATTGAGGCGGGTGGATTATTCCCCAGTCGTGGATGCCGATGGTGTCGAAAAATTTACGCCAGAATATGCTGAGGTGTATGGCGTTCCGTTCAACTTCCTGAAAGCCGAAGGCACAACAAGCGCGCAGACGCCAAAGGTCGTTCACCGTGTTCATGCCATTGAGGAACGTGAGCAATTTGAAATCACCTTCCCGCGGTTGGAAGGCTATCGGTACGAATTGGATGAACGGCAACTTGCCGCGAAATTTACCCAAGAATCGCGCACAGTCATCGAAAACGAACCAACCGAAGTGATTTCCGAAGGCTTGATCGGCGAAGAGACCAAAGAGACGTTGGAGAAGATCAAAGAACGGCGCGAAGGCGAAGTGGTGATGCGACTGACACAAGCCTTGCTCAAGCGTTATTACACCGATGGCGACGGCGTTGAAAAATATTGGCTGTTCCCGCAGTTGCAGAAGATCGTCGGGGAGTATGTGCGAAATCATGTGCGTTTGAAAGACCGCATGGTGGTTGGTTATCTCTCCGTTGGAGAATATTTCTCTGGCGCGTTGACCAAAATCCAGCAGGGAATCGTCAAGGAAAATATCGAACATCAAGAAGAGAAACGCCTGCTGCCCATCTTCGTCCCGTATGACACGCTCGGCTCGACGCGCTATGTGGATTTCCTGACCACAAAGGAAGTGCGCGAGACGACCAAGAGCCACATCAATTACGTGGTGGCGGATACCGCCGAATGGGAGCAGGGCGTCGCCAAGCGATTGGAGCAAATGCCCGAAGTGTTGGCGTATGTGAAGAACCAAAATCTTGGCTTTTCGATTCCGTATGAGTATCAAGGCGTGAGCAGGCAATATTTGCCTGATTTTATTGTTGTCCTCGACATGTCGTCATTGCGAGGAGCGAACGGAGTGAGCGACGAAGCAATCCCCGCGCGGCAGGAGGAGATTGCTTCGCCGCCTGGTCTCGATACGGCGACGAACACGCCTACTCGACCAACGGCGGCTCGCAATGACGTATTGAACTTGTTGATCGAAGTCACAGGCAAGAAGGACGATAAGAAGGGCTTGAAGGTAAAAACCGCCCGCGAGATGTGGATTCCCGCCGTGAATAACAGCGGAAAGTATGGCACGTGGGCGATGTTGGAAATCCAAGACATCCACGAAACGCAGAACCTGATCCGCGCGGGGATGGAGCGCGGGTTCGAGAATCTCATGTTGGGAACGCTGTTCGATCATCAGGAAGAAAAAAACGCATGATCACGTTCATCTTTGCAGGCGATGAAGCGGGCGACGTCAGTTTGAATTTTGAGAAAGGCGCTTCGCGTTATTTTGTGCCTGTCTTTATATCCACCCAATTTCCCGACCCGCTCAGGCAAACTCTGGCGGAAGTGCGCCAGTCGCTTGGTCTGCACGAAGCGCATGAATTCAAATTCCATAAAATGGCGGACGGCGTCATCCGTAATGAAGTATTTTCTGCGTTGGCGCGAGCCGATTTTCAGGTTTGGGCGCTTGCGGTGGATAAAACCAGGTTGCCGAAAATTTTCGAGACCTTGGGAAGCCTCGAAATTTACCTGCATTTCATTACCGAATTGCTTGGCATGATCCCCGCTGAACTGCAGGAGAACGCGACCTTGATCCTTGATGAATTCGGCTCCACGCCCGATTTGAGAACAGAGTTACGCCGCGCCATGATCAAGCGTCACATGCCGCGTTTATTCAGGCGCGTTGTTGTCCGCAGTTCACACAGCGAGTCGCTTATTCAAGCGGCAGACCTTGCGGCGGGCGCCATCATGCGCAGGGACACCCAGCATGACTCGGAGGCTTTTGATAAGATTGCAAAGAAGATCAAACGGCTGGAAGTGTATCGCCCTTAAAATAACCCGCCTCGCTATCCCATACCCTCGAAGGGTGGGCAGGCAGCCATACGGCTACTTTTCGCGAGACAGGATGAGCGATCGAAACGCTTTTGACCAGCGAATATAGGATTATGTAGACCGTAGTCTCGTAATCTCACGGCATGGAGCCGATTTTTGTCCGCTGGCAAGTTGATTATAACTGGATTTGACCGATTTTCAAGAAGGAATTTTTGAATGCCCCCCAAAAAGAAAACTCCCAAACCCGCCCCCACCACCGCCGCGCCCGTGACTTCCTATAAGCACGACAAGACTCGCGTGCGGATTCCCACCCAGGAGGAATCGGTGAGACTGTCGCGGCGCGAGAAAAAGCCTGTGAAGAAAACCTACGCCTACGACCCTTCGCTCGACCCGCAGTTGACTTGGAGCGGGAAGCAGGAAGCGGGCGCGGAATTCAGCGTCCCGACCGTGCCGATCTACGTGCAGGAACACGTCGCGCCTGAAGCGCTCATTGCCCGACTGAAAACGGGCGCGACCGACGACAGGCAAATGCTTCTCTTTGGCGAGACCGCCGAAGACCAGTTCCAAAAGGCGGTGGAGTTTTACAAGCACGAAGACAACTGGCAGAACCGCATGATTCTGGGCGATTCGCTGTTGGTGATGAATTCGCTTCTCGAAAAAGAAGGCATGCGCGGCAAGGTGCAGACAGTTTACATTGACCCGCCGTACGGAATCAAATTCGGGAGCAATTGGCAGGTCTCGACTCGAAATCGCGACGTGAAGAATAACAAGGTGGAAGACTTCATTCGCCAGCCCGAACAGGTGAAAGCCTTTCGCGATACCTGGGAATTGGGCATTCATTCCTACCTTTCGTATTTGCGAGACCGCTTGATCGCCGCCCGCGAACTGCTCAACGAGAGCGGTTCGTGCTTCGTGCAGATTAGCGATGAGAATGTTCATCATGTGCGGGAAGTGATGGATGAAGTTTTTGGTAGCAGTAACTTTGTAAGCCTAATCAGTTTTGTAACCACAAGTGGTTTTGAAACCAGCACATTGGCGAGAAATGGCGACTATCTTATTTGGTTTGCTAAAAATATCGAGGGCGTCAAATATCGCCAACTCTATTATTCAAAAGATACAAGTCTTGAAGGCGGACGCTATCGGTGGTTATTATTACCAGATGGGAAAATGCGTGGAGCAACAGCCCGCGAACTACGCGGAGAAGAAATTATTCCCGAAGGCGCAAGACTTTATCAACCAACAAGTTTAATTTCACAAGGCTCGTCACTATCTACTGTAAGAAAGTTTATCTACAAAGGTAAAACTTATGATTGTGGCAATGGCAATCATTGGAAAACAACAATTGAAGGATTAGAAAAACTTGCAAAAGCAAATCGTATTCATGTAGCAGAAAACAGTATACGCTTTGTTAGGTTCGCTGATGATTTTCCTTGGCAACCATATACTAACTTATGGGACGATACTGCTACTGGCAATTTTACTGACGACAAAATATATGTTGTACAAACTGCGACAAAAGTCATCCAACGCTGTCTCTTAATGACCACCGACCCAGGCGACATCGTACTCGATCCCACCTGCGGCTCCGGCACAACAGCGTACGTCTCCGAGGGCTGGGGCAGAAGATGGATCACGATTGATACTTCACGCGTGGCATTGGCATTGGCGCGCACGCGGCTGATGACGGCGAAATATTCTTTCTACAGACTGAAGGATGAAAAAAGTATCAGCGCGGGGTTTGAATACGAAACCGTGCCGCACGTTACCTTGAAGTCACTGGCGAACGACGAAGAAGCCGATAACGAAGTGCTGTACGATAAACCGCTTGAAAACAAAAAGGTCGTGCGCGTGGCGGGTCCGTTCACGGTCGAGTCGCTCAGTCCGCACCGCGTAAGTGATGAACAAGAGATGGTCAGCACCGAGCGCTTCGTCAACATCGTCATCGAAAATTTATTGAGAGCGGGCGTGCAAACGGGCGAGAAAGGCGCGCGCGTCGAGTTCGTCAATCTCGATATTCTGCCCAGCGGTCCCGAAGTGCAGGCGGTCGGCGAATACAAAACAAAGGACGGTTTGAAGAAAGCCGCCGTTGCCATCGGTCCCGAATTCGGCAGTGTGGACGATGACTTCATCCGCGACGCGGCAAATGTGGCAAGTCGCTTTGCCGATCTACTGGTTATGGCGGCAACTTCATTCGATGCTTCTGCACATTCGGTAGGACAAATTGCCAATTTGTCCCTACAGATCATGAAAGTCAAGATCAACCCCGACCTTTCGATGGGCGACTTATTGAAGAAGACAGGTTCGGGAAACTTGTTCCTTGCCTTCGGCGAACCTGAACTCAAGGTGACTGAAAACAAGGATGGCATTGTCGTTGAAGTGCTAGGCTTGGATGT
Organism: Chloroflexota bacterium; assembly: GCA_016866215.1. GTDB lineage: Bacteria > Chloroflexota > Anaerolineae > Anaerolineales > Villigracilaceae > Villigracilis. The sequence continues at coordinate 57,645 of VGNE01000008.1, read as the reverse complement.
GTACGACCCCGTCAAAAGCGAATTACGTTCCAGCGGTTCGGGCAACCTTGAACATGACATCGCCGCCTGGTTCATTGACACCAATTACAACGGCGAAGCGTTCTTTGTCACACACGCGTATTTTCTTGGCGCAGATAAGCCTTTTGAGAAATTGAAGAAAGCCTTGAAAGCAGATATCAACGAGGATTTATGGAATGAGCTGTACTCTACGAAATCTCGTTCATTCCCGAAACCGAAGACGGGCAAGATTGCGGTCAAGGTCATCAATCACTTTGGCGATGAGGTAATGAAGGTGGTTGAGGTGAAGTGAGATAGATTGCCATGAAAAAGAAACCGCCCGCTCAAAAAACTTCGATAGTTAATACACGTTCAAAGCAAAGCGCAAAGAACGAAACTGATCTATTGCAAACTTCAACGAGTAAATTATTGTCGAAGCCGGAAAGCACAGGACTTGACTTTAAGCGAACGGCAGAATCTGTAACGTCGGAAGATTTGGTTGCATTTGCAAACGCGGGGGGCGGTGTAATTCTGGTCGGTGTGGATGAAATTCAGGGTTTGGACGGAGCACAAAAAGGAAAAGCCGTTGGATGTGTGGTGTCCGATAAAGAAAAAAGTCGGATTGTCAATCGCGCAAAAGAATGCAGACCCGCAATACCCATACGAGTTTTGACTGAGGTGATCAGGAACAAATCTTTATTCAGAATAGAGATTCCAGCAGGATTGCATTGCACGCCAAACGGCACATATAAAATCCGTAGGGACGGACAAATGGGATTCGTCGATCCATCTGAAATGGTGAAGATTGTCGTTCAAATGAAAAGAGATGAATTGAATTACTACCTGCAAGATATTGTTCAATCTGAGGTCAGCGCAATCGAGGATCGTTACGAATCTTTACTTTCCGATTATGAAGATTTACAGTCAAGGGTGGATGATATGGAATCGTTTGACAGAGAAAACTATTGACAAAATAGCGCGACGTTTGTAGGAGTCAATCCAAACGGGAGAGGGAGGAGAGGGAAGCGGGGAGGGAGGGGAGAGACCTATCCCCCCGCCCTTCCCAAATGGGAAGGGGGCTGGTCGGTTGATGGTTGTGATGACTTTCCAAGAGTGACTCTGTTCGAGGATGTCTTAGCTTCTCCCCCGTGGGGGAGACGGGAGAGGGGTTTGGGTTGGGACCTCTCCCTGATTGGCGTGATTGATCGGCGTGTCCGTTTGACCTTTCCCCCCGCCCTTCCCTAAAGGGAAGGGGGCTGGTCCGTTTGCAGATTGGAGGTTCATGTCCGCGGGAAGGTTGGGGTGTAGATGGTTTTAGCTTCTCCCTTTTAGGGGACGCGTACCCGAGCGACAGCGAGTGGTAGACGGGAGAGGGGTTTGCTCTTGGTTCTGAAATTCCACCCTATTCAAAAGAAAGACCCTGGCTTCATTCGTCCAGGGTTTTCAAAATCGCTTCAATATTGAACTTCAACTCAGGAATATCTTTCTCTACAACCGACCAAACCGCGTCTTCATCAATGCCGAAGTAGTGATGAACAAGGATATTTCTCATGCCGATAATGTCCGCCCAGGGGACGTTTGCATGATAGGCTTGGAATTCAGGGGAAAGTGAACGACACGCTTCACCGATAACTGAAATGTGATTGACCATCCAGTTTTGGATGAGTTCGTCCGCTTCAAAGGCGGCTTTGCCTTCGGCTGCGTATTTCTCGATCCGCTCAATAGCTTCGAGAATATCCAGCAATCGTTCGCGCTCGCTTCTCATAGAGGACGCGCATCCTTCAACACCTGCGGGCGTATCCGCGGACGTAACCCTGCTTCTGTGACAACGTCCACTGGTATACCGAGCAAAGCCTGCAATTCACGAAGTAAACGCGCCAAGTCCAACAAACTGCGTCCCGCTTCGAGTTTTACGAGGAAATCAATGTCACTGTCTGGGCGCGCTTCGCCACGGGCAACCGAGCCAAATACGCGCACATCATAGGCTCCGTTTTTGCGAGCAAGGGTTAATATCTGCTCTTTTCGTGACTGGAGAAGTTTCTCGATTTCCATATCTTAATTATAGCGGAAGTTGCGTAAGTTGATACAATCAAGTCCAAACGAGGAAGGGATGGAGCTCTCGCTGATTGGCGTGATTGATCGGGGTGTGGGGTGACCTATCCCCCCGCCCTTCCCAAATGGGAAGGGGGCTTGTTGAGTGATAGCGGCGGTGACTGTCCATTGCGGAGAGTCGCTTTGTTGCAGGATGGTTTTAGCCTCTCCCCCTTGGGGGAGACGGGAGAGGGGTAAAATCTCGTTATGCCAGTCAAGAACATCATTCCAGGTCAACACGTCACCAAAGAAAAGCTACAACGCGCAAAAGAACTGCGCCGCAAGATGACTCCCGCCGAGAAAATCTTGTGGGTGGAATTGCGGGCGAATAGGCTGGGAGTCCATTTTCACCCCCTCTGTCCTTCGGACATCTCCCCCAAATGCGACAATGAAAATTTGGGATGAAAATTGAGAGTTTGAATCGTCGAATTTGGGGGAGACTCCGCGATGGGCATTTTCCTGCAAACGCGGCATTATTCATCCTTCATCCTTCATAATTCATCCTTGTTCTTCGGCAGGGCTGATCATTGAAGTTGATGGCGATGTCCACGACTTGCAGAAAGAGGAAGATGAACGGCGGGAACCCCCTCTGTCCTTCGGACATCTCCCCCAAATACGACAAGGGAAATTTGGGATGAAAATTGAGAGTTTGAATCGTCGGATTTGCCCACAGGGTGCTACGCGAGGGGAGACTCGGCGATGGGCGTTTTCCCTGCAAACGAGACAAAAATTCATCATTCATCCTTCATAATTCATCCTTGCTCTTCGGCGGGGCTGGTCATTGAGGTGGATGGGGATGTCCACGACTTGCAGAAAGGGGAAGACGAACGGCGGGACCCCCTCTGTCCTTCGGACTGCTTCGCGACTCCCAAATACGACAATGGAAATTCGGGATGCGAATTGAGAGTTTGAATCGTCGGATTTGCCCACAGGGTGTGTCGCATGGCGCCATGGCGACACTTCGCGAGGGGAGACTCCGCGATGGGCATTGTGATCTAAAGGAATGTCAAGTGCGGGGACGATGGGGTAAAATAAAGTCATGAACAGGAAAGTGCCTCTGCGAATCAGGAAACTGATGAAGGAATTGAAGGAGGGGCTTGTCCGCATTTATGGGGACAGGCTGAAAGACGTATACCTGTACGGTTCGTACGCTCGTGGTGATTATCGTCCAGGCTCGGATGTAGACGTGATGATCATGCTAAAGGATTACAGGAATTATTGGGACGAACTACGGCGTTCCACTCAACTCGCCAGTGATCTATCCCTTGAATATGATGTAACGGTCAGTCGTTTGATCATCAAGGAAATTCAATGGCAGGAATCGGTCATGCCAGTCATTCGAAATATCCAAAAGGATGGCGTGCCAGCATGAACGAGTACACGCGCAAACTGCTCGATAAAGCAATTGACACCATTGAAAGCGCCGAACTACTGCTCGATCATGGAAAAACCGACGTTGCCGCTGGTCGGGCATATTACGCCCTGTTTTACATCGCCGAGGCGTTATTGACCGAGAAGGGGTTGCAGTTTGGCAAACATGGCGATGTTATCGGCGCATATGGAAAACAGTATTCCAAAACAAAATTACTCGACCAGAAATTCCATCGCTGGTTGATCGAAGGCTTTGATACGCGTCTTATTGGCGATTATCACGTTGACACGCAAATCGAAACGGACGCTGTTGCCGACATGATCAATCGTGCGCGCGAGTTTTTGGAAGCCGCACAAGGGTATTTGAACAAACACGCTAATTGAGCGCTGCAAGAAGATAAGACATGTTTCCCCCGTTGTGGGTTTGCAGGTGAATAACGGCTCTATTGAATGCTTTATTCTTTTGCAAATGCTCAAGCAAAGTGTGGCGATGGCAAAAGTTGTGGTCGGCTTCAAGGGACCTATCCCCCCGCCCTTCCCAAATGGGAAGGGGGCTGATCGGTTAATGGTTATGACGGTTTGCCAAGGATGAGATTTGTTTGAGGAGGTCTGAGCTTCTCCCCCTTGGGGGACGCGTACCCGAGCGGAGCGAGTGGTAGACGGGAGAGGGGTTTGTCCGTTTTGCATTACAATCCCGCAATGCCGATCAAGAATATCGTCACAGGTCAACGAGTCACCAAAGAAAAACTTCAACGCGACCCCCTCCGCCCTATCGGGCACCTCCCCCAAATACGACAAGCTAAAGTCTGAATGCGGATTCAAAATTCACATCGTCGGATTTGGGGGAGGACGGGTGGGGGTCGATTTTTATTGTCACAAGTCCGCGCTGGTGGTGGAAGTGGATGGGGACGTCCACGATCTGCAACAGGAGGAAGATGCCAGGCAGGAGAAGGCTTTGTCCGCTTTGGGGTTGAGGACTTGTGCTGAGCCTGTCGAAGCATTGTCCGATTTAGGAATGATGAGGTTATAAGGAACGTGTCCGCGGTGGTGGGGAAGATCAGGGAATTGATTACTGCCCTCTGAGTACCTGCTTGATTTTTATATCATCCCCTCCGACTTCGATAATCAAGTCGCCGCCGCGTTGGTTGATGTAATCTTTGGGACCGTAGTTGATCCGCCAGAGCATACCTTTATCGAAATGCTGAGTAATTGTGACAAGACTCTGGATGATGTCCACGCCCAATTCGCGGGCGCGTTTATTTGCTGTTGCCATTACGCGCGCCAATGCAACAGCCATATCGTCTTGAAGAACTTCAGAAGAAAGTGTAGCCATAATCAAACTCCTTACGTGCCGAATACAACTTCCGTATCGTCCATTTCACGGACTTGTCCAGCAGGCGATACCAGATAAATTACTGCCTGCGAGATGACAAATTCGCCAATGTATTCATCGCCTTTCAAATCGAGGTCGTCGCGGACAGCGCGTTTGTCGGTTTCACTCGGTTCTTGTAGGTAATCACTTCCAGTATTTGGATGAGTATGAAATGAAGCGACAATCTCCAAGCCGTCAAAAACGCAGTTTCTGTGTGGCGGAACTTGAATCGTATCTTGCAATCCTCTTTGCCAACGCCTGACGCTCAAACTTCCGTCTGAATCTCTGACGACAAAGCCACCTTCCTCATGTCCGCTATTTAAGCCTGGGTTTGAATCTGTCCATGCTTGTTGCAATGCAGACCGGATATCGGTGTTGGATAAAACTGCTTTTGCTGTCAGCGGCATGAAGGAATTATAGCACTTTCAACCAGCGCCAAATCCTAGCATTTGGGAGTTCGTCGGGAAGATAGGGCATGTTTCCCCGTTATAAGTGAATAACGGTTCTCTTGAATGATTTATTCTTTTGCAAATGCTCAATCAATGTGTGGCGGTGGCAGAAATTATGGTCGGCTTCAAAACAGACCAAGGCGATCCGCTCGTTTTGCTCCGTCAGGTCAATTAGTTGCTTGATTTCGGTTTCGTGGTTTGGCAAAAGTTTGTTTTCGTACGCCTTGAATAAGGTTTTGTGCGAAACGCTTTCGCCAAGTCCCTTGCGCATGGAGGATGGAATACCGAGTTCGGGGATGTGAATATATTTCATCCCTGCGCTTTCGATATATTGCTTGAAACTCTTCTTGGAAAATCCGTATTTCATAGATTGCGGGTTATTGCGAACATCCACGACGAGGGTGATGTTATTTGCAATGAGTTTGTTCAGGAAGGAGTCAATGGTCAAGCCTTCATAGCCAATGGAGAATACACCAGGTTTAGTGTCTGTGTTCCATGCGAATTGAAGCTGATTGATCTCGTCCGCGGTGAAATGTCTGCCCGCGATTTTGCTCACCTGCACTGCACCAAACGCAGTGCGGTGCAAGTGTCGGGATGTGTATTGGGGAAAATCTCGATAGATTTTCTTGACGAGTTTGTCACCGCGTGAATCGCCGATTTGCGATTTGAGTTTCAACAGGGCGATTTTGTCCGCTGGGGTGAGTTCGTTCAAGTAGGAATGCTTTGTGCCGAGTTGGAAATCATCTGCTTTTTTGAGAAGACCTAGATCAATCATTCTTCGCTTATCGTAATACGAGAGGAAACTAAAGGGTCCGAACTTATAGGGGAAAAAATCGTAATGATTCTTGCCTGTCTGCTGGCAGAAGTTAAATAGAAGTTTCTCACAGTCCGTGCTTTGCAGACTGCCGCCAAAAACTTCAATCAAGGCAAGGAGGATTTTTCTTCGGTAGTACATGGTGTCCGCTTTGATTATAGTGGAGAATGGCTGATGGTCACATGACAATTTCGGGTACCCGAGGATGATATAGGCGCTCGAAATCTATTTCCAACCTTTTTGCGGAGTCCATTTGCGAGATGATGGCTTCTGGTCGAGGGAGGCTTGCAGCGGATGTTCGATGAATTCCCACACTCGTTCGATGACATTTGCAAAGTCGGCGCTTTCGGTGGTTTCGATATTCATCTTTTCTAGAAAATTGTTCCAGCGCGCGTTGTTGGCAGATGCAAATCCCATGGAGAGCGACTCGGATCTTTCGCCAGGCAGGTCGGTGTCGCGGTTTTTGAACGTGGTCTCAATCGCCGTTTGCAGGGATTTGCCCTCAAATTCAAAGGTCTGGGAAAGCAGCCAGATATCGTAATAGTCTTTCATACGGCTGTTCAAATCCCCTTGACGAATCATGGCGTGGAATTTTTCTGCTACAACGGCTTCCCTTGGATAGCCCTTCATGTGAACTTGTTCGAGATCGGGCAGGATTTTCGGATACTTCACAATCTGAGCCTTTGACGCGAGTTCGTCGGAGAAGCCGATATCAATCTGCACCAAGATTCTCGAACGCGCCAGCAGGGCGGTCAACTTCACGCGGATGCCCTGATAGTCGGCGTCAATCTGTGTTTCTTCGATTGAGGTTGAATCAAGATCGAAGACAAGACCATCCTCAGGCGCGGAGACTTGAGCTACTTCCCTGAAAATCCCCAGCAAATGCTCGCTGTCGCTTGTGACGTAGCCGCGAAAATCAATAATCCCGCGTCGGTCTCCGCAACGGGACATTCCAAACGTAAAACAGCAATCCGCCTTTGAGAACGAACTTCGCCGCGTACTTGGTTTTGGAAAGGCGATAGAGGAAACGTTCCATTGCGTAATATTGGAGGATTTCGGCAAAAGGTCGTTTCAAAATTTCAGATCGATTTTTTAGCCGCGCCAGAATGGATACGGGAATGTTCTTAACTGGCTGCTTCATATTAGCGCCTCCAGATATGGACGCATGACCTTCTCCACGCGGTTGATTTTTGCATACTCCAGCAGTTTATGCACGTCCATCTTCGGCTGTCTAAGATAATCCTTGACGGCTTCAATCGCTACATCCATGCCCACTTTTTGACGGAATTTGAAGCAGTCCGCGATGGTTTTTTCGCGATCGTATATTTTGACTTTGACCCCATCCAGATCATGTTCAACAATGCCCGCCTGGTACGATTCTTTTGAAAAATGAAAAACGCTAATAGGTGGATATTGAATCTTCGGCGTTTTGACATCACGCGGCAGGGCAAAGTACTCTTCGTGCGGAATCTGTGTAGTCAGTTCGTGAAAGTACAGCGCGGAGATGAGACAGAACACCGCCTTTGGCACGCGCAGGCTGAGATTCACGAGATCGGGATTCCCTGGCATGGGAGTCTCGCTCAGGCGGTATATCCCTTGCGCCTCACGGACAAGTTCGCCCGTTTTCATCATTTCGTAGAGAACGTGTTTGGGTACGCCCAGTTCAATGGCTTTCGAGGCACGCAGGATGCCGCTGTTGGCGGTGAAAATTCTTTTGTAGTTTGCCATGCAAGTATTATACAACAAAAATACCACATTTTATAAAAAATGTGGTATTTCGGAACTTTTGCGACTTTGTATGCGCTTTGCAGACTGCCGCCGAAAACTTCGATTAGGGCAAGGAGGATTTTTCTGCGGTAGTACATGGTGTCTGCTTACTTCACTTTGAGTTTCTTTCTGATAAAGTTTCGTACTTTGGTGGCGTTTTTATAGGCTTCATGCGCCATTTCAAGTGGAACGGTCAAGCCAGGGTAACGAATGATGACGCCATAGTTTTCAAGCCTTCGCAAGGTGTCGCGAAGTTTCTCGAAACTTTCATCGACTGTCAGGCATAATTCCATTAAACGAACAAGATCATGGTTTCGAGGAAAGTCAATGTCCTGTTCAGTGAGAAAGGCTTTTACGTATTTTTCAGCGCATTGCTGGCAATGAAAACAGGCAGAATCGATTTCGGGAACTTCGATTTCATAAAGAAGCGCTTCAGCAGAATGGTAATCACCCTCTGCTTTTGCAATCCATTCTTTAGCGACTTCGCGCATAGAGAACTTTTCCCTTTTTTGTGATATCGCGCAGGAAAAAGTCACCTGCATTTTTGCGTCTGTTAATCACTGCTCGTGAGCGTGCGATAATGTCCACCCGAAAAGGAAGGGCTGGCAGGGAATCTGAAATTTCCATGATTGTTTTGAATTCCCCTTTCGGCGTTTCCATGACAACCAGCAAATCCACATCGCTCCAGGCGTGGGGCTTGCCATACGCGTGTGAGCCAAAGAGAATAATCTCTTCGGGGTCGAATTTCTCGGCAATCTGGTTTGCAAGCGCGCGAATTGTCCGCATGGGAATTCGGGTGCGCCTGTTCAGTTGTGGAAATCGAAATGCCGATTGAGTAGCCATATCCGAATTATACGTGAAAATCCAGACGGGGGAGGGAAGAGAAAGGGGAGGAGGACCTCACCCAGAGGGTGGTGATTGATCGGTGTGACGGTTTGCCCCTTTCCAAATGGAGCCCCACAGGGGTGCTTCGCGAAGGGCATGGAGTTGAATTCTTTTCTGCGCTGATGGCGTGTTGGGTTTTCAGAGCAGGACTTTCGTTTCAAGAAGGTTTTAGCCTCTCCCCCTTGGGGGAGACGGGAGAGGGGTTTGTTTTGAAAGCGGGTAAAATGAGCGAACCATGCCAGTCAAAAACATCATCCCCGGTCAACGTGTCACCAAAGAAAAACTTCAACGCGACCCCCTCCGCCCTATCGGGCACCTCCCCCAAATACGGCAAGCTAAAGTCTGAATGCGGATTCAAAATTCACATCGTCGGATTTGGGGGAGGACGGGTGGGGGTCGATTTTTATTGTCACAAGTCCGCGCTGGTCATTGAAGTAGACGGCGACATCCAGGATTTACAGCAAGAGGAAGATGCCAGGCGGGAGAAGGCGTTGTCCGCGTTGGGGTTGAGGACTTGTGCTGAGCCTGTCGAAGCATTGTCTGTTTTGGGAATGATGAGGTTGTGAGGGACGTGTCCATGGTGGTGGGGAGAATCAAAGAACATTTGAAATAGAAACTCCAAGAAACTGGAGAAATGTCCTTGCGCCTGTGTACAATTGTGCATATAATCAGGTTCGATGAGCTATGAATGGGACCCTAACAAGGCAAAGTCAAACTACAAGAAACATCGCGTCAAATTCGCCGATGCTGTTGGTGTATTTGAAGATGAAAACGCTATCACCATCGAAGACGATCACGAAAAAGAAGATCGTTTTATCACCATCGGCATGGATTTTCTGAGCCGAGTATTGGTTGTGGTTTATACGTTTCGCGATATTGTTATTCGAATCATTTCCGCGCGAAAAGCCACCGCGCGTGAAAGAAAGATGTATGAGGATCAAGATGAAGAAAGAATATAACTTTAGCAAAGGAAAGCGCGGGGCGGTAGTCCCCGCACCGAAGGGAAAAACCCGCATCACCATCCGCATTGACGATGATATTCTGGATTGGTTTCGCGGCGAAGTCGAAGCAGCAGGCGGTGGGAATTACCAGACTCTGATCAATCAGACTTTACGCGAATATTTGAATCAGCAACAACAACCGTTGGAAGAATTGTTGCGGCGGGTTGTACGCGAGGAATTGCACAGCGTAGCACAATAAGCAAAAGTCGAAAAATCCGAAGTCTGATGACTTCGGATTTTGTATTTATTTACCACCCACCCGCGAATATGGCAACAGGCAATTTCGTAAAATGAAGAGGGCTGATCGGTTGATGGCTATGACGGTTTACCAAGGATAATTTTGTTTGAGGAGGTCTAGGCTTCTCCCCCTGCGTAGCGCCCTTTAGGGTTGGGGGAGACGGGAGAGGGGTTTGATGGAACCTCACCCAGAGGGTGGTGATTGATCGGCGTGACGGTTTGCCCCTCTCCAAATGGAGATGGCATGGAGTTGACTTCTTTTCTGCGCTGATGGCGTGTTGGGTTTTCAAGTCAGCGTTTCGTTTGAGGAGGTCTAGGCTTCTCCCCCTGCGTAGCGCCCTTTAGGGTTGGGGGAGACGGGAGAGGGGTTTGATGGAACCTCACCCAGAGGGTGGTGATTGATCGGCGTGACGGTTTGCCCCTCTCCAAATGGAGATGGCATGGAGTTGACTTCTTTTCTGCGCTGATGGCGTGTTGGGTTTTCAAGTCAGCGTTTCGTTTGAGGAAGGTCTGGGCTTCTCCCCCCTGCGTAGCGCCCTTTAGGGTTGGGGGAGACGGGAGAGGGGTTGGGGATGGACCTCACCCAGAAGGTGGTGATTGATCGGCGTGTCGGTTTGTCCCTCTCCAAATGGAGAGGGTAAGGGCTTGACTTCTTTTCTGTCTGATGGCGTGTTGGGTTTCCAAAGCAAGGCTTGGGTTCAGGATGGTTTTGGCGCCTCCCCCTTGGGGGAGGCGGGGGAGGGGTAAAATGCCAGCATTATGCCAGTCAAAAACATCATCCCAGGTCAACAGGTCACCAAAGCAAAACTTCAACGTGCAAAAGAACTGCGGCGTGATATGACACCCGCTGAGAAAATTCTGTGGGAAGAATTGCGCGCGAATAAGTTAGGCGTCCACTTTCGGAGGCAGCAGGTCATCGCAGGGTTCATCGTTGACTTTTACTGTCACAAGTCTGCGCTGGTTGTTGAAGTGGATGGAGATGTCCATGATCTGCAACAGGAGGAAGATGCCAGGCGGGAAAAGGTGCTGTCCGCGTTGGGGCTGAGGACTTGTGCTGAGCCTGTCGAAGCATTGTCCGATTTAGGAATGATGAGGTCGTGAGGAACCTGTCCGCGGTGGCGGGGAAGATTGGCGAAGTGATTGACATGCTTTCATCTATGTCCTCAAATCGGGGTAAAATTCAGCCATGACATCGCCCATCCGCTGGAAGGTGCAAGATAGATACGGTAATTACATTTACCTGACCCAGGAACGATGGGAGCACATCATTGATCCACTCAATCACCCTGAAATGAAAAACTACGAAGAAGGACTGAAAGAAACCGTCCAATCGGGCGTGCGCAAACAGGACTCGCTTAATCCGCAGAAATATAGATATTCAAAAGAATTTGACAATCTTCCCGCAGACAACACGCACATTGTCGCCATCGTCCTGTTCAGGCTTCAAGAACGCGGAGTCGGCGAAATCGAATCGAACAATTTTATTGTCACTGCTTACCAGAAAGAAATAGGGTAACGCCATGAATACACCAGTAATCAACTACGACGAAACCAGCGACACGCTGTACATTTCCTTCATCCCCAACGTCAAAGCGACAGGAATCGAGTTGAACGAACACATCCTCTTGCGAATTGACAAGGAAAATCGCCAGGCTGTTGGGTTGACTTTCCTCAACTACTCGATCCTCATACAAAAAGCGGATTTCGGACCGCGCAGTTTTCCTCTGACAGGGTTGGCAAAATCATCAGAAGAAACGCGTGAGATAGTGATGGAAATCATGGGAAAATCGCCTGTCAAGGAGATTCTGTCACTTTCCACATTTACACCGTCTTTCTCAGAAGCAATACCAATTACCCTGCTCCACTTACCGCAACCAGCATAAGTAGAAAAACTTCGACGCGCAAAAGAACTGCGCCGTGAAATGACTCCTGCTGAGAAGATTTTGTGGCAGGAAATGCGGGCGAATAAGTTGGGAGTCCATTTTCGACCCCCTCCGCCTTCGGCACCTCCCCCAAATACGACGACATAAAATCTGAATGCGGATTCAAAGTTTTCATCGTCGGATTTGGGGGAGGACGGGTGGGGGCGTGAGATGGGGCTGAGGACTTGTGCTGAGCCTGTCGAAGCATTGTCCGCTTTCGGAATGATGAGGTGGTGAGGGAGTTGTCCGTGGTGGTGGGGAAGATCAGAGAGCAAGTTTGTCTGTGAAAGATTTATATTCCTTTTCTTTTCCCTCTACTTTTGACCAACGTTTTATTTCCTTCAAATCCACCCGCTGACTTTTCGCAACTAAAACTGCCTGTTCCAATCCCTGCAAGTCATTCCAAAAATAGAACGCGCATAACCTGTCTTTGACGCAGTCGGTGGGGGAGAGTACTCGCAATGTTCCTGTTGCAAGTTCGAACTCACTGACTTCCTTCACAGGTTCTTCGCCAACAGAGAGCGGTCCATCGGGGAATTCCACAAAGAAAGTTGTTTCGGGATGAACAAAATAACGTCCCTGTTCTTTGAAGCCCAGTTTTTCCATCACAGCCTTGATCTTGCTGCGTCTGGAGAAACTTATGTTGATCAAGTCCAGGTCTTTTGAAACATATTTATTGCTGCTATAAAACGAAACTGCGCTTCCGCCTGAAAGTACAACTTGAATTCCCTCTGTTTGCAATGAGTCTTGGATATATGCCGCCAATTCCATCTGGCTCATGTTCTTGATCTGCTTCATAATGCCTTCCCCTTCGCGCGTGGACGGCGTCGATTCATTTGAAGTTCTTCCTGTTCTTTGGCAGGATAGAATGAAAGTGCCTTTTCGAGCAAGGCTTTCAGTTCATTCAAGAATGGATAACGCGGATTGAATTCATAGGGTCGAGTCCGACCGACAGATCGACTCACAAGGATGCCGCTTTTCTCGAACTTGTCTAATTGCATTTGAATGGGCTTCAAATCTGTCCCGTAAAAACTGGCGATCTCACGCGCATACCCTTCATCTCGTGTGAAGATGTAAATCAACACTCGTTCAGCGTTTTTTGAACCCAGAAGTACTTCGATCATGCAATTTCTCCTGACGTCTAGTTGACGTTATATGACGTCAACTAGACGTCATTATATCATGCAAGAAGATGCCCAGCAGGAGAAGGCGCTGTCCGCTTTGGGAATGAGGAGGTTGTGAGGGGGGTTGTCCGCGGTGGTGGGGAAAATTAGAGAGATGGTTTCTGTGCTATAATCTTACCAGTAAGACAAAGGAGAAAACTATGGAAACTTTAGCTACCACCCGTATGTCGTCCAAAGGACAGGTTGTCATCCCCGACTCTATTCGCAAGCGACTTGATCTAAAGGAGGGAGCGCAATTTCTTGTTGTCGGTGATGCGGATGTTGTCATTTTAAAGGTTGTCACTCCGCCTGACATGAACGAGTTCGATGCCTTGATCAAACAAGCGCGCAAGCAGGCAAAGGAAGTGGGGTTAAAACCAGCGGACATTACATCTGCTGTTGCCAAGGCGCGGGGTCGTAAATGAAAATCGTTCTGGACTTGAAGGTTGTGATGGATACCAATGTATTCGTCTCAGGTGTCTTCTTCAGCGGACCTCCCTATCAAATCCTCAACGTGTGGCAATCGGGTGAGTTTGAGTTGGTGGTTTCGCAGGAAATTTTGGATGAATATCGGAGAGTCGGAGAAATTCTGGCGGAGGAACGTCCGAAGATCGACTTGAATCCGATTTTGAATTTTGTTATTGAACATGCAAAAGTGTACAAGCCTGCCAAACTCAAAGAATTTGTTTGCGAAGACCCTGACGATGACAAGTTTTTTGCCTGCGCACTGGCAAGTGGAAGCACGGTTATTATCAGCGGCGACAAGCATTTGTTGAAAGTTTCAGGTTATGAGGGGATTGATGTCTTGAAGCCGCGCGAGTTTGTGGATAGATACTTGGGGTGATGTGTCAATCCAAACGGGCACAGGAAGATAATCAGGCGGTGTGCCACCTATCCTTCGGTCATCTGCCTCTTGCTTGGCTCGGGTATGACCTTTCCCCGATGATGGTGATTTTTCGGCATGTTGCTTTGCCCCTTTCCTAAAGGAAAGGGCATGAGGTTGAGTCCTATCTTGTCCGCTGGCACGGACATTTGCAAAGCAAGGCTTCGTTGCAAGTGGGTACTAGCTCCGCCCCTAAAGGGGCGGCGGGGGTGGGGTTTTACCATTTTGCATTACAATCCCGCCATGCCAATAAAAAATGTCGTCACAGGTCAAGCCGTCACCAAAGAAAAGCTTCAACGTGCAAAAGAACTCCGCCGTAATATGACTCCTGCTGAGAAAATTCTGTGGGAGGAATTGCGCGCGAATAAGTTGGGTGTCCACTTTCGACCCCCTCCGCCCCTATCGGGGCACCTCCCCTAAATACGACAAGCTAAAGTCTGAATGCGGATTCAAAATTTTCATCGTCGTATTTGGGGGAGGACGGGTGGGGGGTCGGAATGATGAGGTCGTGAGGGATGCTACGCGATCCGCGGTGGTGGGGAAGATTCAAGAAACAGTATCAAGGCAATTTTCGTGAAGGAGTTAGCCAATGCCGTCAAAATCCAAAAGAAGCCTTCAAGACGTTGTAGGGAAAGAAATTTATACCGTTTGGGTAGATATGCTCCGTGAACTTGTCCCTGACGGGCGGACACATCGGCTTTCCGTTGTCGTCGCGGGGATGTTGTTATATGCAGTAGACAAGTCAATGCAGATCAAACATAGGAACGAAGAAGAACATTCTGTTGCCATGTCATTGATTGACGCAAATGAGGCGGGCTGCCCAGAAGCGATTAAGGAATTGATCCACGATGTTGTAGATAGGTTATTCAAAGACGCTGGGGTCAAGTATCAAAGAGTCAGCAAAGGCGGCGAACGTTACAGCATTGCCGATGAAATCTATAATGAATTTTCGAGTTGGTACGATTATCCGTGGGATTGATTGCCTGCTTTTGGGGTGCTTGCTCTGCTTACTTGAGAATGTCCGCTATATCATCCCACAACAATGGCATTTCGAGAACTTCTGCAAATTGTTTGACCCACTGCTCGATACGGGGGACATCCAGTTTGGGATTCTTGTCCACAATGGTTCGAATGTCTTCCAGGTCTTTTGGACGATGAGCGATTGCTTTCATGATGATCAAATCTTCGGGCGTGGGTAAACGGACCGATAACGTGGAGGTGGATTGAACAATGCTTCTTTCAACCATCTCCTCTTCAAAAGGCATGATGCCGAGAGAAATGTCAATGTTCGTTTCAGTGGGAGTATGCTGGAGGAGAAGGATGCGATTTTTTCTTGCAAACTTGTCCGCGTTTGGGATTCTGGGTTGAATGTTTTCACTCTTTGCGGCTTCGAGAAATTTCGGAATATCTTGCGTGGAAAGCAGAAACATCGCATCCACATCTTCGGTCAAACGAGGCCTTCCCAAAAAACCAACAGCAATTCCGCCGATGATTACGCCGCGATCGTCAAATTTTGCGAGCAGCCTTTGAATGGCTTCGATTGTTGCGCGAAACGGTTCTATGTCCTTAAGTTTCATGCAGTTCCCCTCAATTTTGTCCAGCGGAGAAACACTTCCATTTCACTATTATCTTCGCCGCGAGCTAGTCCGTTTTCGATTGCGAACCGAACAAGGCTGTTGATTTGTTTCCAGTGTTTCTCAATAGACATGGCGCGCAATTCCTGCCGTTCGATTTCCTCAACGGCTTTCCAACGTTCGCGGTAGAACTTCATGTCGAAATTGGCATCCATGTGTTAATTATAGCACCTGGCATGAAATCCAAACGGGCGAGGAGATGGTTGGGCACATTACACTCTTCTGTCCGTTGGGCATCTGCCACTCGCTGCGCTTCGGGTATGCTTCGCGATCAGTGCCCCCTCTGTCCGTTGGACATCTCCCCCAAATGCGACAAGGTTGCCAACGGACTCTGTAACGAATTCGCGGACTTAAACGGACTTTGACGATTTTTGGCGGGACGAATCCCCACGTCCCTGCGGGGGAGGCATGGAGACGATTTCTTTTCTGCGGCGATGAAATTTTGTATGCGGATTCGGTTTGCGTCAACATCGGATTTGGTCGAAACTCGGCGATGGGCATTGTCTCTTTTCGAGAGAAGCGAGAAATTAGATTGTGCTATACTTTGAACGCATATGTCCAACCTTGAAGCCATTCATGAGTTTGAATTCACAAACCATGCGTTGATCGAAATGTCTCGGCGTCAAATTTCCAAGAAAGATGCGAAAGCGGTGCTGGCGAATCCCGAACAAACGGAAATGGTGCGCGACGGACGGGCTGTGTATCAGTCAAGGCTTGAAATGGACGAACCGCCAAAGACTTACCTTTTGCGTGTCTTTGTGGATATTGATCCCAGACCGCCCTATGTTGTCACTGTTTATCGAACAAGTAAGATTGAAAAATATTGGAGATAAGCCATGAAAGTCAATTACGATAGCAAAACCGATACTCTTACCATTATTTTCACAGAGACTCCTGTCGCCGAGAGCGATGAGGATAAGCCTGGTGTGATTCTGGATTATGACGATAAAGGCAATCTTGTCTCGCTTGAAATTATGGATGCTTCGAGGCGAGTAAGTGTGCCAAGTAAAATTGAATACCAAGTCTCGCCTATGGCGGGATAGAATGAAAATGAACTCCGAGGAAATCTCGGAGTTTTATTTTTACATCGTAAATGACCGTTTCTGGCGTGAGTGTCCATGAGGCCTCTGTCCTTCGGGCATCTACCACTCGCTCTGCTCGGGTATGCTTCGCGATCAGTGCGACCTCACCCCGATTGTGACGATTAATCGGCGGGACGGGTTGCCCCTCTCCCAAGGGAGAGGACAGGGTGAGGGGTGGTGATAGGCATGGTAAAAGAGGGTAATATATTGGCTGGACATAAGCGAAGGAGTCCACAATGGAAATTAGACATTATAAGTTTGACCGAATCACACTTAACCCCGAAATCTGCTTTGGCAAGCCGTGTATTCGCGGGATGCGTATGCCCATTGCGTCTGTGCTGGGGTACATGAGTTCGGGGATGGCAATCAAGGATATTCTCAAATCATGGCCCGAGTTAGAAGCAGATGATATTTATCAGGCATTGGCGTATGCTTCCTGGGCGATGGAGGAAAGTGTACTGCCCTTGCCTGGAGCAGTGGCTGGATGAATTTTCTGCTCAATATGAATGTGCACCGTGAGATGACCGCGCATTGGAAAAGCGCGGTCGTGTTTGTCGACATATGGGCGATATTGGAATGTCGCGTGCGAAGGATGTTGAGATCGTTGCGGAAGCCAAAAAGACGGGTGAAGTGATTATGACCCACGATTTGGATTATGGTCACCTGCTGGCTTTCTCTGGCGAGAGTGCACCATCGGTGATTATGTTGCGATTGAGAGATTTACGCACAAATGAAATCATGTCACGCCTTGATGCAGTTTGGAAAGATATTGAATCCCCTTTGATGGATGGCGCGATTATTTCACTGCCTGACAAGAGTCTGCGAATACGGACGTTACCGATAGAATCAGAATAGAAAAAACCCTGACCTTCAAATGTTCGGGGTTTTTTTGTTTATTGATGCGTCCCACTTTATTCATGGAGTAGATTACGAGGGATATATTTGCCATAGTGAGGTGATTCTACCCGATGTTATTGGCTTACAGAACTGAGCTGTGAAATGGATAAAACATATAAGGAAAATCAAAACCTCTCCACCCGCAGCGAATTTAAATCAAACGCCGTCTCGCGCCCATTGATCAGCTCCGCCACAACCTGTCCAGTTCCTGGTCCGAGCGAAAGACCCAGCATGGCGTGACCTGTGGCAAGGATCAAATTGGTGTGGTTTGGTGAGTATCCAATGATCGGTATTCCGTCGGGCGTGACGGGGCGCAATCCAGCCCAGGTTTCTTTGATATCCAGTTTTTCATCCAAATTAATATATTCGCGGGCAAAATTTTCCAGCCGTTGAATCCAGCGTGGGTTGGGTGTGGTGCTGTATTCCCCCACTTCGAGGCGACCCGTGACCCGCAGAAGATCTCCAAACGGCGAGACCGCCACGCGGCGATCCCCAAGGATGAGCGCCTGGCGCGGCATGTGCTGGATGGCAGATGCGGTGAGGCTGTATCCGCGCGCGGGCTGGACGGGTATGTCCAACCGCAGATCACGCGCTACGATGGGAGACCACGCACCCGCGGCTAGGATGACCTGCTGCGCTTCAAACTCACCGACGCTTGTTCTTACAACCCTGATTTTCCCCTCCGCTGATTCAAACTGCGTGACGGGCGTGTACTCGAACACCTCGGCGCCCATCGCGCGGAGGCGTTCGCCCAGCAATTGAAGGAAGAGGGCGGGGTTGAGATGCGCATCGCCCGTGAAATGCACACCGCCGAGGACATCATCCCGTACAGCAGGCTCAACCTCACCCACTCTGGATTTGTCGTACACCTCCACAGGGATGCCGTGTTTTTGCATGAACTTCGCTTCATGGCGACCTTCGTCGAAGGCGTTTTGATTTTTATATAAATTCAGGAAACCGGTCTGCCGATAATGACATTCGAATTTTTCTTCGGCAATGATTTTCGCAAAATTATCCGCGCTCAATTGACCGAGACTCTTCATCGGCTCCAGCGCGCGCTGGACGTTCGCTTCAGTGCACGCCATTACGAATTGCAACAGCCATGAAATATATTTTGGGTCGAGGCTAATTTTCATTCCAAAGGGACTGTGTGCTGGGCTTAACATCCACTTGAGAGCAGCGGTCACCACCCCGGGCGCTGCCAAAGGAATGATGTGACTCGGCACGATATGCCCCGCGTTGCCCGAGCCGCTGCCCTTGCCGATTTCTTTTCCGTCGAGGATGGTTACTTTGCGTCCCGATTTCAGGAGGTAATAGGCGCAACTTAATCCAATGGGTCCGCCGCCGATGATGAGGACATCTGATTTTGTGGTCACTTCATACACTCCCATTACATATGGTGGTCGAGTAGTCCCGCGTGTTTTTCGTGGGACGTATCGAGACCACACCTTTGAATTTCAGGTTTACTTGTCATTGCTGGTTTCGACTGCTTGCGCTCAACCAGCGGAGTTGGAAATTCATTTTATTCCTCTCCCAAACGGATCGCGCTCATCCACCAGAATCACACCTTCTGCCATTACCCATGCTTCGCCTGTAATCGTGGGAATAATATCTTCACCATCCAACTGCACGCTACCTTCAAAGATACTGCCGACGATGCTTTGCTGTTTCCACGATTGACCCACTTGCAGTTTTCCATCGGCGTATAAACAAGCCAGTTTTGCGCTGGTGCCCGTGCCGCATGGAGAACGGTCATAGGCTTTGCCAGGGCAGAGGACAAAACTTTTACTATCGGCGTCGGGACCTGTACTGAGCGACATCGTCCCCGAAGGGGAAGCCGAAGTAGTGGATGCAAACAACTCGATGTGGTCGATCTCCGCGCCGTTCGCGCCTGTGATTCCGTTCGCGGTCAATTGCTCGCGCACGCGCCACGAGAAATCGGTCAGCGCTTCGAGGTTTTGCATGGACACATCCAAGCCGTGGTCGTGGACAAGGAAAAACCAGTTGCCGCCCCACGCCACGTCGCCATGAATTGTTTTGCCATTCACTATGACAGGGACATGAGTCAGATGACGATAGGCGGGGATATTTTTGACCGAGACTTTATTTGGATAATTATCGTCATTGCGAGGGCGCTCTTGTTCTTTGCCCGAAGCAATCTCCTCGACGTTGCGCGAGATTGCTTCGTTGGGCTGTCGCCCTCCTCGCAATGACGGGGCATGCAGAGTTGCTTCAACAACCCCAACAGGAGTCTCCACCCGAACAGTTCCCTCAGTCACGCGTCCGCGATAGGCAAGGGATGCGATAAGACCGATGGTGCCATGTCCGCACATGCCGAGGTAGCCGACGTTGTTGAAGTAGATGACTCCGAATTGGCAGGTTGGGTCCGCAGGTTCGACGAGCAATGCGCCGACAAGGACATCTGATCCGCGGGGTTCGTTGAGGACGGTGGTGCGGAAGTCGTCGTGGTCTTTTTTCAGGCGGGATAATTTGTCAGCAACAGAACCAGTTCCGAGGTCGAAAGGAGGCGTTTCGATGAGGCGGGTGGGTTCGCCGCCGGTGTGTGAGTCCAGGAAGGGGATTCGTTTCATATCAATATCCATGCGTAACTGTCGTTCTCTAACGACGATGCGCTAGAGAGCGCATCCTACGCAATCGCATTTTTAAAAATTTTCTCAAACTCCACGCGGTCTTCAGCGGCGAGGGGCAGCAACGGCATGCGCGGATTGCCAACTGGGATGCCAAGCAGTTCACACCCCACTTTGACCTTTTGGGTGTAGCTGCCGCTTTCCATGTTGCGGAGGAGCGGGAGGAGTTTATCCATGTGCTTGCGGGCGGTGACGAAGTCGTTGTTGAGCGCGGCTTCAAGAACTTTATGGTGCTGGAGGGGCGCACAGGAGGCGGCGCCACCGATCCATGAAGTGGTGCCCCACAGGAAGTAGTCGAGCGCCTGATCGTCGGAGCCGCAGATCATTTGATAGCGGTCGCCGTAACGCAGGCGGAACTCGTAAACGCGGGACATGTCGCCGCTGGCTTCCTTGATGCCGATGATGTGATCGTATTTTGCCAGACCGTCCATCACTTCGTAGCTGACTTCGGTGCCCGCGCGCCAGGGGAAGTTGTAAAGGACGATGGGAATTTTGACGGCTTTGGCGACGGCTTCGTAATGCGCGAGCAGTTCGCGCTGGTCCGGACGCGAATACGGTGGGACGGCGACCATGAGCGCGTCGTAGCCCATGCCCTCGGCGATCTGCGAGTAGCGGACAACGTCGCGCGTGGCGCCAGAGTTCGTGCCTGCAATGAGCGTGACCCGCCCGTCCACTTTCTCTTTGACGAATTTGAAAATATCCAAACGCTCGGCTTCGGTGAAGGCGTAGACTTCTCCCGTCGTGCCGCCTGGGACAAGTCCTGCGATCTTGTTGGCGATCAGGTATTCGATCAGTTGTTCGAGGACGGGGTAGTTGATGCTTTCGTCTGCGTTGAAGGGGGTGACGATAGGGGCGTATATTCCTTTGAGGTGCATGGGGGCTCCAGTTTTAGGTGTCAGGTTCCAAGTTTCAGGTGTCAGGTTGAAAGTTTACTTCCCCCAGTGGAAGTGGGCAAGAGAAAAATCCACTTCAAGCATCAATACTGAGGTCGCGAAGAACTTCGTCAACAGGCTTATTGCCGTCAAACCAATATTCTTTTTTGCCTCCATAAAAAGTTTTTAGAATTACATGAAACCCTTTGGCTTGATTAAGAATAAAAACGATACATTCCAAAGCATGACGTACAGCTTTTTGCGCGTCATCTTTTGTAAGATAAGCTGGGGATTTATATTCTTCACTTTGAAAGCCCTTTTGGTTTGGATCTGGATAGGTTGCGTGAGTTATCCCCCTTACGGTTTCATCATCAACTCGAATAAATTCATGTTCAACTATTATTGTGTATGGATTTCCATGTGCAACCCAATTACGTAGGTTTTTCAATTCGGTTATTTTATTATTAATTTCTTGCGGAATTGAGGCAAACCCTTGCTCTTTCCAAACAATGTTTATTCTCTTTTCAAAAGATAGTTTTTGCCAATCTTTCAAATGTTTTTCAGTAAAAAATTCTCTGTCTTCAATTTCTATATACCAATTTGATTTACTGTTTTCAAAATATTCATACGCTAAAAAATTTACAAGACTATCCAGTGCATAAAAACTGTGTAATATGCAAGAGATAGACAGTCGCCAGCGAATTAAGAAATTATCGTGCGAATAATCTTCTTCGATTCCCCCGACCCTCCATAGGTCATCCAGCGCTTGAGCAAGGTGCTGTTCAAAGAAGTTAATCGTAAACGAATGTTTTTGCTTACCTGTTGGGTATTTCATGGGTAGAGTTCTTCTTCACGCCAAAGGCGAGCTAAGGTTGAATCCACGGCTCGGCGCGCAGTTTTTGATACAACTCGCGGACAGCGGGTTTGTCATTGCTGGAGTGTCAGAGGAACACACGGAGAGGTCTCACCGAAAAGGATGAATGATGAAGGATGAATTGAACTACAGAGCGGTGTCGAGAAATTCTCGTGGGGAGATGATTGGGATGTTTCGGAAGGGATGAAGAACTTGTAAATCCTTGTCACCGCTTATGATAATGCTTGCACTCCCATTTATGGCGAGTTCAAGGAATTTGTCGTCTTTCGGGTCGCGGCATTCTTTTATTCTTTCGATGATTTCCACCAATGTTGCCTCTTTGACCAGAAGTGACAGAAATTTGAGACGATCTTCTTCTTCAACATAACGGTCAAAGGCTGGTCGGCTGAGAACATCACGTAATTCTTCAATAACTTCCAGTGACAACAAAATACCCCCTGCCATCCTTGCTTTATCTAATGCGTCGCGCGCTATTGACTTCTTCATCAGCAGCGCGCTGATGACTACATTTGTGTCACAAACAAACCTCCCCCGATTAGCCATTGAGGATAGACTCCAGAATTTCAGGGGTCAGCCCGCGCGCTTCCGCTTTGCGGCTGATGTCGTCCATCAATTCGTCAAGAGAAATGGATGGTTTTTCAAACTCACGCAACCAAAGGCTCATGAGAATTTGCATTTTCTTCTTATCCGCTTGTGGCGCTTGTTCGTAGATTTTAGCGGTTTCGTTGTCCAAAGGAATATTTATGACAACCATAGGTCACCTCGTTAATTTATTATACTCGGCGCGCAGTTTTTGGTACAACTCGCACACGGCGGGTTTGTCATTGTAGGAGCCCCCTAAAGGGGATACATGCAGAGGAAGACGCGGAGAGGGCGGGGCATAAAGGATGAAATATGAGGGATGAATTATTGTTTGGCGAAGCGGACTTTTTCTTCAGTGACGACAACAAATTGGTCGGGCAGGCGGTCTGCGTAGGAAGCCAGCAGTTGCTTCAATACATCAATTTTGTTTTTGGCGCGTTCATTGTCCAAACGAAGCAGGGTGACGCCGTGATGAGATTTATGCTCACGATAAATCTGGTCGCCGAAATCCTTGTCGTTTGTGATCAATATCCAGTTTTCTTCAAAGGCTTTTTGAACAATATCATTGTCATCCATCCCCCTTGCAGAGTCGTACACAGAGAAAACTTCATGCCCCTGGGCTTGCAGCCATTCGGCTACAGCGGGTCCCGTACATTCATCCACCAGAAAACGCATTTACGCGGACCCCACTGAAAGCGGCATGAAAACGGTGTTCTCCAGTGCCTTGCTGGCAAACAAAATGCAGGCTTGAATATCTGCTTTGGTCAAGCCTTTGTATTCTTCGATGATTTCCTGAAAGGTTGCCCCGTGCGCCATGAGGTTAAGGATGAATTCAACCGTTAGGCGCGTCCCTTTGATGACGGGTTTGCCAGTCATCACTTTGGGGTTGATGGCAATGCGTTCGAGTAATTTTTTGTCAGTCATACCGCTAACTCCTTCGTTATACAAATATCATACTTCCGAGAGAATAACGTGTCAAATGTTCCACTGGCCTGGGTAGTGTTCTTCTTCGCGCCAAAGGCGAGTCAGGGTTGAATCCACGGCTTATCACCCCCTTGTGGGGCGGCGCACAGTTTTTGATATAACTCCCGCACGGCGGGTTTGTCATTACTGGAGTGGCAGAGAGAAACGCGGAGAGGGCGGTTGTCAGCGGATATCATAGCGGATGAGCGGATGGGAACGGATGCATTACGGCAAGTTTTCCAAATCAGCTAAATCTTTGAGGCGACCTGCAGCTTTTTTGTTGACTTTGAGGTGAGGCAGGTCAATAATGTTGACTTCGACATCGTCTATTGTATCCGCGATTCGACTGGCATAACATTCGTCAAATTTCACACCTGAAATCCCTGTTGAAATCTCAAGCCTCATGGGAGGATGCCCCATTCTGATAATTTTATTTTCCTGAAGAAAAAGTTCAGGGGTTAATTCTGGATGGTCAAAACCAAAATCTTTCAAAACGGCAACCATCTTTTGCGCGTTATCAGGATGGATGGCGATCCAAACGTTCATGTCACCTGTGGCGCGTGGATATCCGTGATACCCAACCGCATATCCCCCGATCAGCAGGTATCTAACACTTTTCTCGTTCAGTAATTTCAAGAATTCTTTGAAGTCGAGCGGCAGATTTAGTTCCATAGTTGATCCTTCGGAGGATTTCCACCTGTTGCAGGCGCTCTTGAGGTGTTCTTGCAAGCCAATAAGCCTTTTCGCCTGAGTCATCAGTAAGGGACACAACGGAAAAGGCTTTGCGGTCTATTTTAAGATTCGAGGTCAAATCGCGGTTCATAAATCAATTATACCTGACCACCTTTACTTAATTTCAACTGTACTTTTATTTCGTATTGACTCCACCGCCGCAAAGGTGGACTTGGTCACACCGATCAACTGCTCATACGGAATCGGCGCTTCTCCCCCGCTTTTGATTGCCTCTGCAAAAACGGTCATCTCCGCCTTCCAGCCTTTATCCTGTGCGCCGCTTTCCACTTTCTTCTTTCCATCTTTGATTGTGGTCAACGAGACATAATCATCCAACACTGCGATCATGCCTTCGCAGAAGACTTCGAGCCGTTCCTTGGGAAAGGATTTATCGCCGTTGGCGAGATAGTCCACTACGCCGAGAGAGCCATCGGGGAAGGTGAAGGTCATGGAAACGTTGTCTTCACGGTATTTGCCGTCATCGGGCAGGGCGTGGGCGGTCACGCTGACGGGAGGTACGCCGATGAGGAAGGTGATCAAGTCAATGAAGTGACAGGCTTCGCCGATGATGCGTCCACCGCCGAGGGCTGGGTCTTGAGTCCAGTGGTTGAGGGGGAGATAGCCTGCGTTGACGCGGTAGTGGGCGTAAATTGACGATTGACGATTGACGATTGACGATTTGAGTTTATGAGCGAGGGGAGAGAAGCGGCGATTAAAACCAGTGAGCAGTAAATAGTTATCAGTTTTCAGTAACTGTTTACTGATAACTGATAACTGATGACTATTTATCGCAAGCGGCTTTTCCACAAACACATGCTTCCCAGCCTTCAAGGCCTTCACAACCAGATCCGCGTGTGAGTCGTGTCTTGTAAGAATAGCAACAGTATTAATATTTGGATCGTTGATGATTTCATCTTCCGATGACGTGGCGTATTGAAAGCCGAATTTCTTACCTGAATGCTGGGCGTGGAGTCCGCCTGAGGAGGCGATGCCAACGAGTTCAAAGTCTTTGTTGTTTTTGATAATGGGAAGCAAAGTAGCGTTGGCATAGAGTCCCGCGCCGAGAACGCCAAGTTTCACAGAACTAAGGGACAAGTTACGAGTAACAAGTGGGAATTCGATCCTTTTACTCGTTTCTTGTTTCTCGTTACTCGTTTCATACTTAAGCAACACCCCAAGAAATGGTTCTTTCTTTTTTCCTGTAATAACTTCATACGCCTGCACACCATCTTCGATGGGAAAACGATGCGAGATAAGACTTTCGACCTTCAACTTTCGACTGGATAATAAATCCACAACAGCTTGGAAATTCCTCCCCTCCGTCCAGCGGATATAACCAATTGGATAATCAAGTCCGTTTTCTTCGTAGTTCGAGTCATAGCGGCCGGGGCCGTAAGACCGCGAGTTGATGAAGGAGATTTCTTTTTCGTAGTAGATCTTTCTTGGGATGTTAAGTCCAACCGCGCCAGTGGCGACGACTTTGGCTCGGTCACGCGCGATGACGCCCGCGAGTTCGATCGGGTCATTGGCCGGAGTGTCCGCGCAGATGATGACCGTGTCGAAGCCGCGCTTGGATGTAAATGCCTGGGAGGCTGACTCTGCCTGGGAACGGGAAACAGTTTCCAGTCCAAGAGAAGAGGCGAGTTTGATCCTCTTCGGGTCAAGGTCAATGCCGAGGACGCTGCATCCCGCCGCAGATGCCAGTTGAATCGTCAAAAAACCTAAAAGACCCAAGCCAATGATGGCAACATTCTCGCCAAGCTGAGGCTCTGCCAAACGGAATCCGTGAAGGGCAATCGCACCAAGGGTTGTGAAGGCGGCGGATTCGAAATCAACATTTTTGGGGAGGGGCGTGAGCAGGTTGCGCGGCACAACATTGTATTCGGCGTGCGTGGCATATCCGCCGCCCGCGCACGCCACACGTTGACCGACCTTGAAGCCCTGCATATTTTTTCCAAGCGCCACGATCGTGCCAGCGGACGAATAGCCAAGCGCCATCGGTTGATCGAGGCGATTGAACGCGGCTTGCATGGTCGGCATAACGCCTTCGCGTTTTGCTTTATCGAGCACCTGCCTGACGAGGTCGGGTCGCGAGTGAGCCTTGCCAACGAGGGATTTTTCGGCAAATTCAACGACCATGCGCTCGGTTCCAGCAGAGACAAGCGACGCGGCAACTTTTACAAGCGCCATACCTTCACGAGGAGTTGGCACAGGCACATCTTCGACTGTGGTTTTTCCGTTTTTGATATTTTGGAGGAGTTGTTTCATAAGACCTGTCTTGGGAATTTATTAAGGTTTTGGGTTATTGCTACTTACCTGCGTAGCCATTATAATATTGTTATCTTCTTTTATTGATGGGCGTTTTTGGGGGGTTGCAAACGATGTTTGAGGTACAGACAATTCAACAAATACAAATTCGTCTCTGATCCATTGTGAAAAAGGAGGCCTATTGTACAAATTGGTAATTCGGCCAAAAACCTGTAATACGTTCCTATTATTTCCATTCAACATTTACAAAAAAGGAGCTGTATCATGAATCTTGGTGGTTACGCAGATCGAATTGCCTGGGTTGACCTCAGCGCAGGCAAAGTGGAATTCAAGCCTGTGCCAGAGAACGACGCCCGAAAATATATTGGCGGACGCGGCTTGGGCGTAAAGTTTGTTTTTGATAACGGTCCAAAGGTGGATGCCCTCTCCCCCGATAATATTTTATGTTTTATGAACGGTCCTCTCACCGGCTCGGAAGCCAATATGAGCGGACGCATGGCGATCGTGACAAAATCGCCTCTGACTGGAACCGTAACTGATTCTCACCATGGAGGCTGGTCAGCCGCCCGATTACGCTGGGCCGGCTTCGACGGCTTGGTTTTCAAAGGCAAAGCCGCGAAGCCGACTTACGCCTACATCCATGATGACAAATTGGAATTGCTGGATGCTTCGGAAGTATGGGGAAAAGGCGTTCACGATACCATTAAACATTTCAAGGAAAAATACGGTGAAAAAGATTTGACCGTGATCGCGATTGGCCCTGCAGGTGAGAACCTTGTCAAATTCGCATGCTGGATCAACGAAGATGACCGCGCCTCAGGCCGCGGCGGCACAGGTTGTGTGGGTGGGAGCAAGAACCTGAAAGCCATTGTCGTCAAGGCTAAGAAGAAGATCGTCAAAGCGGCGGATCGCGATAAATGGAAGGCCGCGCACACCAAGGCATTGGCTGAGATCATGGACGAGCGCGTGGTCACGTCACCGCGCAAGGGTGGTCTCTCGGTTTACGGTACGAATGTGCTGATGAACATGACCAACGTCATCGGCGGTTTGCCCGCCAAAAACAGCCAGTTCACTGCATTTGAAGGCGCAGAGAAGATCAGCGGCGAATATGTCAACGACAATATCCTTGTTGACAATCCCACCTGTCACGCCTGCCCAGTTGCATGCAAGAAGGAAGTGGAAATCAAGGATGGACCCTATAAAGGTCTGCACATGGAGTCGGTGGAATACGAACCTGCGTGGTCTGTGGGCGCAAACTGTGGCAACGACGATGTCCGCGTGGTTGCGAAAATGATCGATTGCTGTAACGACTTCGGCATGGATGCGATCGAGATCGGCCATCCGCTTTCTGTTTGGATGGAAGCCTCCGAAAAGGGTTACACCAATGGCGATGGCAAACTCGCCTGGGGTGATGGCGCAAAGATGGTTGAACTCGCTGGTAAGATTGCCAGGCGCGAAGGTATCGGTGATGTCATGGCCAACGGCGCGAATGCAACCGCCGCTCACTTTGGTCACTCTGAACTGGCGATGACATGCAAAGGTCAGGGCGTTCCCGCGTACGATCCGCGCGGTATCAAGGGTATGGGCCTCGGCTATGCCACATCCAATCGCGGTGCGTGCCATCTGCGCGGTTACACCCCTGCCGCCGAAGTTGTCGGCAACGTACTTGGTCCATCCACCGTAGCCGATCCGCTTGCGTGGAAGGGCAAAGGCGAAATGAATTTCATTTTCCAAAATGTTCACGCCGTCACCGATTGTTTGGATGTCTGCAAATTCGCCACCTTCGCAGAATCGCTGGATTCATTCGCAGCGCAGTATGAAGCGATGACGGGCGTCAAGTCTGATGCAGGCCACCTGCTCAAAGTCGGCGAACGCGTTTATAACCTCGAACGCCACTACAACAACATCAACGGTTTCGGGGAAGGCAGTGACACGCTTCCCAAACGCTTCACCACTGAAGCTTCCACGATGGGTGGAAGCAAGGGTCACGTCTGCGAACTCGATGACATGCTCGTGGAATACTACGACAAGCGCGGATGGGTAAACGGCGTTGTGCCGGAATCCAAATTGAAGGAATTGGAGATCATCTAATTCTCCGTTTCTTTCTTAACTGAAACCTGCTTCTGTTCCGAAAAGCAGAATCCCCCACTAGAAAAGCAGGGCGACTTTCGTCGCCCTGTTTTGTGCTCTGGAGTCTCGGACAGCCTGCTATCCAAATGCAGGAGTAAGCTTCTGCACCCCAAATGGTTACCCGCCACCCACTGCAGGGAAAATATTCACCGTATCATCAGCCATGATCGTCGTTTGAAATTCATCATCCATAAATTGCACGTCGCGTCCGTTGATAAAAAAATGGACATGCCCGTACATGCGCCCATCCTGATTGAGCAATTCTTTTTTCATGGATGGGAATCTCGCAATAATCGCATCGAGCAATTCCTTTGCCGTAATGCCATGGTCCACGTCAAACTCGACGGTCTTTCCGCCGGCAATATCGCGCAAGGTAGCGAAGAAATTTACTTTCATGGTTTATCTCCTTTCATTAAAAGCGGGGCCGCGCATGGCTTCAACATTCATTTTTCCGCTGGAAATAGGGGAAAACATACTGATTATGTCATCTGATTCAAGCGGCATATCCATGCCAATTTTTTCGAGACGCGGGTTGCGTCCATTGACAAAGATCGGCACGTCCGGCAAAAGATTATTGGTTGAGTTGAATAAATAAGGATGAACATTGGGGAAATGCTCAATGAGAACGTTTAACAAACTACGCAAGGTTTTATCTTCGTTTAAGTCGGCGACTTCGAAAATTTCCTGTCCCACTATTGTCCGCATGTTGGCATAAAAACGGATCTGCATTTTTCTCTCTCCAAACGAGAGTATACCAAATGCGGAATGATTTTTATCTGTAGAACTTATCGCAATAATAGCGTGTCTCTCTGAGGGAGCGTTCTTCGCGACCGAAGAGTCTCGTACATTCGGGAGCCGAGATCCTTCGCTCCGCTCAGGATGACATATAGTAGCTTACGGGCACTGAATGATTCCCTGTGCCCACAGACATCCACCGCACACAGGGAAATCGGTATTGCCGAGGCAATCCTCTTCGTTGGTTTCGGAGAGGTCACAGCCGCCGCAGAAGGTGCATGGCGCAAAGACAAAGTTATGCAAACGCTCGCGATAACTGACGTAGGCAGGATCGAGCCACAACGCTTCGATGGTTTTTTCCCTGACGTTTCCGATCACATGCTTCTTTGAAAGTTTCGGTTTGCCATGCAGGTAACTTGTGTGCGTGTGCATGAGCGGCCAGCAGGGACTGACATCCCCAGTCCACGCGATGGAGAGTGTGCCGCTTTCGACAAAGTTGCATACATCGTTCGCTCCGCCCCAGTTATTGCCCGCAAAGCTGACATTACATCCGCTATTGAAGGTTTCCATGAGTGCCGCTTGAGTCTCTTCGTTGAAGTCCATTTTGGGGAGGCTGAGCTTGGGGAGCATGGGCGAGGGCATGTAGGCAATATTACGCATGGTGCGCGTGTAAAGACGATCTTCCTGCATTTCGCGTGTGGCGGGCTGCACATTGCTCACGGAAAAATATTTTGCGCCGAAGGTATGTCCCATTTTGATGATCTTGGGCAGATCGTTGATGTTGCGCTTCATGGCCACAAAGGCAACGCCAATTTCAGGTTTGGGGAAATGTCCGCCTTTGCGCATTTTGAAGAGGCGGCGTAAATTTTCAAGAATGAGAGGAAGTTCTGCCCCCAAACGCACATCGCCAAAACCTTCGGGGGTGGCGCCATCCAGCGAAATCCAGAGGACATCGAGTCCCGCGTCGATGAGTTCGCGGGATTTTTTCTCGGTGAGAATGGTTCCATTGGTAATGAGTTCAACTTTTACGCCAAGTTCTTTGACGCGCCGAATCCATTCTATGGTTTTGACATGAAAGAGAGGTTCGCCGATTCCGCCGAAGTACACGCTCGGAATGGGATCCATGTGCTTGAGTTCATTGAGGATGCTTTCAAATGTCTCCTCGGTCATGCGCCCGATGGGTTGTTCCCACGCGTTGCGGAAGCAGGTGATGCAATCCAGGTTGCAGGCGGTGGTAGGCTCAATATAGACTTTAGTGAGGTGGGTCACAGGGCGGTGCATACGGACAAAGTTGTGACCTTCATCGAGGCGAACCTTCGAGCCAGGATTCAGCCCATATTGGCGGGCAACTTCGGGTGGAAGAACGAGGCGTCCCTGTTCATCCACTTCAGCCCAGGCAGTTGTAGATTTGATCGATAAAACGGTCATGACTTCTCCTTGGAAATGAACCAAACACTATCCATCTTATCTGTTTTCTGGGAAATTTCACGTGACAAAAGTTACGTTTTCCGAATGACCGGGCAATGGTATGCAATGATGTGAAATAATGAAGGTGATATAATTTTGCCACTCCATTTGGGTGTGTTTCAAATATGGTATATCTAGGGCTATAACTTTTCTATCAAGGAATTCTCATCACTTACTTTGTAACAGCAAGGGTGATTATGGAATATATTGTATACCTCGCGCTTGGAAGTAACATGGGCAACCGCCTAGCCAATTTGAAAAATGCAGTCAGTCAGCTTGCACAGCAAATGAAAGTGAAGAAACAGTCGCCTGTCTACGAAACGCCGCCCTGGGGGTTTGCAGATCAGGACGCTTTCTTAAATAAGGTTGTGAAAGTGGAAACCCATCTCAAGCCTGAAGCGCTTCTAGGCCATTTGAAACGACTCGAAGCGTCCATGGGACGTGTGCCGAGTTTTGAAAATGGGCCGCGCCTGATAGACATTGATATTCTATTTTTTGACGACGTGGTAATGGATACGCCCACGCTAGTGATTCCGCATCCGCGTTTGCATCAGCGCGCTTTTGTGCTGGTGCCTCTCGCGCACCTCGCGCCTGATCTCCTCCATCCAGTATTACAAAAACCCGTCAGTAAGTTATTGGATGATGTGGATCGAAGTGAAATAACTCTATTCAAGGGAAAGTAAACATGAAAATTGTCCGTTATCAAACCAATGGAGACGCGCCGCACCTGCCCGAGAGGGCGGTGTACGGCTGGATGCTGGAGGACAGGATCGGTGAAATTCAAGGTGATATCTTCGGCGAATACCGCCGGCGCGAAGCAAAAACACCTGTGGCAGATGTAAAACTTGCCGCACCCTGTCTGCCGAGCAAGATTTTATGCGTGGGGCGCAACTACGTGGAACACGCCAAAGAACTCGGCAACGAAGTGCCAAAAGTTCCGCTCATCTTTTTGAAGCCGCCTTCCTCGGTCATCTCGAACGGCGAACATATCATTTTGCCGCCGCAATCGAATCAGGTCGAGCATGAAGCGGAGCTGGTTGTCGTCATCGGCAAACGGGGACGAAACATCACAACTGAAACTTCGAAGGAATACATCTTCGGTTATACCATCGGCAATGACATCACCGCGCGTGATCTGCAAAAAACAGATGGTCAGTGGACTCGCGCAAAAGGCTTCGATACCTTCTGTTCCTTCGGCCCATGGATCGATACTGAGTTTGATGCGTCGGATGCAGTAGTCACCTGCCGCGTGAATGGTCAGATGCGCCAAATGGCATCCACCCGCGATATGGTTTTCAACGTCAGCACATTGATCGCCTATATCTCATCCGTGATGACGCTTGAACCAGGCGACATCATCTTCACAGGCACACCCGCGGGTGTGGGCGAGTTGAAGAACGGCGATGTGGTGGATGTCGAAATTGAAGGATTGGGAAAGTTGAGCAACCCGGTGAAGGTATAGTTATTCGTCATTGCGAGCCGCGCACTTGTTCTTGGCGGCAAAGCAATCTCCGTCTAGTGCTGGAGATTGCTTCGGGCGAAAGAATATCGCCCTCGCAATGACGAAGGAGTTTGTATCATGACCACAAGTGAATTTAAAACTTTCCTCGAACGATATCCCGCATACAAACAAACCGAATCCATAGATGCCCTTCGCAAAAAAGATTACTCACGGCTTGATCGCGGCGAACATATTTATCTTGACTACACCGGCGGCGGTATCTATGCTGAATCGCAAATTCAAAAACATCATCAACTTTTGCATGAAAACGTTTATGGCAATCCCCATTCATCCAACCCCACTTCGCTTGCGGCTACTGAAGTTGTTGAAAGCGCGCGCGAATATGTTTTAAAATTTCTCAACGCCGACCCAAACGAATATCTCGCCATCTTCACACCCAATGCCAGCGGCGCGCTTAAACTTGTGGGTGAATCTTATCCATTTCCAAACGGGCGTTACCTGCTGACATTTGACAACCATAATTCTGTAAATGGGATTCGGGAATTTGCCCACGCCCGCGGCGCGAACGTGACCTACATCCCGGTCATGCTGCCGGACATGCTCGTAGACGCGTCACAACTTGACCTTGAACTGGCTCAGCCTTCGAAGAGCGGACACAACCTTTTTGCATATCCCGCGCAATCCAACTTCTCCTCGGTCAAACATCCGTTGGAGTGGATCGAAAAAGCCCATGCTCACGGCTGGGATGTTTTGCTCGATGCCGCCGCGTATGTCCCAACGAACAAACTTGATCTCAGCAAAGTCAAACCGGATTTTGTCCCGATCTCATTTTATAAAATCTTCGGCTACCCAACTGGACTTGGCGCATTGATCGCCCGCAAATCTGCGCTGGCGAAACTGCATCGGCCATGGTTCGCAGGTGGGACAATCACCGTTGCATCGGTGCAAGGGGATAAATATTATCTCGCCGAGGGCGCCGCTGCCTTTGAAGACGGCACGCTCGATTATCTCAACATCCCCGCCATTGAGATCGGGCTCAAGCACATCGAATCCATTGGCTATGATGTCATCAGTGAGCGCGTCAAAACGCTGACAGGCTGGCTGTTGGAAAATCTCACGCAAATGAAACACAGCACGGGCGAGCCACTTGTGCGTTTATTTGGACCCAACTCCACAGACGGTCGCGGCGGCGCAGTCACAGTTAATTTCTACGACAAGAACGGCAAAGCCTTTGACCATCGTTTTATTGAAAGTGAAGCCAACAAAGTCAACATCTCCCTTCGCACAGGTTGTTTCTGCAACCCCGGCGCAGGTGAAGTGGCCCTCGGCATCTCCCGCGTTGAATTAGACGTATGCTTCACGCGCCAGGGACATGAAGACAGGTTGTCCATTGACGACTTCCGCCTATGCATTGACGGCAAGTCCAGCGGAGCGGTGAGAATCTCCGTGGGCATGGTCACGAATTTCAACGATGTGCAGGCGTTTTTGGCGTTTGCGCGAGGATTGCTAGGGTAGGCTGTCCACGTGACGGTCACCTTAAAGGTGACCGTCACGTTTGGTTCAACGATGTGCAGGTGTTTTTATCCCTTCCGAGATATTGTTGGGTTGATCGCTAAACTAGGAGCAAGTTTATGACACAAAATGCACGTCTTGTCTTGCAGGATGCAAAATTTGCTATTGACAAACATAACAATAAATTGCGAGGGGAGAGTTTTCGGATTAGTTGGTTTTCAATAATTGGACTACTTCGTGCTGTTGGTCATGTATTAGAGAATGTTGATGCAAAATTATCCGACCCTTTGAATAAAGCAATTAAAGAGAAATGGGATGAACTCAAAAACACAAAACCTGAGCCAAGAATTTATTGGGAATTCATCAAAAAAGAAAGAGATAGATTTCTTAAGAATTATCAACATGGTATCAACAGAGGAATATATTTTAAGTTGGAGCTAGATGAAATGCCAGCGACTATTACTATAAAGGTTGATACAGCAAATTCGAGAGGCAGGGGAGGCGTAACAAAAGATGAAGCAAGATCATATATTGCTGATGGCCGCTATCAAGGTAAAAACGAAAAGGAGATAGCCTTGGAAGCGTATTATTGGTGGAAGGATTACTTAGACGAAATTGATGAAAAGGCTAAAGAATACTCAAGTTAATTTCTTCATCTGATCTCTCCATACCAAGCGAGAGACTCATCGCCTTTCGACTCAGAGTGACACATCCGCTGTGTTATCCTGAGGGAGCGTTCACTTCGACAGGCTCAGTACAGGCGTTGCGACCGAAGGATCCTCATCCACGCCAAGCAAGAGACCCTTCGCTAACGCTCAGGGTGACACAAAAGGATCAAAAATGAACGGACAAACCCGCTCCAACATCGAACCTGGCATTACCGTGCTGATCGTCTTGAAACAAGACCAGCGCACAGGAAAATTGACCAAGGGCATTGTGAAAGATATTCTCACCAAATCGCCCAATCATCCGCATGGGATCAAAGTCCGCCTGGTGGATGGGCAGGTGGGACGGGTGAAGGAGATCGTCATTTCAAAAGAGTGAGATTGTGATCCGAAACGTTCTGCCAAAAGAATGTGGATAAGTCATGCGGGTTTCCACCATAAGTTTGTTAATTCTCCACTGTTCTCTTACAAACCTTCAAACTCACTGATCTTCTGTCTCCATTCATCAGACACGGGAATGGTCTTCAAGCCCTCATAATCAAATGTGACCAAGACCACCGTGCCGCTTGCAGTAACTTCCCCCGTTTTATTGTCCATCACACATTGTTCCACTGTTAGTGACTTATTGCCGATCTTTGTGATTTTTACGCCGATTTTGAGGTCGTCGCCGTAATGTGTGGTGGAGTGAAAGGTAATGTGAATGTCAGCAATGATGATGCCCACCTCCATGAAGGATTGATCCTTGCTGAACAAGCCCAATTGAATGAGATAGTAAATACGCGCCTGCTCGAAATAGGTCAGGTATTTTGCGTTGTTGACATGTCCCTGCGGGTCCAAATCCCCATAACGGACTTCGGTTGGGTGGAAGAATTTGAAATCGGTCATGGCGGGATTATACAATCTTTGTTCGTCCTTCGACTACGCTCAGGATGCCAAATGCGTGCGGCTCGGTTTCGACAAGCTCAACCACCAGCTCAGGACGGTGGTCGGCGTCATGGCGGTATAATCCTGCTTATGCTTCCCGACTTGCAGTTGAACGATCATTTGCGTTTAAGGAAACCACATCCATGCGGCTCCTACGAATGGACAGTGGTGCGCCTCGGCGCTGACATTGGACTGGAATGTAAGGGGTGTCAGCATCGCGTCATGCTCACCCGCCGTGAATTAACAAAGCGCATGAAGGCGAATTTAACGAAGAAAGATGAACAAAAAGTGGAAACGAAATAACAGGTGGCAGTCACTTGCGAAGTGTATCACCTCTATTAATTTCAGGAGAAATGCAGCATGGCAGAAACCGCAAGGGAATCTAATCTAAAAAAGAATATTGCATCACTCCGCATCGGGTTATTCACGGACACGTATGCGCCGCAGGTAAACGGCGTTTCCATTTCTTTGCAGTTGGTATCGGAAGGCTTACAGCGCAAGGGTCACCAGGTCACTATTTTTGCGCCGAGGATTCCCGGTTACAAAGACGATCAGCCAGGTGTGGTCCGTCTTCCCTCCCTGAAATATTTGAATGACCCGCCCATTTATGTCGCGGTGTTGGGTACGCCGCGCAGTACCTGGTCCTTGACGCGAAAACATTTTGACGTGTTGCACGCGCACAGCCCGTTGACAGTGGGATTGCTGGCATATTTCACTGCTTCAACAAAGAACCTGCCTCTTATTTATACCTATCACACTTCCATTACAGATTACACCCATTACCTCAAAGTCATCGGCGGCACGGGAGTGATTCGTCATGCGGCGCGCTGGTTCAGCACAACCTCAACCAATCTTGGTGATCAAATTGTTGTACCATCTCGAAAATTTCATAGCCTGCTTTTGGAGCAGAAGGTCACCAAACCGATCCATATTATTCCAAATGGAATTGATCTAAGTAATTTCAAAACGGCGAAACATCCTGGCAGTTTCAGGAAAAAGCTCGGGTTAAAGCCGGGTGCGCCGATCTTGTTATCTGTAGGCAGAATTGACCCGGAGAAAGGCCTCGATTTTCTGATCGATGCCTTCGCGCGTTCGGCAGATCGAATCCCCGAAGCGCATCTTGTTTTTGCTGGAGATGGAAGTGCCCGCAAAAAGCTGGAAGATCAAGCCGCCGCTACAAAAGTGAATGACCGCATTCATTTTCTCGGCATGGTCAGTCGCGCGGAGTTGCCTGATCTTTTGCATGATGCAACGATATTCCTTTCCGCATCCACAACAGAGGTGCATCCCATTTCAGTGATCGAAGCGATTGCATCGGGCTTGCCTTTGGTGGCAGTGCAGGATGAAGCCTTTGAAGGCATGATCGTGGAAAATGAGAACGGTCATTTGACTCCGCTGGATGTGGGCGCGTTTAGCGACAGGTTGGTGAAGTTGTTGTCTAATCCTGAAAAGCTCGTGCGATATGGAAAACGTTCCACGGAGTTGAGTGAAAAGTTTTCCATTGAAGGGCAGGTGCGTGCGCTTGAAGATCTATATATCGAAGCCATATTACAAAACTGGCGCGGGAGTTTAGCCTCGCGTATTTCTGCGAGATTGAAATTTTAAAGAACATTTAAACACAAAGGATTAAGATCTTAAGGTTTTTTCCTTTGTGACCTTTGTGTCCTTCGTGTTTAATTTTTCTCGCATTGATTTATCAGCGAGTATAATTCTCCTGCCATGCCCATATTGGATTCTCACACCATTGAATTTTTCAGCCGCAGCCCCGAGCAAACACGCCGCATTGGAATGCGGCTTGGCAGTGCAATTAATGCGGGTGATGTTATTTGTTTGCAGGGAAATCTCGGCGCGGGGAAGACCACTTTTGTGCAGGGTCTCGCGCAAGGTTGGGGTTCGCAGGATTCTGTTTCCAGCCCAACCTTTATTCTTGTAAATCTATATCGCCGCGCAAATGGCGATCAAATTTTTCACCTGGATACATATCGCCTCGAGTCCATTCCCGAGGCCGAGGAACTTGATCTTGATGCCATGCTTGCAGAAGGCGCGCTGATCATTGAATGGCCGGAACGATTGGGCAATTTGATTCCCGCAGAACGTTTATGGATCAATCTCGAACATGGCGCAGAGGAACACCGCCAAATGCGTTTCAATGCAAACGGCGGGCGTTATGATGAATTGCTGGATGGCATTCGCCAGTCCATGTTTGGTGGGACCTAATGTTACTAGCAATAGATACATCCACTGCACAGACAGGATTGGCTTTATTTGACGGGTCTCAAGTGCTCAGCGAGATGACCTGGAGGACTTGCCAGCATCACACCACTGAATTAGCCCCGGCTCTTTCCAGACTTTTGAGTTGGTGCGGCGTTTCCATGGAGAGGGTCAACGCTTTGGGTGTTGCTGTAGGCCCAGGTTCATTTACAAGTTTACGTGTTGGTTTATCTTTGGTAAAAGGGATCGCGCTTGCTCGTCATATCCCTGTTATTGGTATTCCTACTTTGGATATTATTGCAACTGCGCAGCCTGCGGGGAAACACGCTTCGCGGCTGGTGGTGGTGATTCAAGCCGGACGGAAGCGAATCGCTTTCAGCAAATATAAATGCCTGAAGAACGAGTGGCAGGTTCAGGGTCCGGTGCGAAGCGGAACAGTTGATGATCTGGCAGATGAGATCGAGAGTCCAACGTATGTGGCAGGCGAGTTATCGTCCGAAGATCGCAGCCGGCTGGCGCGTAAACGTGTAAATGTATTGCTGGCATCGCCGGTGAATTGTGTCCGCCGTCCAGCCATGCTCGCGGAATTGGCCTGGGCGCGCTGGCAGAATAACGATGTGGATGATGCTGCATCCCTTGCGCCTGTTTATTTACATGTGGCGGGAACACCGATTTTATGAGTTATATAATTCGCAAAATGACTTTGGATGACCTGGAGCAGGTTATTGCAATTGACCAGGCTTCATTTGGTTTACCGTGGCCTGTGCGTTCATTTCAATTTGAGTTGACAGATAACCCCGCCTCGCGCTGTTGGGTGACGGAGGTGGATGGGCGTGTGATCGCGATGCTGGTGGCATGGTTTATTGTGGATGAGATTCATGTTGCCACGCTTGCGACGCATCCTGAGTTTCGCGGTCAGGGTGCTGGCAGAAAGCTTCTTTTGCATGTACTGCGTTCTGCAAAGGAAGAAGGGGCGGTGAAGTCATTTTTGGAAGTTCGTGAGAGCAATATTGTGGCAATCAACATGTACCGCAGTTTTGGTTTTGTGGAAGATGGACGCCGTGCAGATTATTATAAAGATAATGGTGAAGATGCGATCCTGATGTCGCTTGCCTCGCTGAGTCGCTGAATCGCCGAATCCCTAACGGAGGAACGGAATGAGCGCAGAAGAAATTATTTCCAAAATAGCAGAAGAGGTTTCGGTTTGTACAAATTGCGCTTTGCATGAATCGCGCAAAAAATCGGTGCCAGGCGAAGGACCAGCAAATGCGGAAATTATGTTTATTGGCGAAGGTCCCGGCTTTCATGAAAACGAGCAGGGACGTCCGTTCGTGGGCGCGGCCGGCAAGTTTTTGGATCAATTGCTGGCGCAGGCGGGCGTGACTCGCGTGGATGTGTTTATTGGTAATGTAGTGAAATGCCGTCCACCCGGTAACCGCGATCCCTTGCCGGAAGAGTTAGCAGCGTGTGACATTCATTTGGAAGCGCAGATCAAAGCCATTAATCCGAGTATCATTGTGACGCTTGGTCGTTTTTCGATGAATAAGTTCATCCCTGGCGCCAAGATCAGCGCGATCCATGGTCAGATGCGCAAGGTGGGAGATCGCTTTGTCATCCCGATGTTCCACCCGGCGGCGGCCTTGCATCAGGCGGCATTGAAGCCAGCCATCCTTGCTGATTTTGCAAAACTGCCGGAATTGTTGAAACAGGCGCGTGCTGCACAAGGTAAATCTGCTGGTGAAAAGACGAAAGAAGAGACTCAACAGCAGAATGAAGAGCCGAAACAATTGAGTTTGTTCTAAATTATTATGTCATTGCGAGGAGGGCGCACTTCCCGACAAAGCAATCTCTTCGTCGTGTTGGGGATTGCTTCGGGCCGCGAAAACATGCGGAACAAAAGCGCCCTCGCAATGACATACCAAAAAGGAAAAAATGACTGCAAAAGAAACTCTCGTAAAAAAACTGAAGGATAAAACCGCCACAATAGCCATTCTTGGTCTTGGCTATGTGGGCTTGCCGCTCGCCGTTGTTTTTGGAGAGGCAGGGTTTCGCGTAACAGGCGTTGATCCTGATTCGCGCAAGATAGATTTACTCAAAAAGGGTGAGTCGTATATCCCGGATGTGAAATCAGAGGCTGTCGCAAAATTGGTGAAGAGCGGGCATCTCACGGCCACAACCGATTTTGCTATATTGAAAGAAATGGACGCGGTCAGTATTTGTGTGCCAACTCCGCTGCGTCAAACGGGCGACCCGGATATGTCGTTCATCATTTCTGCGACTGAAGAACTGGCGAAGTACATGCACAAGGGCATGGTGATTGTTTTGGAATCAACCACGTATCCGGGCACGACCCGTGAACTGCTCCTGCCGAAATTGGGCAACGACCACAGCTTGAAAGTTGGCGAGGACTGGTTCCTGGCATTTTCCCCGGAACGTGTGGATCCAGGCCGCGAAGATTACACCACCATCAACACGCCTAAAGTGATGGGCGGTATCACCGAGATCTGCGGTGTAGTGGCTACTACCTGGTACGAAGGCGCGATCAAGATCGTGCATCCTGTGTCCACGGCGGAAGCGGCGGAAATGTCAAAACTGCTTGAAAATACCTTCCGTATGATCAATATCGGTCTGGTCAATGAACTGGCGATCATGTGTGAACGTCTCGGTGTGGATGTGTGGGAAGTGATTGACGCCGCCGCCACCAAGCCATTTGGTTTCATGAAATTCACGCCCGGACCTGGCTTGGGCGGTCACTGTATACCGATTGACCCGCTCTATCTTTCATGGAAAATGAAATCCTTTCATTACAATGCGCGCTTTATCGAACTGGCATCTGAGATCAATACCAATATGCCGCGTTATGTGGTCAGCCGTGTGTTGGAAGCGATGAATGATCGCGGCAAACCTCTCAAAGGATCGAAGGTGCTTGTATTAGGCGTTGCTTACAAGCCTGACATTGACGATGTGCGCGAGTCGCCTGCGATGGATGTGATCGGTCTTTTGCAAAAGAAGGGCGCGATCGTTGAATATCATGACCCTTTTATCCCGCATATTCATCATGAAAATGACGGCTGGCACTTCGACAGCGTCAAGGATTTGATGAAATCTGTGAAGGCATCGGATGCCGTGGTGATCGTCACCAATCACAGTCAGTATGATTACAAAGCTATCGTCGAATCTGCAAAATTTGTCTTTGACTCACGCAATGCCACCGGCAAATTCGGGAAGACCCATGAGAAAGTTGAAAGATTATAGATGTCACATTATCTTGTAACCGGCGCGGCCGGCTTCATCGGCGCGCGGACATCGGAGATGCTGATCGAGCAGGGACATACCGTTGTTGGCGTTGACAACATGAACGACGCGTATGATCCGCGTATAAAAGAATATCGTCTCAAAAAATTAGAGGCGCTCAACGATTTTGAATTTGTGCGCGATGATATTTCAGACCGCAAAATCCTCACTCGTAAATCGGCAATCACAAATCGTAAATTCGATGGTGTTATTAATCTCGCGGCGCGCGCAGGAGTGCGTTACAGCGTGGAAAATCCATGGGCATTCCTCGAATCCAATGTCACTGGGACATTGAACATGCTGGAAGTCTGCCGTCAACTTGGATGCAAAAAATTCATTCTCGCGTCCACCTCCAGTATCTATGGAGAGGATCCGCCTTACCCAACACCTGAAACAGCTTCAAGCAGTGAGCCGATGCAGCCCTATGCGGCCAGCAAAAAAGGCGCAGAGGCATTGGCGCACTCTTATCATCATCTTTATGATATTGACGTGACAGTCCTTCGCTATTTCACGGTCTATGGGCCTGCAGGACGCCCGGACCTTGCGATCTTCCGCTTCGTGAAGTGGATCATTGAAGGCGAACCCATTCGCATCAATGGAGATGGGAAACAATCACGCGGCTTTACCTATGTGGATGATATTGCCCGCGGCACCATCGCGGCTTTGAAGCCCCTGGGATATGAAGTGATTAATCTCGGCGGACATGAAGTCATCACCATCAACGGTCTGGTTGAATTGGTCGAAGAGTTAACCGGCAAGAAAGCCAATGTGCAATACGGTCCGCCCAATCTTGCGGATATGTTCATGAACCAGGCGGATGTGACCAAAGCCCGCGAAATGTTGGGTTGGGATCCGCAGGTGAGATTGCACGAGGGAATCAAGAATCTGATCGATTGGTATTATGCTGAACGCGCATGGGCGAAAGACGTGCTCACACCGTAGACCTAACTACCGATTACGAATTACCAATGCTGTAATCCATAATCGGTAATTCAATAATTTTATGCCCATCTTCTCAAAATTCAAAAACGATCCCCTCTTTGCAAAAGTGATCCGCTCCAGCGGGGCTTTGTTCAGCAGTAACACTATCAGCCTGGGATTAAGCGTCCTGCAGGGCGTCCTGGTCACACGCCTGCTTGGACCTGCAGGCTTTGGTTTGCTGGGTGTGGTCATGGCGTTCGCTTCCACGGTGAACAGTCTTTTCTCGTTTCGGATGAGTGAACTGGTCGTGCGCTATGGCGGCGAATATCTCAACCGGGGAGAAAAAGATAAAGCCTCAGCGATCATAAAAGCGGCGGGATTAACAGAAGGCATCGTTTCGCTGTTTGCGTTTTTCGTTGTCATATTGACAGCGGGGCTGGCGGAACAGGTTCTTGCCAAAACACCCGGCGCGGCCTGGATGTTCACTGTTTATGCTTTAGGGTTGCTGGCAAATTTCAACACCGAAACATCCACAGGTATTTTGCAAATTACCGACAGGATCAAATTACAAGGCACGCTCAACCTCGTGCAAAGTATTTTTACGACGCTGATTATCGTCGGCGCGTTTTTCTTGAATGGCACATTGTCCATCGTGCTGGGCGCGTACCTGCTTGGCAAGACCATTCTGGGGCTTGGCATGTTCATCACCGCGCAAGCCCAATTGCATCGTGTACTTGGCAATGGATGGTGGAAAACGCCATTCTCCAAATTGACATCCACGCACGAGTTGATCCGTTTTGCGTTCAGTTCAAACATCAGCGCGACCATCATTAAGATTTTCCGCGAAAGCGAAATGATCTGGATCGGTCTCTTCCTCGATATAACCGCTGTCGGTTATTATCGCGTGGCTTATACTCTCGTCCATTTTCTGTCCATCCCCGCCGACCCGCTCATCTCCACGACTTTTCCCGAGATCAATCGCCTCGTTGTCGACAAGGCATGGCAGCGCCTCAAGGATTTTCTGCGAAAGATCACAACGCTTTCCCTGGCTTACAATTTTGCTCTTGGATTGAGTCTCGTATTTTTGGGGCGCTGGATTATTCTCATTTATTCAGGCGAACAATATCTCCCTGCCTATCCCGCGTTGATCGCATTGACCATCGGGCTTGTATTCAATTACATCCTGTTTTGGAATCGTCCGTTGTTGCTTTCGCTGGGCTTGCCCGAATTTCCAATTTATGTCACGCTGGTCGTGGGCTTGCTCAAACTCGGTTTTTCGTTTCTGCTTGTGGCGCGCTTTGGCATTATTGCCGCGGGCGCGTTGCTGTCGTTCTATTACATTGCTTCAGTGAGCATCATGGTCTGGCGCGGATTGAAAGAAATAAAGAGATTGGAGATTAGAGATTAGGCATGAAGATTGCGCTGATCACAAACTCGCGTATTCCATCGTTGACTGCTAATTCGATTCAAGCGATGAAGGTCGCTCAGGCTTTAATGCAATTGGGGCATGATTTACGGATGTTCGCGCCCGCCGAGACTGAATACGTCCCAACAGAATTTCTAATTACTCATTATGGTTTACGCCTCACGCCCCGCCTCGAACTGCTCCCGTCCAGCAAGCGACTCAAACGCTTTGACTTTATCTTCCATGCCCAGCGCGCCGCGAAAAAATTTGGCGCGGATCTAATTTACACATGGCTTCCCCAATCTGCTGTGCTGGGATTGTGGGCGGGCTATCCCGTCGTTCTCGAAATGCACGCGGATGTATCTGGAAAAATGGGCGCGTGGTGGCTGCGTCAATTTTGGAAAGCGCGCGGACAAAAGGTGATGACCGTCACTACGTCTGCGTTGAGAAATGCTTTAGAACGCTCGACCAAAATCCAGTTTAAGGATGATGCGCTGCTCGTCGCACCGAATGGCGTCGAGTTGGAAAAATATGACGGGTTGCCGAGTCCTGCCGAAGCACGTCGTCAATTGAATCTTCCTGAGGGACTGACGGTTGGATTCACGGGTCATATTTATCCGGGAAGAGGTGCGGATTTGTTGTTTGAACTTGCGAAGCAAATGCCGCAGGTGAATTTTTTGTGGGTCGGCGGCACGCCTGAGTTGGTTGAATTTTGGCGAGGCAAATTAACCGAAGCAAAAATCACGAACGTGACGATGACGGGTTTTATGAAGCATGAAAGTATCCCGCTCTACCAAGCCGCCGCGGATATTTTGCTCATGCCATACAGCCGCTCGATCTCCGCGAGCAGTGGGCAGGACATTGCCGAAGTCATCAACCCGATGAAGATGTTTGAATACATGGCGTCTGCCCGCGCAATTGTCTCGGCAGATTTGCCTTCGATACGTGAAGTGCTGAATGAGGGGAATGCGGTGTTTTGTGAGGCAGGGGAATTAGGAATTAGGAATCAGGAATTAGGTGGTGGTCGAGTAGGGCTGGGCGCTCTTCCCGGCCCGTATCGAGACCACGAGGTAATTGGTAATTGGCGATTGGCGATTGAGGCTTTGCTTGCGGATGAGGCGCGTAGGCGTGAGTTGGGGAATCAAGCGAGGCAGGATGTGGAGCAGTTGACGTGGGTGAAGAGGGAGCAGAGGG
Source organism: Chloroflexota bacterium (assembly GCA_016866215.1). GTDB lineage: Bacteria > Chloroflexota > Anaerolineae > Anaerolineales > Villigracilaceae > Villigracilis. The sequence continues at coordinate 13,221 of VGNE01000008.1, read as the reverse complement.
TGATGAATCTATTTTCATAACCCTGTAACCTATTCTCAATTATCTACTACATTCTTCATCACTTCGTGGTAAAAGTGGGGATATGAAGAACTTCAATCAACGCGGCTTTCTCTGGATTCTGCCTCTCTCTCTCGGCCTCGGGGCTGTTTTATCATCCATTCAGCCTGGCAATTGGCTGATCGGCTGGCTGGGATTTTCTTTCCTCTTTCTACTTTCCTTCTCACTTCTAACACTTTCCACAAAATGGGCAGGTGGTCTCGATACGGGCGAGAAGAGCACTTGCCCGACTCGACCAGCAGAACTACTCAACATTCGGAAAACTCTTGCATGGATGGTTGCGCTCGCATTTTGTCTGCGTTTTGCTGGCGGAGTTGCCACATATCTTGCATTACCGGTCTATGGCTATGTTGATGATGAAGATCAAAGCGCGGGCTTTGTCTACACGGATGCGCATCGCCGTGACGCACAGGCCTGGGAGTTGGCGAGTTCCGATCAACCGATCATGGATGCGTTCAACAAGAAATTTGCATACGACCAATATGGCGGTTTGCTGGCATTCAGCGCATTGATCTATCGCTATCTTTCGCCTGATGAACATCGTGTCTTGATGCTGGTGTTACTGTCTGCGTTGATGGGGGCGCTGGGCCTGCCGTTTTTGTGGAAGGCAGTCTCACAGGAGTGGGGGGCAAAGGCAGCGTTCGCTTCGGGCTGGATCTTTGCGCTTTATCCTGAAAGCCTGTTACTTGGCGGTTCTGCCATGCGTGAACCTTATTTGATGGCTTTCAGCGCGTTTGCGTTGTGGGGATTTGTTAACTCTGGAGTCCGACAGCAAGCTGTCGGCATGAACGGGAGCAAGCTCCTGCACTCCAGAATTTGGCTTGGGCTTGGCATTGCAGGCATGTTGCTGGTCTCACCGTTTGTGGCGCTGGTGACCCTGGTAATTTTGGGCGGTTGGATGTATTTCACCAGTGAGCGGGGGCGTATTTCGTGGTGGCTGGCCGCAATGGCTGTGCTTGTGTTCATTGCTGGTTTATTCATTCTGTCATCGGCTTTGGATCGGCAGGGGAATTGGGGCGGCGGGACTCCGATTGGGGTGATCAACAATTTCATGCGCGAGGCGGTCAAGTGGGATGTCTATCAATTGGAGCGCGGTTCGGGCTGGGTGCAAAAACTTTTCGATGAAATGCCCGAATGGCTGCGTCTGCCTTTTGTGACAATTTACGGCGTTTTACAGCCGGTCCTGCCTGCGATATTTGTTGCGCCAACAACATCCGTCTGGCGGATCATTGGCATCCTGCGTGCTGTGGGTTGGTACGCTTTACTCCCAGCTTTGATCCTCTCTTTCGCGGCCTCCGCAGGCGCGGGCGGTGTCCTGAGCGTGTCGAAGGGCGCGGAAAAGAAGCGCAAGTTATTGACCTGGTTAAGTCTGGTGGTGTGGGCTTGGATCCTGTTGACGGCTTTGCGCGGCGGCGGCGATCAATGGGATAATCCGCGCTATCGGGCGATCCTGTTTTTGTGGCAGGCGCTCCTGGCTGGGAATGTCTGGGTGTGGTGGCGCGAGACGAAGAACACCTGGTTCTCGCGCGTGATCGCGATGGAGATTGTTTTTGTGGCGGTATTCGGTCAGTGGTATGCGAATCGTTATTTGCATATCGGTATGCAATTGCCCTTTGTCTACATGGTGGCGATTATTTTTGGACTATGGGCGGGAATCCTTGTCTGGGGAATATGGTGCGATAAACAGCGCCGCGCCTGACTTGGTGTACAATTCAGCCGCTGAATATTGAATTAGGAGACTTAAATGCCCACTGCTATCATTACAGGAATTACCGGACAGGACGGTTCATACCTTGCCGAGCTATTATTGAAAAAAGGATACAACGTGATCGGGGTTGCACGCCGTTCGAGCACTGTCAATTACGAGCGCATTCACCATTTTGTGGATGATATTACTGTAGTGCAGGGAGATTTGCAGGATCAGGGTTCCCTGCTTTCCTTGCTTGAAGAATATAAACCGACTGAAGTGTATAACCTCGCCGCGCAGTCTTTTGTGCCGACTTCGTGGAATCAGCCTGCGTTGACCGGAGATGTAACGGCAATTGGTGTGACCCGTATTTTGGAAGCCATTCGATTTGTGAATCCGAAGATCCGTTTTTACCAGGCTTCTTCGAGCGAAATGTTTGGCAAGGTCCTGGAAGTCCCGCAAAAAGAGGATACGCCTTTCTATCCACGCAGTCCGTATGGCGTCGCGAAGGTGTATGGACATTGGATCACGGTCAATTACCGCGAGTCATTTGATATGTTCGCAACATCGGGGATTTTATTCAATCATGAAAGTCCCCGCCGCGGCATGGAATTTGTGACCCGCAAGATTTCAGATGCGGTTGCGAAGATCAAACTTGGCATGGCGAAGGAAGTGCGCCTGGGCAACCTTGAATCCCAGCGTGACTGGGGCTTTGCCGGCGATTATGTAGAGGCCATGTGGTTGATGCTTCAGCAGGATCACCCGGATAATTATGTGATCGGAACAGGGGAAACCCATGCGGTGCGCGAATTCTGCGAGATCGCATTCTCACACGCGGACCTGGATTACAAGGAATATGTTGTCATGGATGAAAAGTTCTACCGCCCAGCGGAAGTGGACCTGCTGATCTCGGACCCATCCAAGGCGCGCGCCCAATTAAAGTGGGAGCCATCGGTCTCGTTCAAAGAGCTTGTCAAGATGATGGTGGATTCCGATCTGGCGCGCTTGAAAAAGGGGTAATCCCTTTTCCAGAAACAGAGATATATGTTGCAGCAGTTCGATAATTTCAGGAAGAGCGAGTTGCCTTCATGGATACCGGTATTGCTGGCATGCTTGGGGACGTTTCTTTATTTAATCCAGGCCGTGGTTTATGCATACACAACCGTTTCCAGCCTGGATGAAGGTTCCTATTTATTAAAAGGGATTCTATATCTGCGCGGAGTCTATCAGCCGTTTGAGCCATATGGTCCACTCACCAACAAAGCCCCGTTTGCGTTTTTGATCCCCGGCTCGGCTGAATTTTTATTTGGTCCCGGCTTGCGGACGGGACGTTTTTTTTCCATCTTTCTCGGCTTGCTGACGGTGCTGGGCGTTTGGATCACGGCACGCCGCTGGGCCGGCAAATGGATCGCGGCAGGCACCGTTTGGGTCTTTGCGCTCAGTCCGATGATCATCAAGTTACATGCTCGTACAGTCTCACAGGTGATTGTTGCATTCATGCTCGCCTGGATCTGTGTGTTCGTGCTTGATGAAGAACGCCCGCTTTGGCAGATCATTTTTGGCTCCATTCTCGCCGCGCTCGCAGTGTTGACGCGCCAGAACATGATTTTGATCCTGCCCTTACTGGTGTTGTATGTATTCTGGCAACATGGTAAAGAAAAAGGGATATTGTCTTTTGCGGTTTGCGCTTTTATTTTTCTGGCAGTCCATGTTTATTATTGGCCTAACATTTTAACCATCTGGGTGCCATGGCTTCCTGAAGGTCTAACCCCATTCCTGGACGCTTTTCGGATGCCCAAAGATGCTTTTCCTGTCTGGGATCCCTCCATTGATTTTTGGAACCGGATGAATGCCTTCTTTCAGGGGATCCGTTACCACTTTATTGCAGTGATTGGCGGTATTTTCGCGCTGATTCGCTTCGCGCTCCCCAGGGACTGGAAATCTGCTCCTGCCATGCGGGCTGCTGTTTTCCTGGCCTTGTCATATTTCACCTTGCTTGCCATGCATGCCTGGGCTGCGCTCGCGAGCCAATACGAAAGCTACAGTTGCGTTTTTTGTTTTGCGAACTATCTAACATTTTTTGACCCGTTGGGCATCTTATTGGTTGTGATCGTTTTTTCTGCTTCTCCCAAACTCGATCATTCTCGATTTGTCAAAATCCTTCTGATTGCCTTTATTTTGCTTGTTTCCACAGGGATCGGTTTTTCTTTATTTGAGAATGTTGGTAATAATTTGCTAAACCTGCCAGTGCCGCGCATAAGGAACGGTCAATTTTTGCCTGGCTCAACAGCCCTGGTTGACATATTAAAATATGGACTTGATCTGGGTTTGCCTGAGATCAAGAGGACCATCAGTTCTGCAATGGGATTGCTGGTTGGGCTTGGCGCCTTGACAGTTTCATTTTTATGGTGGCGCCGTAACAAAGATGTTCTTTTTACTTCTGTTCTGCTCAATGTCTATCTTACGTTCGGATTGGCCTTTTCCCCCATACTCCATTTAGGCGAAAGTAGGCTGGATTGTAAACAGGATTTGATTCTTGCCCATGAGCAACTTGGCGCTTATCTTTCAGAAATCATCCCGGCAAATAGTCTGGTATATTGGGATGGTGGAAACGCTTTTACGCCGATGGTCTATGTGCCAAATGTTCGTATTTTCCCCGCCCAGATTAATAGTGGCTACACATATCGGATCGGAGGCGATCCTGAAATTCTTCGCCGCTTCAGCCATTGGAATAGTGAATTGGATACAGAATGGAGGAACAGCGCGGATGTATTCATTATTGAAGCCAAACGATTTTCCTCCTGGAAGGATTTCCTGAATCCCCAGGATTATGAAGAGTATGAAAAACCACCGGCAGCGCCCTCCTGCAATGTGGGCACTGAATTAAGGGTATTTCGCAGATTACCATGAACCTATCGCTTGTGATCCCGGTCTATAACGAACAGGATAATCTCCCGCTTCTTCTTGATGCGATCTATAAAACCATGCATACCCTTGATCGAGCATGGGAGTTGATCCTGGTGGATGACGGCAGCCGCGACAACAGTTTATCCATCCTGAAGGAATATGCCGAAAAAGACCCTGAGCATATTCGGGTGATCTCCTTCCGCCGCAATTTTGGGCAGACCGCCGCCATTGCCGCCGGGTTGGATTATTCACAAGGCGAGATCATTGTCCTGCTGGATGCAGATCTGCAGAACGACCCAGCCGATATTCCCATGATGCTGGCCAAATTGGATGAAGGCTATGACCTGGTCAGCGGCTGGCGAAAACAAAGGAAGGATAATGCGGTCACACGTAATTTCCCGTCCATGTTGGCCAATTGGTTGATCTCGCGCGTCACGGGTGTGCATTTGCATGATTATGGCTGCACACTCAAAGCCTACCGCCGTGATGTGCTTGAGGGCTTTCGCCTGTATGGCGAGATGCACCGCTTTATTCCCGTCTATGCCCATTCGGTCGGGGCACATATCGCGGAGGTCGTTGTCAGCCACCACCCGCGCACATTTGGAAAGACCAAGTACGGACTGGAAAGAAGCGTTAAAGTCGTGCTGGATTTGTTTACCGTGAAGTTTCTTATTTCCTACGCGTCGAAGCCGATCTATCTCTTTGGCGGCGCAGGCAGTTTTTTAATGATCGTCAGCGCAATCATCATGCTTTTTCTCTTTGTGCGGCGATGGTTCTTTTTTGTCGGTATTGCCAATTCTCCCCTATTACAAATAAGCGCCATGTTCTTTATCCTGGGGTTCCAATCCATATTGATGGGCTTGATCGCGGAATTGCTGGTGCGCACCTATCACGAATCTCAGCGCAAGCCTACTTATACCATTCGTACCATGCTCAATCTGAAGCGCGATCCCCGTGAATAAATGGCTGCGTGAAAACCGCCAAACCATTGCACGCGTCTTGGGCAGCATCCTGGCGTTGACGCTCGTGATTGTTTTGCTTGAAGAAGAGGGAGACGGTCAACTTTTCTCTGCGTTGAGGCGTGTTTCCAGCGGATATTTCCTGGCGGCGGTGGCAGCGTTATTCATCTCGCGTTTATTCGCCGCTTCACGCTGGCATGTATTGCTCAAGTCGGCGGGACTGGAAATTTCTTTTCTTCGCTCAATCATGTTGACTTTCACAGGCAACTTTTCATCTAATTTTTTGCCGACGACCATCGGCGGGGATGTGGTGCGGTTGACCGGCGCGATGCAGCTGGGTTATGACCGTGCCATCTGCATCGCCTCGCTCGTCGCCGACCGATTGATTGGCTTGGCAGGCATGAGTATGGCTCTCCCATTGGGTCTGACCCCTGTATTTACGCTTGGCAATGGAGTCTCACAGTCCATTGCGGTTTCTGCGCTGGTTCAAAAAGGTGTGGATTTCACCAAACGCACCTTTGAGTCGTTTTCCATCTGGCTGAAGAAACCGCTCGCATTGAGCGGTTCGCTGCTTGCCACCTTAGGCAACATGGCATTTATCTACCTGGCAGTCTATCTTCTTTTGCTTGGCATCGATCATCAAGTTTCCTACTGGCTGGTTGCAGGTTTGTACACCCTGACCTACTTCGTGACACTATTCCCCATTTCCATTAACGGCCTGGGTGTGCAGGAGCTCTCGATGACCTTCCTGCTTATCCAGCTGGGCGGATTAAGTTCCTCCGAAAGCGCAACAATTGCCCTGCTGACCCGCGTGTTATTCATTGTCACCAGCCTGCCTGGCGCGTTCTTTTTGCCGTCCATTCTCGCCGCGATGAACGAGAAAAAACCAAAACCCGATTAATTTTCACAGATTACACATGGAAACAGTTACTTCAAAAAAATTCCTGCAAACATTTATTTGGTCCAGTATCCTGTTGAGCGGTTTTGCCATCGTTCAAACGATCCAGCGCGTCAATGAGCTTGAGATTCTTCTCTGGCATTCCAAATGGGTTTTCCTCTTAGCCATATTTTTTCTAAATATCGCCGCTGGCGCGTTCCTGCTCCGCTGGGCATTCCTGAAGCGCATCATCCGCTGGATGGATGGTTTGGAATTTGATCCGGCAAACAATTTCAAAAAGTTGTTCGGGCTTGCCCTGGTGGTATTTGGCTTTTTTCTTATCTGGGCAATCCGCCTGTTCTTTTTCGGAAATATCCTTCCCCAGTTAATGCCCATCTTTTGGGTGTTCCTGTGGGCAAGCCTCTTGCAGACCTTTGGCTTGAAATTGATGACAGGTTTCAAGTGGTATCCGCTCTTTACGGCGACGATCCTCTTGCAGGGACTGGTCTACCAAATTTACGGACACCTCACCATCATCACGGATTATCCCTTTTCCATTGGCTATTCCGAAGCCGGCCGCCATTATTACGCCTCGTTGTTTTACGCAAAATCGCTGTACGGAATGCAGCTTCCCTATCCATTCTTACATCCTTCACGATATCTATTAATGTCCCTTCCATTTCTGGTGGATGGGCTGCCGCTCTGGTTTCACCGCATGTGGCAATCCCTCTTGTGGGTCGGTTTGACCGCCGCCTCGGCCATAATGTTAATTCGCCGTATGCGCCTGAAGGGTTGGATGAATTTTTTGGTCATGGCATGGGCGTTTTTGTATTTTTTACAGGGCGCAGTCTATTATCATCTTCAGGTTTGCGTCATCCTTGTTTTGGCTGGCGTTTCAGTGAAGCATCCTTGGCGCTCTCTCCTTTTTGTGTTTCTCGCCTCGATCTGGGCCGGCATCAGCCGTGTAAACTGGCTCCCGGTCCCAGCCATGCTGGGAATTGCCATTTACGTGCTTGAAACCCCGTTGGTTGACGCGAAGCGTGTCGAAACCCCGCTGGCTGGGAAGGGCTGGCGTTATTGGGTACATCCCTTCCTTTTGGGAGTGGTCGGGCTTGGTACCGCGCTTGCGGCTCAATTTGTTTACATCAACATTTCAGGCAATGCCAATGTCCGCGCCTTTGGTTCGAGCTTTACCTCCGACCTGCTATGGAATCGTCTACTTCCCAACAGCACATTTCCATTGGGTATTCTACCTGGCATATTGATCGTCTCTGCCCCGTTGGGGATCGCGCTTTATCAAATGCTGCGCGGAAAACTTGCAAGCTTGCATCCGTTGCGTTCCCTTGCTCTTCTTGCGCTCTTGCTGATCCTGTTCCTCGGCGGGGTGGTGGTTAGCACCAAGATTGGCGGCGGCGGTGACCTGCACAATATGGATGCCTTCCTCGTAATGCTTGCGTTGATTACCACTTCGTTTTTTGCAGGACGTGTGATCGGGGATGGTGAACCAATTCAAAGCTGGGGAAATTTCCAATGGGGCGTGGCAGCTTTACTGGTCCCGCTTGGATTCGCGCTTCCACAGATTGGATTCTTCCATTCGTACGACCGTGTCAACGCTGAAAAGGATATCCAAAGACTCCAGCAAGTCGTTTCAGAGGCTGTTGCCAATGGCGGCGAAGTCCTGTTTGTTACGGAGCGCCAGCTTTTGACATTCGATCAGCTGAAAAACATTCCCCTGATTCCTGAATATGAACAGATCGAATTGATGGAAATGGCAATGTCCCGCAGCCGTGATTATTTGGAACAATATTATTCTGACCTCGATAACCGCCGCTTCGCGCTCATTATTGCTGAGGAGCAAAAATTCACCCAGCAAAAAAAAGGCGCATTTGTGGAAGAGAATATTGCCTGGGTGCGTTATATCGGCGCGCCCCTCTTATGCGCTTATAAACCTGTCGAAACACTCACATCAACAAACGTGCAGATCTTCGAGCCGCGTTCCGGGCGTCCGCTCTGCAAAGACCCGTTTGCTGAATAAAAAACCTTCATGCGTATCCTCACAATCATTTATGAATTTCCGCCCATCGGCGGCGGCGGAGGCAGAGCCGCCTACGATATTTGCAGGGAACTTGTTGCGCGCGGTCACGAAGTTACCGTGCTCACCGCGCACATGCGAGGAATTCCATTTCAAGAAAACGCGGATGGAATTCGCGTGGTCAGGATTTCTTCTCTTCGGACGGAATCTTTCCGCGCGACTTTTACAACCATGTTAGCCTTCGTTCTCGCGGGACTTTGGGCCGGGCTCCGTTTAATATACCTTTCTCGCCCCGAGATCATTCACACCCACTTCGCTGTTCCATCCGGCGCGCTCGCGTGGACCTTGTCCATATTGACCGGTATTCCCTACATTTTGACCGCCCATCTGGGGGATGTCCCTGGTGGCGTTCCGGATAAAACGAGGGCCTGGTTCCGCTGGCTTGAACCGTTCACGATACCCATTTGGAAGCGTGCAAAAAAAGTGATTGCCGTCAGCCGGTTCACCCGTGAACTGGCTTTGATACATTATTCCGTGGATATTGAAGTGATTCCCAATGGCGCGGATGTTTTACATCTTGCCCCTTCTGAGATCCAATTGAACAAGCCTGCTCAGATTGTATTTGCCGGTCGATTTGTATCGCAGAAAAATCCAATTGCCATAGTAAAAATCCTTTCCGAGCTCACAGGCCTCGATTGGTTCTGCACCATGTTAGGGGATGGTCCCCTGTTTGAAGATGTAAAAAAGGAAATTGCAAAGCATGGCATGTCCGATTGCTTTAACCTGCCTGGTTGGGTCACACCTGAAGATGTTCTAAATCAATTTTCAAAAAGCGATATTTTATTCATGCCATCATTTTCCGAGGGATTGCCCGTTGTCGGCGTGCAGGCGCTTGCCAAAGGACTCGCCATCGTTGCCAGCCGGATCGGCGGTTTTATGGATCTAGTTGATCATGACAGGAACGGTTACTTGATCGAAGTGCAGAATAGACAGGGATTCTCGCAAGTCTTGCGCGAACTTATTTCCAAGTCTGAAATTCTATTGCAGTTCCGTAAAGCCAGCCTTGAAAAATCACGAGATTTTGACATACAGAAGGTTGTGGATCAGTATCAGATAATATTCCAAAATGGCATACATGAAAAATAAAGAAGAGTTTACATTTGAAACTGCGAGGTTTACCATCATTGTATGAATTGTATTTTGGTGCTTTGCTGAGAAGGAGTAACTAATGAGTACATCACTAAAATACGTTTCCCATAACCTTTATGACAGGAAGAAATTTTTTACACTTGCACTTCTTCGGGATGTCCAACAAGGGAAGTGGCTTTGAATTCAATGAGTTCTTTCATAATATCTTCCCATGTAGTTGCGAGTATATCCATAGCAGGCAACCTCCGCTATCCTATGCGAAATGACACTTTGTGTCATTAGTAGGGCGTTCTTTGCCCGAAGCAATCCCCAAAACGTTGAGGGAGATTGCTTCGTCGGACAAAAGTCCTCCTCGCAATGACATTCAGGGAATCTGATCCAGCGGACGCGCCAGCCACGATTCTGCTTCGTTGATGTCTGTAAATATTTTCATCGCGGACGCCAGTTCAGTTTCTGCGAGCGCCGCCACACTCCGGATCCCATCCGCAACGGACTGATCCGCCACTACGACTGCCACGCGGATATTACGCGCCGAGGGGTCACTGTTTGCATCCACAGCCATGCGGATGGCTTTTTCAGGAATATCCTTGACAGCGCGCAGGTCATACAGGTTGCGCGTGCGACGGTCGGCGCCAAGCAAATGCTCGAGCGCAAATGCATGCCAATGCGCCATGGTTGTATCGGATAGATCGGTGAAGGTCAATGTCATGCCGCCATCGCCGCGACGGATCACAGAGTAACCAACATCGAGCGAGGGAGTCCAGTTAAGTGGTTTTGAGTCAGTCATAAGGTTTCTCCTGTGGAATAACTGTGATTATAATGCAGGCGAACAAACAATTTATTGATTTTTAGGATCACATGCTATAATACCGGTCACCCGGGCGCTTAGCTCAGTTGGTTAGAGCACTTCGTTTACACCGAAGGGGTCGGGGGTTCGAGTCCCTCAGCGCCCACAAAAGCCCTGCCTAGCGAGGGCTTTTCCTTTTCGCTTCTCTATCTTTCTTCTCATATTACTCTTTATTCATTACTCATCCCCCCCATTCCGCACGCTGGATTTCCTCCATCACGGCTTTGAGGCATCCGTTCAATTTGCTGCAAAAACACGAATCTACGATGGCAGTCTTGTCTGCATCCGCTTCGTTAATGAGAATAGTATTGTTTAACTGCCAAAGTCTCGGAAAAATGGGCCACGTGAAAGGGTGTGCCAAATATCGATCATTACCATTGCATAGAGCGCCAAGTTGGTCATTTTTATCAGGGGATAATTGCTATCACCTGCCATCTCCTTTGCGACGATAAAGATTGAAAACGACAGCGGAACGTACATTACATAAAGAAATCGCGGCATGTTGGCGATTGGGGAATACCAAATACATAAAAAGAAATAAGCTGCAAAGTAAAGAGCTGCGAAGAGCAAAACGAAAAAGTATTTTTTTATAAGTTGTGAGCTTTGTTTTATATCGAGCAAGATGATAAGAACCAGAAACATTGTCAGAAAAACAGGGTAATTAAAAAAGCCGTATTGATATCGAATATTCTCTGTCTGCCAGTACAAACCATACTCGATTCGGTCCCAGATATCCGAGAGGTTATGTTCTTGGAAATACTTAACCATTGGAGAAATATCTGCCGACGACGGTCCCTGAATCGCCTCTTCATAACTGTCGTACCATAAAAAATCATTGTTGAGATTGTAGAAAAAACTGCCATACATCTTTTTGCTTTCGAGGCCGTAAGGAGATATAACGATAATGAATAAGGTTAATACGGCCCCTAAATTAGCCAGATTGGCCTTTGAGACATTCCATACCGCTCTCACCGAGCATTCCTTTTTCCAGAGGGGGAAAGTTGACACAAATTCCTTCAATAAAAACACCCCAATAAACAGAAACAATGCCGGTAAAATGGACGCCTTGGTGAGGTGTCCGATCCCTAGAACGATACCAGTAACAATGCCCCATTTCAGGGAAGGCTTTATTAATAAAATACAAACGAGTAAATAAGCAAGGAATCCCATCATATAATAAAGCGTTTCCACAAGAATATATCCGGACTTAAAAACGTACAAGCCAAAAGAAATCAGCAAAGTCAGGCTGACCGCTTGGTAAAGCAGAAGGAATCTTTGAACAACGATAAAAATCACTGCCAGAGAAATCAGCGATAAGGCTATGTTCACCTCCTTGCCGCGTTCAAAGAACTCATCAAAAGTCATGGACGGGCCATAGAATAAAGCCTGTATATAAGGGTAAATCGGCATCTGATTTCGCCAGCCGGTAAAACGAAAACCTGTATCGTGAACTTTTGCCGCAAATTCCATAAACGCCTGTTCATCATCATTTGGCATGTACGTCGTATTGACCTGATTCGCATGAGCATTACCTGCCAGATAATATTGATTTCCTGCAAATATAAAACCGACAAGAACAAACAAGTATAGTATTCGTCGTGTTACTGCGCCCATGCACATGGCAGATAATACCTTGTCTGCCATGTGCGTTATGACAGCAAACCCCATAAGGATCATGGGGCTGAAAATAAAAAGGCTTTGGCGGTAAAAAAGAAACTTCTTCGGGATAAACAACAATTGACTCAATAAAAGCAACCCGATCAGAAGGATAGCCAGTATCCATCCTATCTTAATCACTAGAGACTTCTTAAAACCATGGCGGAACATCCCCTGTGCATAAAACGTCCCCGCGAACATCGCTAAAATGATGGCAGCATTTCCGAGTTTGTTATACCAAATCAAGGACCAACCCTGAAAAATCATAAGAGCCGACCCAAAAAGCAGGGACCAAACCCATAATGCCCTATTTTCACATGGCACCATTAATAGAGATATACCAAAGGTCTGTAAAACAACCAATGCTCCAAAAAGAAGGACCGGACCGAAGCGTGTCAAGTAGGCTAGATGGTAAACATCTTCAGTAATACTCCATAAAAATAGGAGAAAGGCAAATATAACAAAGCTTGCAGATAAAATCACCAGTACAAGGTCTAATAAATTGTCCCGTGCCAACAAATTTTTAAGCACGGTTTGTATTCTTTCCTGCCATTCCGTCTTGCGCCATGTGTTGAATGTAAACCACGCCAAACCCAGGCAAAGGAAAAACATCCCCAGAATCAGGATTACCCGGTTGAACGAGTAACCGAACAGCCAGTCATTTTCGACTGATTTCGGGAGACTCAACAAAAGAATAAAACTTGTAAACCCTTCCAAGGCCGTGGCCAATAAAAAATATCGAAGTATGCGACTGGAGATGGAATCCATTTTTGTTTCCTGCGAGAAAAAATTATCCCTGAAGATTTGCCCGAGATTATAACGTGTAACTTTGTGGCAATGGATTTGTCATTTGCCTATCTTCCCATCTTCCAATCCGGTAATAAATCTCAGCTTGGGTCTCTCAGTGAATGGCTTCTGGATCGGGGGTTGTCTAAAAAGGGACAGCCCCTGTTCATTTTAAAGGAAATTTAATACAATCGGGGGATGAACAATGGACAAATCACCTTCAAGCCGTACGCCATGGAGCAGATGAAACTGCTGCCGCCGAGT
>VGNE01000007.1 GCA_016866215.1 Chloroflexota bacterium | reverse complement strand
CGCACAAGAAGTTTTTGGCGGAAGTATACGTGTTGAAGAAGGAAGAAGGCGGACGTCACAAGGCCTTCTTCAGCGGCTATCGTCCGCAGTTCTACATTCGCACGATGGACGTGACGGGAGATATTACTCTGCCGGAAGGCGTGGAAATGGTCATGCCTGGCGATAATGTGAACCTGACGGTTGAGTTGATCGTGCCTGTGGCGCTTGAGCAGGGTTCCAAATTTGCCATTCGTGAAGGCGGTCTGACCGTCGGCGCGGGTGTCGTGACCAAGATCGTCGAGTAAAGTGAGATATGATGGCAAAACAAAAAATTCGTATCCGCCTTAAAGCCTATGATCATCGCGTTCTTGACCAGTCAGCAAAGCGGATTGTCGAAACCGCAGAGCGCACGGGTGCCCATGTCGTTGGTCCCGTCCCCTTGCCAAGCAAGAAGGAACGCTTTACAATACGCCGCTCTGCTTTTATTGACAAAGACTCTCACGAGCACTTTGAGATCCGCACACATAACCGCTTGATAGATGTGCTTGATCCGGATTCAAAGACAATTGATATGTTGATGCGTTTGAACCTGCCCGCAGGTGTTGATATCGAGATCAAAATTTAGTTAATGAATAACCGCGAAAATATGCGGATTATTTGAGACAGCGCAAGAGCAGGTCTGTGTTGTAGAACCGACACAACCGCTTCGCACCAGACTTTCTGACTGCGCTGCACGGAGATGATGCGGCCGATGCCCCGGCTGGCAGTCTCGTCAATATCTTCTGAAGGAGAAAATTGATTATGTTGAAAGGGCTAATAGGAAAGAAGATTGGCATGACCCAGATCTTCGATGAACAAGGTGTTGCCTATACGGTTACACTCATCGAAGCTGGGCCATGTTATGTTACCCAGATTCGTATGCCCGAAAAGGAGGGTTATTCATCGGTGCAACTCGGTTTTGGCGAAGCGAATCCCAAACGCCTGACGGGCGGTCAATTGGGTCACCTGAAAGTCAGTGAGACTTCCCCTATGCGTTTCCTGCGGGAATTTCGCACCAAGGACCACGGATTAAAGATCGGCGACAAAGTAACAGTCAGCGATGCTTTTGCAGTTGGCGAACGTGTGGATGTGATGGGTGTCAGCAAAGGTAAGGGCTTTGCCGGAGCTGTTAAACGCTATCACTTCCACGGCATGAATGCCACACACGGCACATCTGACCGTCACCGCGCCCCCGGTTCGCGTGGATCAGGTACCACACCAGGCCGTGTGTACAAAGGCGCGCGAGGGCCGGGTCATATGGGCACAGACCGTGTCACAGCACAAAACATTAAAGTTGTCATGGTTGATGCGGAACGCAACCTGATTGCCATTAATGGCGCTGTTCCCGGTGGCAAGGGTAGTCTCGTCACGATTAAGGAAGCGCGCAAGCAATAAGCGCGCAGGAAACGGGAGCCATATTCCATGAAAGTAGATGTTCTTGATTTGAAGGGTAAGAAAATTCGCGAGATCGAATTGCCTGCGATATTGTTCGAAGCCCCTGTAAATGTTGACCTGATGCATCAGGCTTATACTCGCCAGATGGCCAACGCACGTCTCGGTACGCACGAGACAAAAGTGCGTTCTGAAGTTGCAGGGGGTGGCCGAAAGCCGTGGAAGCAGAAGGGCACAGGCCGAGCCCGCCAAGGATCCACCCGTGCGGCGCAGTGGGTTGGTGGTGGCCGTATTCATACCCCCCATCCCCGCAGTTATGAGCAACGCATGCCAAAGAAAATGCGCCTGGCCGCACTTCGGTCTGCCTTATCAGTTAAAGCCGCTGAGTCCGGTATCGTGGTCGTGGAGGCCTTCGATATTAAAGAAGCCAAAACCCGCCAGATGGCTGAGATGTTGGGAAACTTGATTGGTACATCATCTGTGTTGGTGTTGATGCCTGCCAAAGACCAGAACTATGACACTGTCATGCGCTCTGCCGATAATATTGAGAGCGCCAAAGTATTACTCGCCAGTTACATTAATGTGCGTGACGTACTTAAATTTGATAAGGTTGTCTTGCCGCTCAAGACAATTGATGCGCTTGTAGCGCACCTTGGATAGGAAAGAGACATGACCAATTTATATAATGTCCTCGTCCGCCCGTTGGTAACTGAGAAATCCAGTTATCAATCCAGCAAACTCAGTCAGTATGTTTTTGTCGTCGCCAATGAAGCGACTCGCAGTATGGTGAAGGATGCGATTGAAACACTATTTGAGGTCACTGTGGCTCGCGTAAATATTCTCAACGCGCCTGCAAAACGTGGCCGTCGTACTCGTGCTCGCCGCATGTTGGTTCGCCGTCCTTCGTTCAAAAAGGCCATTGTGACCCTGGCCGAGGGAAGTAAACCCCTCGAGATCTTTGAAGGGGTGCAATAATGGCAGTCAAAAAATATAAACCGGTAACGCCTGGCACACGTGGTATGACTGGTTATACCTTTGAAGAAATCACAAAAAGCACACCCGAGCGTTCATTATTGGTAACCAGACCAAGACATGGCGGTCGTAATGCTCATGGTCGGGTAACGGTTCGACATCGTGGCGGCGGCGCTCGTCGTTTCATTCGAATTGTTGACTTCAAGCGTGAGAAACATGGTATCCCTGCGAAAGTAGCCGCGGTTGAATATGATCCAAATCGTACAGCCCGCCTGGCTCTTCTATTTTATGTGGATGGCGAGAAACGATATATTATCGCGCCTTTGGAACTGAAGGTCGGCGATATCATCGTGTCCGGTCCTACCGCTGAAATTCGTCCCGGCAACGCCCTTCCAATTAGCAATATCCCGGTCGGTACTTTGATCCACAATATTGAAATGAAAGAGGGCAAGGGCGCGCAACTCGTTCGCTCGGCAGGCGGAGCGGCACAATTGCTTGCTAAGGAAGGCGATTTTGCACAGGTACGTATGCCCTCCGGTGAAGTTCGCCTCATTCATCAGGTTTGTTACGCAACGATTGGTCAGATTGGTAATCTTGACCACGGTAACATTAAACTGGGTAAAGCGGGTCGCAAACGTCACATGGGCATTCGTCCTACAGTTCGCGGTTCTGCGATGAGTCCACGCGACCATCCTCACGGGGGTGGTGAAGGACGCCAGCCAATCGGTCTTTCAGGTCCCAAGAGCCCGTGGGGCAAACCCACACTCGGTAAGAAGACCCGCCGCAACAAGAAGACCGATCAGTACATTGTGCGCCGTCGTAGTAAGACGAGCCGCTAAGAATTAGACGAGGTACGCATAGATGTCACGATCATTAAAAAAAGGCCCCTTCATTGAGTCAAAATTACTCAAACGCATTGAGGCTATGAATCAAAAGAACGAGAAGAAAGTCATCCGTACGTGGAGTCGCGCCTCTGTGATTTTCCCACAGATGGTTGGACACACCATTGCGGTTCATGATGGACGCCGCCATGTCCCTATCTACATTACTGAAAACATGGTCGGTCATCGTTTAGGCGAATTTGCCCCAACACGCACATTCCGCGGTCATCAGACCAGCGAGAAAGCCGCGTAGGAGATAGAGAGATGCAAGCCATTCAAGCAAAAATTCGCTATCTTTCCCATTCTGCCCAGAAGGTGCGCATCGTAATTGATATGGTGCGTGGCAAAAGTGCCAACGAAGCAATGGAGATTCTGCGTTTTGTGAACAAGCGCGCTGCTTTGCCTGTGCAAAAACTGGTTGCTTCTGCGGTGGCAAATGCCGAGGAGAACTTCGGTGTAAGCCGCGATGATTTGTACGTTGAAAAAATCACAGCTGACGAAGCTCCCACCCGCAAGTGGAGACGTTTCGGCGCTCGTGGTCGTTTCAAACCGATATTACGCCGCAGTTCACACTTAACTGTTATTTTGCGCGAGCGCGGACGCGCGGCGTAAGGAGAATTTTATGGGTCGTAAAGTACATCCCGTTGGTTTTCGTCTGGGTATCAATCAACCCTGGGGCGGCCGTTGGTTCGCTGAGGGAAGCACATATCGCCAGCAGCTACATCAGGATTTTGCCATCCGCAATTTGTTGGTTGGTAAATTCTCAAAAGGCGGAACCGCTGCGAATGAGAAGGTCCTTGGGTTGCGCAAGCAATTACCTGATGCGGTTAAAGATGGCAAGGCAGGTATCTCCCGTATTGATGTGGAGCGCACACCCGGCAAGGTCCGAATTTCCATTCACACAGCCAAGCCCGGCATATTGATCGGTCGCAAGGGCGAGGGCGTCAAGAAAATCCGCCAGGCGCTTGAAACCCTGGTGGGCAAAAAAGTTGAATTGGATATTAAGGAAATTTCCTCTCCGGATACAGATGCGACGCTGGTCGCTAGGAATATTGCCGACCAACTTGTCCGCCGTATCGCCTACCGTCGTGCGATGAAACGCGCCATTCAGCAGGCCATTAAGCAAGGCGCTGAAGGCATCAAGATTTTGGTAGGAGGCCGTTTGGGTGGGGCGGAGATGTCCCGCGATGTGTGGTTGCGGGAAGGCCGCGTCCCTTTGCAAACTCTGCGCGCGAATCTGGATTTTGCCGCAACCGAAGCATTAACAACTTATGGTCAAATTGGTATCAAGGTTTGGATTTACAAGGGTGAAGTCACTCCTGAAATAGAAGAAAAAGCCGAAGCGACGGAAGGCGTGTACGTCAGCGAGTAATCGCGACGTCGCTTTGAGATGAGGTTTTTGATATGTTGATGCCGAAACGTGTAAAGTGGCGCAAGCAGATGCGCGGTCGCATGACAGGAAAAGCTCTCCGCGGTGCGGAAGTTTCCTTCGGCGAATTCGGTCTGCAGGCGTTGGAACCGGGTTGGGTTACAACCCGTCAAATTGAAGCCGCACGTCGCACTATCGTTCGAGGGATGAAGCGTCGCGGTAAGATCTGGATTCGTATATTCCCGGCCAAGCCGTTCACGCACAAACCGCCGGAAACCCGCATGGGGTCCGGTAAAGGGAACGTGGAGTACTATGTGGCTGTTGTCAAACCTGGCCGTATCATGTTTGAGGTTAGTGGTTTGTCCTCCGATATTGCGATCGCTGCATTGAAGAGCGCCCAATATAAATTCTCCATCAAGACCAAAGTTGTGGGTCGTCACGCCGGAGGAGAATAATTATGAAGGCAATGAAAGTCGAAGAGATTCGCAAATTGGCTGCTGAAGAGATTCGTACCAGGATCGTGGATGCGCGCGATGAGATGATGAAATTGCGTTTTCAGCAGGTTACAGGTCAGTTGACTGACTCCAGCCATCTGAAAGTTTTGCGCCGTGATATCGCTCGGATGGTGACAATCCTGCGCGAAACAGAGCGTGTGGCAGTGGAAGGTGCTAAATGAATAATCGTCGGCGTATGACTGGTGTAGTTACCAGTAATAAAATGACCAAGACGGTCGTAGTGGAGATCACACGTAAATTCCGGCATCCTCTTTACAAAAAGGTTGTGTTTTCCAGTATGCGGGTGAAGGCTCATGACGAGATCGGCTGTCAGATGGGTGACGAGGTTCAGATCGTGGAATCCCGCCCGCTGTCCCGTGAGAAGCGCTGGGTTGTTGAGTCCGTTATCAAGCGTGAGACGCGCACTGCGGATCAGGGTGTAGGAGAATAGACCATGATTCAGCAGGAATCTCGATTAAAAGTTGCTGATAATACCGGCGCGCGTGAAATACTTGTTATTCAAGTATTGGGCGGTTCCCGTCGAAAATATGGATCCATTGGCGATGTTGTGGTAGCAACTGTAAAAGCTGCTGCGCCGCAAGGTTCTGTGAAGAAAAGCGAAGTTGTGAAAGCTGTCATTGTACGCTGTACGAAGGAATGGCGTCGTGAGGATGGTTCGTATATTCGCTTTGATGATAACGCCGCGGTCATTCTGGATGCCGATGGTGAGAACCCGAGGGGTACTCGTATCTTTGGTCCAGTGGCACGCGAACTGCGCGACATGGGTTATATGAAGATCGTGTCGCTGGCCCCGGAAGTGCTGTAGGAGCAAAGAATGAAAGTTAAGATTCGAATAAAGGATACAGTGGAAGTGATCAGCGGCCGCCTTGAAGATAAAGGCAAGCGAGGCGAGGTCATCAATGTGAACCTGGATGACCGCCGCGTGGTCGTGCAAGGTGTGAATATTCGCATCAAGCATCAAAAGCAGGTCCAAACCCAGGCGGGTCGTAACATAAAACCAGGTCGTATTCACTTTGAGGTTCCAATGGACATCTCGAATGTTATGCTGGTTTGCCCAAAATGCAGTGAGCCTACACGCGTAGCCGTTCAACGGACTGACGATGGCGCTCATCGTGTTTGTAAGAATTGTGAGGCTACGATTGACTAGGTCGTGGAGCGAATAAAGATGAACAGAATGCAAGAACTCTATAATAAAGAAGTGACACCAGCCCTGTTCAAATCGTTTGGATTGAAGAACGTGATGCAGGTTCCGCGTATCGAAAAGGTTGTGGTGAACATTGGGCTTGGAGAGGCGATGGATAACCCCAAGGCTCTCGATGCCGCGACAGCAGATTTGATGCAGATCACCACACAGAAACCGGTGCAGACAAAAGCCCGCAAGAGTATTGCGAACTTTAAATTGCGCGAAGGTCGTTTGATTGGCGCCAAGGTAACCCTGCGTGGTGCGCGGATGTGGGCTTTCCTGGACCGTCTTTTGAATATTGCCCTGCCCCGCGTGCGCGACTTTAGAGGTGTATCAGCAAATGCCTTTGATGGTCGTGGAAATTACACCCTCGGTCTCAAGGATCAGTTGGTTTTTCCTGAGATTGAGTATGACAAAATTGATAAATTGCGCGGTATGGAGATCACCATTGTGACCTCCGCCAAAAATGATGATCAGGCGCGCGCATTGTTGCAATTGCTCGGAATGCCGTTCAGCAGCAAGAAGGAAGCTTAACCTATGGCAAAGAAATGTATGCAATATCGTGAACTGCGCCGCCGTTATGCTGTGCAGGTTCGGAATCGCTGTCAGCGTTGTGGACGACCGCACGGATTTATCCGCCGGTTTGGATTGTGTCGAATTTGCTTCCGTGAACTGGCTTTGACGGGCAAAATCCCCGGCGTCGTAAAGGCGTCCTGGTAGCCCCGGGTGGAGGTAGATCATGTCACTTACTGATCCGATCGCTGATATGTTGACCCGCATTCGCAATGCTGTGCTGGCAGGCCATGCTCAGGTTGCAATGCCCAACTCAAAGATTAAAGTAGAGATTGCCAAGATCCTAAAAGATGAAGGCTTTGTCGAAGGTTTTGAGGTGGTGGAAGGTGAAAACGAAGCGCAAAAAGTCCTGCGTGTAAAGATAAAGTATGTTGGTGAACGCCGCCAACGCCGCGCAGTACTCTCTGGTTTGGAACGTGTCAGCAAGCCAGGCCGCCGCATCTACACCAAGAAGACGGACATTCCATGGGTATTATCGGGAATTGGCGTTGCCATTCTCTCGACCCCCAAGGGTGTTATGACCGGCGTACGCGCTCGACAGTTGGGCGTTGGCGGCGAGATCATCTGCAAGGTCTGGTAGGAGGATTCCAGTGTCTAGAATTGGCCGATTGCCAGTAGATATTCCCAGTGGCGTGCAGGTGGATGTTAACGGTTTTGACGTCCGCGTGAAGGGCCCGAAGGGTGAACTCAAAAGATCATTCTCCCGCTTGATTGGCATCAAGATGGAAAATAATCAGCTAAACATCACCCGCAATTCTGAAGAACCTGCCCAGCGCGCCCTGCATGGCACGACTCGCGCCGTACTCGCGAATATGATTTACGGCGTCAATAAGGGCTTTGAAGTAATCCTGGAAGTGGAAGGTGTGGGATACCGCGCTGAAATGGAAGGGAAGAACTTGTCCCTGTTTGTCGGTTATTCACATCCGGTTAAGATGGAACCCCCAACCGGTGTGACATTTGAAACAGATGCGAAGACCCGCCAAATCAAGGTATTGGGCTTCGATAAGGAACTGGTCGGCCAGGTGGCCGCGAATGTCCGCAAGGTACGCCCCCCGGAACCGTACCACGGTAAAGGGTTGCGCTACCTTGGCGAGCGCGTTCGCCGCAAAGCTGGCAAGGCCGGGAAAGGAGCCAAGTAATCCATGGCTAAGAAGAGTCGATCCCTCGCTCGTGAGCGCCGTCATGTGCGCGTTCGCAAGCATGTTTCTGGCACGGCGAGTCGTCCTCGTTTGAACGTATTCAAAAGTCTCACCAGCATTTATGCCCAGATCATTGACGATGTTCAAGGCAATACTTTGATCTCTGCCTCGACCATTGATAAAGAAATGCGCGAAAAGATGAAGGGTTTGAAGAAAATAGAACAGGCGAAAGCCATTGGAAAGGCAGTTGCTGAACGGGCCAAGTCCAAGGGAATTTCTTCCGTCGTGTTTGACCGGGGTGGCTTTCGTTATGTCGGGCGTGTCAAGGCATTGGCTGATGGCGCGCGCGAAGGCGGCCTGCAATTCTAGAAGTTGTAGTAACGACACTTCGGCAGGCGCTCAGTGCAGGCTTAAATCGTTACTATGTTACTGGAGAAAGATATGGCAGAAAAGAAATTTACTGAAAAGCAGCAACAATTTGAGACACAGGACGCTTTTGAAGAGCGCGTCATTGAAATTGCCCGTGTCGCGAAAGTGGTCAAGGGTGGTCGCCGCTTCCGTTTCCGCGTGACCGTTGTTGTCGGCGATAAGAAAGGCACCATTGGTATGGGCGTTGGAAAGGCCAATGCAGTTCCTGATGCGATGCGAAAGGCTTCGGAGCGTGCTCGCAAGGACTTGCGGTTGGTAAACGTCTCTGGCACCACCATCCCGCATGAATCATTGGGTAAAATTGCTGGAGCAAAGGTTTTTCTCAAACCGGCATCTGCTGGGACCGGTGTGATTGCGGCAGGCGGCGTACGTGCTGTATTGGAATTGGCTGGCGTGCGTGATATCCTCACCAAATCCATGGGAAGCGCTAATGTTCTTAATGTAGTTATGGCCACATTTGGTGCTCTGGATGGTTTGCGTTCACCTGCTCTTGAAGCGGCTCGTCGTGGAAA
Organism: Chloroflexota bacterium; assembly: GCA_016866215.1. Classification (GTDB taxonomy): domain Bacteria; phylum Chloroflexota; class Anaerolineae; order Anaerolineales; family Villigracilaceae; genus Villigracilis. The sequence continues at coordinate 88,581 of VGNE01000007.1, read as the reverse complement.
GCGCGTCGAAGATTTAATGCCATTCTGGGAACGAAGGAAACAGCATGCCTAAAAAAGAATCTTCTTCCGGCAAAACTTTACGGGTGACCTGGGTTAAGAGTGATATTGGATTCCCCAAGGATCAAAAAGCCACAGTCAAAGCTCTGGGTCTTCGTCGTTTGCATCAAACCGTTGAGCACAAGGATACCCCCGCATTGCGCGGCATGTTGAACAAGGTTATCCATTTGCTCAAGATCGAAGAGTAGGATGTTAAAAATGAAACTACACGATCTCATACCCAATGTTGGGTCTAAAAAGAATAGAAAACGGGTGGGACGCGGTATCTCAGCAGGGCAGGGCAAGACTGCTGGACGCGGCACCAAGGGTCAGGGTTCACGCTCGGGTGAAGGCGGTCATGCCTATCGCCAGGGTGGTAACCTTCCCTTTTTCCGCCGCCTGCCATTCATTCGCGGTGAAGGCTTTACCCCACCCAATCAGGTTTTCTATAACGAGGTAAATCTCGATCAGCTTTCCGAGGCCTTTAAGGCCAATGGGGAAGTTACACTGGAAACCCTTGAAAAAGCACATCTCCTGCGCGATTCGCGCAACCCTGTAGTTGTTCTTGGCCGCGGTGAGATGACCATTGCTCTCAAGATTCGTGTCCATCGCGTTAGTGCTGGCGCTAAAGCCAAGATCGAAAAGGCTGGCGGCACTGTTGAATTGATCGCCTAATCCGTGCTTAAAGGATACTTTGTATGAAGAACACCTTTTCAGGCTGGCGTTACCTCTGGAAGTCGGAAGATATTCGTCGCAAGTTGATTATCACATTTGTGATTCTGGCAATTTATAGAATTGCTGCGAATGTACCTGCTCCCGGTGTGAATTTTGAAATTCTGGCGGCATTCCGTGGTTCGGCAACGGGTCAGGGAAATTTCCTTGGCTTCCTGGATTTGCTTTCAGGCGGTACGGTTTCAAATTTCTCGTTGTTATCAATGGGTGTCTATCCCTACATCACCGCCCAGATCATTCTACAATTGTTAGTTCCCATCATCCCTGCCTTACAACGCAAGATGCAGGAAGATCCTCGTGAAGGCCGCCGTTGGCAGGAAAAATGGACATATTATCTTGCCGTGCCGATGGCTGCGCTCTCTGCGATCGGTCAGATCAATATTTTCAACTCCCTGTCAATTCAAGCCATCGGACAGGCCATCCTGCCTTTTTCCTTCTCAGCGCAATCATGGCTGCAATCCTTGACAGTTCTGATCGCAATGACAGCCGGTACCATGTTCGCCATCTGGTTGGGTGAACTGATTTCAGAATATGGAATTCGCGGACAAGGGCTTTCCCTGGTTATCTTTGCAGGTATCGTTTCGCAAATGCCTTCAAACCTGGCCTCGCTACTGGCAGATCAAGAGACACGCTGGTTCATGCTCATTTTCACCATTGTGATCATTGTGCTGACAGTATTCGCTATCGTCTTTGTTCAACAGGGACGCCGTAACGTGCCGGTCATGTACCCTGGACGGCGCATGGGCAGCCGTATGTCCATGCCGGTTAAAGGCACACTTCCATTGATGGTAAACCTTTCTGGGATGATCCCGTTGATTTTCGCAAGCGCGATTTTACAATTTCCAACAATCCTATCGAGCTATTTTACCCAAAGTGAAAACGCTGGCGTTGCTGAATTTTTCATTGGAATTCAAAATTTCTTTGGCGCTACGGGTACGAGTAACTGGGGTTACTGGACGATCTACTTCTTCATGGTAGTTGTCTTCACCTTCTTCTATACTTCGGTTTTGTTCGATCAACAAAATTACGGTGATAACCTGAAGAAAGTTGGCGCAACGGTCCCGGGCGTCCACACGGGTGCCCCGACCCAAAAATATTTGAGTACGGTTCAAAGGCGCATTACCCTGGTTGGCGCAGTATTCCTTGGCATTGTTGCGATCATGCCCTTTTTACTCGGTTTATTGTTGAAACTTTTCAACCTTTCTGCTGCAAGTTCGCAAACCGGCATTTTTCTCGTCTCATCCTCCGGCTTGCTCATCGTCGTAGGCGTGGTCCGTGATACCTTCCAAAACATTGATGCCGAACTCAAACTACACGGTTATCAAGATTCACTGCTTGTTCGCTAAGGGGCATCATGGCAACCTTTATCGTCCTGCTTGGGCCCCCCGGTGTTGGTAAAGGAACCCAGGCCAAGATTTTGGCTGAAACAACGAAACTTGCGCATGTCTCATCGGGAGACCTCTTTCGTGAGAACCTTAAAAATCAAACAGAACTTGGCAGGCTTGCCAAGTCCTTCATGGACAAAGGCGAACTTGTGCCGGATGATGTGACCATCAGCATGATCCGTGACCGCATCACTCGATCGGACTGTGGTGCTGGTGCGATCCTGGACGGATTTCCCCGCACTCCGATTCAGGCAGACGCACTGGAAAAGATGCTGGCTGAATTTAACGGTGAGGTCAAAGCGGTTCCCTTCATCACGGCTCCAGAGTCAACCCTCGTTGAACGTGCCAGCGGACGCTGGACCTGTCGCGAGCAAGGACATATTTATCATCAGATATTCAGTCCGCCAAAAAAAATTGGCATTTGCGATATGGATGGCTCGGATCTATACCAGCGCGATGATGATAAGGTCGAAATGGTTACAAAACGAATTCGCGTTTATCTCGAACAGACCATGCCCCTGGTTGAGTATTACCGCAAAGCTGGTAAATTGCTCGAGATTGATGGAACACAAGCCGTGGAGCAGGTCACAAAAGAACTGCTCTCCGCCCTCTATAAATAATTTATTGTGAGTATGCAGAGCCGAAAAACGCTCTGTTGAAAAGTAGGTTTGCATGAGTAGGGAACGCCAGATCAACGTCAAAACCCCTGCGCAAATCAAGATTATGCGGGAAGCAGGGCGCATTAATGCAACCGTTCTGGCCGCAGTAAGAGAACGTATACAACCCGGTGTGACAACAGCAGACCTCAACGCGGCTGCTGAGGAAGTGCTGAAATCATACGGCTGTATATCGCCATTCAAAGGTTATGGCCGCCCACCGTTTCCTGCATCCATCACTGTCTGTATTAATGACGAGATGGTGCACGGAGTCCCTCACCCGAAACGCAAGTTGAAGGAAGGGGATATTGTTTCAATAGACTGTGGCGCCATCTTTGAAGGTTTTGTGGCTGACTCCGCTTTCACTGCCGGAGTAGGGGAGATCTCTCCCGCAGCTGCGAAACTGCTCGAAGTTACCGAAGGCGCTTTGTTTGCTGGAATTGAAAATATGCGTAAAGGCAAACGCACAGGTGATGTTTCGGCTGCGATACAGAATTATGTGGAAAGCAATGGCTTTCATGTAACCCGTGAATATACGGGGCATGGCGTCGGCAAGAAAATGCATGAAGGCCCCCAAGTGCCAAATATCGGCGCGGCGGGAAGCGGCGTTCTCCTTCGCCCGGGCGTAACCATTGCTTTGGAGCCTATGGTGCTAATCGGGACGCATGAAACCCGCGTCCTGCCAGATCAGTGGACTGTTGTCTCTGCTGATGGGTCGTTGACGGCGCATTTTGAACATACGATTGCTGTCACCGAAGGAGAACCTCTCATCCTGACTTTCCTGTGAACATCACAGACAATCATAATGTATGGACGATTTGTAAAATAAACAGTATAATCAGACCTTTGGCTGTCCTAATAGCAGCCGCATGTAAGGAGAATTTTCATGAAAGTTTCACCCTCCATTCGCAAGCGTTGCGCCAAGTGCCGAATTGTTCGGCGCAAGGGAGTAATCTTCATCATTTGCGAAAATCCAAAACATAAACAGAGACAGGGGTAGTGTGGTGATCTATGGCGAGAATTGAAGGTGTTGATCTGCCCCGCAATAAGCGGGTTGAAGTTGGACTGACTTACCTTTTTGGTATCGGACCAACACGAGTTCAGAAGATTTTGGCTCAGACCAAAGTCAATCCCGATACGCGCATTAAAGATTTAAGCGAAGCGGAAGTCTCCGCAATTCGCGAATATATCTCCAAAAATTTCAAGGTCGAAGGCGACCTGCGCCGCGAAGTTCAAATGAACATCAAGCGTTTGATTGAAATCGGCTCTTATCGTGGCTTGCGCCATCGTCGCAACCTGCCCGTTCGCGGCCAGCGCACCAAGACAAATGCGCGCACCAGAAAAGGCACCAAGAAAACAGTTGCAGGTCGTGGTCGTCGTAAGGGCGCCAAGAAATAACCCTGTCCGAAAGGTATAAATAAAAATGGCTCAGAGTGTTCGATCCACCCGCCGCCCCAGTGGCGCGAAAAAAGGGAAGCGGACCCTGTCCTCCGGACAGGTCCATATTTTTGCATCCTTTAACAATACTATTGTGACTGTTACAGACACAGAAGGCAACACAATTTCCTGGGGTTCTGCAGGTTCTGCAGGCTTCAAAGGATCACGAAAAAGCACCCCCTTTGCTGCACGCCTTGCCGCTGAGCAGGCTTTGAAAGCCGCCCAGCAACTAGGCTTGCAGGAAGTGGAATTGTATGTGAAGGGTCCTGGCCCCGGTCGCGAGAATGCCATCCGTGCTGTTCAGTCCATGGGTCTAAAAGTTCGCTCTATTTCAGATATTACGCCAGTGCCGCATAATGGCTGCCGTCCTCCGAAAAAGCGACGCGTGTAACAAGTGAGGTTCTTGATCTATGGCTAAATTATTAAGTCCGGTATGTAAACTTTGCCGGCGTGAAGGCGAAAAACTTTTTCTAAAAGGTGAGCGTTGTTTTACTCCCAAATGCTCATTTGAAAAACGAAGCTTCGCGCCAGGGCAACATGGCCGCACCGCGGGTCGCGGCGGCGGTAAAGGGATGGGCACGGGGCGCGTCTCCGACTTTGCCCGTCAGTTGCGCGCCAAGCAGAAGGCACGCCGAATCTACGGTGTGCTGGAACGCCAGTTCCGCCGTTATTATGACACCGCTATTACGCGCCGCGGTCTTACAGGTTTGAACCTGCTTCAGATCCTTGAGTCCCGCCTAGACAATGTTGTCTTTCGGCTCGGTTTTGCATCCAGTCGTTCGCAGGCTCGCCTGCTTGTTACTCATGGTCATTTCACAGTAAATGGGCGCCGAACTGATATCCCATCAATGCTGCTTGGCGAAGGTGATGTCATTGCAATGCGGGAAGGCTCAGGCAAACTAACCTACTTTAAAGATCTGACTGTGTATACCGAAAAGCGTAACGCCCCAAGCTGGCTCAGCCGTGATATTAAATCGATGGCTGGTTCCGTGGCTCGCATGCCCGAACGTACTGAAATTGACGGAAGTCTTGACGAACAATTGATCGTCGAATACTACTCCAGACGCTAATCCTCCAATTGCGCTTCGGGTCGCACCATAAATCTGGTGCTCGACCCGGCGCTTAATCAAAAGGGACAGGTGGACCGTGACGGGTATCATTACGAACATGGTTATGCCAAAAATTGAGCGCGAAGCAGAAGCTCGAAATTATGGTAAATTCACAATCAGCCCGCTAGAGGGCGGCTACGGCGTGACGTTGGGCAATACCCTTCGCCGCGTATTGCTCTCTTCTCTGGAGGGAACTGCAATCACATCGGTGCGCATTGCTGATGTCCTGCATGAATTTAGCGACATTTCAGGTGTGCGCGAAGATGTCATCCAGGTCACGTTGCAGGTTAAACAGATCCGCATCAAGATGGATGGCGTTGACAGCGCCCGAATGCAGCTTGAAGTGCGTGGCGAGGGAACGGTCACTGCGGCAGATATCATCACTCCCGCAGAGATCGAGATCGTTAACCCCGACACATATCTCTTCACTGTGGACGGCGCCAAGACCAAGCACGATATTGAATTCGTAGTGGAGCGCGGCCGCGGCTATTCCCCAGCCAACGAACGCGCTGGGCACATGCCTATCGGAGAACTGCCGGTGGATGCCATCTTCAGCCCGGTGAAGCGCGTCAATTGGGAAGTGGTTTCTGCCCGCGTGGGACAGAGCACCAACTACGACAAATTAATTTTGGAAATCTGGACAGACGGAACCATTTCTCCTGAACGAGCGCTGAGTTCCTCCGCCCGCATTTTGATTGACCACCTGCGGTACATTGCAGGAATCAATGAAGAAATGCTTGCAGTACCTTTGGAGCGCGAATCAACCGGAAGCCGTTTGAGCAGTGAACTGGCAGAAACGCCAGTGGAAGCCCTGGACCTTTCCGTGCGTGTCTTCAACTCGTTGAAGCGCACCGGCATCACCACCGTTGGTGACGTGCTCGACCTCCTTGAAAAAGGCGAGACCGCGGTTATGTCCATTCGCAATTTTGGCGAGAAGAGTCTCGATGAACTCCGGGAGAAAATGCGTGAAAAGGGCTTCATGAAAGACGAATCATCGTCGGAAAGTTAGAAAGAGATGCGACATTCAATAGCAGGTTACAGATTGGGACGCACAAAGAGTGCACGTATTGCCTTGCGCCGCAACCTAATCAAACAATTTTTTACGCACGAGCGTATTCAAACCACCAAAGCCAAAGCTGCTGCAATCCGCGGTGATGCCGAACGCTTGATCACGCTTGCAAAGAACAGCGAAAGCGGCAGCGCCGAGCAGAAAGTTAACGCCCGCCGCCTTGCCATTTCCCAATTAGGCGACAACCAGATCATCAAACGCCTGTTCAATGAGATCGCCCCGCGTTTTGCCACACGACCCGGCGGCTACACCCGCGTGACGAAACTTGGTCCGCGCTTTGGCGACTCAGCTGAGATGGTGATGCTTGAATTAGTAGAAGAATAGAGATTAGAGAATAGAGACTAGTCTCCAATAACTAATCTCTGGTCTCAAAACATGGCACGTTACCAGGTGATTCTTGCTTACGACGGCACCGGTTTTTCCGGCAGTCAACGGCAAGCGAACTCCCGCACAGTGCAGGGCGAGTTGGAAAAGGCGCTCCGCAAACAGGGTTGGTCTGATCGGTCGGTTCTTTTGGCTGGCCGGACAGATACAGGAGTTCATGCGACTGGACAGGTGGCCGCATTCGATCTTGAATGGACGCACTCAGCAGACAAACTGCTTTGGGCACTCAATGCAGACCTTCCATCTGACCTGGTCATAAGAAGCTTGATTCCTGCCCTGGCAGATTTTCATCCGCGTTTTGATGCCGTCTCGCGCGCGTACCTTTACAAGGTGTTCTTCCAACCGATCCGTGATCCACTACGAGAGAAATTCCTGTGGCGCACATGGCCCGCCGTGGATGAAGATGCCCTCAAGCGGAATGCCAGCATGTTTCTTGGGACGCATGATTTCGCCGCCATTGGTTCACGGACGACGCCCGCTCCGCGAGGCACCACCGTTCGCACGGTGACCAAAGCCGAATGGAAGAAAATGCCGGATGGTGAGTGGCAGTTCGAGGTTAGAGCGAATGCGTTTTTATATCGCATGGTGAGAAGATTGGTTTTTGTGCAGGTGTCTGTCGCTCAGGGAAGATGTCCAGTGGAGAAAGTCCAACAGGCCTTATCAAAGCAGGGAGCGCTGCTTGCCGGGCTGTCCCCCGCGCACGGACTGACGCTGGTTGAAGTATCGTATGGATCACGTGATTAGATTATGAAACGGAGTGACGAAAGTGCAACAGAAAACATATTATCCAAAAGCCGTTGAAATTCAGCGCGACTGGGTTGTAATAGATGCCGAAGGGCAGACCCTGGGCCGCCTTGCTGCGCGCATAGCGCATCTTCTGCTTGGCAAACACAAACCGACCTTCACACCCGGCGTGGAGATGGGGGATTTTGTAGTTGTGGTTAATACCGAAAAGGTTAGTGTAACCGGTACAAGAACGAACAGTAAACTGGAAAGCAAGATCTATTATAGTCACTCCGGTTATCCGGGTGGCTTGAAGAGCATTTCCCTGAGGGATCAATTGGCCCAGCACCCTGATCGCGCCCTGCGCGAAGCCGTGTGGGGTATGCTTCCTCATAATCGTATGGGACGTTCCACCCTAAAACATTTGAAGATCTATGCCGGTCCCAATCATCCGCACCAAGTGCAAACCCCGAAAGTTTCGGAGTAAAGAGGTAAGTGAATATGGCTCAATATTATGAAGGCATTGGCCGTCGCAAGGAAAGCACCGCCCGCGTGCGCTTGACGACCGGCAGCGGTAAATTTACCGTGAATGAAAAAGATTTCGCCGCGTTTTTTACACGCATGGGCGATCTCGAAGATATTATGCGCCCATTCGGCGCGGTGGGTCAGGAAGCGACGAAATACGACGTGAGCGTACTAGTTAACGGAGGTGGCACAACCGGGCAAACCGAATCGGTGCGTCTGGGTATTGCCCGCGCGCTTCAAATTATTAATGCGGACTGGACCTCCGCCCTGCGCAAAAAGGGTCTGCTGACCCGCGACGCCCGCGTCAAGGAACGCAAGAAGCCGGGTCTCAAGAAAGCCCGCAAGGCGCCGACGTACACCAAGCGCTAAAACCTGCCCTGAGCGAAGTCGAAGGGCGCAATAAGCAAAACGCAAAACGCGCGAACGCATGGAATCCCTTTGCGTTTCGCGCTTTGCGTTTAATGGAGATTCGCATGAATTTCTCCCAAATCGCCTCCATCTTCGAGACTCTGCGCCTCGACCCGCCCTCGAAACTGACCCTGCTCGAAGGGGCTGAGTTTACGCTGCGGCATTATCCGCCCACGCCGCCGGATGTGGATACGTTGATCGTGGGGATCGATTCGGCTGAGATGGCGGGACGTGTAAAAGAGGTTCTGTTGGCAGTATATCCTCGTGAATTTGGTGTGTGGAAAGTGGAACCCTTCGACGCCGCTCAGGGCAAGAGTGGAAAGAAGAACCCTTCGACTTCGCTCAGGGCGAGCGAAGAAAGATTAGCGGACTTTATAGGCGCGGAAATATCCTATCCCGTTTCGCTCTACGTTCCTTCCCTCGGCGAAGGGACTTCGTTTGAATCCTTCGCCGAGATCACCGCCCATCTCCGCGCGCCGGATGGATGTCCGTGGGACAAGGAGCAGACCCACCAAACCCTGCGCAAGCATTTGCTTGAAGAGTCTTATGAAACTTTATCTGCAATGGACGCCAACGACGCGGACGGTATGCGCGAAGAATTTGGCGATCTATTATTGCAGATCGTTTTGAATTCGCAGATCGCTTATGAAGCCAAAGAATTCAACTTCACCGAAGTGGTTAAGCACATTTACGAAAAGATCGTGCGGCGGCATCCGCATGTGTTCGGGGATTTGAAATTGGATGGGGTGGAGGGCGTGTTGCAGAATTGGGAGAAATTGAAGGAAAAGGAAAGAGAAAAGCTTGCCCTGAGCAACGCCGAAGGGAAGAAAGAAGATAAGGGAATTTTGGATGGTGTCCCTGCCGCATTACCCGCATTAACGCAAGCGCAGGAATACCAGGAACGCGCGGCGCGTGTGGGATTCGACTGGCCCGAGATCGAAGGCGTGCTGGATAAGATCCGCGAGGAGATCGAGGAGATCAAAACCGCCGCAAACCCAGAGCAGGTCAAAGCCGAGTTGGGCGACCTGTTCTTCGTGCTGGTCAATCTAGCCCGCTGGCGGAACGTGGATGCCGAGTCTGCGTTGAGGGAGGTGAATTTGAAATTCAAGAAGCGCTTTGCCTATGTGGAAAAAGGGGCGAAAGACCAGGGGCGCAATCTCTCCGATATGACGCTGGAGGAGATGGATTCGTTTTGGAACGAGGCGAAGAGGTTGGGGATGTAGTTAAACTGTTACGAAGCACACCAGCGTTTGCATATACAAGTATGCCGACCGGAAGGGCGATGAGCAAAACAATGCCAGTGATAAGCCACGTACGCCTCATAGCAAGCGGCACGCGCGGGGTAAACGGCGTCCATGTTTAGAGTACGGGAAACACGGGAAAAAAACAAGAAGGAGCACTATTTGTTCCAGATGATTTCCACGTCCGGTTTTCCGTTAGCGCGAAGATGTCCTGAATGATTTCCCAAGATACTTGTATAAGTATTAAGGTTTTGGACTGATTGGTCTTCAGTTCCGATAAATCTAGCGAGGTTCAAAAACAACATCCATCGCAGGCGCTTCTCGCTTAGTTTATCGAGAGCAACTGGTGAAGCGATTACAAAAACGAGCTCATCGTCTGCATCCACTCCAACGAGCTTTGAGTAAAACCTCAAACTTATGTTATCCGTAGCTAGCGATACACCGCCCTTTTCCTTTTCTCCCACAAATGGCTCTAGATCCTCCGGCGGCACGATAAACACCTTGATTCCGGTATCTTTGTCAATCGTTATATCTTTCGTCACCAGCGTTTGTACCCCGTTGACATCTTCGTATACGCTGTAAGTAAACGTCTGGCCGTTTTCAAATAAATCTATTGGTTTTTGACCATTGGCTAAACCCAACCTATCTCCTATTATCGGATTGATAGCTGAATTTAATGAACTTCTGTCATCACTTGACACTACACTCTGGCGAATTATTTCTTTAATGTGCCCGCCGGGAACACCATCCGCAATATACCAACGCACCGGAAAACCATCATTGCCTATGGTTTCCCACGCATTTATTTCCCCCAGCGGGCGGTGCCAACCGGAGATCGTCTCGCCATTAGGACCGACAGCGTAAGTGAGGTAGGTCTCAAGGATTGCTTTGCCGTTTTCATCAAGAACAGGAGCGCCTGCGGCGTCGACGAGTGGACGGGTCCAGTTGCCGTTGGCGTCCTTCGCGGTTGCGCCTTCGGGGGCACCGGCGAGGGGGTCTTCGGTGGGTGTTGCGGTCAGCGTGGGGGAAGGGATCGGAGAAGCGGTTGGAATTGGGGTCGAAGTCGGCGTTGGGGGAGGGATCGGAGAAGCAGTCGGGATTGAAGTTGATGACGGCGTTGGGGGAACCTCCACTTTGGCGCAGGAGGCGAGGAAAATAGCAATCAGGATCGTGAGGGATGTTTTTCTGTCCATGTAGCAAACCGCCTTTCGGTAATGAAACCGTTCAAGGTCCAAATTTGGTCGAGGTTACTTATTCCAAATGATCTCAACCGTCGGCTTTCCGTTGTCACGAAGATGTCCTGAATCATTTCCCAAGAGGCTTGTATTAGTACCTAAAGCCTGCCGCGACTGATCTTCTTTTGAAATAAAATTGGCAAGGTTCAAAAACAGCATCCAGCGCAGGTGTTTCTCGCTCAATTTATCAAGCGGCACCGGTGATGCTACTATATACACCAATTCTCCATCAGCATCTACCTCTATAAATTTTGAGGATAACACAAATCCCTGATTGTCTGTCACAAACGATACACCGCCTTCTTCTCCCACAAACCGTCGTGCCGCGGCAGTCGTGCTTGCTCCTGTATGAAACGTCCCTGTAGGCGATGTAATGTATATCCCCTCAACCACAGAAGTATCGGAAGTCGCAGTGGTTCCGACGGCAGTATCCACCATGATGTCACCATTGACGATAAACGCCACAAAACCTGTCCCGGTGATGTTTATCCTGCGGCCTATTGTCAGGTTTCCATTGACAATGATCGTAAGCGTTTCACCGTTTCCCACACTCCAATCGACAGTGGAGATGGCAAGATCACCATTGACATAGTAGGGATCTGGCTGGGATGCTGGCTTGGCATTAAACGTGGTGGGACCGGTATAGTCTGCATCAGGAGAGCCAAACCGGTGGTACATGACGGCATAATAATCCGTGGCAGGATTGATGTCATTGGCAAGCCAACCTTCCGTGGATATATACGATTCTCCATAGCCTACGGAGGCGCTGTCAAAATCATATGCAGTACCATACGTCACTACTCCGGGTGTACCTCCATCGCCATCTCTCACAAAATATCGATTCGGACTGCTTCCGGATGGGATATAGGAGCGCATGGTTGTGGTCGCATACACATCGCCGCCAACCACCTGCGCCCATGATATCCCGCTGGTATAGCCCAGGTGCCATTGTATTGTTTCGTTGGCACCTAAGCTTGCACTATATGCATTTGTATAGGGAGCTCCACCGGTCTTGCTGTAGCAGGCAAATTTCAGTACATAATCCTGGGGCGGTACATTTGTCATGCTATACGTGCTCACTGGTACGCCATTCCACTGTGCGTATGTGCCATTGACAGGAGTGGTCTTTGCCGTACCCACAGGAAAGAGTGTCACGTTTGAGGCAATATACGCTGTGCTACTTACCACATCCGTGCACTGCGAAGCCTGGGCAGGTATCGCCATGGCCCGCACATGCACATTGCCGGTCGGGCATGCGCCGCAATCTGAAGCACATACAGTACACGTTTCGCCTGGGCTATTGCACGTCCCGTCGCCGCAATATGCCCCGCCGCCGCCGTCCCCATCCCCATCCCCATCCCCGCCCCCGCCCTGCGGCACGGTCCCGCCGCAGTCCAGGTAGCAGCCGTCCATGTAGCAGCATGAACACGACCCGCCGCCTGCTTGAGGAATGGTACAGCGTAAATGGTTCTCTGTCACATCCCAACACACCTCTTCCAAAGGGCCTCCGTCATAAAGTGCCTGATAACCACAAACACTATACGTATACTCAATCTCCTGCATGATACACTGGGGAGGCGGGTTATCAGGATCATCACACACACTGTTTGCCTGCACGGGAAAGAAATAGCGCGGCACAACCGAAACGCTTAGAAGAATTATGAAAAATAATACGGCACGGTGTACCCTCTTCATATGCTACTTGCCGGATGGTTCAATCAGGATCGGACGGTCAAAGATACCCTGGTTGATATATTCTTTTAGATTCTCATCAATTGTTCCTAGCTCCTTGATATTTTGCACGTTGCCGGGTGATCCTGCGGCGTAAGCAACCGTCTGGAGGAGCGTGCGGAGGAATAGATCAGCAAGGGCAGTCTTTTCCACCGGGGCTTCGGAGGGATCAAGGGATACTTCAACGACGAGCGTATCGCCATCTACGCGGTAGTTCCCCCGGGCGGCAAAATCGCGGCTACCCCCAAGCCCTACAAAATACTGACCAAGCGCTGGGACCACTTCGATCCGCGCGCGGGAGACGGTAAGGCGCTCTGTGGCGCTCCTATCGCCGCGGTAGAGCCGCGGGTCGGCAATGCCCCCCGGACGGAATACTCCCAAACGGGCAAATTCATACTCCAGATAGGCAGTATTGGCAATTGTGGGTGTGTAGCCGGGCACCTTGCTTTCTGCGCTATACTGCGGGCTTTTGGATGTAGTGAAGGAATACCGAAGCGCAGTCAACCGGCTCCCAATCGCCCCTGCATTTGCATACAAAAGAATACCGACCGGAAAAGCGATGAAAACAACAATGCCAATAATGAGCCACGTACGCCTCATAGCAAGCGGCACGCGCGGGGTAAACGGCGTCCATGTTTAGAGTACGGGAAACACGGGAAAAAAACAAGAAGGGCAGTTATTCATTCCAAATGATCTCGACATCCGGATTTCCGTTAGCGCGAAGCTTCCTAGAATTTCCTGCCAAGATGCTTACATTCGTTGAGAGCGCCTGACGTGATTGGTCTTCCTTTCCGATAAAATTCGCAAGATTTAAAAATAACAAATATCTCAATTGTTTCTCGCTCAGTTTATCAAGCGGCACCGGCGAAGCAATCACATACACCAATTCTCCCTCCGCATCTACCCCAACCAGTTTTGAGTACAACACAAAGCCTAGGTTGTCCGTCGCAAGCGACACCCCGCCCTCTCCCACAAACGGCTTGAGCGTATCCGGCGGCACGATAAACACCTTGATTCCGGTATCTTTGTCAATCGTTATATCTTTCGTCACCAGCGTTTGTACCCCGTCGACAACTTCGTATACACTGTAAGTAAACGTCTGACCGTTTTCAAATAAATCTATTGGTTTTTGACCGTTGGCTAAACCCAATCTATCTCCTATCATTGGATTTATGGCTTGACTCAAAAAACTTTGATCACCTAGTGAAACCACACTCTGTTGTGCTATCGCTTTTATATTCCCACCGGAAACACCATCTGCGATAAACCAACGCATGGGAAATCCATCATTTATCGGTGTCTCCCACGCATACATCCCTCCAAGCGGGCGGTGCCAGGCGGAGATTGTCTCGCCATTAGGACCGACTTCAAAGGTGAGATAGGTTTCAAGGATTGCTTTGCCGTTTTCATCGAGAATTGGAGCGCCTGCGGCATCGACGAGTGGACGGGTCCAATTGCCGTTGGCGTCCTTCGCGGTTGCGCCTTCGGGGGCACCGGCGAGGGGGTCTTCGGTGGGGGTTGCGGTCAGGGTGGGGGAAGGGATCGGAGAAGCGGTTGGAATTGGGGTCGAAGTCGGCGTTGGGGGAGGGATCGGAGAAGCAGTCGGGATTGAAGTTGATGACGGCGTTGGGGGAACCTCCGTTTTGGCGCAGGAGACGAGGAAAAGAGCAATCAGGATCGTGAGGGATGTTTTTCTGTCCATGTAGCAAACCGCCTTTCGATGAGCGCGCGTTAACTCCAAAGATACGTTATTGCAGGGAGGGAATTACGGAAACTCTTGAATATGATTCGAAAGCCATCCTGTAAAATTATCCCGGCTGAGTTTGCCGGAGGCGACCGCCAGGATGATCTCGAATTGCTCATCCATACTTGCGTCAATTTTGTAACCGTTGATTGCCAAAAATGCCGCCATAACCGCGTGACCGGTGCGTTTGTTACCGTCTACGAAAGGGTGGTTTTGGATCAAAGAAAACCCCAGCGACGCGGCTTTTTCCGCGAGGCTGAGGTAGAGTTCGTTCCCGCCGAAGGTCATATAGGGCTGGGCAACGGCGGATTCGAGCGCGCCAAAATCGCGGACGCCGATCAAGCCGCCGGATTGTTGCATAATACGCTGATAGGTTTCGAGGACTTCGTCAATGGTCAATGCGCGCATGATTATGCCAGCCGCTTGTACAGTTCCTTATAGGTAACCAAAACGTATTCAAGCGCTTTTTGAAAATCCTCCTGCGGGCGGGCGACAAGTTCCTCGAAACTCACCCTCAGTAGTTCTTCCATGGGGATGTTGAATTGTCTTGCGAGATTCTGCAATCTTTGGAGTCGTTCTTCCGAAAGGTTGACCGTAATCGTGACCATGATATACCTCTGCGGTAATTATACAACAGGCTGTCCTTTATAAAGCAGGATACGACGAAAAGCGCGATCAGGAACGTGAAGGATGTTTTTCTGTCCATTTTGCAAACCGCCTTTCGAGGATTGTCATTGCCTCAAATGCGAAATTACTTGCTTGCTACCGTACAAATCTCTCGCAAAAAACCCTAAAGGTCTTCCTGGCGAATCGGGATTTTACGAAGGCGCAGCAGACCTTTAGGGTTTCCGTGTACGGTAGAGAAATTACTTGTCGAAAGATGCCGTGATTTCATCCATTACTTGAAAAATATTGACGGGACCGCCCGGCGCGACCTCCTCCTCCGCTTCACCGGTGGGGGTGTGGACATGGTGCGGGGCGTTTTTGAGTTTTGGAAAATGCGGGGAATTGTCCCAGCGGCGGAGAAAATTTCCCTCTTTATCCTGCCAGTGGTAGCTGTAATCCGAAATCCGGATTTCACTTTCGGAAAGCGCCTCGATGTATTCGGAGAACTCCAATAGGCTGTCATCGGAGAGGGTAAGGCGGGCCCGGATATACGCCTTATTCGCCTCTTCGAACTCGCGCACAATCTGATGGCTTGCGATACGAAGATCGGTCAGGAGAAAGTTCCTGACCGATTCAAGGTAATCGGCGGGCTTCATGGCAGGTCTTCGCTCGACACTTCTTCGAGAACATTGCGGAGGTGTCTCGCCAATTTCGCGAGCGACGCCCATTCGACAAAGTCCATCCGGTCACCCAACTGCCCCGCCTCGAACTGCTCGAAAAAATCGGCGGTTTTCATGCCGTACTGTCTTTCGTAATCCGCCGTTACCCTTTCGATTTCTTCGAGGCGCATGCGGACACGGCTGGTTTCGAGGTCCACCAGTTTGTTAAGCGATTGCGCCGTCAGGTTATCTATTTCTCTTTTCTCGTAAAGCTCCGCAAGCCAGCGTACGCCCTTGACATATTTTGTATTGGGTGTGGTGTGAATAGCCATAAATCACCTCGGCTCAATTATACAACACGCTGTCCCGCCTTCGCGCAGGAGGGAAGGAAAAGCGCGATCAAGATCGTGAGGGGTGTTTTTCTGTCCATTTTGAAAACCGCCCTTCGATGAAACTGCCCCGCTAAAATGACAAGCAATTTTTATGCCAGGTATCCTGGCTATGACGCCTTTACACCCGCAATGTGCAGGTTTTCCAGCGGCAGGGAGTTGGTCTCCAGGCGTGAAAGGTCAATGATCTTGCTGGCGCGGTCAATGTCTATGCCGACGATATTGCCCTGCGCGTCAAAGTCCAAGACCACCCCGGGGGCAACTTCAAGCGAATCCTCGCTGGTTTTTTCAGAGAGGTCTATGTAAAGCGTATCAGTTTCTGGATAATAATTGAATTTCATGTTACACCTTGAAATTTCTATCGGGAAAGGCATTCAAAACAGTTTCGCCGTCTTCAAGCGTCACAACGCGCAAGTACTTGCCCAATTCTTCGATGAAAACCCAATGGCGGATTCGACCGTCCGGTTGAATTTCGCGTCGAATAGGATTTCGAAGCGCCAGTTTGCACCATTCGGTTTTGATATAAGCTCTCTTGCGAAGCACCTGTTCTTCAAAGTAACGAGTTGTTTTCATTGACAGGAATGACGTGTAAATTCATTGATCGGGGGATCAGATTTCGCGGCAGCCGTTTGGGATAATTATACAGCATGCTGTTTCTCAACAGTCTGAAAGTTTGTCCAGTGAAAGATTATCGATCTCCAGCCACGCAGGTTCGGGGTTTTCCAGAATGCCAAACCCGATCTTCCCATCGGGTGTGAAGGATGCAAATTGATTGTCAATCCAGATGATGACTCCCAGCGGCGGATTCGGACTCACGGGCGACTCAAACACTTGAGCATCATCTACATACCAAACAACGCGCTTCTCGCTCCACTCGAGCCTGTATCCGTGCCATTGAGTGACATCCACCCTCTGGAGTCCAGGAGCTTGCTCCTGGATTTCTCGACGGCAAGCCGTCGGACTCCAGAGGCTAAAACCGTCCTCGTCAATGACTTTGCTCAATAATTTTCTTGTAGTTTTCCGCGAGAAGGGCAGCGCCAGCCCTGCAAGAAAAAGCAGCGGGTGAAATTTGGGCGAACGAAATGTTTGTGCTAAAAAACCTTGCGCAGGCTTGTCATTTGTAAACGACAAGTAATTTTGTGGCGACCCATAAAAGAACCAAACCGCATTCGGCAGCGCAGGCAAACGGAATGGACTCCCGCCGAATCCAAGTGATAATCCGAAGGGATCATTCCACAGCCCGAAGCCCCATGTCCCAGCGGGGGAACTGCTTGAGGCTTTGGCACGCAGGCTGAGGCTTAGAGTCCGATGCGGAAACTTATGCCGCGGGAGTAGAGAATAGTCATCGAGCTGGGCATCCCGATAGCTAAGAGAATCCCCTTTTTGTATTCCCAATCTCCAACCATTTTCGGTAGGCTCTACGCTTGCAAATTTTGTAAACCTTGCTTTCATCACCTGTTTACCTGTGTACGTGTTTACGTTTTTCTGTTTACAAGCCACACACCAAAAATAATGATGGCGCCACTGACCAATGAAATCAGGGTGATTGCTTCACCGATCATTACAGATGCCAGCAAGGCCGTGACAAGTGGTTCGATATTAAAGAACGCGCCAAGTTGCGAAGCGGGCAGGGCTTGAAGCGCGTCATAAAATGCGATATAGGCAAGCCCCGAACCGAATATGCCAAGCATAAGGACCGCGCCCCAGCCTGAAGATGTGAGATTGTTGACCTCGCTTAACCCGGGTCCGAAACCGAAGATCCAAATATTGGTGAAGAGCCAGCCCAGAAGCATCACATAAAACATCATGCGCGCCGCGGGGTGACGAGCCAACTCACGCCGTGAAAGAATGGTATACACCGCCCAATTGAGCGCGCTGATGAAGATCAGCAGGTCGCCGATTGTGCCTTCTGCTCCTGAAAATAATGCAAAAACATTCCCCTTGCTGACGATGAGCAACACGCCGAATGCCGCCACTGCAATGCCGCCGGTTTGAATCCAATTAAGTTTTTCCTTTAAAACCAGCCAGCCAAGAATGGCAATGAATACAGGCGTTGTTGCTACGATCCAGGCGGTGGTGGTTGCTTTTGCAGTTTGCAGGCCTGTGGCTTGCAGCCATTGATGAAAAGTGACGCCCAGAAAGCCCAGCAAAGCCAAATATAGCCACTCGCTTTTATCAGGTAATGCAAATTCTTTGCGTGAAAAAACAACCGCGCCAAGAATGACGATGCCCATTGCAAACCTCAGCCAAACGATCGTAGCTGGAGAGACTTCCCGCAGAGCAATTTTGGTGGCAATAAATGTTCCACCCCAAACAACAACGGCAAAAGTGGCTTCGAGATAGGGAATAAGTTTTGATTTGGGCATTGGGTTTCCTTTGGCGAAAATAATGGGCGAATTATAAATCCCGCTGACACTTATGGGCATCTCTTGTAAGGTGAATTGGGAGTTGGCGTAACAGACCATTTTATATGGCGAGCGGCGCAGGTCGAATTGGCAACTAGCCTACATTTGCGGAAGAGCATCACAGCGATTCCCAATGAACCTATTTTTTTGATGGATACTTTCATACTTGGCAAGCTATGCAAACCGATCTATTTCGCAGATACAAAAGCAAAAGCTGTGTTTTCGCCAGATGGTCCCAAACCGCAATTCTTAATTGACACACCGAATTTCAAGGCGCTGGTCGTTGGGCTGGAGACGGGTGGACAAGTTCCTGCATAGTCACGCTTCCCCCTTCGGGAACTTCGCAACCTTGACCTCCAGGAATCTTTCTTGATCTTCAAACTATGTCGTCAAGTATACGATTTTGAAAATCCAATAAACGGCGATACAAACCATCTTGTTGGACTAATTCGACATGCGCGCCGCGTTCCACGATGCGACCGTGATTCATCGAAATGATCTCATCCACATTTTCGAGACCGATCAGGCGATGCGTAATCAATATTGAAGTTTTTTGTTTCATCACGCCGAATAACGTTTCAAGCACTTGTTTTTCGGTGAGTGGGTCAAGGTTGGCGGTGGGTTCATCCAAAATCAATATCGGCGCGTCTTTGATGAGCACGCGCGCGATGGCTAATCGCTGACGTTCACCGCCTGAAAGACGCAGTCCCTGTTCGCCGATCAATGTGTCGTAGCCTTTCGGCAGGCTCAAAATAAAGTCGTGAATTTGCGCGGCCTGCGCGGCAGATTCAATTTCCTCCTGCGTGACTTTGCGCCGCGCAAAGCGTAAATTCTCGCGAACGGATGTGTTGAAGAAATAGGTATTTTGAGAGACAAGACCGATTCGCGCGCGGACTTCATCCTGCTCATACACCTTGAGCGACTCGGCGCCGAGGGTAATTTCTCCTGAACTGTAGTCCCAGAAGCGTAATAATAAATTAGCAAGTGTGGATTTGCCCGCGCCGCTCGGTCCGACGATGGCGATGGAATTTCCAGGTTGAAGATTGAAGGTTACATGTTGAAGGGCGGGGGCGATTTGGTTGGGGTAGGTGAAGGACAGATTTGAGAATTTGATAGTTGGGAGTTGGGGATCGGGCTTCGGGATTCGTGAGTTGGACGAGACCGATTCCCGAATTTCGATTCCCGATTCTCGATTTACAGGAACAATCGAAAGCACAGTATCCACGACTTCAAACAATCGCCGCGCAGATTCGCGGGAGGCGTTCCACATCTGGGCAGCGAGGGGCAGGGGAGTGACGGCTTCAAAGGATGCGAAGGTGAGCAATGTGAGAGATGCCAGCATGGGGCCGGCGAGGTCGCCTGATATCACTTGTGGGATGCAGAGGAGCAGGATTGTCCACAGGCCGAGGTTGGTGAGCAGGGTGGAGAGGCCCGAGTGGAAACCCGTCACACGCGCCATGCGGCGTTGGGCATTGCCGTAGTCAAGGCCGATGGTTGAGATTTGAGTGAGGCGTTCGTCGGTGCAGCCGTAGGCGAGTAAATCTGCCATGCCCTGAATGCCGTCCACGAGACGGGTGTGGAGGTCAGCGCGTAGGCTGATGGTCTGTTCGGCGGGTCGGCGGCTGATGATTTGCGCGAGGGCGGGGAGGACAAGCCCGAGGCTGATGAAAAAAATCAGGAAAGCGGGAGCAAGCGGCAGGTGGAAAGAGGCGAGAAATATCGAAGTGAAGAGTCCAACGACGATGGCAGTCAAAGGAGGCGAGACGACTCGAACGTAGAAATTTTCCAATGTTTCCACGTCACCGATAATGCGGGCGAGTAAGTCACCTGCGCGGAATTCCATTAAGCGGGCGGGGGCGAGGGGTTCGAGTTTTTCGTAGAACCAGACGTGCAAACGGGAAAGTAAACGGAAGGTGACATCGTGCGAGATGAGGCGTTCAAAGTAGCGGGAAATTCCGCGCGTGATCCCGAAGAAACGTACGCCAACAACCGAGACGCCGAGGTCAGCAATGGAAGGGTGAAGCGCGGCGGTCGAGATGAGCCATGCTGACGTGCCCATGAGCGCGACGCTGGAGCCGATGGTGACTGAGCCGATAAGGGTGGAGAGGGCGACGCGATGCCAATTGCCTTCGAGGAATTGGAGCAGGCGGGGGAGGGTTTTCGATTTTCGATTTTCGATTTTCGATTGACGATTGATCGAGGGTTCGAGGCTGAAGGTTGAAGATTCAACAAGGTCGAAAGTCAAAGGCGATGCCCTGAGGTTCTCGAAGGGTCGAATGTCTTCAATGATTTTCGATTTTCGACCCTTCGACAGGCTCAGGGCAGGCTCTTTGACTTGGTTTTGATAGGTCTTTACCATGCTCGCATACATGCTGTTGTTTGCAAGCAGTTCACGATGCGTGCCTTGCTCAATGATGCGGCCTGATTCGAGGATGATGATCTGGTCAGATTGGAAGATGGTGTTTAGGCGATGTGCGATGGTGAGGACCGTGCGCCCTTGCATTAATTTGCGCGTGGATTCTTCGAGAAGTGATTCGGTTTCAGGGTCGAGGTTGGAGGTGGGTTCGTCGAGGATAAGGATGGGGGCGTCTTTGAGGAAGGCGCGCGCGAGGGCGAGGCGTTGGGCTTGTCCGCTGGAGAGGCGCGCACCGCCTTCACCGATGACGGTTTCATATTTTTGCGGAAGCGATTCGATGAATTCATGCAGGTGCGCGGCTCGCGTCGCAGATATGACCTGTTCATCTGTCGCTTCGGGATCGCCGAGACGGATATTGGCCGCGAGTGTATCGTGGAAGAGATATGGTTTTTGCGGGACCCAGGCAATATTATTGCGTAACTCGTAATTCGTAATTGGTAATTGATAGTTGAGTCGCCCGTGCCCGTCGGACATATCAAGACCAGGTTGTTGCGTGTTGCGTGTTGTGTCTCTTCGACTGCGCTCACGCGAAGCGTGTAGCTGCACAGTGATTTGACCTGAGGTTGGTTGAATAAATCCAAGTAAAAGGTTTACAAGCGTTGATTTGCCTGCGCCTGTTTTGCCAACTAATGCAATCTGCTGTCCGCGTTGGATGGTGAGGATGATATTTTCAAGCGCGGGCGTGGATTCGTTGGGATAGATATAAGAAATATTTTCCAGTCGAATGTCAAAGGCGATGCCCTGAGGTTCTCGAAGGGTCGAAGGTCGGACATCCAATTCTGTTGACTGTTGACTTTCGACTTTTGACTCTAGTATCGGCGTATCTAAAATTTCATATATTCGTTTTGCGGCAGTCGTCCCCGACATGCCCGCGTGGAAGCGTGCGCCGAGGGCGCGTAAGGGCATATAAAACTCAGGTGCCAGCACCAGCAAAAATAGCGCAGGTTGGAATTCCATTTTGTCGTAGAGCAGACGAAAACCGACCTCAACTGCTATTACTGCGGTGCTGAGAGTGGCGAGTAATTCGAGCGCCAACGCGGAGAGGAAAGTGATGCGTAACACTCCCAGTGTTGTATCGCGGAATTTGTCGCTGACTTGCGCGATGGTGCGAGTCTGCGCTTTGGATTGTCCGAAGAGTTTGAGGGTGGTCAGTCCTTGCAGGCTGTCGAGGAAGTGCGCGCTCAGCAGGCGCATGGTTTCAAACTGGCGTTTGGTGACAATCTTCGCGCCTTTGCCAATCAAAATCATGAAGAAGGGAATCAGCGGCGCAGTAATTAGAAGGATGATGCCAGAGAGCAGATCAATGGGGAAAACAAAAATAAGGATTGAAATCGGAACAAGAGCAGTGATAACCAGTTGCGGCAAATATTGGCTGAAATAAGCGTCGAGGGCTTCGATGCCTTCGACAGCGGCGGCAGTTAATTCACCTGTGCGTTGTCCGCGCGAGTAGGCGGGACCGAGTTTGAGGATGTGCGCGAAGAGGCGATTGCGTAAGTCTGTTTTTATTTTTACGGCGACGGCGTTGGCGGAGATTTCGTTGAGCCAGGTGAGGAAAGCACGTCCGCCGATGGCGACGAGGAAGAGGGAGAGGGGGTGAATGACTTGCGCGAAGGATTGTCCCCGCAGAAAGACGGCGTTGATCACAGTGCTGAGGAGCCAGGCTTGCCAGATGGTCAGTAACCCAGCTAAAAGTCCGGAAAGAACCGTCAAGAGGAGCGGCAGGCGAGTATCGCGGGTGAGAGCTAGAAGTCTGCGATGCATAAGTCAGGTTGAAGGTTACAGAATGAAAGTTGTAAAGTTAAAAAAGTTGGAAGGTCGAGAGGAGTATACCCTTCAACCTTCCAGTATTTTGTGGTTCTGGGAATTTGGACAGCAAGCTGTCCGACTCCAGAGTTAATACACGAGACTCTTCTTATCGGTGCTGATGCGCTTGCGGAATATGTAATATGTCCAGCCCTGGTAGGCGAGGACGATAGGGACGAAGGTAAGCGCAACGATGGACATGACGCCGAGCGTGTATTGCGATGAGGATGCATTGTAGATGGTGAGCGACCATTCAGGATTCGTGGTGGAGAGCATCACGTTGGGGAAGGTCATCGAGAAGAAGGTGACCTGAGTCAACACGATGTTCAGTGCGACCATGATAAAAGCCCAACCTTCCATCCTGCGGTTGATGAAATATCCAGCCACCAACAGGACCGCTAGTGCTGCAATTGGCACAACGCCGGGGTTTACGAAACCGCGTGACCAGAAGCCTGCAACGTAAGTGGAGATGGCAAGTGCGATATACAATACAGTGGTTCCAATCCACAACTTCTTTGCAAAGACATTAACGCGTTCGCGTAGTTCGCCTTCGAGTTTGAGCCCGAGGAAGTTCGCGCCGTGCAGCAGGAAGATGGCAACAGTGGTGAGTCCGCCGAGCAAGCCATAGGGATTAAGTAGGGTGAACAGATTGCCTGTGAACATTTTATCTGCGTTGATCGGCACGCCGCGCGCGAGGTTGGCAAATGCCGCACCAAGCAGAAGAGCGGCCAGGAAGGAGCCGATGGCGATCATCCAGTCGAATCGGTTACGCCAGGCAGGGTTGGCGTCTTTCGAGCGATATTCAAATGAAATGCCGCGCATAATCAAGCCGACCAACAGCAGGAAAAAGGCCAGATAGAATCCACTAAACATGGTGGCGTACCACTCGGGGAAGGCGGCGAATGTCGCGCCACCTGCTGTGAGCAACCAGACTTCGTTGCCATCCCACACAGAACCGATCGTGTTGATGACGGCACGGCGCTCCTCATCTTTTTTACCAATGAAAGGCAGGAGCATACCAACACCGAAATCGAAGCCTTCGAGAAAGAAGAAACCGATCCACAGTACAGCGATCAGAATGAACCAAAGGATTTGTAAGAATTCGTAAGACATATTGTTCCTCCGCGATTAATCTTGGGAGCCCACGAGCGCAGGAGCTACATCAACTGATTCGTGCATGGTGGCATCCGGGCCGGCGATGGCATACTTCTTCATCAGGTACACCATGGCAACAGCCAGTGAACTATAGACAACAGTATAACCAATCAGGGAGATAAGCAGGTCAACAGGGGTCAGATTCGGGGAAACAGCATCCTGTACCTTGAGCAGGCCGAAGACGATCCAGGGTTGACGTCCCATTTCGGTCAATATCCAGCCGCTGGCATTGGCGAGGTAAGGCAGAAACAGCGCGCCGAAAGGCACCAGTTTCATCCATTTGGCATTTTCATAATCAGGGCGGCGGGTTGCATATAGGAACCACACGGCCGCGCCCATCATGATGAAACCAAAGCCCATCATAATACGGAAGGTCCAGTAGGTGACGACCATCAGCGGAACGTAATTGCCGTGGCCGTATTGCTGTTCGTACTGCGCTTGGAGTTCGTTAACGCCTTTTACTTCACAGGTGAAGTTGTTGCAGGCCAGGAAACTCATGACGTAGGGGATGCGAATGGACCAGACTTCCTGCCTGCCTGTCAGGTCACCGATGGTGAGCAGGGAGAACGAAGCGGGTTCTTCGGTTTCCCAAACGGCTTCGAGCGCGGCCATTTTCATGGGTTGAGATTCGTACATGAATTGCCCCATGGTGTGACCACCGAGGAAAACGAGTGCGCTGGCAATCAGTCCCATCACCGCGCCGATTTGGAAGGAGCGCTTGAAAAAATCCAGATTTTGTTTTCTGACAAGGTGATATGCGCTGACTGCCAAGATCAGGAAGGCTGCCATCGCCAGCCCGTCTGCGAGTGTGTGCCAGACAAAAATCCATGCTTTGGGGTTTGAAACAATTGCAAAAAAGTCCACCATTTCGGCGCGGCCAGCGGATTCGTTGATAACGTATCCGACCGGGTTTTGCATCCAGCCATTTGCCAGCAAGATCCAGATTGCAGACAGGTTTGAACCGATTGCCACCATCCAGATGGAGGCCAGATGCGCTTTCTCAGGGATTTTGCCTTCACCGAATATCCACACACCCAGGAAGGTGGATTCAAGGAAGAATGCCATTAAGGCTTCAATCGCGAGTGGGGCGCCAAAGATATCGCCAACGTAGCGGGAATACTCAGACCAGTTCATACCGAACTGGAATTCCTGCACGATGCCTGTGACGACGCCAATGGCAAAGTTGATCAGGAACAGTTTGCCCCAGAACTTGGCCATCTTACGCCAGGTTTCATCTTTTGTTTGGTAATAACGGGTTTGAAAATATGCCACAAACCAACCCAGTCCCAATGTTAGCGGGACGAACAGCCAGTGATAGACGGTCGTTAACCCAAATTGCAATCGAGAAAGTGTGATTAGATCCATAAATGTTCTCCTTGAAAGATTTGAGCGTGTAATACGCAAATAAGATCGATGCTCTTATTGAACATTCTCCTCGCTTCAAATCGGGTTGGGGGTTGACCTGCCTTTCGAAAATATACATTCAACGCCCCGGACGCTTCTGCCAACTGATCGAAGGTGATTTTTTCCAATTCGCGCATGGAGAGGGCAAGCGAGACGCGAATGGCATAGTCAATCTAATGGTTAAAACGGATCATCGAAATCTTGAATTAATCGGTAAATTCTGACTCTAATGATAAATATTAAAGTCTAAAGAAATAGTACAATTTGTCATAAAAATATTATAACGGATATCACAAATCCAGATGTTACGCTTCCCACCTGCGAGGACCTCACAAGCGCGAGCTTCTCAATCGTTTGTGCGACAGTCTTCAATCCCTCTTTGTCCAAAATTTTGATTTGATAAAGTTCCACACGGATCATTCCCTTTTCCGCAAGTTTACGCAAAGCGCGGTTGACCATATCTGGCACGCTGCGGAGGCACGCTTCCACAGAACAAAGTGAAAGGTCTTCCACCAGACGAATCAGGTGCTGCACTCTTCCCGGCAGGTTATGAATCACCAGCCGCGCAGGCAGGCGATAAAATAACCCGCTTCATTTCAGACCTCAGTCTGCTGACCGATTAACTATGTTTCGCGATCTGTGAAGATCTTGTAAGAAATAAAATTGGATGTTTTGATGGATTTGGTTAAACCGCTCAAACCTACTCCTCCGCGATGAAACAGGCCGTCCCCTTTGCGTGGATGGAAATGGAAATGGTGGCGATTATTAATTAACAAAGAACCATTCCATAAACAAGAAACGAGGCAAACAAACTCGCGCCATACTATCCACAAAAAAATCAAATTTTTCAAAACAAGCCGCATGTATAAATTCTGTACAAGAGCGGCTTTTATTACGTGTATAATTACGGCTCGGAGGCACCACCTTTATGGAAATTACCTGGTATGGACATTCCTGTTTTCGTCTCACGGAGCGCAATTTTGCCACTGTAGTGACGGATCCATTTGATCACAAGACAGTTGGATATGATGCGCTTAAACTCAAGGCTGAAATCGTCACCATCAGCCACGATGCGCCTGGTCATAGCTACAGCGAGGCGGTCAAAGGCACCACTCACGTACTCACGGGCGCGGGTGAATTTGAAATTGGCGGTGTGTTTATCACAGCCATTCAAACCGCAAGCGGCGGCCGCTCCGCGAAAGCAAAGGACAAGGCCCGCAACACGCTTTTTGTCTATGATTATGACGGCATTACCGTAGCTCATCTCGGCGATATGCAAGATATACCCACTCAAAGCGAGGTGGAGGCTCTCGGAACGGTCAACGTGCTACTGATCCCAGTGGGAGGCGGAAGCGGACTTAATGCCGCTAAAGCCGCCGAGGTTGTCAGCCTGCTGGAGCCGAATATCGTCATCCCCATGCACTATTCCACGCCCGATGCAAAGGTAAATCTCGAGTCGCTAAACAAGTTCCTAAAGGAAATGGGTCTTGGCAGGATCGAATCCCAGCCTTCCTTGAAAGTAACCCGCTCAGGTTTGCCTGACGAAACAAAAGTTGTTGTATTGGATTATCAAAAAGATTAACATGCCAGTCAAAGTTATCATGACCTGGGATATCGCCGCGGAACGCGATCAGGAATATTTTGAATTCATCATCGGCGAATTTGTGCCCGGTGTGCAAAGGCTTGGCTTACGGCCCGCCGAAGCGTGGGCGACCATTTACGGTTCCTACCCGCAAATTCAAGTTGGTCTGCTTGCCACCGATGGCCCCCAAGCGCGGCGCATCCTGGCCTCCGCCGATTGGGCGATCCTGCAGGAACGCCTTTTCAGTTATGTAAAAAATTATTCACACAAGGTAGTGCTTGTCCGTGGCGGCTTCCAGTTCTAAACCAACTTCAAATAAATTCTCGAAACTCTGGCCGTGGTTTTTCTTTGCCGCGGCTTTTGAGTCCCTCGCTGCCGCTCTCGGGCTTTTGCTGATCCCGTCTGAAGGGGGACTGTCTCTTGCGCGCATGGCCCTGCTCGCCATTCCATTATCCTTTTTTTTAATTGGGATTTATTGGGGCATCCTTGCCCACCGCAATTTGACCCGCTTCGATAAGGTTGCGCGTACACCGATAATTTTTTCCTGCGCGCTTCTTTTTCTGACTTCAAGCCTGTTCCTGTTTCTTTTGCGTTATCTCAATTTTGAGCGACTCCAGCCATATTACGAACGCTTGAGTCCCTTGTTATGGTATTTTATTGCTATTGGATTTCAATCTGTTATTTTTCTTCTGCTCGTCAAAAATGGATTCCATATCCAGGAAATTTCCAAACGCAAATCAGTTTATCTCTGGGCGCTAACGGCTTTTTGCCTGCTGCTTGCCATTCTTCTCTTTGTTGCCATAACGAAAATCGGCTTAACACCAGACACTGGTTATTGGGGTGAACCTGGCGTCGCCATACAAGGCTGGCAATTTATTCTTTCCATTCTTGCAGGATTCTTTACTCTCATTTATTACGTAACACGCAACCCTGCCCTGGGCGAAGTCGAAGGGACGCAACCCTGCCCTGAGCGAAGTCGAAGGGACGCATCACGTATCACGTATCACGCATCACGCATTACGAATTTCATAATCCCTCTCGCACTCTACATCAGTGCCCTCATTTTCTGGCTTGGCGTCCCAATGGATGTATTGCAAAATAGTTTCTACGCGCCAATTTCCCTGCCTGTAAACGTGCCTTTTCCATATTCGGATGCGGGTTTTTATGATTACCTTTCCCAAAGTTTATTGATAGGCACTGGTTATTTCGGCGGTATTCCACCCCGCCCGCTCTATGTCGTTTTTCTGGCACTATTGCATTTCATCTTCGGTCAGAATTATCCCGCCATCATCGCCGCACAGACCTTCGTTCTGGCATTATTTCCGGTTGCCTTATATTTTCTTGCGAAAAAGCTGCACACCCCCGCTGCCGGTGTAACCGTTGCCTTGTTCGCCATTTTTCGTGAGTTGGTGGCGCTGTGGATCTCATCCAACACACGCGTGGCAAATTCAAAAATGTTCACCACAGATTTCCCTACTGCAATGGCTATCGCATTTATGTGTCTGGTTACGGTCTGGTGGCTGGAGAAACGAGATTTCAAGTCCACGCTTGCGGCAGGCGGAGCATTTGGACTGTTGTTGCTCTTCCGCACCCAATCCCTGCTGATATTGCCCGTCCTGTTTATTTTGGCATGGTTTGCCTATCAACGCAAAACCAAAGAATGGATCATGGCGGGTGCGGCCTTTACCGTGATGATGGCGCTCACTGTATTGCCGTGGCTGATTCACAATTACACAATCGCAGGTCAATTTTCATTTGACGATCCGAAACAGGTGGCGGTCATCTACAGTCAATATTCTTTTGCAGGGAATTTAGACCTAAGTCAGTTTGACCCTGAAACGGAAAGCGCGGGACAGCGCATCCTCTCGTTTACCCTTGAGAATCCCGCTTATGTTGCCAAATTTATTACCACTCATTTTTTGAATACGGAAATTGGCGGACTGCTTGCGCTTCCCCTCATAAAGGAGTTTGGCGGTTTGCTTGCCCCTGTCAACCTGTATTGGGTAAGTTGGGATGGTTCGCTGGAATGGTATAACCTTGCGCTGGTCATTATTTATCTTGGAGTTCTGGCTGTCGGATTTGGCGCGGCATGGCATCGTCTGAAGTGGATCGCATTTGTGCCGCTGGCTTTCAATTTGGGATATGCTTTTGCGAATGGCATTGCCCGCTTTTCCAGTTGGCGTTACAACCTGCCAGTGGATTGGGTGATCTATTTTTATTTTGCAATTGGCATAATTGAAATATTAGGCGGACTCGCGCTTTTGCTTGGCGCGAAACCCGCGATTTTAGAGTCAACCACTCTGGAGTCAGCCATTCTGAAGTCAGACAGCTCACTGTCTGACAAAAAATATAAATTTAGTTTCAAATATGTCCCCATTCTTCTTACATTCATTTTTATTGGTGTACTTCCCTGGCTTGCGAAGGGACTTGCCCAGCCTCGCTACATATCTACCAGGAATGACTTGATTGCAAAATTGGAATTAAATGGATTGGACCGCGAAGAAATTCAATCTTTTCTTTCACAGCCAAATAGCGCTATTTTGGAAGGACGTCTGTTATACCCGCGTATGTATCGCCGCAACGAAGGGTTTTCTTCGGCGAATCCCTGGCCCGCCTATGCGGAAAGGGATTTTGCGCGCATCGGGTTTATCCTGATCAATGACAGCCCCTATCATCTCATCTTCCCTACAAAAACCGTGCTGGATTTTCCCCAAGGCGCGGATGCAATCCTGCTTGCCTGCGAAATTGATGGCGTTCTTGAGGTCCGAGTGATTGACTTTGGGGACAAGTCCTTTCAAAGCGCACCTCTTTCACAATTGTGTAAGTAACACCAATTTACCTAGAACCAATAACCAATTTACCAATCACCAATTTACTAATTTCCATTGAAACTCTTCCGCAAACTCCTCCACTGGTACCGCAAGCATGGGCGGACGATGCCCTGGCGCGACAATCCTGATCCGTATGCGGTGTGGATTTCTGAGATCATGCTTCAGCAGACGCGGGTGGACATGGTCATTCCCTATTTTGAAAAATGGATGAAGTTATTTCCGGATGTGAAGGTATTGGCAAAATCATCTGAACAGGATGTGCTAAACGCCTGGGAAGGGCTTGGCTATTACAGCCGCGCGCGGAATTTACATAAAGCCGCCAAAGTAGTCGTGGAAAAATTCAATGGCGAGTTGCCTCGTAACCTGGATGACCTGCGAAACCTGCCAGGGATTGGCCGCTACACTGTTGGATCCATTGCATCCATTGCTTTCAAAATGGACGAACCGACTCTCGATGGTAACCTGCGGCGTGTGTTCTCCCGTTTGTACGATGTCACAGAATTCGCGGATTCACCAGCGGGTGAAAAAATATTATGGGCTTATGCCGCGCAAAATTTGCCCAAAGGAAAAGCCAGTGACTACAACCAGGCGCTCATGGATTTAGGCGCGACCGTCTGTTTGCCGAAAAATCCGAT
Source organism: Chloroflexota bacterium (assembly GCA_016866215.1). Classification (GTDB taxonomy): domain Bacteria; phylum Chloroflexota; class Anaerolineae; order Anaerolineales; family Villigracilaceae; genus Villigracilis. The sequence goes on along the minus strand of VGNE01000007.1, from coordinate 58,281 downwards.
CTGCTTGGGGTGTCCATTAATGGCGATGTGCAAGGCGCATGAAAATGGGACTCAGCAATTACGCCCTGTCATGAAACCGCATAAGAAAACGCGGCATTATGTCCATGCGGCGGGAGTGATAATATATAGAGGACGTGCACTGTTGGCACAACGACCTCCTGATGGATTGCTCGCTCGAATGTGGGAATTCCCAAATGGGAGAGTCGCAGCCGATCCTGCCAAAGAGCTGACCAATGTCCTTAACGCAGTTTACAGGCTAAAAGTTAAAAGAAAAGAGGCGCTGGGTACCATCCAACACGCGTATACTCATTTCAAAGTGACTGTCCATGCCTTTCGCTGTGACTGTGCTCCAATCCCCAAAAACAAAAACCTGAAATGGGTGCGACTGGCTGAACTCGATGATCACCCGATGGGGAAGGTGGACAGACAGATTGCACGCAAAATTTTGAGGTTGAGGTGAACTATCAGAGATCAATTTGAATTAGACCGCCACCATATGGTTGAAACGCAGATCGTTGGAAGGGGATTACATGACCCGCGTTTGTTAGCCGCATTTGGAATTGTGCCGCGGCATTTGTTCGTACTGGAGCAGGATCGTCATCTCGCTTATGCGGATGGCCCCATACCTATTGGTTTTGAGCAGACGATTTCACAACCCTATATTGTTGCGTTAATGACGAACTTGCTGCAATTGAAAGGAACTGAGCGCGTGCTGGAAGTGGGGACGGGTTCGGGCTATCAGGCGGCGATATTAGCGTATATGGCGAAGGAAGTGCATACGATTGAATTTGTACCAGAGTTAGCTGCGCGGGCGGAGCGATTATTGTCCGATTATTCGAATGTTTTTTGCCACCTTAGTGATGGCTCGCTCGGCTGGCAGGAAGCCGCGCCGTATGATGGGATCATCGTCACTGCCGCCGCGCCTAAAACGCCGCAGGATTTGTTGGATCAATTGAAGGATGGCGGGCGGTTAGTGATACCTGTTGGCGCAAGAGGTTATCAAGTGCTGGAAGTTTGGACGCGGCATGGAGATAGCTTTGACTGCGATGAAGTGATCGAAGTAGCCTTTGTGCCTTTGCGGGGGAAACATGGCTGGGATGCTTCCCGTCATTAGTTTTATAAATCGGTTGTATTCTTTAGCCCGTATCGAGACCTATGATTTGCTCAATGTAACGAAGACCATCGGCCTGCGTTTTGTTTCCTGGTGCAGGTAACTTTTTACCGCATTGACGATGTCTTTTTCATCATCCAGTTTTCCGTCATGGACGACATTCATTACGCGTTTTTGAACCTCGGGGAGAAGTTCTTCAGCATCTTCCGGCGAGACGAAACCGCGCGTGATAATTTCGGGGTCATGCAGCAGGCGGCCTGTTAATTTATCCACGCTGATGTCAATTATCAGAATACCATTGCGCGCAAGCTGGCTGCGTTCGCGCATCACATCGTGGTCTATATCGCCGATGGATTCGCCAGTGACAAATACATAATCGCCCGGGATGCGTTCTCCAAGTTGGATTTTATTGCCGACGAGCTCGACAACTTGTCCATTTTCAACAACGATGGTGTTTTTTTCGTCTATGCCCATTTGTTTTGCAAGCTCGGCATGGCGTTTTAACATACGCAACTCACCGTGAATCGGCATGAAATGTTTCGGGCGCACAAGGCTGATGAGCAGTTTTTGCTCTTCCTGCGCGGCGTGACCGGAGACATGAATGGGCGCAACGCTGTCATCTATAACTTTTACGCCGCGGCGCAGGAGACGATTGATGGTTTTGCTGATGGTCTCTTCATTGCCGGGGATGGGGTGTGAGGAAAGCACAATTGTATCGTTTGGTTTCAGGTCGAACTGACGGTTCGTGCCAGCCGATAAACGCCCAACAATGGATGAAGGCTCGCCCTGCGAACCTGTGCACATGATGGCAACTTTATGGTCTTGCATTTGCAGAGCCTGGTCAATTGGCACGATCATTTCATCTGGAATGTTCAGATATTTCATTTTGCGGGCAATCTTGACGTTATCCACCATGCTGGGGCCTGCGAACGCCATTTTGCGTCCGTGTTTGGCGGCGGCATCTGCCATTTGTTGAACACGTGAAATTAATGAAGCGAATGTCGCCACGATGACACGGCCTTTTGCTTCCGCAAATACCTTGTCAAAGGCAGGCCCGATCAAAGACTCGGAAGGAGTCCAGCCGGGACGTTCTGCATTCGTTGAATCAGAAAGAAGCAGGTCCACCCCGCGGGTGGAGAACTCTGCCAGTTTTGCAAAATCTGTAGGCCAGCCATCCACAGGAGTGTGGTCGAATTTGAAATCGCTCATATGAATGACCAGTCCCGCAGGCGCGGTAATGGCAAGCCCGACTGCATCGGGGATCGAATGGCTCACATGGAAATATTCAATCGTGAAAGGACCGATCTTGTTCGATTCGCCCGCCTGTATGGTTTTGATCTGGACTTTGAGCTGTGAATTATTTCGTAATAACTTGCCTTCGATCAACCCGCGCGTGAGCGGCGTGGCATAGATGGGTGCAGGAATATCCGCGATCACATGTTGGATTGCGCCGATATGGTCTTCGTGCCCATGCGTGATAAAAATCCCCAGCACTCGGTTGGCTCTTTTCTTTAAATACTCGTAATCTGGGATGATGTAATCCACGCCGAGCATGTCGTTCTCGGGGAACATAATGCCAGCGTCAACTACAATGATGTCGCCTCCGAACTCATAGGCCATCATGTTCTTTCCCACTTCGCCGAGCCCCCCGAGCGGGATAATTCTTAACTTGTTTTTCTTACTCATATAATATTATATACCTCTTTGATTAATGGATTTATTTAAACCGCCTGCGGCGGATAAGGTCAATATTTTGGTGGTAGTTGTTTTCTTACGCCAACTTCGAATAAAAAAAGACCTCCGCTGACTTGCTCGCGCGAGGTCCCTGTGCAGGTTTCAAACACAAACGCCTTACCAAACAAACTGCCAACCCTGTGGCAGTAATAGTCAACTCAAACTGATGCGAGTATAGCAGGGTAGGGGGGATTTGTCAAAGCGGACTTTGCTTACAAGCGGACTATGCGCCCTTTTTTTTATTGTGCCACGACTTGTTTCCTGGCAGTGATATTGTGCCGCACTGCGCTCCCTGGCGCGTCATCAAGGGAGATCCTTATGCGTGAAGAGCACGACCTCACGATGCATACTGATTTCAAAAAGCCTGTTGAAACAGAGTCAATTTTCAGTTAAGAATGAAGCGGGGGAAATGTCTGCAATATTTTAAGATTCGCTCATACCTTTCATCCCTTGCCAATACTTTGGGTTGATGCTAAAATGCCAAACACTTTAACCATATATACGGGGATATGAGATGATACTGCCCATATATGGCTAGGACATTCGTTCTAAAATTGGAGCACTTTTCGGATGCGTTGTCCGTATTGCAAACACCATGATTCCAAGGTTTTGGATACTTCCCACGACAGCCACGGGGGTATTCGCCGCCGCCGCGAATGCTTGAAGTGCAGGCAGCGCTTTAGCAGTTATGAACGTCCCATCCTGGCTACGCCGCTCATCATCAAACAAGATGGCGCGCGGGAGGAGTTTGACCGTGAGAAACTGGCACGCGGCATCCGCATTTCGTGTGCCAAGCGTCCAGTCTCTGCCGCGGATATCGAGCGTATGATCGGACAAGTGGAGACTCAACTGACCAGGCTGGGCAAAGCCGAAGTTTCCTCACGAGTTGTGGGGGATCTTGTCATAGCTACCTTGAAGGAAGTTGACCTGATCGCTTATGTCCGTTATGCGATCGTGTATTTGGGATTCGATGATCTAAAGTCTATCCGCACCGAAATAGATAAGTTACTCGAGGATTAATTTTCAGGCAAGGATGTCTCCGTTGCTGGCGGAGACCCATCTTTGCCTGTTTTGTTCAATACACCAAATTTTACAGGAGAGTACCAAATGATTGCGAAATCTGCTGAACCCAAAGTAAAAAACGGTTTGCTGTCCACGCCGGCCATGGCGAAGGGACTGCCAAGGGCATCTCTCACAGATAACGCGCGTCAGGTGTTGATGAAGCGTTACGTTCGCCGCGGTGACGATGGCAAGCCTGCCGAAAATGTGGAAGAGATGTTCTGGCGCGTGGCGTATCACGTTGCGAAGGTCGAAGAACAATGGGGCGCGGACGTTCAGAAGCGCACGGTTGAGTATTACCATTTACTATCCAGCAAAAAGTTTTTCCCGAACTCTCCAACCTTTACAGGTGCGGGGACTCCTTTAGGTCAGCTTGCTGCGTGTTTTGTTCTCCCGATCACCGATGACATGGGACGCGATAGCGCGGGCATCTTCCAAACTTTACGCGACGCCGCATTGATCCAGCAGACAGGCGGCGGAAATGGTTTTTCATTTTCAAGATTAAGACCACGTGGTTCGATGGTGCTCACCTCCGCAGGGCAGGCCACCGGACCGGTTGGATTCTTGAAAGTATATGATCACGCGTTTGGGGAGATCGCGCAGGGCGGTTGTCTTTTGCCCGATACATTGGTGTTTACAAACAAGGGTCTCTTGCGCCTTGATGAAATTGTGAATTCAGAAATCTCTGGCTGGCAGGAACATCAACTTTCTGTTCCTACTGATGAAGGTGTGAAGGATTCTCCGCGTGGATATAACAACGGTGTTGCCGATGTTTTGCGCGTGCATACCCGCGAGGGATTAAGCATTACAGGCACGCCGAATCATAAAGTTAAAGTGATGACCGACAACGGTCCGCAGTGGCGCGAGATACAGGATCTGGCGCAAGGTGACTGGATTCTTGTCCGTTTGGGTGAACATGCGGGTAAATTACAAATATTGAAGAAGCCGACGCAGAAGCATGGAAATCAGGTCATGCCTGAACTTCCCTCTATTTTGGACGAAGAATTTGCCTTCTTCCTGGGCTATCTTGCTGGCGATGGATTTATGGCAAAGGGTGATGATGACCATCGTGTGGGAGTCAGCGTGGCTCACTCTTCCTATCTTATGGAAGAAATACCCCTTTTGCTCGAACGCCTCTTCAATGTAAATGTTCATAAAATGCAAAAGCCGAATGATCATTCTGTGACGTTCGTTATGGATAATCGCGCGATCAAGGAATTTTTGTTGTTGAACGGTTTGGAGAAACAAGGAAGCCACGATGTGTCCGTTCCGCGATTGATCCGTCAGTCTCCGCAAAATATTGTGGGTGCATACCTGCGCGGTCTATTTGAAGCGGATGGTACCTTAACATATGGCTATCCCAACCTCGGAACATCCTCTGTGCGTTTGGCGCGTGAAGTTTCCACTTTATTGATTGGATTGGGCTGCCCTGTGCAAATGCGGACTGTTTCCGCAGGGCTGGATCGTTGGGGTGATTCGGATACATACTATGTAAAGATCACATCCACGGTTGGTTTGCAGGCGTGGCGCGAGAAGATCGGATGTGACCAGCGTTCGCGATTCGTATCCGCTTATTCATGGGAAAGCGATTTACGCCGTGAGACATCCTATATTTTGCCAAATGCAAAGTATTGGCTTCAACCGATTTTAGAAGAGATAACCCTTGGGCAAATGGATAAGAAGGGACGTGGTAGAAATATTAATTTCCGCGCAACTGAACCAAATCTACGCCGTAAAGTGTTGCGTTATTTACGCGATGAGCGTAATTTGACTCGTTCAGGTTATGATCTATTAAAACAGGATTATCCTGAATCCTTCGAGAATGCGCCCTCTATGGAAGGATACTGGTTTGTGGAAGTTCGCGGAGTGGAAGAAGCAGGAAAATCTCTCACACTGGATTTGGAAGTTGCCGAAAATCACACTTATCTTGCTTATGGTATGGTCACACACAACACACGCCGCGGAGCCAATATGGCCGTGCTGCGGGTGGATCATCCAGATGTGGAAGATTTTATCACTTGCAAGATCAACGAGAATCAAATTACCAACTTTAATATTTCCGTTGGAGTTACCGATGCATTCATGCAAGCCGTAAAGGATGATAAAGAGTGGGCGTTGCGGTTCCCCGATATGATAGAAATGAAGCAAAAAGGATTCAGCGGCACACTCGAACAAGTCGAAGCCGCTGGAATTACGATCAATACTTATCGAAAAGTAAATGCGCGTGAGTTGTTCAATAAAATTGTGAAACAGGCGCATCATAATGGCGAGCCCGGCATGTTATTTTTGGATGCGGCTAATCGCGGAAATCCTGTTCCGCATTTGTATCCGTTGGAGGCGACAAATCCGTGCGGAGAACAATGGCTTGGACCATACGAAAACTGCTGTCTCGGTTCTGTGAATCTCAATGAGCATTGCGGACCAAATAATACGGTAGATTGGGAAACTTTGCGCCAGAGTGTTGTCACCTCCACGCGCTTCCTCGATGATGTGGTGGAAGCCAATGCGTATGTGCCTGCTGTTCCTCAATTGAAGGAAGCCGCACTTCGCGCGCGCCGTATTGGACTCGGCATCATGGGACTCGCCGATTTGATGTATCACGTGGGCGTGCGTTATGGTTCGAAGGAAGGTCAGGAGTTTGGCGCGCAGATCATGGAATTCATCCGCTATCACTCGATGAAGACCAGTATTGAACTCGCCGAAGAACGCGGACCTTTCCCTGCCATCGAAGGCTCGATCTACGATATGGACGATATCAAATGGCAGGCGCCCAAATCGCTGATGGACTATCAGAATAACTGGGGCATGCCCGAGGTTAAGTGGGATGCGATTATCAACGGGATTAAGAGTCATGGAATTCGCAACGCCGCGCAGACCACTGTCGCGCCCACTGGCACCATCGCAACCGTCGCAGGTTGTGAAGGCTATGGCTGTGAACCCGTCTTCGCGCTCGCATATATTCGTCACGTCAATGACAATGGCAAGGATCTGAAATTAACTTACGCAAGTCCGCGTTTCGATGAAGCCTTGAAGAAACTTGGACTCGGTGAAGAGAAGCGGCAGGAAATTGTCGAGCGGGTGATGCACGATGGCACCTGCCAGAACATCACTGAAATTCCGCAAGCCGTACGCGATACCTTTGTGGTCTCTGCTGATATTTCTGCCGAGGAGCATGTGCTCATGCAGGGCGCGCTCCAGGCTTTTGTGGATAACTCGCTTTCGAAGACCGTCAACTTCCATGAGAATGCCACCGAAGAGGATGTTGCCAAGGCTTACATGATGGCGTGGGAACTCGGTTGCAAGGGCATCACGGTGTACGTGACTGGCTCGCGCGATATCGTTGTGCTGGAAACAAAAGCCACTGCGGATAAGAAAGCGCCTCAAGCTGCGCCCGAAGTTGCTCCTGCTCAAGCAGACATCTGGCACGGGACGAAGAAGCCGCGCCCCAAAGCGTTGACCGGTCGCACGTTCAACATCGAGACTCCCGCCGGAAAAGCCTTCATTACCATCAACGAGAACGGCGGGACTCAACCATTTGAGGCCTTTGTGAATACGGCCAAAGCCGGCTCCGAGACCGCCGCTGTCTCGGAAGCGATCGGACGGCTGATCTCCTATATTTTGCGGATGGCTTCGCCCATCGTGCCAGTGGACCGCATGCGCGAAATTGTCGTTCAACTCATCGGCATTGGCGGAGGACGTTCGCTGGGCTTTGGCATCAACCGCGTACGATCCCTTCCGGACGGAATTGGACAGGTGTTGGATCAATATCTGCGCGAGAAATCCGGTATGGCAGCCGCAGTCGAGGAGAAATCCAATGGTGGAAACGGCAGTGGACATACCATCGAGAACGAAGCCGCGCGAGCCATGAAGATCGGTGACCTGTGTCCCGATTGCGGCGAAGCGGCGGTGGTGAACGAAGAAGGCTGCCGCAAGTGCTATGCATGTGGGTTTAGTGAGTGTTGATAAGAGAAGGATAAAGGCTGAAGGATGAAGCGGGCGAGGAAACTCGCCCGCTTGCAGAACGGAGTAACAAAATGAAAACAGTTACTGTTCTTGAACTCAAAGCAAAAGCTAGCGAGCTTGTTCGTTCGGTGGTTAGAATGGGCGAGGAAATCCAAATTACAGACCAGGGTACTGTCGTTGCATTACTTGTCTCGCCAGAACGCACCAAGATAAAAGATACAGGCAAGGCGTGGATTACCCTTGATCAACTTGCCGCAGAAATTCGGAGTGAGCGAAATGTTGACTAAATCTAATGAATGCGGTGAGGCGGCGGTGATCAATGAAGAAGGCTGCACGGGCAACGTGCGCCCGAGTGTTATGCTTGTGGGTTTAGTGAGTGCTAGGAACGGTTAATTTAGGGCGTTGGAGTTTATATAAACTCCAACGCCCTTTTGTAACAATTATTAAAATGATTTCAGTCTCGAAAAAATTTTGATAAAAAGGAAAAGGTGGACACATGGCTGGTCTTGTACTAAACATTATTCCTATTGAGTTTAATTCTGAAAAAGCGACAATAGGCAAGTTGCGTATGGATAAAGAATCTTACGACGAGTTCACTCGTAAGAATTCTGAGACTCATGCTTTTCGATATGATGCCGAATCTGATTTTGTTCAAAACATTCCCATTAAATCAAGTATAAAACCGCTAGGGGATGAGTTTGAGGTATTAATCTTGGAAAACCTGCCTCTTTTGGCGCGGGCGATTCAGGGTAGTATTTTCGAATGGTTATCAAATAATTTGCGTATTAATCGAAGAGGCAAAAAGATTATCTTTTGGGGTAAACAAGATTCTGCGCTGCTGTTAACGCAATCTGCTAAAAAACTAGGACTTCCAACGATACCAAATCTCGAAGTACTCTTGAAATATGAAGTTGATTGTAGAATTTTCCGCTATGATGATAATAAATCTTTTCTTGGATTAGTTGTGGATTTGGCTACTTCTAATATCATTGATATCCCGATCTCTGACCTTCAAGATAAAGGTTACGATGTAATTGGTAAATATGTCTGTAAGAGGCTGGAGAGTGATCAAGAAAATTCGCAAGGAAAACTTGAAACTGTTGGACAAGTTAGCAGTATTGACGGTAATAGTTTAAAACTTATTGATACTGAGGGGGCTACGGAAATTGAGTCAAGCCACGCCTATTTAGAACCTCGGCTTGAAAATTTCCATGATGTAATAAATTTGTATTATGGCAATAAGGCTGCTCAAGTAATAGATCAACTAAATCACCTTAGGCGGCCAATAAATACAGCAAAAGAAAAGCTGGCGCTGATTAAAAAAACTGTTGATCTATTAAAAAACAAACCCATTGTTTTAGGTGAGTTGGGGTTATCATTTGGAAATGTGATTGAGTCTACTGATAAAAGATTTCCAAACAGAATTACAGCGGAGAGACCGAATTTGCTTTTTGGGGCGCAAGGAAGAAATAATGGTTCAGTGCCTGATTTAGGTATTACTAATTTTGGGCCATATATGTATTTGCATAACGAAAGAAATTCCCCAGTTATTGCTGTTGTTTGTGAAGCGCAATATAAGGGCAGAGTGGAGCAGTTCTTAAACCTACTTAGGAGTGGCTACCCTGCTGAAATGTGGACCAATAACAAGCGATCAAATCCATTTCCAAATGGATTGATTGGAAAATATCGGCTTTCAAACATTCGTTTTGAGTATGAAGTTTGTTCAGATTCATCTCCACGAGCATATATAGAAGCAACCGAAAAACTATTAAACAGATTGCCTTCGTCGCCTGATTTAGCAATTGTGCAGATCAAAGAAGATTTTATTCATTTGTATGGCGATACGAATCCATATTTTGTAAGTAAGTCAACTTTTATGATGGCAGGTGTGCCTACTCAGTCAATACAAATAGAGAAAATACAATCTCCTGGTGAAGATGTCGCTTATCTACTTAATACTATATCTTTAGCTATTTATGCAAAGCTTGATGGGATGCCTTGGGTTATTTCAACTATCAAACCCACAACTCACGAAATTGTCGTAGGTTTAGGTTCTGCTGATGCTGGAACAAGCAGGCTTAGCTCTAAGACAAAGTATGTTGGAATAACCAGTTTATTTCAGGGTGATGGACGCTATTTAATTTGGGGCGCAACTCGTGAAGTTGAGTATCAAAAATATTTAGAGGCACTAATTGAAAGCCTCAGAGGTGCTGTTGAATTTGTGCGACAGCAAAATGCCTGGCAAATTGGCGATAAGGTGAGGATAGTTTGTCATGTTTACAAACGACTCAAGGACATTGAGATTTCTGCTATAAAAACGGTAGTTGGTGAGTTAGCCGAAAATAATTTCACGGTTGAGTTTGCGTTTCTTGATATTTCTCAAATACATCCATATTATATTTTTGACCCTTCGCAACAAGGAAATAAATATTGGAATCCCGAAACGAAAAGTTGGAGTATTAGAGGTATCGGAGTACCTCAGCGAGGTTTAGCTTTACAATTAGATGAATCTAGAGGTTTGTTGCATCTTACAGGCCCAACAGATATAAAAACTTCATTCCAAGGTATTCCGAGACCTTTGTTAGTTGAATTGCACTCAGATTCTGATTTTCGTGATATGACCTATTTGCTTAGGCAAATATATCATTTTACCTATATGTCTTGGCGCAGTTTCTTCCCTGCTACAGTGCCTATTACAATTGGCTATTCAAGGCTAATAGCGCGTTTATTAGGAAACCTAAAGACTGTGGAAAATTGGAATAGCAACATAATAACCGTCGGGACAATGCGTGCAAGGAAATGGTTTCTATGATTGATAATCGATTTGTATCTCCAACAAGACAATTCTTAGTTGATGCAGTAAAGAAAACTGTTTCTGAAAGCCAGGTACACTCACTGGCTTTTGCGTTAAGAATTTGCGATACACGCCTTATACAAGAAACTGGTTTAGAAGATGTCTTAAACCAGATGACGGGAGATGCGGTTTATGGGGGATACCCAGAAGTGGCGGGGTTGGGATATAAAATTGCAATAAATAGTAATGATAACAATAAATTGTTGGATACATTTTTAGATGGAGTAAGACGGCAAAGAAGTAGGTCTTTAGAGGCCTTAGGCGCGTTATCTTTAGATGATGTTGCTTTGTTGGGCTTTGCTGAAGGCTTGTTAGCGGCTAAAAAAGCAAACCATACTCTTGAGGTGGATGATTTACAACAGTGGCTACTTGATTTGATAAACCTTGAGCCAAAACGCAAAATATGGACGTCCCGATTGAGAGATTTAGCAGGTGATTTGCTTGATGGAAAAGGAAGATTATATAGTTTGCCAGATTGGATTGATCTTAACGCCGCTTCACTTGAAATTGTTTTGAAGGATACTTGGCATGAATATCAACCGAATAGTGATTTTCTAACTCTAGATTTTTTTCAGGATTTGCTTGGTCGCCTAATGAAGCATGCGAATCCAAAAACAAGTCAAGTAGAAGAAGTAATAATTTGGCTTAAGGCATTAGATTTGTTGATTGAGCAAAATAGTAAGTTTTTGTTTCCAAAAACAGATACTGCTATTTCGATGTTGGTGGATGTAAAAAAAAGAATAGACATGGCTGCTCTTAGAAATGCAAGACTGTCTTTGCTATTTGGGTCTTTAGTTATTGTAGTTATTAATGTTGCGTATTTCTTGGCAAGAGAACAGTTGCCTGTAAAGCTTCAAGATAGGTTGGATATCTTTTTGCCAGTTATAAGTGTGTTGGCAGGATATATTTATGTAGCATTTACCCAAAAAGAAATAAATCCAAAAGAGATTTTTTTGCAGATATTGGAAAAACATAAATTGAAGTTGTATAAAAAATGGGGCTTTGATATCGAAAAATTCAATAAATTATAGATTTGTCCATGCGGGGTGATGACGTGCGGCCCACCAAGCGAAGTGACAGTCACCTTTAAGGTGACTGTCACTTGGGGTTATGCGCGTTTGCGGGGTGGGAGATGATTATCATTTGACTTCATCTTATTTCATTTTTTAAATCAACGTCAATGTTCTGTGAGGCGAAAGGTGACAGTCACTTTCAAAGTGACTGTCACCTGGGTCTACCCTATTTTTCCAAGTCATCCAAAAACTTCTTCACATCATCAGGCAGCTGGCGGGATTTTAAATATTCAAAGACGAATTTTTTATATTCCTCTGCACTCCCAAATTGATTTTCGATAAATTCTCGATCAACAAGTTTGCCATTCCGCTCGCCGATCCATTCGAGATAATTGGAATAAGGCCAATCGGCAGGGTTAGCAACCAAACCATCTTTAACGGGGTTCCCGTGAATGTAACGGCACAAATGCAATAAATGGCTTTTTGTTTGAATGACTTTTGCGCGAAAGCGCCCTTCGAATAATGTGCCGCTGGTATCGTATTTTTTATTGTAGGCTTTGGTGTAACTGTTGAAAACCGATTGCGGTAAATTCCCTGCTGGTTCTTCGCCGTCCTGCCGCACAAGGAAATGATAATGATTCAGCTCGAGGCAATAGGCGATCATGCTGATATTGTATGCCTGGCTATATTCCTTGATTTTTCCAATCGTAAAAAGAAAATTGGTTTCTTCGCGAAAAATTGTGACCTTGCTTACGCCGCGATTATAGATGTGATAGTACATTCCTTTTTGCCAAGTGAGCAGGTCTTTTCGGGCGTAAGGCATAGGTTTCTCCAGTGTGTAAGGTGACAGTCACTTTTAAAGTGACTGTCACTTGGACTTACTCATCTCCAAATTCAACGCCAGCAACTTTTCCAAAATCTCCTCATCGGACAAATCATTCTTCCAGCCATACGCGGAACCCCCTCCGTCCTTCGGACACCTCCCCCAAATACGACATAAAAACTTTTAATAACAACCAAATGAAACCTGTCGTATTTGGGGGAGGCAGGAGGGGTTTAGAGTTTTCCAAAGGCCACGCCTTTATAATCCCATCCGCAGGCGGTCACCGCCTCCTGAATTGGCTTCTTGATCTCACTGGTGCTGAAGCGATAATTGTAGACCACGCCAGGCTTCAGCTCTTCGGTAAAGGCATACGCCGTGCCAAACTCGACCGAGGTCATTTGCCCCTGGAATTTTGAAACCGCGATTGACAGTGACGGTACTCCCGCGCGCCATTCAACTGTGAATTCCTCATCCTTGCCGCGCACTTGATGCTTTGCCGCATCAAATTTCATATAGATGCGGAAGACCTTCTTTAGATTCGCTTTTGCAAAAAGTTCGTACCATTTCGCATCCACGATCTTCCACTCGGCGATCAAGTCCACATTTTGAGACGCGCCGTCAATGATCTGGTAGGGGGCGGTTTCACGGTTCAGCGTGAGCAAACGCTGGCGGACTTCATCCGCAGAAAGCACTGGTGTATTTTTATCCGATTTCTTGCCAAAGCCAAAGAGTCCCATTTGATTTTCTCCTTTTTATATTGAGTGTTGGAAGTTGGCGAAAAAGATTCGTCCATTCAGGACATCGTTGTAGATGTAACGAATTCTCACGCAGAAGATCATTGAATATTACTTTTCCTCAAGCGGAGCGAAGCCGCCGCCAAGAATTTCCTGCGCAGGTGAGACGATCACCACAGCCTTTGGATCTTCTTTCGCAACAGCAGATTTCAGGTTATGCGCTTCGGTGACGGTCAGCGCACACATCAGGATCGAACGGTTTTTGCCAGTGTACATCCCCTTGCCGGAGATGGCGGTGACACCGCGTTTGAGGTCGGTCAGGATGCGGTTGGATACGGCCTCAGTCTTATCAGTGATAACCAGCGCGAGCAATTGTCTGCGGCGTTGACGCGGCGCGAGCAGGGCGCGCAACCCTTTTGTTTTGCCCTGCCCGGATGGCGCGGCGGTTGCAGATTCATCGCCAAAGCGGGGAAGCACCTCGCCTGTGGCGCGCATCATGGTGACGGTGGCGAGTGCAATCAGGGTCAGGCAGATATAGAAGCCAAAGCCGAGCGCGATCATGATTTGACCCGAGATGGGTCCCACCGCACTGCGGCTGACAAACTCTGCGAGGTCGGCGGGCGCGGCCGGGAAAAGCCAGATCTTGGCAGACCACGAGGCGCCGAGGATCAGAAATATCCAATAGTAATTGCGACGCAGACGGCGGCCAAAGGCCTCCCACATGGAAATCGGAAAACTTGGCGTGAGCAAATTTTCTGCCAGGTTCTCCGCCCAATCCGGGGACGGATGAAAAGGAGGCACGAGCATGGCCGCGAAGAAATCCGTTTCCATTAATCGCACGCGATAACTCCACAGTTCATAATAACGATAACGCCGCGCTTCGATGAATAAAAACCACATCACCAAAACTGTATTCAGGAGGATGATGGCATGGTGAACATTTTGCTGGCCGAACGATATGGAGAGCGTCGCGCCTGTTGCTACCACTGCCCAGTTTGTGGTGGTATCGAGACGTTGCCGCCAGACATTCGCGCGCTGGATTTCTGCGCGGAAGAGATGAACCATCGCTGTGACGAACTCGCTGGTTTGAAGCCTATAACCGCGATAAGTCCAGACCGGTTCTTCGGGCACTTCTTGTTTGGGATTTCTTTTGGGTTTCGTAGATTTGACTGGCATATTAGATTCTCTTTCGATTAATGACGCCTCAGGCTCACTTTGAGTTGGTTCTGTTTCGAGAGGCATTCGCGGCGCTTTGAGATTCGGCGGGATGAATCCCTGCCTCAGTTCGTGGAAGTCCATTGAAATGGACTCGTACCGCGAGATTTATCTCGCTTGGGGCAGGGCGACATAAATGTCGCGGTACATTTTACTTCTTCAGTTTGTACGCCTCTTTCGTTGGCTTGAGAGGACGCGTCAGCCAGAAGGGTCGGCGGTTGCCATCAGGGCTGACTTGATCGGCGGGGCGCGCAAGTTTTAGCCACTCGCGATATTTTTCCATGGACTTGTTTGTATCCACAAAAACATCGCCTGCTTTCTCATCGGCATTCGCTTTGCGAACACTGGTTGCTTTTTGCAGCCAGCAATGCACGCCGCTGACAGGGTCAGGGTGAACCGCATGCGTGAGATTTTGCGTCACGCCAACCTCGCTCCACCAGATGCGGCTCGTATCGGGGTCGCTGGATTTCCAGGCTTTCGCGCCGTGAACGACGCGCAGGAGGAATCCGCCTTTGCCATCGTCGCTGAGATCCACAAGATTCGACGCGCCGCGATTAACGCCTGAGTCTTCCTGTAAACGCCAGCGCCCCAAATGGTGGCTGATGGCAATCACGCCAGGTTTGATTCCTTCGGTGACCCAGACGCTATCAATGAAATAGCCGATCTCCGTGTCCACGCGCGCAAGATCGCCAGTATCCACGCCGATGCGTTTTGCGTCATCGGGGTTCATCCAGA
The DNA here is from genome assembly GCA_016866215.1 of Chloroflexota bacterium. Taxonomy (GTDB): domain Bacteria; phylum Chloroflexota; class Anaerolineae; order Anaerolineales; family Villigracilaceae; genus Villigracilis. The sequence continues at coordinate 43,040 of VGNE01000007.1, read as the reverse complement.
TCGGATTCTTATGACTGATCTCATATAGCCATTTTGCGTTGGCAGATCGCGTGTGAATCAACGTTGGCAATCTGAAATTCGGCAGCAGAATCATCTCGCCTTTTTCGAGATCAATATTATCAGGGTCTACATGACTCTTCAACACCCACGGGATGACGTTTTCTTTTTCAGGCCAGCCCCAATTGGACAATGTATCGCTGAAGAATTCAAGTTTGCGACTGGGCGTATCAAACCCGACCTTGAACTGGTCGTCCACCTTGAGGCCGACCACCGCCCCAGCGGAGTCTCGGACGCGATCCTGCTCATCGGAGGCGAGACCAGCTTCGGGCGTTGCATGAAGCGGTTTGTCGTAGGGCGCGTAGTTTTCATGCTTAACTTCAAATACTCCATACTTCCGCATGTATGCCAGCGGAGCGAGTCCTTCTTTCGCGGCGGCTTCGGGCAGACCAGGCACGGAGTTTTCAAAAATCCATTGATAGTATTCGTCAACGGTAATGATCTCTTTGGGGCGATAGGGGCTCTCAAAATATTGTCGAATGCCGAGTGATCCATCGGGGTCGAAGCGGGCGGAAAGTTGAATCCAGAATTCATTTTCCTCCCAGACTTCACCAGGGTTGGCTTGGTAGGTGAAATCAACTTTGATGCCCGCACGTTCCATCGCCACGCGGCGGACAGGTTGGCGGAAGGCAATCCACTGTCCCGAATGTGTTTCCTGACTCATCAAGTCGTGACGTTCGGGACCGTGACCCGTTGGCAATACATAATCGGCAAACCATGCAGTTTCATTCCACGTGGGCGTGAGCGCGACATAACATTTTATTTTCGATTCGTCCTTGAGCGCCTTGAGCCACATGAAACCATCGGGGTTTGTCCACATCGGGTTGTAGACGCGGGTGAAATAAACGTCAATGTCGCCGCGGCCCTCTTCGAGCATGTGCGGGAGCAGGAAGGACATTTCATAATGCGCGAGCGGCCATTCGTTTGGATAATGCAATTCATTCCACGCATTGAATGCGGGCGGTGACTTAAATGGCTTTGGAACAAATTTATTCCAGTTGGTGAGAGACGTGCCGCCTTCCGTTCCAACACTTCCTGTGAGTACGTTGAGGAAGAAGATGCAGCGCGCCACCTGCCATCCGCCGAGATTGCCCACGCTTGCGCTGCGCCAGACATGCGCGGCGAGTTTACCGTCACAATTGGCGATGTACTTCGCGGCTTCCTGAATTCGCTCAATGGGAACCTGCGATTCTTCGGCGGCGCGTTCGAAGGTGTATTCGGAATAAAGTTGTTTGAGGACGGCGTCAAAGGTTTCAAAGAGAATTGGAGAATTGGAGATTAGAGGGCGGATTGAATCCCATTCGGCGGAAGTTGATTGTTGAACATGTTGAAGGAACTCTTTCCAATTTGTCCATTTGCGGACAAATTCTTTGTCGTATTTGTTTGTTTGGATAAGATGATTTGCAATTGCCAGAAGAATCGTATTCTCACTGCCCGGCCATGTCGGAAGCCAGACATCGCTCATGCTGGCAGTGTTCGAAAGACGCGGATCGAATGTGATGAGTTTCGCGCCATCCGTCTTAGCTTCGATGATGCGCTGCGCGTGCGGGTTGAAGTAGTGACCCGTTTCGAGATGACTCGAGATCAAAAGGATGGTACGCGCATTGGCGAAATCAGGGCTGGGACGGTCCTGTCCGAGCCAGAAGTTGTAGCCTGCGCGCGCGGACGATGAACAGATGTTGGTGTGACTGTTGTGCCCATCCACGCCCCAGGCTTGGACGACGCGGTTGGTGTATCCATCTTCGCCAGGGCGGCCAACGTGATAGACAATCCCATCGCGGCGCTTTTCACGACTGGCGCGCATTTTCTCCGCGATTTCAGATAAGGCTTGCTCCCAGGTGATACGCTCCCATTTGCCTTCGCCGCGTTTGCCGACTCTTTTAAGTGGATACAGAATCCGCTCGGGATCATAAACTTGATTATGCGTGGCGGGACCTTTGGCGCAGTTTCGTCCGCGGCTGCCAGGGTGGACAGGATTGCCTTCGAGTTTGCGAATCTCATAGGTGTCTTTGTCCACGTAAGCGAGCAGTCCGCAGGCGGCTTCGCAGTTGAAGCAGACAGTCGGCACAAGGGTGTACCTTCGCGCGACTCGTTTGGGCCATTCTTTACCGTCCCATTCAACCCAGTCATCCCAAACATCGGGAGGCGGGTATTGGCTGATGCGTCCATCGGGGTGGACGACTTCGGTTAGTTTGATGGGTTTGCGATCAGAGGCGGTGAACTGAGGAACGGCAGTGCCTGCGGATGTTTTGGGTGCGTTTGTTTTAGGTTGGGTCATGGTTTCTCGATTTCGTAATGCGTGTTTCGTGTTCCGTTTTTACGTGCCTACCTGTCTACGTGTTTCCGTGTCTACGTTTTTACTTCTACGAATTCGGAATATGCTGCGGCGCCATCACGAAGGCGTATTCATAGAAGAACAAACCAACGACGGCACATGCAACAGCGGCTGGCAATGCGAAGGCGCTGAATGCGAAGAACAGCACCAACGGGATGACATGTCCCAGTGTGATGCCGCCCCACCAGTAGTGATTGCGGAAGCGTCCGTGGGTCATTTCGCGGTGTGCGAGCATGGCAACATCTGAGGCAAAGGATGTAAATTTGGGAGCCAGTGTGAGCAGTAAATTGATTGCGATGCTGGCTGGGAAGAGTCCAATGAGAAGCGTGTGCAAATCAGCGGGGAAGGTAACGAAAGCGCTCAAGGCGAGGAAGACCCCGCTTGCTACCATCATGGATTGTGCGAACAATTGGAACGGAAGCAGGTTGCTTTGCCACATGTCACGTCCTTCGGCTTGACCGAGCAGGAAGGCGGTGTAGATGACAACGCCCAATGCAAACGGGAAGACAATCCACGCGGCGAAAGGACGGATGCTTATAATGAATTCAGCGGGCAGCCAGCCGAGATAAGCGGCGCCTTCGAGCAACCACCAAAGTCCCGCCACTGCCGTGAATGTGACCATGATGTATGCGCCGCGCGCCACCCAGGATTTCCATTGTGGACGAAGCAGGATATTCAAAAAGCGCTTTGGTTGTGACAAGTCTTTGATGAGCAGGATGGTCGTAATCAGCATGAATACCATCGCGGTGAAACCTGCGGCGAGGAAGGTGAGCGAGTCAAAGGCAAACATGCCAAGCCCTGCGCCGAGGCTGAGGAGCATGTAGATGCCGCCTGCGATGCTTTTCGTGACAAGATAGGACGGTAATTCCCAATGCCATTGGATTTTATGTTGGGCGTTGTAGGCGGTCTGAACCATGTGTTCGGCGACGCGCCCGCCGATTTGGATGGGACCGTTCATCGGGCGTCCCTGTTCCTTCGGTGTACGAATGGGCGTACCAGATTTGGAGACCTTCGTAGTCCCTGCTGGTCTCGATACGGCAGCGGGGTCTCGATACGGGCTGGGAAGAGCGCCCAGCCCTACTCGACCACCGTCGTCAAGAACAGGCAACGCGTACGCCGCGACGTTTTGCTCAGTGACTTTGTCCGCCCATAAGAACGAGTCGTGAGTCTGCGCGGCGGAGGGATGAAGCGACCAGTCGTTGCCGTTGATGTAGAAGAGTTTTGGGGCAGTCCCCTGCTCGGGCTTGCGAACGGTCACTTGCGCGGTAGCCAACTTTCGGCTTAGTTCCGAAGCGGGGTCGTCCAAATCTCCAGCGAGAATCGCGTGTTCGGGGCAGACGACGACGCAGGCGGGTTCGAGTCCCACATCCAAACGATGCGCGCAGAAATGACATTTCGCCGCGGTGTTCGACTCGGGATCGAGATAAATCGAATCGTATGGGCAGGCTTGCATACAGGATTTACATCCAATGCATACGCTCGGGTCGAACTCGACAATGCCATCGTCGCGTTGGTACATCGCAGTGACGGGACAGATCCGCACGCATGGAGGATTGGCGCAATGATTACAACGTGTCACCTGAAAGCGGCGGCGCACGTCGGGATACGCGCCCGTCTCGACGTACTTGACCCACGTTCGATACACGCCGAGCGGAACTTGATTCTCAGATTTGCATGCGGTACTGCACGCATGACATCCGATACACTTGCTTTGGTCAATCAGAAATCCATAATTTGTCATTAGGCAAAAGACCTTGTTCGGCGCTCGAGTAGGCGGCGGGTCTCGATACGTGCTTCGCACTACTCGACCATCGCCGCCGTATCGAGACCACCAGTTTTACGCAGGCTGCGGAGGAGTGACCGCGTTCATGATGGCGGTTGTGAAATCTGCGGGCGTGACGCCTGGCGATTGAATGCTCAGGCGATAATATGCCTCTTCGATTTTCGATTTGAGTGTTTCGGGGGTAGCAGCAACTCCACGCAGGGATTGTTCCAACGCGCCCACTGCGAAAACGGGGAGCAGGGTGAAGTCACCCGAAATGGAGACGTCATCAATGCGACCTTCGCGCAAACGGGCGATGACTCGGATCAAACCGCCCTGTGCCTTGAATGCCGCTTCGACGATGTGTACATCCTGATGAATTTTCACGCCCTGCTGCTGCAGTCGTCCCTTTTGATACAGCCACTCATCGGATGTGAAGCGCGCGTCAATCTCCTGCGCCATCGCTTCCTCTTCGGCTGTCCACTCGCCTTCGTAGACCTCCGCGCCCAACGCTTCGGAGACCAGCTTCATATACAAGTCTTTCACTTGCGCGCGGTCAGGCGTGGAGCCGAGTTGCTCAGACATCGTGGTCATATAGGCTTCGAGCGATTCGAAAATCTTGTCGCGCATTTTTTCCGAAGGGACTTTCAATACTTGCGACATGGTCTTCTTGTCAAAGGTGTACATCAAACTGCCGACGAGAACTTCGGCGATTCCCATCTGCGCCGCGCCCGTGCCGCCGATTTTCTTTCCACTTACATGAATATCATTGATCGGGCGGTGATTGGCGTTGATTCCCAATGACTGATAGGTTTGCACGATGGGATCAATATACAGTTTGAAGCGCTCTTCCAATGTGGCGGGCAAATCATTCTTGTGGAAAATCCACTGCGTGAACAATTGACCGTTGTCCAAATACACCGCGCCGCCGCCGACCTCACGGCGATAGACGGGCAGGTTGTGTTTTGTACAGTAGTCCAGGTCAACTTCTTTTTGTATATCCTGATGATAGCCGATGGACACATACGGTCCATTCGGCGAGACCATGATGATCGTATTGGGCGTGTCTTCCTTCATCGCGTACGCGACCGCGTGGTAGACGGTCTGCGAACGAAGCGGGGATACGCCTTCCATATAAAGCAAACGGATTTTTTTGGACATGGTTTTCTCCTGTGGTGAGTGAGTTGATTTTCAATAAATAATGTTCTGTCTTTCCGTGACTCGGCGGGAGATAAATCTCCGCCTCAGTACGTGAAAGTCGGATAAATCCGACTCTGTCTTCGCGCGTGGTTCTGCTTCAATAGGCATTCGCGGCGCCTCGTGACTCGGCGGGGGATGAATCCCCGCCTCAGTACGTGAAAGTCCATTGAAATGGACTCGTCCCTCAACCCGAAGGGTTTCCAGGTACTGAGCAGGCGGCTTCAGCCCCGCTCAATCATCGTTCCGCGAATCCATTGCGTTTCATGCGTCATCCTCTTCCATTCTCTCGTACACATCAATAATCCTATTTTCTCGATGATGTTCCTTCTGTTTTGCGACATATTCCTTGACTGTTTCCAGCGAGCGTTCTCCAACACTCAACGCGCCGTAGCCTTTCTGCCATTTGAAGTTACCGTCGCTGCCTAGCATGTGATTGATTGCATACTCGCTCCTTTGAGATGACGAACACAATCAGCCACAGCAAGTTTCGGCGGAATGGACGCGACAACGTGGGCATGATCTTCTACATTACCCGCCGCGTGGATTTTCACTCCCAATTCCTTCGCCTTGTTGTAAAGGACCCCATAAAACATCTTTTCGCGTTCAGGCGTGAGGTTCGGCTCGCGTTCGAAGGTTGCCCAGATGAGATGGTAGTGAAGTCGCCAGTAGGTCATGTCAGAATTCCTTTCAAAACACAGGTTTTGATTTGTGATTCGGCGGAATAAATTCCTGCCTCAACTCGTGAAAGTCGGTTAAAACCGACTCGGCGCGCCAGCCCGCAGGGCTTCCACGAACTGAACAGGCGGCTTTAGCCCCGCTCAACCACGATCATCAATAATTTCATTCGATCGAAGCCGCTATTGTCATCAATCAATACACCTCAAACAATTTATCTTCAATTCCTTAATTCGTTCCTTATACTTCTCAGCTGCTTCCTGACCCGTCACCAGATGACCGCGCTCGGCTTCAAGATTCATCGGTCGCACCTTCACGAGCCAGCCAATTCCATACGGATCTTTGTTTGCAAGCAGAATATCACGCGCAAAACCTGCTTCATTCACTTCCGCGATCTCGCATGAAAACGGAGCGGGGAACGGACCAACCCACTTGGCGCTTTCAATCGTCGCCAACGTCTTGCCTTGCGCCACTTTTTTACCGACATCGCGAAAACTGACTGCCGCGAATTTTCCGCAGCGGGTCTGCGCGACATCGGTCAAGCCGAGAATCGCGATATCACCCTCGAATCGAATCCACACATCGTGCTCGATGTCGTAGTACAGGTCCTCGGGGATTTCACAGGCGTAGAAAATCACAGTGGTTCAGTTATCAGTCAACTTGTACCGTGTAGCGTGTTCCGTTTTTTTTCACGCAACTCGCTACACGCTACACGAATCTCACACAACCATCACTCAAAACTTATCCCCTGCTCTTCCAAAAACTTCTGATACGCCGCGACCCCAGCCTCGCCCGTCACCAGTGACGCGCTTTCACCAGCCCAATCAGTCGGCTTGACGCGCACAAACCAGCCTGCGCCATACGGGTCTTCATTGAGCAATGCGGGTTTCGCTTTCACAGCCTCATTCACTTCAACGATCTCACCCGTGATCGGCGACGTGACAGGTCCTACCCACTTGCCGCTTTCCAACGTCCCCGCGCCTTTGCCTTTTTGCACAGTACGCCCAACATCTTTCGGTGTGGCAGTCAGAATGCCTCTCGCCAAATGTTGTGCTACATCGGTGATCCCGACCGTCACCGTGCCGTCTGCCTCGAGCCGCGCCCAGGCGTGTTTTTCCACCCAGTAGAAGCGGTCTTCAGGAATATTACATCCACGAACTGTTGCCATGTTATTCTCCTTCTCCATGTTCACCCTGCAGGTGATACAGGAGCAAATCAAAAATGACTAACCGAATCTCGTACTCATATTCTTGCACAAAACCTGGGTCACGGCGAGCCTTCTTTGTAACCTGTTCATAACTCGCGCCACACACGGGACATGTCACAATGAAAAACGTGTGACCCGTAAATTCATCTACTCTCGTGCCCAACGTATCTGGATGATTCTCCGCCAGATGATTGTGGACTTCCGAACGTTTACCGCTGAACTCACAATAGGGACACTTGAACATTTGCTCACTCAGGTGACAGTCACTTTAAAAGTGACTGTCATCTTGCTCCATTCATCGCTTCACGCCGCGCTGGGAACTGCTTCCGCTTCGAGAGGCATTGTCGGCGCTTCGAGTCCTACCGCTTCCGCGATTAACTGAATCAAATCGCGGACTTCAATCTTGCCTTCGTTGCCTGTGGTCTTGACCGCGTCGGAGTACATAATCATATCTTTCGGACAAGTGACGATGAAGAGTTGCTTTTGTTGGTAGGTCGGATTGCCAATCCGACCTACGGATTTCTCGAACGTGGACAGCGCTTCCTTGATTCGGTTCTCGGCGGGACGTTCACCTGGCGCGACCTTGCCCATCCAAATCTGACCGCCGCCTGCGCCGCAGCAGAAGGAGTTCTCGCAGTTGCGCGGCATTTCGACAAATTCCACGCCGAGCAGTTCAAGCAACTTGCGCGGAGCGGTGAATCCGCCGTTGTAGCGACCGAGATAGCATGGGTCGTGGAAGGTCACTTTGTAATGCGTGAGTTTGTTCTTGACGGTCAACTTGCCTTCTTCAAACAACTTCAACAAGGTCACGGTGTAATGCTTGACCTCAAACGTCCCGCCGAATTGCGGATATTCGTTCTTGAGCGTGTTGAACGAGTGCGGGTCGGTGGTGACGATCTGCTTGAATTGCGCTTTGCCGAACGCCGCCATGTTCTGTTCGACGAGTTGCTCGAACAGACCTTCTTCGCCCACGCGGCGCACGTCGTTGCCAGAGTTGGATTCGTTTTGGTACATAATGCCGAAGTCCAAGCCGCCTTGATTGAAGAGCCGCGCCACCATTTTGGTGTTCGGGATGACGCGTTCATCGAAGGAAGCGGTATCACCGACGAACCACAAATGTTCCACGGGTTCTTCGGTTGCATTCTTGACGGGGAATTCCATCTCCTTCGCCCATTTGCCACGCAGCCGTTTGCCTTTGCTCATCCAATTGCCATTGGTGGCGAGAGATTGAAGCGCATTCTGCATGCCACTGTCAATTTCGTAGCCGTCAATCAACATGCGGCGGCGGATGTCCACGATGTCTGCCATCGGTTCGTTGCCGACAGGACACACGCGGACACAAGCGTAACACGTTGTGCAAGACCAAACAGCCTCAGGGGAGATAACGCTCTCAGTAAGCGGAACCAGCAATCGGTCGGGGTGAGAGCCGAAGGTCGCTTCCTTGAGAAGGTAACGCTTGTTTACTTCCAATGCCGAAGGGGAGAGCGGTCGCCCGCCTTCGGCAAAATTCGCGGGGCAGACATCCTGACAGCGATTGCATTGCACGCAGGCGTAGGAATCCAAAACGCGCTTCCACGAAAGGTCATGGATGAATTTCGCGCCAGGATCAACCTTCGCGGGCGTGTCGAGTTGACCGCGCGGATTCTGTTTGGCGAGTCCGAGATTGATGGGCGCGACCGAAAAGTGCGTGTGCTTGCTGCGCGTGATGTAGGGGACGATGAACATCACCCAGCCGATGCTGATCCACCATGCGGCATGAATGCCTGTTTCGCTCACGCCGAAAATGCCGTTGAGAAAACTCGCGATGGGCATGAACGGATCCGCGCCAGAGTCGAGACGATAGGCTTGACCCAGCAGGCGCGCGCCGACGTGCATGATGACGAAGATGTCCACGATGAGCGAGTCCCGCGCCTGACCGCTTATCACTTTGGGGTTGAGCAAAACATTGTCGCGATACGTGAGCGCCTTGTCTTTGACGAAGAAGCGCCGCGCGAGCATGAACGTGATGCTAAACAACAGCGCGCCGCTCATCAAGTCCGCGATCAGGTTGAAGGCGTTGATGATGGGCGCGCCCAAAAACGGGAATGCAAGATTTTTTCCGCCGTAGACGAGTTCGAATCCTGGGACGAAACCCTCCAGCACGTCCACCAGATTCACGAACGCGTACGTGAGGAGACCGAAGAACAACCCAAGATGAATCGCGCTGATCCATTTGCGCGCTTTGAAAATAGTTTGCTGGAACAAAACGGCAATGCCTGCTTTGAGCAAACTCGCGGGGACGTTCTTCAATTCAGGCGCGGGTCGTCCTTTGCGGATGGAATCCACAATGGTCTTGACGCCGTGAAAAAAGAACCCCGCCGATACCAGCGCAAGAAGGATGAAGATGATTTTTTCAATCGTTGTGAGCAACGTGCCCTCCACCAGTTACGTAGTTCGGTAGTTACGTAGTTCGATAGTTCTTGAATCTGGTAATTGGTAATTAGTGATTGGTAATTGTTTCTGTTCCGTCATTGCGAGGAGCGAACGGAGTGAGCGACGAAGCAATCCCCGCGCAGTGGAGGAGATTGCTTCGCTTCGGTCTCGATACGGCGGAAGAACACCGCCTACTCGACCTCCGCTCGCAATGACGGACACGACGCGTGAGCAACTGAAATGGTAATTACCATTTACCAATTACCAATTACAAAAGTTCCAACATCGCCTCAGCCACCTCAAACAAATCATTCGTTGCGCCGTAATGCGCCACGTTGAAGATCGGCGCTTTCTTATCGGTGTTGACCGCGATGATCAACTCGGCGCTCTTCATGCCTTCGAGATGTTCAGGCGCGCCAGAGATTCCGAGCATGAGATACAACTTCGGCTTGACCTTCAACCCCGACTTGCCGACCTGTCTCGTGCGCGGCAGCCAGCCCGCATCCACAACGGGGCGCGATGACGAAACCGTCGCGCCAAGTTTTCCCGCCAACTCTTCCGCGAGTTCGACGTTTTCTTTACTTCCAATCCCGCGCCCAATCGAAACGAGTTTTGTCTGCGCGGTGATGTCCACGTCGCCGCCCGCAGGTTTGATGGCTTCGACAAATTTTGTTTTGAGTCCATCCAGCGAAACAGGTAAAGCGATTTGCGTAGCGGCAGTCGAGCCTTGTCCCGCCTCAACAGGGAACGACCCCGCCAGGCACGCGGCAATCGCCATATCACCTTCGGGCGAAACGTCCGCGCTCATCTTGCCGCCGTACGCCTGGCAACTCATCGTCAAATCCGCGCCGATGTTTTTCACGTATGCCGCGCACGGCGCTCCAAGTCTCGCCGAAAGCCACGCCGCCAAATCCATGCCTGTTGCCGTCCAACCGAACATGACCAGCCGCGGCGACTTCTCCTTGACCAACGCTTCGATGACTTTCCCGTATGCTTCGGGATTGAACTGACTCAGCGCCGCATCATCCACATGGATCGTGGAATCAGATGCAAACACATTCGATGAAACCCCGCTTCCGACCACGACCGCAGCGGATTGCCCGCCCCAGGCATTCGCCAACTCCTTGGCTTTTCCAACCATCTCAAACGACACGTCCGAAAATTTTCCGTCCATGTGCTCGGTGATTACGAATACGTCATTGCTCATGTTATCTCCTGTTTGCGTAGGGGACGTTCTCTAACGTCCCATTGGCGTTAGAGAACGCCAACTACGCGAGACCCTTGTTCTTCAACAACTCCACAATCTTCGCCGCAACTTCCTTCGACGAACCCGTGAACATCTCGGCATGACCCGTCACCACAGGCGGAGCCATCTTCAATATGCGTAGCGGACGTTCTCTAACGTCCGCGCTGGCTTCACCCGTCGGCGCGACCTTCTCGATGGTCGCGGTCTGCGCGATCTGTCGCACCTTGCTGATCGGCGCATAACGCGGCGGCTTGGACGCGGCTTGCACGCCGACCACCATCGGCAGCGCGGCTTCGTACTTCGCGCCGACCCCGCCCGCAAACTCCTTGTTGACCGTCGCCGTGTTCCCGCTGACTTCCACCGAACTGACGCCGCCGATGTACGGCATGTCGAGATACGCGGCAATCATCGCCCCGATCTGACCGTCCAAATCGTTCGACGCCTGCACCCCCGCGAAGACGATGTCGGGACTCGTCCCCCGAATCGCTTCGGACAACCATCGGGCTTGCTGATGTGAATCCGCGCCTGGCTCATCCGCTGTGACCTTGACCGCCTTGTCCGCGCCCTTTGCCAGCGCGAGATGAAGCACGTTATCGAGTTCCCCAATCAAGTCCACCCCAACGACCGTCACCGTCCCACCGACGGCTTCCTTCACCAGCGCCGCCTGCTCGATGGACTGCTCGTCGAATTCGTTCAGCACGAAATCCACCGAGTCGAAGTCCACGTTATTGCCTTTGACAGGCAGGTCATCGGCAATGCTGGGAATATGTTTGATAGCGACGACGATATTCATGAATTACTCTCTCCTGTATCATTTGTTGCGTATTACGTGTTGCGTGTTTCGTGGCGTCAAAACGGAACACGCTCCACGCAACACGGCGACTGATCACTGATTACTGAAAACTGATCACTGTTCTCCCCTCATGGACTTATCCAACAACTCCAAAATATCCAACACCCCCACATGCTCATTCCCCGTGGACTTGACCGCGTCTTCGAAGCGCGAGACCTCAAACGGACAAGCCACTGCCAGCACATCCGCGCCCGTGGAAGCGGCTTCCATCGCGCGTTTTTCGGAGAGGCGCATGGTGGTGTGTTTGGCGGTGAACGAGTCCATCCACATGCCGCCGCCGCCACCGCCGCAGCAATATCCGTTCTCGCGGTTGCGTCCCATCTCGACTAATTCCACGCCAGGGATTGCTTCGAGTAGTTTGCGCGGCGCTTCGTATTCGCCGTTGTGACGTCCGAGATAGCACGGGTCGTGATAGGTAATCTTTTTATTCACAGGATGTTTGAGCAGCGGCTTGAGTTGATCAAGGTAGCGCGCAAGGAAAGTGGTGTAATGAAGCACAGGTCGCTCAAATCCGTATTTTGGATACACATTCTTGAAGGCGTTCAGTTCGTGCGGACCCGTGACAACCAGTTCTTTCCATTCGTACTTGTTGAAGGTCTCGATGTTGTACTCGGTCATCATCTCGAACAGACCCTTCTCACCAGCCAAACGCTGAGAGTCGGCGTCGTCTTTTTCTTCTTTTCCTAAAATCGCAAAATCAATTCCCAACGCAGTGAAGATTCGCGCCGCCGCGGACGCCGCGTCCATGCCGCGCGGATGGTAGGACGGATACGAACCCACATACCAAAGCACATCCACAGGACGCGCCACATCCTTGATGATCGGCACAGGCACGCCCGCGGACTGGATCCAAGCGTCGCGTTTGCGCTGAGGTTGTCCAAGTGGGTTTCCTGATTTAGCTGTGTTTTCAAATGCCTGCTGTAATTCAGGCGGGACAAACTTGCCATCCAAAATAGCCTGCTCGCGCGCGGCGGGCATGATCTTGACCATGTTCACTTCTTTGGGGCACACGCGCAGACAGTTGGCGCAGGTGGTGCAAAGCCACAGTTCGGGGGCTTCGGTCAAATCCATGCCCGTTTGGGCGTAGCGATACAACTTGCGCGGACCGTAATTCCCGACCACGTCCACAGGGCAGACCGCGACGCACTTGGCGCACTGATAACAATTCGCAAATGATTCCGCGTTGGGGATGTCCGCGATCTTCTCGATCAGTTCGGGCGTGTACTCGAAGATCACCCGCTGTTCGAACATGCGGTTCCAGTGACCTGAAACGTCCACCCCGTCAACGATGACGTGTTCTTTTTCGATTGCAACTGCTTTTTGATATTTGGTCGCCATAAGACTCCTGTTGTTGGTAATTGGTGATCGGTAATTAGAGACTTAGAGAGCAGTCTTGTCAACCGCTAGGAATTCGACCAGGCTCTAATCCTAGAAAGTAATAACCGAGAAATTGGAGAAAACCGCCTTCCCGCGTTATACCTTGGCTATAAATAGAGAAACCCCAAAAGACAATACAAACCACAGCAAAAGCCCCCATAATGTTCAGCCGAATTCTCCATTGGTTTAGACGGCGGCTTATAAACTTATCAAGGAAAAATAATGCTGCGACCTGAAAAAATAGTACTACTGGGGTTCTGGTAAGAAAAACGTCCATGAGCCGCGTACCATCATTCACTCCTATATCAAAATATTTCATATAGTTAAATGTGAAGTGCATATAGAATGCGGTCACTACTGTAACAAACACAAAATACGGCAGAATACTGCTTAATTTTCTCATTTCAAGTTTCCATCCTGCCAACCAATAACCACCAACACACCAGGGTAATCTTCCTGAATCTCCAAATATTCCTGAAGTCGAGAAAGAATTTCATCGCTCACATTCGCAGGCGCAAGTCCCAACTGATAATTGTTCCATAAATCAATCCCGATCTGTACACTCAAATAATCGCCCTTATCTTCTTTGCCAGCTCCAATCCAGCTTGCTGAAGCATACTTATGTAATGTGTCAGAATCAAAGCCAGCGGACGAACCAACAAATCCATAATGAACGTTCGACCATATATCGTAAAAGAATTCGTGCTCCCCATCGCCGCGTATCGGAAGGTAATAGTCATCTGAATCTTTTATGAATTTTTCCGCCAGTTTCGGCTTGTGATCCCAAACTGCATTCTCTTTTACAAGGCTTCGCCACTTAAATAAGGCTGATAAATTTTTGCCTTTATCAAGTTCTGCCTTGATGTCCTTAACCGCCTGACTTTGCGCGTTTGCAATCATTTCCTGGTACATGTATTCAAGCACATTGTCAAAGCGCGAATAGTCCGCTTCCCTAACGCTTATTTCAATCAAGAATGAAAATATGGCGGTCTTTTTCCCCTCCCCTTTAGCGTTGACATTCACTTGAAACTCATAGCTCTTTGCGCTTAATGGCGATACTTCGTAAGAAAAGGCGTTTTGACCCTCCCCAACATCTGAAAATATAGAATCTTGTTCGACTACCATTGTTTTAATATCAACAGTGACCTCTTCCCCATCTGTCGTGGCTTTTCTCCACAAAACCCTTTCAATTTGCAGGCTTTTTCCCGACGCAATTTTTTGATCCAAAAATACAGTTTCTCCGTTTGTCTCAAATGCAAACGACAAATCATCCCCGATGTTGTTTCCAGAATAGCGAATCTGCTTTAAAGATACAAACAGTTTAAGCGTTTGGTCACTCATGGTTGTTCTCCTTTAGAAATCATCTCAAACTTGGCGAATATTTTAGGCTGACAAAGCCTTGTTCTTACATCAATATTTTTCTACTTGTTTACGTAATCCCAACAACCTCCGCGCCATATTCGGCAGCGTCGGCAACAACCCATTGAACTCCCTGCTCAACCGCCAACTCGTCGTCCCATACAAATACACAGAATACGCGCACGCCAGAAAAGCGCTATTCGCAAACGGGACTCGCTTCGGGTCGTTCATCAAATCGGGCGTGAATAACCCTGTCCCTTCGCCGAACTTGACGCTCATCGCCGTGACCGCTCCCACGCGGACGTATCCATCCGCAAGATTGTCCGCCACAAGGTTGTGGACGCTTCCAGCCAGCAACGGCAGAATCCCTGTGCCGACGGTTGGATCCCACAGCCAGCGTGTCCACAGCCAGTGGTCGGAGGGGGAGGTGTTGTGTAAAAGTCCAGTCGCGAGTTCGAGGGCGAGTCTCGTATCGAGCGCGTTCAACTTTTCGACGAAGGTTGCGACTCGCACAGGAGTCGGCGCGTCACCGTCCAGTAATTGGGTGAAGATGGCGAAGTCACCTTGCGAAAAGTAATTGGTAATCGTTCGCGCGTTCGCTTTGGTGTGCGCGACCGCGGAAGCGATGTCAGCGAAGGAAGAGGCTGGAGAGGCCGCGCCCGCTCGAAGTCCAGAAAAGAGGCGGGCGTGACGTTCCGCCAATTCATCCGCAATCGCGATCACATCCTCAGGCGCGACCTGTCCCAACGCTTCCTGCAAATTCGCTTGCAGTTCAGGGTCGTCGGGCCCCGTCTTCTGTTTGATGATGTGACTTTGTCGTTGAGGTAACATAATCTCAGTACCGCAAGATTTATCTTGCGCGGCGCAACATGAATGTTGCGGTACTACGCCGCGACTCTTTGCAGAGTGGCAACCGCGCGCGCCGCCGCGAGACCAGCCATCGAAATCGAATCGTTCAAATCGGCAGGACCCGCCGCCGCGCCCGCCACAAAAATTCCAGGCACAGACGTTGCGACGGTATCGAGTCCGCCCGCGCCGCCCGCTTCGATGAAGCCGAATTTATTTTGCGCCACGCCCATCAGTTGCGCCACGGCGCGTGTGCCTGCGCTCGGCTCCATGCCCACCGACAGCACAACCATGTCCATCGTCACTTCCATCGGGCGGCTCATCGTTGTATCTTCGCCGCGAATCAAAAGTTGATCGCCTTTCTTCAACACTTCGCTGATGACGCCCTTGATGTAATTTACTTTGTGCTTCTCTTGCGCTGGCCAATAAATTTCATTTTCCCAATAACCGTACATGCGCATGTCAATGTAAAAAATAAAAACCTTCGAGTCGGGCAACTGCTCGCGCAACTCGATCGCCTGCTTGCTCGCAATGCCGCAGCAGACCTTCGAGCAATACTCGTTTCCGATCTGACGATCGCGCGAACCCACGCATTGGATGAACGCGATCTTCTTTGGCGCCTGCCCATTCGACGGGCGCACGACGTTGTGTTCCTTCAACATTTTTTCGAGATCGGTCAACGTGATGACATCGGGGAACGAGTAGTAGTTGTAGTATTGCGTGGCGCGACCCGGGTCAAAATGCTGGAAGCCCGTGGCGATGATGACCGCGCCCACGTTGAGGGATTCGGGTGCGCCGCCCGCTTCAATCTGGACTTCAAAGTTGCCAGCGCTCCCAGACATTCCCTTCACTTCGGCTTGATACTTCACTTGCACATTGGCGTTGCTTGTGACGGCATTGCTGAGTTCCGCCATCGCTTCCGACGCGTCGCGCCAGTGATGGGTGAGTTTGGCGTAACTCTCACGGTCAGGCGTGCCGCCGAGACGTTCGCGCTTTTCAATGAGAATGACTTCCCCGCCGAGTTCCGCCGCAGACCGAGCCGCTTCCAATCCCGCGGGTCCGCCGCCGATGACTAACACTTTGTTAGATGCCATTGATGTTCCTCCGAAAGTTTTGCGTTGGTCGAGTAGGCGGTGTTCGTCCGCCGTATCGAGACCACCATTTTCACATTTTCTTTTCACTTGTGGTCTCGGTACGCCCTTCGCGCACAGTCCTGCGTTCGGTGCAGGGACGAACGCTCAGGGCTACTCGACCACCTGACTATGCCGCCGTTGCGATCATGTAGCGGTAATTATTTTCAAGACGATATCCGCCAGCCGCGGTCTTGAAGGGTTCAAGGGTTTTCAAGACCACATCGCGAACGGTCGCTTCATCCGTGTGCTGAATGGCTCGGATGGCTGGACCCGACGAAAGCAAGCCGCGAAGCGCAGTTTTTTCATCAGGATATTCCCATGGGCAGTCCACTTTCTTGACTTCGCCTGGGATCAAGCCAGCGTCTTTTGCCAGGGCTTCCAACGCGCCATCCGCAGAGAGAGCATACGGACCTGGAGCGCCAGCGGGCGGCGGGGGCAACAACGAACCCATTGCCGCAATGTACGCCGCGGATTCATTTTCTTCGCGCCTGCCAAACACCGCGATGACAACCTTGCCGCTTTTCGAAACTCGGCTCGCTTCGCGCAACGCATTGGCAGGGTTTGCCGCGAATTGAAATGAACTGAAACCCGTCACCAGATCGAACGCCTTATCTTCATAAGGCAATTCTTCCATTTCACCTGCGCGAAAATCTCCATCGCTGACACGTTCGCGGGCGATCTCCAAAAGGGTTTCCGCCGCGTCCAATCCGCTGACCTTTACGCCGCGTTTGGCAGCCATCTCACAGAAAATGCCTGAACCGCAGCCAACGTCCAAGACCGATGCGTTTGCGCCAAGGGCAGTCTCTTCCAACACGGCTTTGAAGAGCGGGTTGGCAACCCCTTCCTGCACCTCCGCCCAATCTCTGGCGCGTGCGCCCCACATCTGCCCTTGAACACTCGCAGTTCCCATTTCCATCAACCCGCTTTCAGGCGAATGTATCCGCCCGCAGGTTGGGATTTCATCGTAACTTTTGCGCCTGGAATCATTTTCAACATCGAATCCAGAACCGTCTTGCTGGGCGTTCCGTACACATCGAAACCGACAATTTCCATGAGCGCGAACGCCTTTGCTCCAACGTCGCCCAGGTTTTGCATGTGTTTCTCCATCGCCTCAATGTCGGGGAAGATGTGAACGACGCTCGCCTCCGTTCCATCTTCGCTGAGATAAGCAATGTGAGCGGCGGTCTGCGGCTTGTTTGCCTCCATCCACTCTCCAACTTCGCGGTAAACGTTCCTGTATTCTTCGGCTTTGCCCTGCTTGACTTTTTGATGGGCAATAAAGATGATCGGCTCGGGCATGTTCATCCTCATTTCTAAAGTTCAGACTCCATCAATTGTTTCCTGATCTGAGCGGCGTGTTCCAATCGGTTGTTCAGAAACGTTTTATCCGCATTTTCATCCATCCAGGGAATATCAATAATGGTTGTGAGTTTGGTCTGGTTTTCGTTGATCGCTTCGAAGGTGGTCTTGCCATACATGACAGCAGGACCGTCCTGGATCTCCATTGCAAGCATGCGGTTTGTTTCGAATTCCAGGACTTTCATCGTCCCTTCGACCGTTTTGCCGCCGCGTTTGTTGCGCCTGCGGATGATCGTCCCAATATGAAGAGTTTCATCCGAATCCAGCCAGAGTTCGATGTCAGAGTCCCAGCGCGGATGATTGCGGACATGTTCCACTGCATAAAAGTGGAATACTTTGTCAATCGGACGGTCGATCACTTGTGAAGATTCAAATTGCAAAGCCATCGTTATCTCCTTTTTTACTCTACCGAATAAAGCCGCCCAAATAACTTGGGCAGATACTCACCGTAATTCCCGATCCCGCTATCTTCTTCATTTTCTCCAACGTGGCGGGGTTGGGCGCGCCAAAAATCTCAATGCCGATGGGTTCGATAAATTCGTATGTTTTCTTTGATCTCTCATCAGCGCCTTGTATTTGTTGGTCAAGCGCGTCCGCATTGGGAAAGACACGAACGACCGTCACTTCGCCAGTCTCTTCATTTTCGTAGGCAAGTTGGGCTACTGTGCCAGGCTTGCCTTCAAAGATCGGTTGGATGCTCTCCTGATAGTGTTTCCTAAATTCACCAGTTTTGCCTTCCTTGATGTGATTACGGCTGATGAAAACGATTGGCTCGGACACAAGATTGTTCCTTTTTGGTAAACAAAGTCCAACGGTTTGCGACATCGCGCCATCCCATTGGGAAGCGGCGGCGTCCTCCGATTGGACTCAATCTGGCGTGTTTAGAAACGCCAACACCTCATGCGCGAAAAGGTCAGGCGCGGTGTCTATCGCAATGTGTTGCTGCCCAGGCAGGACGACGGCTTGGCTGTTCGGCAAAGCCGCGGCGAGAGTTTCAATGGCGGCTTTGAAGAAGGCTGGACTGTCGCCGCCAAGCAGCAACAAAGCAGGGACAGGGAGTTTCGTGAAGCGTTCCGCCTCGAATTGATATCGTTCAGCCACACGCAACTCGCGCGGCAGGGTATGGGCGGCTGCCACTCGCGCTGGCCAGGCTGGCGAAGACTTGAACAATTCAAATTCGTGAGATGGCATTTTGACGACTTCCTGAAAGAAGGTAGTCAAGACCCCTCCTCCGTCACCCGCAACCAACAGCGCTTGAAGCTGGTCAATGATACCTTCAGGATAAATCTGGACACCTCCGACTGGGATTGGCGGTTCGTACAAGATCAACTTGTGAAGATTGGATGTAAGCAAAGCCGCCTCAAGCGAACAGATGGCTCCAAAAGAATGACCGAGCAGACAGACCGACTCACCGATTGAGTCTACAACAGCGGCGATGTCTTCGAATTCGCGCGCGTGGGCGTAGGGTTCGGAGTCGCCACTTTCACCGCGGCCGCGTCTGTCAATCGCAAAAACGCGAAAGTGTTTCTCGAGCGCTGGAAGGATGGGAGTCCAGCGGGTGTAAGAGCCGCCAGTGCCATGTACTAGTACGAGCGGCGATCCCGCGCCACTGCGTTGGTATGCAATGGATGTGCCATCTTTGGAACGTATCGTTTCCATGTTCATCCTCCGGAACTACGCGTACACCACAGGCTTGTCCGCGTCTTCCCAGGTGATTCCAGATTTCGTTCCCGCGCGAATGGCGTCGAGATCGCCCTGGAACTCATCCCAGTATTTCTGCCAGTTGATTCCGAGTTTGTCCAGGAATGGACGCCAATCCGTGGAATGCCAATGGAACTGCACCACGCGGAAGGGATGCGCTCCCATTGCCAGCGCGGCAACCTGTGCGTCGGACAACACGGGGATTCCAACCTTGCGGTCGTGCGCCTTCGCCGCGAATTGGCTCTTATCGAGCGTGGTCACACAGCCTGTGTCGTGAGTCACGGTCAGATCGGGGTTGGCTTCGTTCTTCATCGTCTCAATCTTGCGCAGAACCGCGAACGAACGCGTGAAGTCGCGCTGCACCAGCACGTGACGGAAGCCAAAGCCGCAGCAATCGAACCACGTCGAGTAATCCGCCACGTTGATTCCCAGCGCTTCGAGCGTCGCAGTGACCGTCGCTGTGCGCTGTCCGCCGTAGATTTCGGGGTCGTAAATCGCGTCTTCGGCGACGATCTTGTAGTAATGGCAGGCGGGATGAACCGTGGCGCGGATCATGCTCATGTCCACGGTTTGTTTTTCCGCGAACTTTTTCCGCATGATGTGAACCCACTCGCTGTAATGGACAAGTTCTTCGGGGATGACCAGCGGTTTGCCCATCTTGTCCAGAATGCGGCGGACTTCATCGCGCAGTTCCTTGTGATGAACAAGTTGCTCGCGGATTTCCTTGTAATGTCCGTAGGACGTGCCGCAGTGGATCATCGGGAAGTATCCCGTCTCGTATGCGGCGGCGAAGTTGCGGCTCATCACCGCGGCTTGTGCGGCGGCATTGGAAGTCGCCGAGGCGTAGTAGTTCCAGCCCGTGCAGGAGGTCTGGTCGGTGGGGTCGAGATAATCCAGGTTGAATTGGCGGTGCAGCCAAAAGATGGATGAGGTGTAGCCAGGGATGTGTCCGCATTGACCGCAGGATTTGTGGTGCCAGGTGTGGTCAATGGGAATCTTCTTCGTCCGCCCGTACTTCGTCGTCACTTCCACGTGATTCTCAGGCACGCGCTGGACGATAATCTCACCCTTCGCTTCGAGTTCAAACAACGCCTCACGGATGTCGTGCGTCGGCGCGATCTCCGCGTCACGGATAACGGCATGGGATTTGCGTTCAAGGATTTGTTCGACGGTGGTTAGGTCACTCATGGGTTATCTCCAGTAAACTGTTCCGTCATTGCGAGGAGGGCGATTTTCCCGACGAAGCAATCTCCTCGATGTGCCAGGGGATTGCTTCGGGCTATCGCCCTCGCAATGACGAAATCCTATCCTTCTTCCAACTCCTCCTGCATGACATCCGCCAGCAGGTCGTACAAACCTTCGTCAATTTCCTTGATAATGTCCATGTTGCCCGTCTCGAACCAAATGGTATAGAGTTCGAGCAGGGTCTTGCGATTCGTCTTCCACGCCGCGTCTGTGACCCCGCGCAGGGTGTCCACGGGGATGGCTTTGCGCCACACGGGCATGTTCGCGGAGAACTCTCCGACCCACGGACCCCAATCGGGGAAGAAGTCGGGCTGGAGCATGTCGGGCGATACCTGGTTGCCCTTGAGCATGACCTTGTAGATCACGCGGCTATAACCTTGCAGAACATCTTTTGTTTCTTGCAATCCATTCTTGACCGCGACTTCGCGCAGGAGAGTTACCAATCCGCCAGGATTATTCCCGCGCGGACAGCGCAGGCACGAGAAGCACTGCGCGCAATTCCAGATGTCTTCCGAGATGATGTCGTACACGCGCTCGATGTCTTCGCGTGCCATTGACTGCGCAATCACGCGCGGACTGAAATCATAGAAGCGCGCGGAGGGACAAGTGGCAACGCAAATGCCGCACTCATAACATCCGTAGAGGAAGTCACTATAGCGCAGGTCGTTTTTGACTTCGAGGAAGAGACGTTCCTTTTCCACGAAGGTCACATCGGGGTGGCGGTTTTCCGCCTTGCCTGGATTCCAGTTTTCTAATGTGGTAGGCATTGTGTCTCCTGAAAAACAATGTACCGCGACATTTATGTCGCTCTTGTGCGTGAGATAAATGTCGCGGCACAGCTCTGGTTAAAACGAGATCACCGCGTCGGCATGGACTGCCATGTCGTTGAATGCCGCGCCGCCGATCATTTCAACGCCTTCAATCATGTCGTCCATGGTATAGCCATGCAAATCAAGCGAAGGCTGGCAAACTAACAAACGCACGCCTATATCCAGTGCCTGGTCAATAAAGTACTTTAATTCCTTGCCACCGCCGCCCTTCTTGGGGACAATGATTTTATCGCCGTTGCCTTTTGCAACGCACTGCGGACCGTTCATGGTGAAGTAGATACAAACTTCGTTGTCCATTGCCGCGCCCGCAGTTGCGAGGAAAAATGGAGTCGCGGTGCGTTCGGGATCTTTTTCCCCATGAGTCTGAACATATAAAATCTTCTTGGTGTCAGGGTCGTCCGTCTTCCATAACATAACTGCTCTCCGAGGTGAATAAAGTACACAGGTAAACAAGTACACAAGTAAATGAAGTTACCCAGTTTACCTGTTTACCTGTCTACGTGTTTACGTATCTACCTATATAAACAACTGCACATCCGCATCCGCTGCGTATTCGAGGAACATGGCCGCGCCGCCGATCTCACATTCATTAATAAAGTCTTCACGCTTGAAGCCGAAGACATCCATGGTCATTTGGCAGCCGATCATGCGCACGTCCATATCCAGGCAGGCCTGGCGCAATTCTTCAACGGAGGCAACGCCTTTGTTCTTGAAGGTCTGCTTCATTAGAGTAGTTGCCACGCTTTCAAAACCAGGCACATTCGCCATAAGTAAATTTGGCATGGACCAGTTAATGTTCTGGAATCCTTCTGGACCGAAAGGCATTTTCATCGGCATGGCTGGGTTGCCTAGCGGTGAAACTGCGGCTGTTAGTTCCGGCTTTAACAACGTCAAGCCATAAAAGGTAAAGAAAACGCCTACCTCCCAGCCCATCGCGCCAGCGGCGCTGGCGAGAATGAACGGGGGGTAGGCCCAGTCAAGAGTTCCTTTGCTGGCGATGAGAGCCAGTCTTTTTGGAGCTGTTGGATCAGATTTTGACATGAGATTTCTCCGTATTAAAGTTGGATGTCATTGCGAGCCGCCGCTCTTGTACTTTGGCGGCGAAGCAATCTCCGCTTCGTGAGGGAACTGCTTCGTTCCTCGCAGTGACGTTGATGTTTTATTTCTTCTTCAAGAAAAAGATAAACTTTCCATCTTCCGTCATGGAGCGCAGCAATTCATTCCCGGTTTGGCGACTCCACGCTTCCATATCCGGAGGTGCGCCGGGGTCGGTGGCGATCATCTTTAAGATCTGCCCCGATTGAAGGTCCTTCATTGCCTTGGATGTCTTCACTACAGGCATGGGACAAAGCATTCCAGAGCAATCCAAAACCAGGTCTTCTTTAATTACATCTATCATAACTGTCTCCTTTGAACTTGAATATGATACCGATTCGACGGGTGGTTGACCATCCCCCTCAAAGGGGGATTTGCCTCCCCCGCGCGGGGGAGGCGGATCAATTATTCGGATATAATTATTTTACGACCTAATGGCAAGTTTTCAAACTTAGGTTTTTTACCCACCATGATTAGAAGCATCAGATCCATTTTTCGCGCCAATCGTATCTTTCTATTCCTTGTTATCTTTCGCTGGGCTTCTTTAATCCCCGCATTGTTAACGTTAAACTACGATAAGGGCCAGAGGCTGCTATCTCCCTTGATCGTATTGGGCATTGCATTCTTTGCCAACGCGATCGTCTCCATTTTCAATCAGCGCCTCAATCAACTCGTCGTGGATCGCCCTTATGTAATGGGCATTGACCTGCTCTTTTCTGCATTCATGCTCGCGGTCAGCGGTGGATCACACAGCCCGTATTATCTTTATGCTCTCAGCCCATTATTGGCGGGAGCATTTTTCTTTCAAATACGCGGCGCCCTGCTTGCCTCTCTCATCTTTACACCGCTTTATTTATTCAGTATTACTTTTCATCCTGCGCAGCCGTCAGACGATATTATATTAATGATGCAACTGGCGGGAATATGGTTATTCCCGATGCTCTTTGCTTACCCATCCACATTGCTCAGAGATATTAATCGCGCGCGCGAAGAATTGACCAGTGCGCGTGATGAACTTGCGCAGAAACATGAAAATCTTGAAACCGCTCACCGCCAATTGGAAATTATCCATGACCTGACCGTGCTATTGCAATCCGCACCCGATCTTATCTCAGTGCAGGAACGCGTGCTTGGCGCGGTTACAACCGACCTCGGATTTTCGAAAGCCGTTGTTGCATTGGTTGACCCGGCTCGCGAAGAACTGGGCGGCTGGCTTGTGTATCCCGCCGAAAAATCATTTCCTCACATTCAAGCGCTTCCATTAAAATCCGAAAATGGCGAAGTCTTTAAGGCGTTGCTCAAACGCAATACTTTTATAACGAATGGCGAAACTCTTGTTCAAAACACTGACCTCAACAACTGGCTTAATCAAAACAAATGGTTCGTCCTGCCTCTTTATTTGAGGGAACACCCCGTTGGTATTTTACTCGTCAATGAATCTGGTCTTACTAGTGAACGTGAGAATACCTTGATGACGGTTGCGAATCAGGCCGCTCTCGCGCTTGGTACAACGATCCTGTGCATTGACCGCGCCCGCAGCCTGGCCGTCGAGACCGAGCGCAACCGCATAGCCCGTGATATTCACGACACCGTCGCGCAATCGCTCTTTGGCATTGTCTACTCCCTCGATGCGTGCATCACCATGCTCCCCCAACAAGCGGAAAATGTGAAAAATGAACTTATCGAATTGCGGTCATTAGCCAACAGCGCACATGATGAAGTCCGCCGCTCCATCTTTGACTTGTGGCCCTCCGCATTGACCATCGAGTTGTTCATGGCAGACCTGACGAACTATGTCAGCAGTTGCTGTCGTCCGCGTTCGTTCAGCATTATCTTTAGCAATAACGGCGATTTCAATTCATTATCATCAGGCATGAGAAGGACAGTCTATCGCATGGCGCAGGAGGCTTTAGCCAACTCCGCACGGCATTCGGGGGCGCAATTCGCGCGATTATGTTTGACCACTGCAAAGGATGAAGTCTATCTCGTCGTTTCAGATGAAGGCAAAGGCTTCGACCCATCCCTTGCGCTATCTCGCAGTCAAAACCGTGAGCATTTCGGCTTGCATGGAATCCAGGAACGCGCCCGCGCCATGGGCGGCGACTGTGAGATCGTTTCCCAACCCAACGCAGGCGCGCGTATTATGGTCAATCTTCCCATAAAAGGGAATCATCACCATGTCTGATTCAATCCGGATCCTCATCATGGACGACCATGCAGTAGTCCGCAAAGGGTTGGCGATGGTTTTACGCCTGGAACCCAGCTTCGAGGTCGTAGGTGAAGCGGAAAACGGTCGCGTCGGATTGGAAGCCGCGAAAAGACTAAATCCAGATATCGTCCTCGTTGACCTCGTCATGCCCGAAGTGGACGGGCAGGAGATGGCGCTTGCTCTGCGAAAGTCAAATCCAAATATCAAGATTATGATGTTGACAGGAACTGAAGTGGATGACCGTGTCTTTGATTTGGTCGCGGCAGGCGTTGAAGGATATGTACTGAAAAACATCGAACCCGGCGAACTCGTGCGCGCAATTCGTGCGGTTGCGCATGGCGAAGCGTACCTTCATCCCGATGTAATGAGAAAAGCCGTGGAGCGAATGAAGCCGCAACATGCGCCTGCCGTATTATTAACGCCGCGCGAAATGGAAATTTTGGAATGGATGGCGACGCCGAATACTTACAAACAAATTGCAAGTCAATTAAGTATCAGCGAAGAGACCGTGCGAAGCCACGCAAAAAATATTTTGGAAAAAATGAAACAGCCCAACCGCGCGCAGGCGGCGCTGATGGCAATTAAAATGGGCTTGATAAAACTTTGAACCCTATGTCTCTGCGAGCAGGGCACATGCTCTTCCCGACGGCGTCACAACTGAAAGCCTGGTCGTGCGCAGGCTCCGGCACACTTCGCTGCGTCCGCGCCATACACTGTCTCGATAAACTGATGAAATTCCGCCAGATTGATTACACCAGCGATGGCGTGTAATTGGTGTTCTCTAACGCCTTTCGCCAAAGGGCCCAATCTACTCACGGTTTTTGTGAACTATTGAATAAGGATATCCATGATCAAAATCGCCTCGTCCATTCTCGCCGCAAATTTTGCCCGCCTCGAATCACACGCCCGCGAAGCCATCTCTGCCGGCGCGGACTGGTTGCACATTGACGTCATGGACGGACACTTCGTCCCCAACATCACCATTGGACCGCTCATCGTTGAGGCATTGCGTCCCTTGCGCGAAGAGACTGGCGCATTGCTCGACGTGCATTTGATGATCGAAGAGCCAGATCGCTTCCTTGGGGATTTCGTCAACGCCGGTGC
This sequence comes from Chloroflexota bacterium, assembly GCA_016866215.1. GTDB lineage: Bacteria > Chloroflexota > Anaerolineae > Anaerolineales > Villigracilaceae > Villigracilis. Next base: position 17,035 of record VGNE01000007.1, on the reverse strand, counting down.
GGACATTATCACTGTGCAAGTGGAAGCCTGCGTTCATTTGCATCGCACGGTTCAACGCATCAAAGAATTGGGAGCAAAGGCGGGCGTCACCCTTATCCCCGCTACTTCTCTTACTACGCTCGAAGAAGTTTTGCCCGATGTTGACCTAGCGCTGATCATGTCCGTCAACCCCGGCTTCGGCGGGCAAAGTTACATCCCGGCCAGCACAGAAAAAATCAAACGCCTGCGCGCCATGCTGGATTCGATCCACTCAAAAGCATGGCTCGAAGTGGATGGCGGCATCAACGCCAGCAACGCCGCTGAAGTCGTACAAGCAGGCGCAACTGTCCTCGTCGCGGGCAGCGCCGTATTCGGTGGAAATAAAAGCGTTGGGGAAAATGTGAAGGCATTGCAAAGTGCGATTGCATAGGGGTGACGCTGTCAAATTTCGGAGATTTTGTGGATGGCGATGGTTTTGCGCCTGGAACCAGACCTCGAGATCATAGGCGTAGCGGAGAATGGACGAGGTGGTTTGAACGCCGCGAAGAATCTTAATCCAGAAAATAGTACCCGGATCCTTTTGGAATCAAACTTATGAAAAATGTGTACCTGTTTCGCCTCGCAGGGCGCGCAACATATTATCAGGATTTGTCACCAGCGCTTTTTCCCCACCGCGTTCAAGAAAGTAAAGCACAGCCTTAATCTTCGGCTCCATGCTACCCTTGCCGAACTGACCAGCAGTTAGATATTTTTTTGCATCATCAACTGTCAGTTTGTCCAGCCACTGGACATTGGGCTTGTTGAAATTGATGGCGACCTTCTCCACCTCTGTGGAGATCAGGAATAGATCAGCCTGGATACTTGAAGCAAATAACGCGGAAGCCAGGTCTTTGTCAATGACTGCCTCGACACCTTCTATCTCACCTTTATCATTCTCGATGACCGGAATCCCCCCGCCTCCCACCCCAACGACGGTGAAGCCCGCGCCGACCAACGACATGATCGCGTCCTGTTGGAGGATCTTCACCGGGATCGGCGAGGCCACCACGCGCCTCCAGCCGCGGCCCGCGTCTTCCATCACCGACCAGCCTTCGGAGTCGCGATGTTGAAGCGCGGTTTTTTTATCCATGAACGAACCGATCGGCTTGGTTGGATTCTTGAAGGCCGGGTCGTTCTTATCCACGAGAGTCTCTGTAACTATGGCGGCTGACTGATTGGACATGCCGCGTCGTTTGAATTCGTTTTGCAGCGCAGTCTGGAACATGTAGCCGATGGAGCCTTGTGTGTTCGAGCCGCCATAGTCCAGCGGAATTGTGTGAATTTCGTTCGCGGCCAACTCCGAACGTCTTAAGATAAACCCTACTTGCGGGCCATTCCCGTGTGTGATGATAACATCCCACCCATTCTGGATCATGTCAACGATATGAGGCATGGTTATGCAAACGGCTGCGTATTGATCGGGCAATGACTCTTTCCCCTTCTCGCGAATTAGCGCATTGCCTCCAACAGCGACCACAGCCAGTTTCCGTTTTTCTGTCATTTTAAATCTCCTTCACTGAAAAATAATGATTGCTTTGAAATCAATTCGTCATTGCGAGAAGGGCTTCGCCCGACGAAGCGTCGCCGTGGCGCCGTGGCGACACAATCTCCTGCTCGGCTTGGAGATTGCCACACCACCGAAAGAGCATCGGCGGCTCGCAATGACGCTACGATGATACTGCCAGCGCATTCACCGCCTGCGTGAAGCATTCCAGCGGTGCGCGCGTTATGCCCGCACCCACCTGGCCGACACCTGCGTCCTTGTGCGCAATGCCCGTGTTGATGACCGGCTGAATGCCGGTGTCAACAACTTTGCGGGCGTCGATGCCTGCGGGTGAGCCGTTGAAGTTGAGCGGCGGAAGCGTGAAGCCACTGTGCACTCCCATTGTGATGTGCAGCATCTCGCGCGTATAAGCGATCGCATCCTGAGGTGTTCCTCCAACGAATTGGACGATGGCTGGCGCGGCACCCATCGCGAACCCACCAATGCCTGCCGTTTCGGTAATTGCACTATCACCCAGATCTGGCGCGGCGTCGGCTTGTGAATAACCCGGAAAGAACAAACCATCCACCATCGGAGCGGGTACAGTGAACCACGCGTCACCTGCGCCGCTCATGCGGATGCCGAAGTCCACGCCATTGCGCGCCATGGCAGTCACCAGTGTGCTGTGCGGAACGCCATGCCCCGCATCCAGCATGGATTTACAACAAGCCATCGAAATGTTTAAAAAGAAATGGTCGTTGCCCGCGATGAACTCAAGAACTTTCGCAATATCACCTTGTGGAAAATCTGTTTTCAACAAAGCGGGCGTCAATTTCTTGAACAAAAGAGAGGAGGCGGCCGCATTGCGGTTATGGCACTCGTCGCCCATGTGCAATGCCTGCGCAATGATGGGCCGTAATTCGATCCCGCCCAGGACTTTAACCGCCGCATCCATCGCAGGACCCAAGGTTGCCGCCATCCATTTAAGTCGCTCCAACACGGACGGGTCGTTGGCACCAAAGCGCAGAACTTTGCCCAGTCCTTCATTTAGGTTGCTGAACGACAGGTTGCCGCGATCTTCATTCTTCACAATCCAGACTGGCATGGATGGGCTGATCACGCCCGACATCGGACCGACTGCGCCGAAGTGATGGCAGGGTGCGAAATTGATACCCCCACTTGCCGGAAGTCCGCGCGCAGTGATTTGATTCTCTGCCCATCCCTCGAAAAGAATAGCGCCAATCACCGCGCCTTGCATCGGTCCGCACATGCGTTTCCATTCAATGGGAGGACCCGCATGCAGTAGCGTTCTCTCGCCAAAATCTGGAACGCCATCGCGCGCCGATGCGACTCCTATCAAAACAGGTTGGGCCAACATAAAACGATCGAACGCAATACGGTTCGCGGCTTCCACATCGGGCTGATTCACCAGCGCGGCGAGATGCTCGCCCGTGGCTTTGTCTCCCAAGGCAGGCGGACGCCAGTCCAATTGCAGAGACTTTGCCCCTGCCTGCTGGATCGAGTCCGCGAACGAGGACAATCCAACGTTGATGACCTGCAAATCCTGTTCAAAAAGTTTGTTGACCATTTTTACCTCCCGCTCACAATTGCCGCCGCCAAACGCGCGGCTTGCGCATTGCTTTCTGTTAATATCACCCCGGCCTCGCGCAACATGTCTTGCTGACGAGTCAGATTCTGCGGGTCTGAGTCCGTGCCGCACACAAAACCGACGAAGAACAGATTGCGCTTCGCCTTCGCGGCAACTTTTAGCGCTTCCAAGATCGCTGGCACAAGTTCACCCGCGGGATCCATGTTTGAGCCGTAGCCAAGCACCACGTCCAAAAGGATTACAGCAGTGGATGGGTCCTTAGCCTCTTGAATGATACGTTCATTTCGCAGGCGGAAGTCAATCATCGGGTGCGGGCGTCCCTGCGTGAACAAGTCATCGCCGAGATCAATCGCTGTATGCTCCTGTGACTTCCACACATCCTTGAGCTTGTGTTCCTTCTTCAATGGAATATTGGAATAAACAGGCCCCAGCGCCTCGCTCATCAACAGCAGGTTCTCGTAACAGAAGGTCCCGCCGCTAAACAGGGCGCGCACATATTTTTGAGTCTTTTTTAATTTTCTCGCTGATGATTTTTCCACCGCCGAATATTTGGCGGGCATGGAATTAGAAAATTTCTTAAGCGCCTTTCCCTTCGAAAAATTAACTGCAGCAACCGCCGCATCTTCCAAAGTTTTCACTCCGATAATTTTTCCGTGCGTCACGCTGGCTGGGTCTGCGCCGATGAAAATCACCACAACGGGCTTGCCGCTTTGCCCGGCTTTTTCCAAAACTTTTTTCATCACATCGGGTGAAGGTGGTTTGGAAACCAGCAGGATCACTTTCGTCTGCGGGTCGGCGGTCAGCGCGGCGATGCTTTGTAACATGGTGATGCCGCCGACCTCCGATTTCAAATCGTGCCCGCCCGTGCCAATGGCTTGTGTGATGCCGCCGCCAAAGCGGTCAATCAGGCAAGTCACTTGCTGTAAGCCCGTGCCGGATGCGGCCACCACTCCGATGTCACCACGCCGCACGAGATTTGCAAACCCGAGCGGGATGCCGTTGATGATGGCTGTGCCGCAATCCGGCCCCATCATCAGCAGGTCGTGTTCGCGCGCATATTGCTTGAGCGGGATTTCCTCCTCGATGCTGACGTTGTCGCTGAACATCATTACATGCAAGCCGAGTTGCAAAGCCTTGCGCGCTTCGGCCGCCGCGTACTCGCCCGGCGTGGAGATCAAAACAAAATTTGCGGATGACATAGACTCGAGTCCCATCTCGATACTGCGCGGGGGTACGCGTCGGACTCCGCCCTCATCTGTTTCTGTTGATTTGGCTTTGAGCATCCCCTCAGCCTGGTCCAACGCAGCGCCCGTTGACGAGTCGTCTTTGCCCTCGACGACGATCATCAAATCGTTTGGACTTGGAGGGACCGCGCTTGCCAGCAACCCCGCCTCCACAAGTAAACTGATATTGTTCTCCGTTGCCATCACTGCTGAGGCCTGTTTGACCCCCTCCAGGGCGCGCAGTTTTTCAGAGAACTGCATCAGTGAGACGGAGTCGCGATAAAGATTTTTGATCATGCGTTGCGCAGTTGCCATAATTTTTCCTTGATTCATTAATTCGGCGCCAGAGAGCGCCTGCTACGCGTAAGAATTTTCTTTGTTCCAAACACATAACCCGATCAACAAGCCAGTCACTGAATCCATTCCCGAAGAATGACCGACGCGCATGGTTTCCTTTGATACTAATGCGAGTCGGGGTTCATCACCATTGTGGATCGCATCAAGCAGTGCAATTATACTGCTGGAGAATTGTCCATGAATAGCGTGATAAAGATACGTGCGGCTGATCTCGTTTGTTTCTTCTGAAAGTAATAATAATGACTCTCCAAATGTTTGAATAAATGCAGGTCTTTCCTTTTCATTTCCCGCTGTGCTATGCAAGCCGGCCAGAAAACCGATCAATACATCATCACCTGATGGAGTAACGCCAGGGCCGAGCCCGATCATATTTTGCGCGGCGTCTTTTGCAGAGCGTGAGTCGAGTTGTTCGGCGGCGGCGATGAGTTGGAGAATGGGCTGACGGAGTCTGCGTGCGAGCAATGAACCTTGCTCCGCTTGTCCCGCTCTCTGCCCAAAGGGGGGATGAAGAGAGCGGGATTGAAATAAATCATCTGCGATAAGTTCGGTGTTTTTGAGTCTTTGCTGTTCATTCAGAACTCGCCATGTGATTGACCAGGCTTGTTCGCTGGGCAGAATCAACGAAGGTATTTTTCCCTCCCAGATGGGTGCGCCGCGCAGGTCAATGGTTAAGGGAGAGGAGTCGAAGCGCAGGATCCCGCCTCTCGAAGCCGCACGCAGGCCCACAGTCAGAGAATGAAGCGGAATCTTTTCATCCAAACGAATCCCCTGAGGCAGGTCGTAATGATCCGAAATGAGAATCGTTATCAATCTGTCCTCATGCTCAAGCCGCAGGTTGAGGGACGAATCAAAAAGGCTTTGAATCGTTGCATCAAAATTATTTTTCGGGATTGCTGAGCCAAGGGAGGCGGCGTGGAATTGCATGAAATAAAGATACAGCCTGAGGTACATACCCAGGCTGTATTTGAGATTGAAAGAGTTTAGTCCTCCAATTTGGGCAGCGGGTCGTTCTTGGTGTAGTTCATCATAATGACGAATAACACTGCCATTGCCAGATAGCCAACGACCGGGCCCCAGGTGGCATTGAAGGACGGATCGTTGATGTTGAAAGGACCGTCGGGGATGAAGCGCAGTTTGGCGCTGTGGATGAAGCCGACCCACGCGCAGGCCGCACCGAAGAGGGTATAGCCGATGGCGCCTTTCCAATTGCGGTCAATGACGTAAGCCACGATGGCAGCCAGGATCATACCGACAAGGATCGAGCCGGCGCCAAGCACAACCATGCCGCTATATTCCACGCCATTGCTGGCAAGTGTGCCTGCACCGAGTGTTCCGGCATTCGTGCCGGCCGCGCCGAGGGCATTGTTAACTTTCGTTGTTACGTAGTCCGCGATCCATGGAATGATGGCGATAGCCACCGCTGGAGCGTGACGCCGCGGGCTGGCATTGAAGGCCTGCGAGGTGATCAACATTCCAATATAGACGAGGATTGGGAGGATGGCGACCAGCGGGATGACCGCGGAGAGGATGCCCAGCAAACCAAGCACTCCCAGCAGGAACATGGTTACGCCTGTCAGCCAGGAATAGCCGATGCGCGAGCCGACCGACTTCCAGCCGGGATGTCCGATGTAGATCAGGGTTGGGAAAGGTGAGCCGAAGAGCGAGGCAACCGCAGTGCCGCCGGCCGCGGCAAGCATGGCTTCGCGGGTATCGTAAGTGTCGCCGCCAGCGAGAGCGGATTCAACGTTGTTGAGTGATTCAAGGAACAGGTAGATGGCAAGCGGGATGGCTGTTACGAGATAGGGCGTAACACGTGGGAGTCCAGCTAGCAGAACCTGAATTTGGGGCAACGGAATTGCGACTGCCACGTTGGAGACGGCCGTTTGAAGGCCTTCCAACTTCATGTAACCGGATAGCCAGCCAACAATAACGCCAATGATCACTGCGACCAGTCCGGCGGGAATCTTGCCAGGGAACTGTACGTTCGCCAGCCAGCCGACGAAGATGATCCCGAAGGACACCATGCTGAGCCAGGCGGCGTTCCAGGCATTGAATGCCGCGCCCATGGCGATGTAAGTGATAGCCACGCCTGCCAGCGTTCCGAGCATGGCCGCACGGGGGGTCAACTTCTGCATGGTGGGACCAACAAAGGCGCCGATGGTTGCAACGATGGCGTGAACGAAACACCACGCCACGCCGACGCTCCAAATCAATTCAAAACTCTCGCCAGCAATTTTGAGCGGCAACATGATGGCGAAGGTAACAAGAAAGTAGTGCGGGACGGAAATTCCGTACGGGACGGCGGTCACATCGTCACGACCTTCTTTCTTGGCCAGTTTATACGCCATATAGGCAAAATAAATATTTCCTACTGCCAGCGACAAAACCAGCCCGGGAACGATCCTTCCGAACAGGATTTCTGCGGGAAAGCCAATAACGAATTGCATCAGGGCTACTGCCACCAGGGTATTGGTGATACTGTTGGTACATAAGCCGAAGAAGCCATTCAAGTCACCGGGCACCCAAAGTTTGGGCGAACTCATTGCTTTTGCTTTATCTTTAGCCATTTTCTTTTCTCCTCTTGAAGATATAAGATTGATCTCACCCTGAACCCTTGCAGGGCAGGGGAAATTCCAAAGTAGGGTCCTGCTTACTTCTCACTATATTCGAAAGACATCTGTTCGCGCGGGAAATAACTGAAGGCATAACACAATGCAGCTACCAGTAAATATCCAACTGTGATGTCGGTGGGCAGGCCGTGATTACCGAATTGCACGGCTTCTGCGTGGATAAAGCCAAAGTAGGATAGAACAGCTCCGGCCAAGGCGTAGGCTGAGGCGAGTTTTGGTTTGCCATCCAATAGGAAGACCGCGATAGCGCCGAGCACCAAACCGCTCAAGATCGCTCCGCCGCCGAGTTTTGCCATGCCTTCATATAGCACGCCATTGCCGGCCATCGCGCCGATTAAATCCGAGGCGTTCGCGCCGGCCGCATTCAATGCGCCATCCACCTGCGTTTTGCCCCATGCAGCAAAGTGTGGGACGAGCGCAAGGATCACAGCCGGAGCATGATTGCGCGGCGTGGCCTGAAAGGCTTGCGCGCCGATCAATGCTCCGATGTAAAGCAGGATGGGCAAAATGGCAACGAGCGGAATCAGGTTCAACAACACAGGCACGATATTGAGCCATGTAACGGTGATAACCAACGCGCCAGTTGCCAAAGAATATCCAATTCGACCTCCGACTGCTTTCCAGCCCGGGTGTCCGATATAAACCGCATTGGGGAAACAGCTGCCCAACAGAGTGCCGATGATACTGTTGATGCCATCCACAAGCAGGACCTCACGCACGCTATACTCGTCACCGGCGGCTGAGGCGCTTTCCACGTTATCCATGGCTTCGATGAAGTCATACACACCGAAGGGAATGGCTGTTACAAGCAGGGGCGCAATATTCTTAAAGCCCGCCACCAGATTGCCGATTTCAGGCAGAGGTATGGATAATCCCAAGCCTCCAAAAGAAGCGCGCAAAGCTTCGGCATCCATGACAGGCGCCCAGCCGAGCAAAGTCGCGCCCCAAGCCATGATCGAGCCAACGCCGATGGCAACCAGTCCGGCGGGGATTTTGCCCGGGAATACAACCCCAGCAAACCAGCCGCCTAAAACGATCGCAAGACAAACCAATCCGATCCAAGGGTAGGGATCAAGAATTTGCATGCCCGGGCGGATGGCGATAAATGCGATCGAGACGCCAGCCAAAGTTCCAAGAAGAGCCGCACGCGGAGTCAACTTGCGGATGAACGGAGCAATGAATGCGCCACTCAAATTGACCAGCCCTTCGATAAAGGCCCAAGCCAGCCCAACCTGCCAGGCTAGAATCGGATCGCCGGTGGCGATCTTAACCGGAAGCATGATCACGAAAACGACGATGAACATGTGCGGGACACTGGGACCCGCGGGCATGGACGTTACATCATTACGCCCTTCCTTCAGGGCAAGGCGACGCGCCATCAGCGCATAGTAGATGTTGCTGAGGAAGAGCATAAAGCCCACTGCCGGAACGATTTTTCCAAACACTATTTCGGCGGGCATTTGAATGACACCCAACAACAAACCGGAAAGGACGAGAATGTTCAGAAGACTATTCGTCCCCAAGCCGAAGAAGGCATTCCAATCACCCGGAACCCAGAAAGGCGCTTGCATCGATTTTACAGATTTATTTTCCATCAGGAAACCTCCTTGTATCAAAAGGATTGACCAAAACCTACAGGCTGATCTATTTTCCTTTCGCCGCTGCCGCCAATCCTTTGATCACATGATCTGAATTGCTGACCCACCCGAAAATGCCGCCCTGGGCTTTGACCATTTCCAATGCGACGCGTTTGAATTCAGGGAAGTAGGAGGCGGTACAATCTTCAGGGACGAGGGCGTTGAAACCACGGTCATTGGCTTCGCGTACAGTGGTGTGGACGCAAACTTCAGTTGTCACTCCGCATACGATCAATGTTTTGATATTGCGATTTCTCAAAATGCCGAGCAGGTCGGTATCGTAAAAGGCGCCCTTACCGGGTTTATCAACAACCGGTTCGCCTTCAATGGGATATAACTCGGGGATGATATCGTGACCGACTTCACCGCGCACGAGGATGCGTCCCATCGGCCCAACATCGCCAATGCCTGTCGTGAGGTGACCACGCTCTTTTTTGGCTGACGGAAGATCTGCCAGGTCTGGGCGGTGACCTTCGCGGGTGTGGATCACGAAGAGCCCGACCTTGCGTGCGGTTTCCAGGACTTCCTTGCAAGGCTCAATTGAACTGCGCAGCAAAGAAACATTGTTTCCCAGCATTTCGCCGAACCCACCCGGTTCAACAAAATCGCGTTGCATGTCAATCATGACAAGAGCAGTGGTGTCAAGATCAAATTCAAGTTCGTATGGTTCGGCTGTAAATTTTCCTTTTCGCATGTTTTCTCCTTGAGATGAATTAAAAATAAACGCTGGCTAAATCCCCATAAAGGATTTTGCCAGCGCTGTCTTTACCGCTTGTTCAACATTCTCACGCCCGTCCTGAATATTCAATTCAAGAGCCTCACGCGCACAGTTTACATCTCCAGCTTTGATACATTCCAGAATGCGGAGGTGTTGTTCACAGGTAGTCCGCAGACGTTCACTAGTTGTTATATCCATCATGCGGATAAAATGCAGGCGCTCATTGATACTGTGCAGATGCTGGATCAGGGACTTGTTATTCGTGAACACCGCCAATGCCTCATGGAACTCTTCATCTTTGTCAGAAAAATCATTCACATTTTCAGGGATTTTATCCAGGATGGAACGCCAGATTTTGTGAAGTCTTTGCCAGTCTGCATCCGGCACACCTGTCTTCGTCAGCAAAGTTACGACAAATAATTCCAATGCAAGGCGTACTTCGTACAACTCATGGATCTCACGCATATCCAGCTGTTTGACGGTATAGCCCTTGTGTGGTTCTTTGTCCACCAAGCCATTCTCCACCAACATCCGCAAGGCCTCGCGCACAGGGCTTCGACTGACGCCAAATTCTTCGCACAAGCCCTCCTCAGTGAAGCGATAACTGGGGGGGTAGTGCCAATGAATGATGCGGTCTTTCAGGGAAATAAAGACCTCGCCGCTGAGATTGGGGGTGGGTTGATTTTTCACCAAATGCTCCAGTATGACCTTAATTGTATACAATATTGTATACTTGTCAAGGGTCATTTTTTCGACGGGTAATCGTCCTGTTCCTGAACGACGAATTCCGGAAGATAGATTTTTATCGAATGCTCAATCTCACTATCACCTCGAGCAATGACGGTGCGGCTTAATCCTGCCAGTTGTGATGAGCCTGTGTTTTTTTGTTTAACTCACCTTACGCACCAAGCATGATTTCCTGAGCGGAGCGAAGGATCTCTGAGATAGTCGTAGAGACCCTTCGCTCCGCTCAGGGTGACATACCTAAAATGTGGCTGTTTGCGTAAGGTCACTTTTGTAAGTAAACCGCAGGTGATAAGCCTGCGGTTTTTTGTTAGCTTTGTCGCACAGAATAACTTTCCAATTCATTAGGCGACAACTCATCGGGCTTTACAAGTTTGTAGTGCTTTTCAGAAGAAACTCTAATTCCATCTTTTGTCTGCTCAAACTCGAAAAGCGCAATGAGATTATCTTCCATGAATTGTGCGGCAATTGCTCGACAAATCAAACGCGGAAATTTTCGCGCGCATAATTCAATATCCTGTTCGATTTGAACAATACCGATTTTGTCTTTACCGCCTTTTGCTTGAACGGGCAAAACATAATGTGCGCCGCGTTTGTCCAGCCCAATATAGATTTCATCGGTTTCAACTTGCGAGCCGTTGCTTAGAGTTGTTCGAAAATGATTTTGTAAAGAATAGCAGGTTAAGCCAGTGAAAATATCAATCAACCGATTGTAGCGAAGTTTTGCCAAAGGGATTGTTCATCGTTCATTGAATATTTAGCAATCACACCAGGCGTTGAATCAGGTATTTTAGTTTCTGCAAGGATACTTGAAGGGGCGATGTTTGACTGCTTGGCGATTACAAGTTTATATTTTCCTTTGCCTGATGGTCTGATAATCCATTCGTAGTCTTTCGGAGCTTTTGATGTAATGGACTTTGGTAAAAGAGTTCTGTATCTGAATGAGTAAAGAACATCACCTAAATTCTTTGGCAATGTTATGCCTAATTCATCGGCAACTTGGCTGAATTCTGTCCGCTTAAATTCGATTTCGGTTACACCTTTCTTGAAATATTTGGCAAAGATGGCTTCAAGAATTTTGGTATAACGATTTGGCTCTTTATTTTCCATAAATTACCCTCTCCATTTCAAAATGACAACTTCTTCGCGCAATTGTTCTTTTGTAGCCGTCGCTAACCGGGTACGGAATAAATCGATATTTACAACTTCATAACCCAAAGATTTGGCAATATCTCCTAAAATCTGACCTGTCCTTATCATCACGCGCAAATAGGATGCTTGATCGCCGACTACATAGGCGAGTTGCGCCCCTGGACGAAGAACTCTGCGAAGGTCAGCTAAGTGTTTTGCCATGCCGCCAAAATATAATTTTGCGGCTCTTGCATATAATTTTTCAAACCCTGAATCTTTCCCGAGTTCTATACGCCGTTTTTCAATTTCTTTTGCAATACGTTGGATTTCTGGAAAAGCAGAAACCCATTGATCATCGTCATCGCCTTTGTAAATTCCGCGCGTGTTCGAACGGACGAGTCGTTTTTTCAATTCCCTCAATTCTTCCTTGCTGTTGATAAATCCAAGCAAAACAGACTCAAGGCGTGTAGTTCGAGTGTAATCTTTTTCGTTGGGATAGGGTGGTGACGTAATAACTGCATCCACAGAATTTGGTTCAATAATGTCAAAACTGCGTGCATCTGCCAGATGAACTTTTGTGTTGGGATAGGATTTCCCTTCAACTTGACGCAGGTCATTTGCTATTTTCTTTATTTCAAAAAGCCAGTTGGAGATAACAGGTACATCTACTTTTGGATTCTTAACGCCCACTTCTGGTCCGAAGTGCAGATTGCTGATTTTGAAAACCAAAGCGTTCCCTAAAGCTAATAGTGCGTGACGATAAAACGGCTCGCCCTCGAATTGTTTTAGGCATTCAAATAAAACCAAGGTTTTGTGCAATGGAAGTGGGCTGATTGAATTTGTCAGAATAAGTTTTTCAATTTCAGGTGTTAGTGTTTTGAGTTCCAAATTTTTGCTGTCATTAAATGAGAAATTGTCGTCAATTCCCTGTGACTTGAGAATCGCAAGCGCTTTTTCTGAGACTTGCTGCCCTTGCTTGGATAATTTATCTCCATCCAAATCCCAATTCGTTTTGACCGATGATGCAAAATGCGGAAATGGATTGCCTTCCAAGCCAATTGCTCTCATCCCAGCTAGTTTGGCTTCAACCAGAGTTGTACCTGTCCCGCAAAATGGATCGAGAATCACGCTTTTTTGATTTAGCCCAAATTTTTGGATGTAATCCTGTACCAAATGTGGAGGAAAGGATAACACGAACCGATACCACGCATGAAAAGAACGGTCTTGAGGATCCAGCTTATTGGCGCGGCCATTGGAAAGTTCAGGTTTCTTGGTTTCCTGAATTTCCTCTGATTCGATAAAACCCATTTTTAATTGATCTGGAGCAACTATCATATTCTATATTCTATCATTCAAAGATGCATATCTCCATTCTCAATTTGAGCATTGCGGTACTTCATTCCAAACAGAATCAACTTCCAGGCTCGTGGTGAGCGAAGTCGAAACAACGCGTGAAGCGGGGTTCCTGTATAATCCCTCCAACAATGGACTTCAACACATTCCTATCCCAACTCCCTGCTCCCTCTGCGAAACGAATTGCGCTGCGTATCAGCCCGCCCGCAGAACGTGCTTTGCGGCAGGGGCATCCCTGGGTTTTCGATCAATCCATCACCGAGCAAAGCCACACTGGCGCGCCCGGCGATCTCGCTGTTATCTTCGATGACGCGCACGCGCGCCGCTTTCTGGCGATCGGTTTGTATGACCCCACATCTCCGATCCGCGTGCGCATCCTGCAGTCCCGCGAACCCGCCACCATCAACGCGGACTGGTTTCAAAATAAACTTGCCAGCGCCGCCCGCGTGCGCGCACCTTTGGAAGAAAAAAATACCAACGGCTATCGGCTTGTTCACGGCGAGAACGACGGCTTGCCCGGATTGGTGCTTGACCGTTATGCCGATATTCTCGTTCTAAAACTTTATACCCCCGCCTGGATTCCCCATCTAAAGGATTTCTGTGACGCGCTGGCGCAGGTCAGCCCGGCCAGCCATTTGATTTTGCGACTCAACCGATCGCTTCAAAAGCAGACTGAATTTTTGCACGGCTTAAGCGATGGGATGACGCTCTCGCTTCTCGCTTCGCGGCCCCCGAACCTGATCCTGTTTCGAGAAAATGGTCTCATCTTTGAGTCCGATCCCATTCACGGGCAGAAGACTGGCTTCTTCCTCGACCAGCGTGATAATCGCGCACGAGTTGAAAAATTATCCAAGGGTAAATCTGTATTAAATGTATTTTCCTACACGGGCGGATTTTCCGTCTACGCGGCACGCGGCGGCGCAGGAGAAGTCCTCAGCGTGGATATCAGCGCGCCCGCCCTCGAAGCCGCCCTCCGCAACATGGCGCACAACGAGTTGACAATACCTCACGAGACGATAGCCGAAGATGCCTTTGAAGTCTTGGCTCGCATGGCGTCGGAAAAACTTCTCTTCGACTTGGTGATCCTTGACCCGCCCATGTTCGCCCAAAGTGAAAAGCAAATCGCGTCGGCCTTATCCGCCTATCGCCGTCTGACTCGCTTGGGTTTGGGTGTCTTGCGACAAGGCGGCACGCTGGTGCAGGCCTCCTGTTCCAGCCGCGTAGATGCCGATGTCTTTTTTGAAACCATTCATCAGTCTGCTAAAGAAGCGGGACGCAAGTTAACCGAAATCGAAAGAACGGGTCATGCACTCGATCATCCAATTGGATTCAAAGAAGGGGCTTATCTCAAATGCCTGTTTGCCAGAGCTTAAATGCCATTGCGAGGCAGGCGGTTGAGTGGGGCGAGTGATTTTCTCGCCCGTACACTTGCACCGTACGCAAGTGCAGGTGTCGAAACCCTGCCCGAAGCAATCTCCAAACAGTCAACGGGGATTGCTTCATCGCTTCGCTTCTCGCAATGACGGGACATTAATGTTCACAACCCCAAAGTATGTTTGAGCGCTTTGTCTACATCCTCCATTGGGATTTTTCCAATCACTTGATCTATAGCAATTTCAGAAACGGTGGCGAGATTATCGGTCATCATTACTGAATCGGTAGGCAATCCCGATTCTTTTCCAGCCTGTGAGTCCAATTTGATGAAAACGCGGCTGGGGTGATTGGCGCGAAATAGGCGGCTGGTAATCATTGCTACAACGATTTGCGCTAAACCACTCTCAAGATTATCTGTTTGCACAATTAATGCAGGGCGGGGTTTGGCTGTTTGTAAATCTGAGTGAGGGAAAAGCACCAGAACGACATCGCCACGATTAAACGTGCGCGTCATAGTTGTCATAGATACTCATGTCAGGACTTTCCCACTCTTCTGTAAAAGCGGCAAGTTGCGCGCGCAATGCGCTGGCTTGTTCTTCGCTGATACCGCGCGCGCGCAAATCAATACTTTCCACGCCAAGAAAGGTGACAATCACGGGAGTTTCATCGGGAATATCGGAGGGATTGTTCTTTAGCACAATCTTTCCCTTGCGATACACGCCTTGTAAAGTAGTTAACATATTTACTCCTTGCTCTGACAAAATTATAACTCACCTTGAATTGAACAAAGTATAATCCTCCCATGTTCTCTTTCCACATCAATGCTAAAATTAACCGCGCCCGTGCGGGTATCTTCACCACACCTCACGGCGATCTACAAACTCCCGTTTTCGCGCCAGTCGGCACGCAGGCCACAGTCAAAACGCTTACGCCTGAGCAGCTAAAAGGAATTAATGCCTCGCTGGTGCTGAGCAACACCTATCATCTTTATCTGCGTCCCGGCGACGAACTCGTCCGTGATATGGGCGGTTTGCATAAATTTATGCAATGGCACAATCCCATGCTGACTGATTCGGGCGGCTTCCAGGTTTTCTCGCTTTCAAAGACACGCAAAATTGACGATGACGGTGTGACCTTCAAGAGTCACATTGACGGTTCCACGCATCACTTCACGCCCGAGAAGTCCATTCAAATCCAGGAGAACCTCGGCGCAGACATCATCATGGCTTTCGACGAATGCTCCGACCCCAACGACGCAGCTTATTCCGAGACTGCCATGCAGCGAACTCACCTATGGGCCGAACGTAGTGTCAATGCGAGGACGCGCGCTGATCAAGCTTTATTCGGCATCGTGCAAGGCGGAGTCAATGCTGACTTGCGGGCTGAGTCTGCTAAATTTATTGCTTCCCTCGATACGCCTGGCATCGCCATCGGCGGACTGTCCGTGGGAGAGACGAAAGAGGAAATGCACGATATGTTGGATGTCGTCGTTCCGCTATTGCCAGAAAATAAACCACGTTACTTAATGGGTGTTGGCACACCGGAAGATTTGATCAACGGCATCGCCCAAGGCGTGGATATCTTCGATTGCGTTCTGCCCACCCGCCTGGCACGGCATCATTCCGCCTTTGCGCCCGAGGGGCGTTTGAACATGATGAATGCTGCCTTTGCGCGCGATGCCCGTCCGCTGGATGAGACCTGCGACTGTTATACTTGTCAAACCTTTACGCGCGCGTATATTCGTCACCTGATCGTGGCAAAAGAATTACTGGCAGGCACACTTTTGTCAATTCACAATTTAAGGGCCTTGATCAGGATCATGGAATCAATCCGCAGTTACATTGCAGATGGTTCGTTTGAAACGCGCGTGCCTGCGTTGCTGGATCAATGGGCGAATAATGCAAAACGTGCTGATTGCTGAATCTCTATGTACTAAATGATTGAGCGGATGTCTGTGCAGGCTCGGTCAATGAATAAACATACCAGCATATCAGGGACATCCCTATCATTTCTCCGCCATCCTCTAATAATCTTGTGATCTCGTACAGGAGTTTCTGGGTTTCTTCTGCGAAAATTCGATTGGTAAAATCATTTATGACTCCGAAGAATACGATAATAAATAATCCTCCGATCAGGTAGTGAAACGTGGTTCGGACTTCCTTGCCATTGCGGAAGTAGGAAAAGGCGATTATGGAAAGGAAAAAGATCCCGAAAAACAAGGATGCACCCAGTTCTCCAAAGTCCTGATACCGCAGTTCCCCGAATATGACGTGAAAAGGAGGAATGCCGAGTTTTTCAATAACAAATGTTCCCAAGCCCTCATGGAAACTGAGCATGTCGTCAAATAACAGATACACAAACAGGAATATCCAGCCTGTGTAGAAAAATTGTTTTTTCCTGAAGATCAACCATGCAAAAAAGAGGATGATCCAGTATTCTTTTACATATTGAAAGGATTCTGCCAGGGTAAGGTCGTAATAGACATTGAAAGCATTATTGTATTGAATGGTTGTGAACACGTTGAAAATTCGGGCCAGTTTATGGGTAATATGTAATAGAATAAAAAAAAGGTCGGCACATACCAGGATGACTAGAATCTTGAGGGATTTATTTGGCAAATTAAACTTATTGTTCTCTACCGTACAAATACGAGGAAAATCAGTCATAGAGTAAACTCAGGGTCACCAAACCAACTGAGGTGTCCTCTATGACTGATCGCTACCGAGTATACACAAAAGTGAAGAAAACGTTGAAGACC
>VGNE01000006.1 GCA_016866215.1 Chloroflexota bacterium | reverse complement strand
CGGATGCATCGCTTTACCCTGCGTACCAAGCGGAAAGTGGATGTACAATGGACGCTGTTCGCTCTGGTTCACCATATCGGCAAGATCCACTCCTTTGGGGCGCTGATCTAGCCCATTCAGCCCTCCAACAACCGGTCCCAACCGTACTCTGGCTGTAAAGTCGGGCGCTGGCGCCCGGCGCTCGAAGGCATAGTTGGGTTTTTCGACAGTCTCGTTAGGTGTCACATGAAGGACTTTCGCACAATGAACTCCCGATTGCAGCTGCTGATCCCGGTTCTGGCAATCATCCCCCTCCTCGTATATCTCGCATTTGCGCTTGGTGGTGTGTCATTTGCGACGAACCTAAATCTGCTCCTGGCCATTTCTATTGGTATCGCCGCACTTGCCGGTTCTGTCGCTATTCACAAGGAATTGGAAAAGACCCAGGGTGGCACAGCGCTTACGCTCGGTACACTCTTCCTCATCATTGGGTTTTCGTTCCTGGTTCTGATGGTTACCGTCCAGCAGGCAGTCTTCTTCGCGCTACGCGAAGCGGCGGCGCTTCAACAAGGCGCCCGTGAAACGACCTCCTACCAAGCCCTCTCCCTCGGCCTGAACTACGTGCAATTGGGGATGGATGTTGCCTTCGATATTTTCTACTCCTTGGGTCTGGGACTTGTTTCTTGGGTGATGCTCAGGGTGCCGGGGCCAACCCGCCTCATTGGCATGTACGGCATTCTGGCGGCCATCTTTCTGCTCGGGTTCAACCTGGGTACGTTTCCGCTACCGCCGTCGCAGGCCGGACTGTTCGACGTGGGGCCATTTACTGCTTTATGGTGGCTAGCCATCATTGCCGTGGGTGCATTTGAAGACGCGAAACGCCGTCGTGATGAAGGTGACACCTAACCAGCGCATGCAGCGGACGGCTTCGCCGCTGCGCGGCTCGCCGCCGCTGATGCGCGCCGTTGGCACGCCCTTTGCAAAAAATGGGTTATTAAAAAACATAGCAATAACATATCCTGTTATTACCGCACAAACTGATAGATCAATTTTGTCCGCTTTTTGGATTTGGGGCGATATATTCCATAGGAGACATGCATGGGAGCGACACAACCCAACGAACGTCCACAAGTGGATGATTCCACCGTGCAAAAGGCAGTCAAAGGCGATGAGTCAGCGCTGGCTCAGATCTACGACACCTACGCACGCGACATCCATCGCTATATTCTCAGCAAGGTGGGAAACCCGCCCGACGCTGAAGACCTGACCACACAAACTTTCATGGGGGTCTTGGAATCACTGCCGCACTATCGCCATCACGGACAATTTTCCGCGTGGATCTTTCAAATTGCACGAAACAAGATCATCGATCATCTCCGCAGAAGCAAACGCGACCCGCTGGAAATTCCGCTCGATATTGCCTATTCAGATGGGACATTGGAACACATCATCAAAAGACAAGATTACGAACGGCTGCGTATACTTTTGCAAACTCTCAATGATGAAGAACGCGAGTTGATCCGCCTGCGGTATGTGGTGCAGTTATCGTTTGTTGAAATTGCTGAGTTGATGGAAAGAAAAGAGGATGCAGTGAGGAAATCCCTTACGCGCCTGCTCGAACGGCTCTCCAATCAAATGGAGGTGCAAAATGTCTAAAAACACTTTCCCAACCAAGATCGAAGAAATGGTCAAAAACATTTCTGATGTTCCCGAACCCGATGCAGTCTTCCTAAATTCACTGCGCGAACAATTCATAGCAAAAGGAATTGCCGCCGCACAGAAAAATACGGAGACAAAAATGAAACAAACAACCCGCCGCGGTTTTCTCACACCGCGCCTTGCATGGGGACTCGCCATTGCCCTGTTGATCGCCACGCTCGCAATGCTGGCATCTTCGCCAACCATCGTCAATGCGCTCAAACGCATGTTTGGCTTTGTGCCAGGCATAGGCGTTGTGGAAGAAACATCTTTGCGCGTGCTGGCTGCGCCACTCTCAGCAGAAAAAGATGGTGTTGCCCTCAACATCGTACAAATAGCAGCCAGCAGTGAAAAGACAATTGTCGTCTATGAATACCCCGCCATCGAAATAGACTACAACACATTCCAACCTCCCGCCACGTTCAAAGAGGATAACCCCGCTTTGCTATTACCCGATGGAACCCGCCTCGATGTTCGCTCAAGGCGGCGCATTTCCTCTGACATCCCAAAAACAGTTGGGTATTGGCTGGAATTTCCGCCATTGCCCGACAACATCAACAACGCCACGCTTGAGTTAACACGCCTTGCAGGGATGGAACCCGGTGCAGCTCCCGAAGATTGGAGCATTCCATTTCAGGTGATTCCTGCGCCGCCGGGGACAATCCTTCCGGTAGAACCTGCCAACGAAACAGAATCAGCTTCCCCGTCAGCAACTGAAGCAGAAACTTCATCGCCTCAGACTCCGCCGACAGTTGATCCTGCTTACGGAATCAAATCCACGCTTGAATCATTTGTCCGCATGGATGATGGATACTTGCTCATCGGCAGCGTGCAATGGGACGCGAATACCTACCCCGCGTATGCTGTTGACCCGATGCTCGATTACGCCACAGTAACAGACGCGGCTGGCAAGTCAATTGAATTTGAAGTGATCTATGGTGTTGAGACACCGCAAAACGAAGAGTTTCGTTCGTATTGGGCGATCAAAATAGCCGACACAAATTTTCAGCCACCGCTTGAAATTAGCATCACCAGCATGGTTGTGAACTTCAACGCTGGCACGTTTCAATTTGATCCGGGAACGAATCCGCAGCCCGGGCAGAGTCTTCCGCTCAACGCGGATGTTTTGATAGCAGGAAAAAATGTGCATTTTAGTGAAGCGCAACTGAACCGCGAACAATCTGATAACACGCTGTATTTTGTCTTCACTGCGCAGACCGAGCCAAATTTTCTTGGCGACCTGTATGTGACCATGCCGATCCATCAATGTATGGGCGGCGGCGGAGGCTACCCCACCGATCCTTCGGCTGAATTACAAATCTACACATATCTTTGCAGACCAGACCTTCCCCCGGGTCTGTTGGATGTACAAATCGGTGGAGCTGATATTTTCGGCACGTGGGTTGTAACCTGGCAGCCTTAACTTTTTATTTGGAGGCGGGCTTTGCAGTCCGCCTCCAAATGTTCAGGAATTCCGGCATCGGAGTAGAATCTCAAAATCAAGAGCGTGCCAACAAAGCGTTCTCAGAAACCGTCCTTCCGCGGACGCCGATGACGAGACCTTTCGAGCCGCGTTGGAGAGCATGAGTCGTTGAATCCGCGAAAAAAGGATCAAAATTCCATCACTCGTTAAATGCAAAGCAGGCGTTCTCACCTGAGGACGCCCTTCGACAGGCTCAGGGCAGGCAGTGTGGGACGCTTCGCGTGCGGCACGCTTCGCGTCAAGCATTTTTTGGTTGTCAAGCCTGTCGAGACAAACCGCTGCTACCCGTAGAAATCATGCGGGGCTTACTCAAACCGTTGGGCGCACTGGAGAGTAAATAAAATGCGTATTTATCTTGCAGTGGAAGATATGGAACCCAATCACTGGATTGCATGGGCACTTAATCTGCCTGCCTGCTTTAGTTCAGCAGCCACAGCGGCAGACGCCATTGCCTATGCTCCCCAAAAGATTACAGAATATTTTTCCTGGCTGTTGGCACATAATAATCTATTACCTGCTGTTAATGAGCCAATTGAAGTGGAAGTCATCGAGACTTTTCACTCCTTTGCAAGCAGTGAAGATCCTGAATATATCGTTAATGCCTTTTTTGATGATGACCGACGTCCTTTGGAATACTGGGATGTCGAAATCGCTTTACAATTATTGAAATGGACTCGCCAGGACTTACTAGGTGCGATTCAGTCAATGACTCAAGAACAACTTACAAAAGCAATTTCGGGGGAAGCGCGTGGTTCAGTTATGGGCATACTAAGTCACATCGCAACTGCCGAGAATTGGTATTTTGAACAGTTAGATTGTGGCTTGGAGCGGGCAAAACTATCCGATGACCCGCTGGAAAAGATTGCAATCGTTCGCGCAAATACCCAGGAACAATTGGTCAAGTTGATCGGTGATAAACGGGTAACGAAGAATTGCGATGAGTTATGGTCTGCACGAAAGATAATGCGGCGAACTTTGTGGCATGAACGCGACCATGCTCAACAAATCGTGCAATTGCTAAGGGGTCTCTAACCAGCCCTGCGCCCAATATTGTGTGAAGCAGCTATGTTGAAAGTCAAGATCAATAACTCCTTTATAAGGAAAAAACAGGGGAATTTCAAGACACATGCACTGGACGGTCTGTTGATCACGCATCACCTTAAACGGCTCTGAATAATCAAACGTGTTCGATCAGTACACATGGGGCTATAATATATCCAATGACCTCCATCACCCTCACCGCACGTGTGGATACGCACCCCAACCTGCGTCCGCTCAGCATTATGCGAGACCTGCCTGCCGTGGCAGATCTGATCGAATTGTGCTTCTCCGGCACAATGGACATCGAAGGCAAACGCTATGTGCAGGAGATGCGCCGCGCCGGCAGGGACAACTCATTTATTAAATGGGCGAACCGCGCCACTGAAACCACCTCGCTTCCATTGACCGGCTACATTTGGGAGGAAAACGGAGACATCATCGGCAATGCCAGTCTCGTGCCCTTTCGACGCAACAAGCAACGCATCTATCTGATTGCCAATGTCGCGGTTCATCCGTCACACCGCCGCAAGGGAATTGCACGCGCCCTAACGGAACGCGCCCTGCAACATGCCCACGAAAAAAAAGTTACCAACATCTGGCTTCACGTCCGCGCTGACAACCCCGAAGCGGTTGAACTTTACACAAAACTGGGATTCACCGAACGCGCGCAGCGCACTTCCTGGCAGGCAGTCACTGACCGTCATGCTCCAGGACTGGAGACGGACTTCGCCATTACAAATAGACATCCCCTCTTTTGGCAGACTCAGCTCAAGTGGCTCTCGCGCCTCTACCCCGACCAGTTAGCCTGGCACCGCGACTTGGACTTTAACTCCCTTCAACCCGGTTTATGGAATTGGCTGTACCTGCTTTTTGTGGATATGAACGTCCGTCAATGGGCGGCAGTCCGAAAAGGCCAACTTCACGCCACGCTCTCGTGGATTCCCAACAGGCGAAGTGAATCCCTTTTTGCCTCAGCAGGCGAAAGGTCCGACCCTGAAGCGTTGACAGCATTACTGACCCAGGCGCGCCGCGAGTTATATCATCTATATCCAAACATCGGGCTGGAATTCCCAGTCAGCGAGTTTGACAACGCAATCCGCGCTGCAGGTTTCAAATCTCAGCGAACTTTGATCTGGATGCAGGCAACTTCGTAAGTTATTTTTCGTATTTATTATAGATTTCCGTCATTGCGAGGAGCGTTCGCAACACTTGCGCCGCACGCCAGTGCAGATGTGACATCACAACAAAAGGAGTATAAATGACAAAATTCTTCGTACGCTGGGCAATCAATGCAGTTGCTTTATTTGCGGCAGTCTTGATCGTGCCGGGCATCCAATTCAACGGCCCGTGGACTGGTATTCTTTGGCTGGCGCTCATCTTTGGTTTGCTCAATGCGCTGGTGCGTCCCCTGCTTAAATTCCTGACCTGCCCGTTGATCCTTCTGACACTGGGGTTGTTCACCATCCTGATCAACACTGCCATGCTGATGCTCACCAGCAACATCGGGCAATCATTTGGCATCGGCTTCACTGTGGATGGATTCTGGCAGGCCCTGCTTGGCAGTTTGGTAATCAGTTTCGTAAGCGTTGTCATGGGTTTTATCCTGCGCGATGAGTTGAAGGGCCGGAAGAAGTAAATCAGAATTTATCATTAACCGGGGCTGTCTAACTTGAGGCAGGCAGCCCCATCTCGATGGGGGAAGGTTTAATCCCAATCGTGGTATGAACACTGCTGTGCTCCGCGTGTACACACAAAGGCTTGGACTGAGCCTGTCGAAGCCTTGTCAGTAACCTATGCTCCAGCCGCCGTCCCCGGCGGCGTTTGCATGAGCAACTTTCCCAGGCATTTTTTGAGTGCACGCGATGTGCTCACAGAACAATCGCAAGTGGTATAAATGGCGTCATGAACTGGCATACACTCGAAACAAAGC
This sequence comes from Chloroflexota bacterium, assembly GCA_016866215.1. Classification (GTDB taxonomy): domain Bacteria; phylum Chloroflexota; class Anaerolineae; order Anaerolineales; family Villigracilaceae; genus Villigracilis. The sequence continues at coordinate 97,659 of VGNE01000006.1, read as the reverse complement.
TTGCACTCGACGAACTCTCTTCCTCTGCTGAGACAGGATTAGCCTCTGAGCAAGTAATTGAACGTAAAGCCCAAAACGGCGCGAATGAACTCGTCGAACGCGGCGGACGCAACCCCCTGCAAATTTTGTGGGAGCAGATCACCGCCACAATGGTTTTGATCCTTATTGCCGCGGCAGTTGCGGCGGGATTACTTGGCGATACAAAGAACACGATTGCAATTCTCTCAATCGTTACCCTGTATGCTTTCCTCGGTTTCATTCAGGAATATCGCGCCGAGAAAGCCATTGCCGCGCTCAAGAAAATGTCTGTGCCAAATGTGCGCGTGCTTCGTGACGGCAAATTGCAGGAACTCTCCGCGCGCGAGCTTGTCCCTGGCGATATCATTCAATTGGAAACAGGCAACGTCATCCCTGCAGATTTACGTTTGCTTGAAGCAGTGAACCTGCGAATCCAGGAAGCCGCGCTCACGGGTGAATCAGAACCAATCGGAAAACATACCACCGCGCTTTCTGGCGAGGACCTGCCTCTCGGTGATCGCCGCAATATGAGTTACATGGGAACCATCGTTACACAGGGACGCGGCCTCGCACTTGTAGTTGCCACAGGCATGCAAACCGAACTCGGCAAGATCGCTGAACTGATCCAGCAAGTGAAGCAGGAGCAAACTCCGCTTCAACGCAGACTGGATACGCTTGGAAAAAACCTCGCATTGATCGGCGTTGTTATTGCCGTGTTGGTCTTTGCACTGGGCCTCATGCGCGGCGACGAACTTCGTCACATGCTGCTTACGGCGGTGAGTGTTGCGGTTGCAATTGTGCCGGAAGGTTTGCCCGCTGTTGTTACCATCACACTGGCGCTCGGCGCGCAGCGCATGCTGCAACGCGAGGCATTAATTCGCAAACTACCCGCGGTGGAAACGCTTGGCTCGGTCACTGTGATCTGCTCCGATAAAACAGGCACGCTGACTGAAAACCGCATGACCGTCGTTGTGCTGGACATGGCTGAACATGCCATTGATCTGACCGAAACAATGGAACGCGACGGTACGCTTCACGCTACCCGAGGGCTGGGTGCGCCAGCCCAATCATCTCTTTCGCTGGCAGCGATCGGCGGCAGCTTATGCAATGACGCAAAACTGATAGACACCGGCGATGACCGCTTCCATACACTTGGCGACCCGACCGAAGGCGCATTGGTGGCGGCTGCCGCAAAGATGGGTTATTGGAAATCATCACTCGATTCATCTTTCCCGCGTGCAGCAGAACTTCCATTCGACTCGGAACGCAAACGCATGACCACTGTCCATCATCTTGGGCAATACGATCCCACCGTGCTGTCAGGGCTTGAGATCGGTGACAAACGTTACATCGCCTTCACCAAAGGCGGCGTGGATGGACTGCTCGACATTACCAGCCATGTTTGGGTGGAGGGAAAGTCCCTGCCAATGGATGCAGGCTGGAGGTCCAGAATTGAAGCGGCGAATGAGCGGCTTGCCAGAAAGGGCATGCGCGTCCTCGGCGTTGCATTCCGCCTGCTTAACTCCATCCCTAAAATTATTCAAACAGACCTTGAGCAGAAGATGACCCTGGTGGGTTTGTTCGGCATGATCGACCCTCCGCGCCCGGAAGTAAGAGAGGCGGTGGCAGCCTGCCGCGCCGCAGGGATTCGACCTGTGATGATCACGGGAGACCATCCATTGACTGCGATTGAGATCGCGCGTCAATTGGGGATTGTTTCTTCTGCTCCAGCCGCTGTCCCCGGCGCCGGGGACAGCGGCTCAGGCATAAAAGCGTTGGCTGGAACCGAGATCGAGAATTTAAGCTTTGAAGAATTAAAGAGCGTCGTGGATGAAGTCAATGTCTTTGCGCGTGTTGCGCCCGAACATAAGTTGAAGATCGTGCAAGCCTTGCAGGAAAACGGACATATCGTTTCGATGACAGGCGACGGCGTAAATGATGCGCCCGCGCTTCGCAAAGCGGATATCGGTGTGGCGATGGGCATCACTGGCACGGATGTGGCAAAAGAGGCATCTGACCTGGTTTTGCTCGACGATAACTTTGCGACCATCGTTGCGGCAGTGCAGGAAGGCAGAACGATCTACGATAACATTCGCAAGTTCGTGCGCTTCAGTGTGGCTGGAAACATCGGCAAGGTTTTGGTGATGCTGCTTGCCCCATTTTTAGGAAAACCATTGCCGCTGCTGCCTTTACAGTTGTTGTGGCTCAACTTATTAACAGACGGTCTGCTTGGGTTGGGCATGGGCGTGGAAAACCCTGAGCCTGACACAATGAAGCGCAAGCCATACTCCCCCACTGAAAGTGTGTTCTCACGCGGCGCTGGCGCTCGAACCATTTGGGTTGGCGTGATGATCGGCGCGCTCGCCCTGGGGCTTGGTTCCTGGTATTTCTTCACCGGCCGCGCCGAATGGCAGACGATGATCTTCACTTCGCTTGCATTCATGCAGGTTTTCCAGGCTTTGGCTTCCCGCTCGGCAAAAGACTCGTTATTCAAAATGCGGCTGATGAGTAATCCATTGCTGGCAGGCATGGCCATTCTAGTTATTGTGTTGCAATTAATGGTGTTGTATATCCCCTTCCTGAGCAATTTCTTTGAAGTCATACCACTAAGCGGAGGTGACCTATCCATTGCAGCAGGTACAGGCGTGATTGTTTTCGTGGTGATGGAGTTGGGTAAGTGGCGGCGGAGGCAGTAAAAAATAATATGTAATTGGTAAAGCAACACCCATCTGGTTTAAGGCGGTTCTTTTAATTTCCAATACCGCTTATCCCCAGCCATAATTGATATAACCCAAAACAAAAAAGCACAATTGCAGAAAAACCTAGTAAAACCCGATTTACCATTGGTCCCAACCGCGCGGCAGTTCCAAAGACAAGGATGATCGCGGCAAGGCTGCCTATCAATGTTACATAAAACCCCGCCAGAAACCTGATCCCGTTGACTGGTGTTTCGCGCCAGCCTTTGAGCAAAATAGGACCTGTCACAAGCGTCCAGAAAATATACGGGCTTGGATTGAAAATATTCATCAGCACGGCTTTGAGCACACTTTGTTGATCTGTAGATTCTGCTGTGATCATTTGTTTTTCAAAATCGCGAAAGGTAATGAAAGCGCCATAAGCTAGATAGAGGATGAATAGTCCGCCTGCGACGTAAAGAAATCTTTGTAACCACACAGGCACTTGACTCAAGGCCAATAATGAAATCAAAATAATCGGGCCATCACTGATGAGCGGCGCAAGAGCGGCAGGCAGAGTCCGCTTCCAGCCGCGGATCAATGCCTGGGAAATCAAGTACGTTTGAAAAGGTCCTGGTTGAGAAGCGGCAATGAGTCCATAGCCGATGCCTTGAAGGAGGTAAAGCCACATGGATTTTATTTTCCCAAAGCCTGCTTCACAGCCTCATACACATCCACAATGCCATAGCCATAAGCATTGCTTGGTATATCTCCTGTGAAGCATCCAATTGAAGTATCACCCGTGTAGGGCTGCGCGGTATCAATGATGAGTTGCTCGGTTTTGTCAATATCGCCGATCAGGTCAGGCTGGGCAGACCAGATCAACGCCACCACGCCCGCCATGTGAGGCCCCGCCATGGATGTGCCGCTGTTCGGGCCATAAGTGCCATCGGGCAATGCCGAGAGAATATCCACACCCGGCGCAACAATATCCGGCTTGATGCGTCCTGAACCATCCGCAACCACGGGACCGCGGCTGCTAAACTCAGCCAGATCGCCAAACTGGTCAATCGCACCAACGGAAAATACATTTTCATAAAGTGATAAGGGCGATGCAACCGTTTCGCAACTCGGGCCGTCATTGCCAGTGGATACCACCACAAAGATGCCCGCGTAACGCAAATTGTCCACCGCGTATAACAAGGCATTCGGGTCACAGCCTTCAATGGCAGGACAGCCCCAGGAATTATTCAGCACATGCGCGGCTTTGGTTGGGTCGCCGTCAACTAATGGATCGCCGCCCTGCGGGAAAGGTGCCAGCATAAATTGCATACAATCCAGATACAAGGCCGGGTTAGCCAGATTTCGATCCAAATTCACACAGCCAATCCACTGGGCTTTGGGAGCAACACCGATTCCATTTGTGCCCAAGATCGTACCCATCGTATGCGTGCCATGCCCGCCTTCATCATTCGGGGAGCTTGTCCCATCCCAGGGATCGAACCAGTTGTAATCGTCCCCTTGAACGATGCCGCGATATTGCTTGCGGATCGCAGGGTGATTCCCATCCACACCTGAATCAGATTGACCCACTACGATGCCTTGGCCTTGCGCATTGAATTCATCCCAGACCTTGTCTGCCCCGATCATGGAGATATTCCATCCCACACTGCCATCCACTGCGGTCAAATATCCGGGCTGGGGAGAATCTTCGGGAGCGGCACGCAGACGCGGGCTGGGAATGATGCGCTCCACTTCGGGGCGAGTCATCAAATACAATCGCACCAAGGTCCCGCCCTGCACTTCCATCGCATTTTGTAAATAATAAGGCGTGTACTCAACGCCAACTGCATCAAAAAATTTACGCATCTCGGCTTGTGTTTCATTTGCATGTTCAGTTAATTGCTCGTATGCCGCACTCAATCTTTCATCGCGATCATGAATTCCCGCCACCGAAGAAATATCCGCCTGATCTTTCAGGATGACAAACAAGCGGTCGCCATAATTACCTGGGTTGCCGAATATAAAAAATAGCGCGATTACAAAAAGCCACGTAACACCCGAACCGGCCCAACCCACCGCCCGCTTCGTCCTGGCGCCTGAATGGCTTGAGGCAAACTTACACAGGATCAATGCGATGACGCTCGTACCCCAGCCGATCAATAACGCAATACCTGCTGCTTTTACAGCCAGTCCGGCAATATCACCAAGCACAATGGTGAATTCTGTGGGATCAAATAATGCCAAGGCTGCAAAGGCAAGGATGCCCGCCGCCGCGCCTGCCGCCATCCGCGAGGGTAAAACCACTGCAATTGCAAATGAGAAGGCAGGTACGAGCGTCAGTAGTAAAAGTTGCGATCCATCGTATCCAAGCGCAGAGGCAAGCAAGGCCAGCACTGCACCCACACCTACGCCATTCAATAAAACATTCTCCGTTGTGGTTGAGATCAAGACCCCCGCAAGAAGACCAAACGCCAGCCCCGCCAGCAGGCTTAGAAACGCATCACCAAATGAACCAAAGGAACCATAAATGACCAAAGGCGCAATGCCGATGCCCGCAATCAGCAGTCCAAAGGGAAGCGCGCCGCGATCCCAAACCAATTTATCTTTACGAAAACGAATCACAATGAAAGTTGCGGCCAGGGCAAATGCAAACTGCAAGATTGAACCCAGTTGATCGCGATTCGGTCCAAGCGTCCGCAACAATAAAACAGGGAAGGCCATCAAAGCCGCGCCGAACAAGCCTGCATACACGGGCTTGAAGCGGTCATCTTTAGTGAAGCGCCATAACACGGCAGTAACGCCCGTCATTACCACGGCTTGCACACATAGTCCAATTGGTCCAGCCCATGCAAGGTTTTTCGAACTCAAGGAAAGGATCGCACTTTGCTCGGTTGACCAGATGATGAAGTGATAGATGAACAAACAAAACGGCATCGGAAGCGCAAAGATCAAAAAGATGACCAGCGCCGCTGTGCTTCTGTTTTTAGGTTCAATGATCGGAGAGTTATCAATTGATTCAGTCATGGTTTTCTCCTTTTTAATTTTACTCCGCGCCGCCCTCAACCCCTGCGATCACTGCTTCGTCAATTAGCTTGTGCGGCTGAACTTTGAATATTTTAAATCCCCATTGCACAGATGGACCAACCATAATGGCGTAAGCCAATGTACCAAACCCCGCGGGTCCGCCCAAAAACCAGCCAAGCGTCACCACTGTCACTTCAATAATAGCACGCGCTGCACGGATGCTGATGCCAGTGGTGCGTTTGATCGCCAGCATCATGCTGTCGCGCGGACCAGCGCCCGCATCCACCCCGATGTAAATGGCGCTGTCGGTGTGAGTGTGGCGGAAGCAGGTGGCTGCGCGCAAGCCAAGGCAAGCGCAAAAAGGCTAAAAAGAGATAATATAAGTCGTTTCAATTGTCATCAATCAGGCCCGCTTCATCATCTGCAAGAAGCCCTTCGCCACCTGCGGGTCAAACTGCCCGCCTGCACCGCGTTTGATCTCCGTCAGCGCCTCGGCCACAGCGAGCGCCTTGCGATAGGGCCGATCGGTCATCATGGCATTAAAGGCGTCGGCCACGGCGATAATGCGCGCCGCGAACGGGATGGCTTCACCCTTCAATCCGTCCGGGTAGCCCGTTCCATCCCATTTTTCCTGATGGTGGTAAATCCAGGGAACTATCCGTTGCAATGGTTCAACCGGTTTGACGATCTGCGCACTGTGATAAGGATGCAGATGAATGATATTCCATTCGTCCGGCGTCAGCGGCTCGGTCTTGTGCAGAATGGCATCCGGCACGGCGATCTTGCCCACGTCGTGCAGCAGGGCGGCGAACTCGAGCATTTCCAAATCGTTGCCGCTCCAGCCCAGCTCGCGCGCCATTTGCACCGCCAGGCGCGCCACATCGTCCGAATGACCGCGCGTGTACGGGTCGCGCGCATCAATGGCCGTGGCCAGCGAACGGATCGCGGCGATGGAGAGGCCGCGCATGTCTTCGTACAGGCGCGCGTTCTCGATGGCAATGGCGATCTGACCGGCCAAGGTGGTGAGGAGCGATTCGTCGCCGGCAGTAAACACGGGCGCGTCGATTTTGTTGACCACGCCCAGCACACCCAGTGCTTTCTCACCGACGACCAGCGGGACGACCAGCGCGTTGTCCGCCTGCCCAGTGGGAAGCGCGGCCTCGTGCTCAGGGTCGCGCTTCCAGCGCGGATCGGCGGCCAGATCGGGGGCGTTGACGGTTCGGCTCTCCAGAAATACCCAGCCGCACAGCCCCTCGCCCTGACGGTACTTCATGCGGCCCACGTGCTCGGTGTAGAAGCCTTGTGAGGCGCGCAGCACCAATCGCGCCTCGCGCTCGTCCCAGAGAAAAATATAACTCCCCTCGGCGTGTACCGCCTCCGTCGCTGCGCCGGCGACGAATTGCAGGACATCCTCAATGCGCAGGCTGGCGGTCGCCATCTTCCCCACGTCGAAGAGGGTAGAGAGTTCGTGGACGCGGTGTTCGAGTTGCTCGAAGAGGCTGGCGCGGTAAATGGCATTTGCGGCCATGTCGGCGATGGTGGTGAGCAGGTGCACTTCGGCCTCGGTAAATGTCCTCGATTCGACTGTGCCGAGGTGCATCACCCCAATCACGGTCTCGCCGATTTTGAATGGCACAGTGACGCTGCTGCGGATGCCAGCCAGGGCCATGGCTTCTTCCTGAGAAATTTGCGCCAGCGGGTCTTGCGGGAGATCAGGGCTCATGAGAACCTGTCCGGTGTGAGTCACATGACCGATGATCCCCTTGCCTGGTAGGTGGCGGTTTACCCCCCCCCGTCGGGGGGGGGGGGGGGGGGGGGGGGGGGGGGGGGGGTAAACCGTCTGGCATACGAACTCTCCGCTTTCCGCCTCCGCGAGAAAGATCGAGCCTCCGTCTGCGCCGATGACGCGCGCGGTCTGCTCCAGGATGACGGGCAGCATTTCAGCCACACTCTTTGTGCCGCGCATCGCTGAGGAAACTGAAAACAGCGCCGAAAGTTCGGCCATGCGCTGTGTCAGCGCGGCCTCCGCCTCCTGCTGAGCCGTGACGTCCCGCCCAAAACTGATTGTCCCGATCACCGCACCGTCACGGTACATGGGTGTGGTGTTGACGGAGAGATAGAAGATACTGCTGTCAGCGCGATAGACACCCACCTCGTAACTCTGCGGTTTGCCGGCCAGGGTCTCGAGGAAAATCTGTTGAATGCGAGACAAATCCTGCGGCGCAATCATGGGGGCAAAACTCTGGCTGAGCAAGTCTTCGGCCCGGTGTCCGCTCGCCTCTTCAGCCTGTCGGTTGACGAAGGTGAAGCGCCCCTCCATGTCCAGCGTCCAGATGAGTTCGGTGGCGTTCTCCACCAGCGTGCGGTATTCCTGCTCGGAGGCGAGCAGCGACTGATGCAGCCGCGCATTGGCCACCGCCCCGCCCAGTTGCTGGCCGATGGACGTGAGCAGTTCCATTTCCTCCGGAGGAAAGGCGCGCGGGCGGCGCGTTCCAACATTCAGCGCGCCGACCAGTTCCCCAGCGGAGAGGAGTGGCGTGCTGGCGAGTGTTTGGAAACCTTCTTGCACGATATACGGAGCGAGACGCGCGGTGGGATACTCCGCAACGTCGAGGGTGATTGGCTTTTTCTCCGCCGCCGCGCGACCGGAGATGCCTTCGCCTAATTTGATTCGGCGCACGTTCGTTACAAATTCGTCGGGCAGCCCGCGATGCACGCGCAGCGTCAGCGTCTCGCCATCGGGCTCGAGCAGATAGACGCCGCCCGCCTCGACCTCCAGCGTCTCGAGTATCTTGTCCAGCGAATCGTTGAGAATTTCTTCGAGGTCGAGTGATTGGGCGGCGGCGCGGTCAATTGCGTACAGCACCGAGAGTTGGCGGGTACGTTTCTGCACCGCCGCTTCCAACTCCTCGCCCCACGACGCCAACTTGCGGCGCATGGTTTCGAAATTTCGACCGAGTTCCGACACCTCGTCGGACCCGGAGATGGCTACCGGCGTGGACAGGTCGCCCGCGGCGATACGCTCCGAAGCTTCCATCAGTTTGCGCACTGTCCGGATAACGCTGAGGGTGGTGACCCAGACCAGGACGAAAGCAACAGCAATGGCGGTCACAGCGAAGAGCTCCATCCTCCGGCTCGCCTCCAGGGAGGGCGCCAAAAACTCCGCCTCATCCTGCTCCACAGCCACTCCCCAGGGGGCAACCGTGAGAGGCGCAAAGGCGACGACCTCGCTAAAGGTGCCCTTGCCCTCCTCGGTCACGGTGTGGGTGGCGATAGAAGACCTTTTCTCTTTCAGTAAAGAAAGGAAGAGATCGGCGTGCTCGCTTTTCTGAAAGAGATGCTGACGCTCGGTGTGCGCCAGGACGATGCCATTCTCGTCCACCAGTTGGATATAGCCCGTATTGCCCGGAGCCATGCCCTCAAAGATACTGACAAAGGGTGGAGAAGATGGGTCTATCGCCGCGCCCAATGCCCCTACGATCGCGCCCTGCCGATTGCGGATGGGCGCCACTGGGGCAACCACTGGACTCAGGGGGGTGAGGGCATGAAGCACGTGGGCAATGGACGGTTCGCCGGTGTACAGAGTCCCTTGAACGTGGGGGCAGTCTATGTGCTCGCGGTTGACGACATCGGGCAGGTATGGCTCTGTCCAGAGCACCAAGCCATCCTTGTCCAGCAGGAAGACGTAACTAAAGTAGTCGGGGCGGTAGAGGGCGCGCAGTTCTGCCTTCTCTGGTTCCAGATCGCTATCTTCCAGGTTTATGGCAGGGGAGGCTGTCACCTGAGCCAGGCGACTCAGCGTCCGCTCCAAGTCCTGATCCAGGTGCTGGGCAATAACGCGGGCAAGATTCAAACGCTCCTGTAATACCATCTCCGCGTTCGCATCGGCGATCTGCCTCTCTTCCCATATCATAAATGTGAAGATAAGCACCAACCCCAGGGCAGCCAGGAGGCTGATGCGGGCTTGCAGGCCGAGGCGGAGAGGTTTTTTCCAGAAAGCCATGTGCCAATCTCCCAAATAATTCCATTACTTACGAGCCAAAGCGCTTGCTGATTTCGTCGTCACCGAGGAGGCTATTTCCAGGCTGAGATCAAGGCTTTTGTGGTATGAAAAAGGAAGCCGCCGAATAGTTTGCGCCGCGAAGCGCCTATGGGCAGCGGCAATAGGATTCGACACGGCTTCGCCAGTCAGCCACCAAGGCAGGCGCGGACACCTCGTCGACATCGTCCCCCTAGGGGGAACGGGACACTGCCTGAGCATAGTATAAACCTAATTGGGCGGGGCTGCGAAGCGGCATTGGATGTGGACGTGGATGCGACGATCATCGAGCATTTGTCACAGGGCAGCGAACACTCAGTCAACTTGTATTTTCCAGGGAAATCAGAAAAGTAATAATCGTATAAAGGGATTGATCTCAGAAGTAATCTCACTTTTTACATTTTATTCAACCCCGGCAATCCACCAGCCGCTTTTGCCATTTTCACGGCTCGCAGGATAGCCTGCCCCATCACTTCCGCCGCCAATGCGCCGACAGTTGAGACATCGGCTTTTTTCGCGCCTGTGGATAGGGCAAAGATCACATCACCATCCAGCATGGTGTGAGCGGGCCGGATTGCCCGCGCGATACCGTCCTGTGCCATTTGCGCGACTTTGGTGGCCTGGGCTTTTGTCAATTTTGCATTCGTTGCCACAACTCCAATCACCGTGTTGCCGCGACTCGCAAACCCGAGAATTCCGCGACCAAGTGGGGTTTTCATCATTGCGAGCGTATCTGCAAATAAGTCCTTTTTACCAATCCGCAATGGACCGATTTCCCCAGACCGAAGCCCCGCAACAATCTCACCTGTCTTTGGGTCAACTACATCGCCAAACGCATTGACTGCAACGATGGCACCGACGATCACGCCACCGCCGATGTCCATGCTGGCAGTTCCCAGCCCGGATTTCATCGCCAGCGCAGTGCCGAACATCTTGCCGACGGATGCGCCTGTGCCAGCGCCGATATTTCCCTCCGCAGGCGGGTCGGACGCAGTAAGATCGCGTGCCGAGGCCGCGGCAAGTGCTCCCATCGCAGAATCAGGCCGAAGGTCCGCACGACCGAGGTTCAGGTCATACAAAATTGCGGAAGGGACGATTGGCACTCTCGCGGCACCGGTGTTGAATCCGATCTTCTTCTCTTCAAGATAGCGCATCACGCCGGTTGCCGCGTCCAAACCAAATGCGGAGCCGCCCGCCAAAACGATCCCATGAACTTTCTCGACGAGATTAATGGGATTCAAGAGATCGGTCTCGCGCGTACCGGGTGCGCCGCCGCGTACATCCACGCCGGCGGCCGCGCCTTTTCGGCAGAGGATGACCGTGCAGCCGGTCAACGCTTCTTCATCCTGCGCGTGTCCAACTTCGATGCCGCGCACATCAGTGATGGAATTTTTTAGTTTCATAATTTCAAATCATACCAGAATAAAATTCTGTCGTTGTACGATTTTCAATCAGCAAGGTCAAGCGGGAATGCGACGATCATCGAGCATTCGTCGCAAGGCAGCGATCACCCGGTCAGCTTGCATTTTCCAGAGGGCGCGTATTTGAAAGGACTGGTATGTGTGAAGAAGTAAGGTAAAATAAAGAGGAGGTTGTTATGGAATCACTGGATGTCTTGGTCCGACAATTACCTCCTGATTTACAAAAAGAAGTTTCTGAGTTTATAGGTTATTTGCTGGAACGTGAACAGCAAAAGCTTGGTCGAAAGTTGCGCCAAACCTGGGCGGGAGCATTGCGGGAATATCAAAAACAATATACCGCATTGGAACTGCAGAAAAAATCAATGGAATGGCGGGCAAGTTAGATCATGTATTTAATTGATACCAATGTTTGGCTTGAACGCCCGCTTGACCGGGAAAAATCCGCCGAGGCTGCAAAATTCTTTGAGCAGATCCCCGGCGATTTGTTGTTTATGACAGACTTTTCACTCCACTCCATGGGTGTGATCTTTTCCAAACTAAAACAAGCGGAAACGTTGGAAAGTTTTATAGATGATGTTTTCAATTACAGCGCGGCTCGGCTTATCCACTTAACCCCCCCAAGATTTATTACAAGTCAGCAAAACGATGACCAAATTTGGGCTGGACCTTGATGATGCCTATCAATACACAGCCGCCGAAAAATATGATTTGACGATAATCAGTTTTGATTCGGATTTCGACAACACAAAAAGGAAGCGAAAAACGCCTGGTGAAATTTTATCAGAATTAGATTAGTGACCCCGGTCAGTTTGCATTTCCCAGAGGGCGCGTATTTGAAGGGTTTGGTTTGTGTGAAGGGGTAGTTGAATTATTTCAATTTCTTCTTCAAGTAGGAGCGCAGTTTTACCTGCCTGATTCCGCTCAGATCTATTTTTTCCGCGCCGATCATATCCGCAAATCTCTTGAGCCCATTGGCGAGCGCGTCCGCGAAGGCTTCATCTTTTGGCGCGTCATCTTCGAGCCAGAAGCCCAGGATATGCAGCATGTTTGTTTTGCGGTCCAATTTCGGGTCAAGCCGTGCAACGAGGTCGTCGCCGTATAAAATCGGCAGGGTGTAATATCCCCAGCGGCGTTGATGGGCAGGCTTATACACTTCCCATAGATATTCAAAATCAAAAACTTTTTTCGCACGCCCTCTTGCGCTGACTGTCTCCAACGGCGCGAGGAAAGTGACCTCTTCCTCGGTTGTTGGACCTTTTGATTTCCATGCCTTGGGAATACGGCCCGCTTCCAATTCGGACAGGTGAGGCTGGTCGCTGTTCAAGACAAGGAATCCATCCTTTGAGTCTTCCACGCGCACCCGTGAGGCGACTCCCTGCTCGATGAGGCGTTCCAACAGTTTTTTCGATTCGTCACGAGAAACATCACGATGAATAAAATAAGCAAGGCTGGTACGCCACGTGCTTTCACGCGCCAATCCAAGATATGCTATCGCCTTGCGGCTGAAAAAATCTATAGCCTCCGATTCAGGCGCAGCATAGTCATATTCGCTGGGCAGGACACGCTCACGCAGATCATAGATGCGGTCAAAGCCTTTGCGGCTTGTGATCATCACCTCGCCGATCATCCATAAATAATAAAGCGCGATGGAGGCTTCTTTACGTCCACGATAACTCCATGCTTGAACAGCCTCCCCGCCAAAATCACGGTTGCCCAGCGGACCGCGCGTACGCAATTCATTTAATACAAACTTTATCAACTCTGCGGGTGGATGCGTAAATGCTTCATAATGCATACCCCGTTCTTCACGATGTTTCATATGCAAACGCCAATAAGGGAACTCCTGCATTGGATACATGAACAGCCAGCCGCCATAATCAAAAAAACCGCGTTTTTCATACGCGGCTTGATAAAGATGTCCCAACTTGAAATCCAGCACGCGCCCATATAACGCAATTTCCTGGCTACGCGCAACACTATTCAGGGGGTCGAGCTGCAGTCCCTGCATTTGATGGATGGCCTGGGTTGTGCCATTTAAGCCCTTGAAACGGCGGCCAGGCCAAAGTCCCTGCTGACCAAGCAGGAAACGGCGAAATGTAACTTTGGAAATCGTTATCATGGTTGGGAGTTTAAAGTTTAAAGTTGAAGGTTGAAGGTTGAAGGTTGAAGGTTGAAGGTTCAAGGTTGAAGAAAGGGTTGGTATAAAAAAGACCGAGGTTGAATCCTCGGTCAATTGTCCATCGTCAATGGTCTCTTAATCATCATTCAAGGAAGCAATTGCCCTCAGTAGACCGAAAACCAGAACGCCAAGTTTCAACCCTTCACCAGTTGTGATAGCTGAATCTCTTTCGTTCCTTTCGGCGCGGCGGCTAAGAAGCACGGCGGCAATCAGTCCTGTAACCGCGCCGATCAATGCGCCAAAGAAAATTGTCCTGCTTTTATTCATGAGCCACTAATCCTTCGAATGAATGCTTTAATATGTTCAAGCCCGCCATTAAAAGCAATGACAGGTCTGACAGCCAGATCCGCCGCGCGCAGGAGATATGCGCGCGCTTTGTAAACATAATCTTGAGCAATGCCGGTATAACGAGGCAGAACGCCCAGAGCACGAGACAATAGATATATAAAACCGATGAGGACTGCAAGAAATATCAGCCCTACGATAATAATGGGGAGTACGATCCAGATCGTGGAAATGGCCGCCCAATGACCGACGTCCCCGCCAGCCTTAAATGTGGCTATACTGATCAACACGATCATGCCGATCACCAACAACGAGCCAAGCATCACAGGTAGAATGACTTGTGTCATCCGTTGTTTGCGGTGTTGTTGATAAGAATAATGCTCGTGGTGCGGGAGTTTGGCTTTCACAGGCTATATTTTAGCATGAATTAAAAGAAGTAACAGTCACCTTTACTGAACGGGTGACTGTTACTTCTGTTTTACTGCAGCTTATCTCCTATTTCTCAAAAATGTCGGGACGTCCAGATCGTCGCTATGGATGATCGGTTGTGAAGCGGATTTCGATTCGGAAGCAGGTTTGTAATCAGCGTTCACAGTGACGGATTCATTCTGGCGGGTGAAAGGCGTATTGGAAGCCGAGACGAGCCTGTCGTTCCGCAGGGGGCGTTCCAAAGCGCGGCGCGGGACTCCGCTGCGGTCAAACCCAGTTGCGATGACGGTGACGCGAATCTCGTCACCCATTTCCGGGTCAATGACTGCACCGAAGATCAGGTTGACATCAGGATGAGCCGTTTCGCGGATAATTGCCGCGGCCTGATTGACCTCAAAGAGGGTCATGTTCGAGCCGCCGGTCATATTGAAGAGCACGCCGCGCGCGCCATCAATGGTGATATCCAGCAGTTGGCTTGAGATGGCTTGTTCGGCCGCTTGTTTCGCGCGTTCATCACCGGAGCCGCGACCGACTGCCATAAGCGCCGCGCCGCCTTCAGACATGATGGTACGCACATCGGCAAAATCGAGGTTAATCAAACCAGGGATGGTGATCAACTCGGAGATGCCTTGAATCCCTTGATGCAGAACTTCATCTGCCATGCGGAAAGCATCCTGCAGGGATGATTTTTTATCAGCCAGCTGAAGCAAACGGTCATTCGGGATGGAGATCAGTGTGTGCGCGTGTTCCTTCATTTTTGTCACACCCGATTCAGCAGATTGCGAGCGCTTGCCGCCTTCAAATGTAAAGGGACGTGTGACCACACCAATGGTGAGGGCGCTGCATTCCTTTGCCACTTGCGCAACAACAGGAGCCGCGCCTGTACCGGTGCCGCCGCCCATACCCGCTGTTACGAAAACCATATCCGCGCCTTTAAGCACGTTGTACAATTCGTCAGCTGATTCTTCAGCGGCTTTGCGGCCGATCTCAGGGTCTCCGCCCGCGCCCAGCCCGCGTGTGATTTTGTCTCCTAGGCGCACACGAACAGGCGCGCGTGAAAGCGTAAGCGCTTGCGCATCCGTATTGGCGGCGATAAATTCAACGCCTTGAATGCCCTCTTCCATCATGCGGTTAACGGCATTTTGGCCGGCACCACCCACGCCAATTACTTTAATGCGGGCAAAGGCTTCGGCTTGCAGATTTCTTTTGATCGAGTCCATTTGTTCCTCCTGGCAAGGAATATGCCATATCTTAAACTAGGATGCAGAATATTAAAAGGGTAAAAACTAGCCAATTTTCATGATTATTAATACTCATTAATGACTATCATTATTATTACGGAAGTAATCTTTTCATCCAATTTTTGACTGCCTCAAAATTCATATTTTTCTCTCCTTGTGATCTGCGGCGTTTTTTATTACCACCTGAAACTGGAACATCCTGTTCACGCATGGTGGTGACCCAGCGTAACAGCCCCACACTTGTGGAATAGGCAGGCGAATTCAATTTATCAACAAGTCCCGTGAGGTTTTCAGGTTTTGCCGTACGCACGGGCATTCCCAAAATTTCGCTTGCTATCCGTTTGATACCGGGCAAGGCAGAAGTGCCGCCCGTTAATACCATGCCTGCGGGAAGCAAACCATCATAACCGGAGCGTTTAATTTCCTGCAGGATCAAACCAAAAGTTTCTTCAATACGGGCTTCGATGATGTAAGCCAGGTCTTGACGATTGATCTTGACATCATGATCTTCGCCAAATGGACGGATGGAAAAATACTCATCGCTTCCTATTTCGGACCGAACAGCATAGCCTTGCTGCTTCTTAATTTCCTCCGCCTGAGACAAGGGCAAACGCAACCCATGAGCAATGTCTTGTGTGACCTGGTTGCCGCCAACGGCCAACACCATGGTGTGCCAGACATCGTCGTTGACATAAATTGCCAGGTCGGTGGTGCCGCCGCCGATATCGCAAACCGCAACTCCCATCTGGCGCTCCTGCGCTGTCAGGACCACTTCAGCAGAGGCAAGCGGATTCAAAACGAATTGTTGAATATCAACACCGGCTGCGCCCACACATTGACGCAGGTTATCCACGGTTGCGGCGGCGGCGGTGATGATATGTGTTTCCACTTCAAGTTTGAAGCCGTGCATCCCAATAGGGGTCTTCACGCCTCCCTGGCCGTCCACAGTGATGCCGCGCTGAATGACATGCACGATCTCGCGGTCATGCGGAATGGCAACTGCCTGCGCCTGTTCGAGCGCGCGCGCTATATCCATTGCGTCAATAATTCCACCCGGCACGCCCGTCGCGCCGCGGCTGTTGACCGATGAAACATGCGCACCCGCAAGACTAACCAACCCAGTGGTGATCTCCAAACCAGAAGTATGTTCCGCCTTTTCAACTGAACGTTTGATGGCTTGGGCCGCGGCTGTTGACCGATGAAACATGCGCACCCGCAAGACTAACCAACCCAGTGGTGATCTCCAAACCAGAAGTATGTTCCGCCTTTTCAACTGAACGTTTGATGGCTTGGGCTGCGGCCGGGAGGTCTACAATAATGCCTTTGCGAATTCCCTCCGATGGTTCAATACCAACGCCAAGGATGCGGATGGATTTTTCATCCTCCACCCGCCCAACAAGGGTGCAAACCTTGGTTGTGCCTACGTCTATTCCTACAACGATCTCATCCATCTTATTGTCCACTGCTCACTATTTCTTCGGTTGCATCTTCAATTGCATTATCAGCCAGGCGATAAAAAGGCGCATCGGCATGGACGACATTAATGATTTCAGGCAACCTGCCGCGCGCGTTCAAGGAATCAACCAGCGATTGATACACGAGCATCCTCAAAGGCATGTCTATTGCACTTGTGCCAAAGGAAACTTTCCAACCGCGCGGATCGGCCCAGCCAAGGCCATCGGCCGAGTCGAATGTCATGGTCGAGCCAGCAGGCACAAGCGGAGAAAGAGCGAGAATTGCATCCACTAATTCTTTTTGCATATACGGCGGCGGGCCGAGGGGGTCCAGTCCAGCGCCTGCGGGCGGTTCATCCAAAGCAATGACCGGAACCAGTGCATCCACAAAACCTCTGGGACGGAATGCCACGCCGGCCTGATCAATCCAGGTATAGCCTTCGCCTATTTGCCAAAGAATGACAGGCTGGCGCTCGCTGACGGTAACATAAACATGGTTCGGCAAATAAACTTTCACTTCCGCTGATAGCAGTTCAGGATAGTTCATCAACAGGCGTGTTTCAGCATCTTGTGGCTGGACGATAAAAATGGATTGACCCGTAAGGCCAAGCACCGCGTTGATCTCTTCCGTGCTTAAACGATTATTACTCAGCACGGTTGCGGCAGGGACAAAAAAGTATGGAAGCGTGAGAGCCAAATAAATAGCAGCGCCAAGCAATAACGCAATAATACCGGAGATAATCCGCCAATTTGCATGCAAACGCGGGATGGAAATGTTTGGCCTATGTAAAAGTATTCCAGGTAACCCAAGCGCAACATTAAATCGGCGGGGCTTGGCCGCCGGCCTGAATTTGGATGTAACCGCAAGCGTGGGTGTGCGTGAAGTGACCGGCACAATCGGCTTGGGCGCGCGCCTGGCGGTTTGTTCAAACTCATTCAGAGTGCGTTGCGCACGACGGTGACGGACGAGCTCAGCGCGGGAAAGTTCGCGTCTGTCGCTCATGCCGTTCTCCGATGCTGTGTGTGATCACGCTGGCGCTTGCGTTCCAGCGCAAGTTCGATCAGACGGTCAACCAGTTCGGAATAGGTCATGCCGCTTGCCTGCCACAGTTTTGGATACATGCTAATGGATGTAAAACCTGGCAATGTATTAAGTTCATTCAAGTAAATCTTGAGCGTATCGTCTTCAACAAAGAAATCAGCGCGCGCCATACCTGCGCAGTCTATGGCTTTGTAGGCGCTGATCGCATACTCACGAATTTTGTCCGTAATTTGATCGGGCAATTGTGAAGGGATAACGAGGCCGGACGTGCCATCCACATATTTTGATTCGTAGGAATAGAATTCGCGGCTCGGCAGGACTTCACCGCAAACAGAAGCCTGGGGATCTTCGTTGCCCAGCACACTGACTTCCACTTCACGCACTTTACCCACACCGCGCTCAATGATAATGCGGCGGTCATAACGTGCGGCTTCCAGCAAGCCTTCGCCAAGATCGGAACGTGAATTGCATTTGCTGATGCCAACCGAAGAACCCAGGTTGGCAGGCTTCGCAAAGAATGGATACGCTCCCAGCTTTTCAACGTTTTCAATTACAGTATTCAAATCGTTTTCAATTTCGCTTCGCAGAATAAGCAGTGAATCAACAATCGGAATATTGTTGGCGCGCATAACGTCCTTGAAGATGCCTTTGTCCATGCCAACGGCCGAACCGACCACACCTGCGCCCACATAGGCCACATCCGCCAGTTCAAGCAGACCTTGCAGGGTGCCGTCTTCACCAAACGGCCCGTGTAGAACCGGAAAAAAAACGTCAATATCGGCAAGTTTTTTAATCACCTCACCGTGATCTCTCCCTGCAACCTTACTCACCTTATCCTGCTGTTCTTTCGGGCGGGTGGGCATTTGTAATTCATAAAGAGCGGAATGCGAAGGATCGCCCGGCAGAATCACCCGATTCAATTCCTTAATATTTCCGCTCACAAAGGCATCAAGCGTATTATGGCCGGTCAGCCATTCGCCATCGAGCGTTATACCAACCTGGGTCACTTCGTATTTTTTGGGGTCAAGCGCGGCAAGCACGGAGCGCGCAGACATCAGCGAAACATCATGTTCGCCGGAACGACCTCCAAATAACACTGCCACACGAAGTTTGTTCAAACTACCATTCTCCAACGAATTCAACTTCCAACTCAAGTTCAACACCAAGTTTTTGTTTCACGATCCTGCGGGTTAAATCAATCAACTCGCGAACATCCATAGCGCGCGTCTCGCCATGATTGATAATAAAGTTTCCATGCACCTTGCTGATCTCAGCGTTGCCAATGCGCGTGCCTTTCAAGCCTGCGGCTTCGATCAAACGACCTGCATGATCGCCTTCAGGGTTTTTAAACATGGAACCCATGCTCGCACCGGGCGGTTGTGTGGTCTTTCGGCGTTCGCTGAATTGCTCGATTTTAGCAGACACTTCTTCCTTTGTTGAATTGTTTAATCTCAAAAGAGCCGAAAGGACGACGGCATTAATTTCGCCGCGCTTCAAAATACTGGTGCGATAACCATATCCCATTTGCCCAACAGAAAATCTCTCGCGCCCATTTTTAGTCAACATCTCGGCCCAGAGAAGATTCCCGGACATATCGCCGCCGAATGCGCCCGCATTTCCATAGACTGCGCCGCCGATCGTACCGGGGACTGTGGCCGCCCATTCCAAACCTGTCAATCCTTTGGACGCGCAACGATTCGCAAGATTGCTCAGGACGACGCCCGCTTCGCTCCAGACTGCAGGCGGGTCGCCGCTTTCGAAACGTACTTCCTTGGCCTTATTCAAAACCACAACTCCACGCACACCTTTATCACTGACCAGCACATTCGAGCCGCCGCCCAATATATAATAAGGTATCTCGTGTTCCCAGACCACCTTCATAACATCCATTAATTCATTGGTAGATTTGACCATAGCCAAAACATCCGCAAACCCGCCAATGCGCGCAGAAGTGTAAGGCGCAAGAGAAACATTCTCCTGCACTGCATCGCCAAACTGTTGGCGCAATATATCAACGGGGATCGTGAGCATCGTCATATTATTTATGGGGCTGAAGTCTTTTGACCGCGCTCCAAGGGTTTGACTGATTCCAATTCATAGTTTCTTCAAAAGGTCTGTGCTGATCTGGTCTGCATCACCGGCCGAAAGGACAATGACAATATCGCCTGAACGAAGATTCTTCAATAAATAATCCGTCGTATCCTCAAGCGACCCGGTATATCGCACTGAAGGATGAGGCATGGCACTTACCACTTCAGCCGAAGAAAATTCCTGTTTGGCTTCGCGGGAGGCATAAATTTCAGTGACAAGCACTTCATCTGCATCGCCAAATGCACGCGAAAATTCAAAGAACAAGGATTGCGTGCGCGAATACGTGTGAGGCTGCCACACCGCCCAAATACGATGGTTGGGATAATGCGCCTTCGCACCTGCAAGTGCCGCACGGATCTCGGTGGGATGATGGGCATAATCATCGACCACGATCACGCCTTTATACTCACCGCGCACTTCAAAACGGCGGCCTGTGCCAGTGAATTCACCCAACGCATCCGCCGCTTCTTGCAGCGGAAGACCCAACGCCGCAATAACAGATAGTGTTGCGAGCGCGTTTCGGACATTGTGCTCACCTGGCACCTGCAAGGAAACTTTCACAATCGAAGCCGCTTCCGCGCCCATGTTCGTCGTAACGGAAAAATCAAATCCGCCGTGCTGGTTGGGCTTGGACGTGCGCGCCTGCAGCCACTGCGGGCTGTTGATGGTCATCTCGCCTTGCAGACTGTAGGAGATGACACTCAATCCTTTCCGACGCGCATAAGAAAGCAATCTCATAGCGCCTTCATCTTCGGCGCAACCGATCAACGTGCCATCCGCCGGAAGCAGGTCTACAAAACTCTGGAAGGCGGAGTACATATCTTCATAAGTAGGGAAACAATCAGGATGGTCGTGTTCCAGATTGGTCACCACTTCAATGTGCGGCTTGAGACCTAAAAACATACGGTCATATTCATCTGCTTCAATGACGAAGAGTCTGCCCTTGCCCGCATGCGCGTTGACCTTTAGATTGTTCAGCGTGCTGCCCACAATAAAAGACGGATCACGGTTCATTGCGTACAACGTCCATGCGATCATGGCGGTTGTGGTGGTTTTGCCATGTGTGCCCGCAACTGCAATGCCGGTTTTCTCAGGCATCAATTGACCGAGGAAATCCGCGCGTTTGTAAACGGGGATTCCCGCCCGCTTTGCGGCTTCCACTTCGGGGTTATCTTCCGCAATTGCAGAGGAGCGGATCACCATATCTGCACCCGCCACATTACGCGGATGATGCCCCATATAAATAGACACTCCATCTTTTTGCAGGTCAATCGCAAATTGTGAAAGCACACGGTCGGAGCCTGTCACTTCATAGCCTTTCTCTTTGAGTAGACGCGCGATGGCAGAAAGCCCTGAACCGCCAATGCCGATGAAATGAACGCGTGTCATAAGTTAATTCCTAACTCGGACAAGCCGAAAGAGTTTTACCGCGAAGGTGCGAAGAACGCGAAGATTTTTAATAGGTTTTCTTGGCAACCTTCGCGACTTCGCGGTGCAAAAATTCTTGTTTTTTGTACAAGCATTTAACTTCTAAGTTCCTAATGTCATTGCGAGGGCGCTCTTGCTCTTTGCTCGAAGCAATCTCCTGTAAAGTTGAGGATTGCTTCGTCGGGGAGAACACCCTCCTCACAATGACGCAAGGTTAGATATACACCACAATAATAAAGATCAGGATGATAATGACAGCAAAATATATGCCAGGCTCGCCTAAAAAGCGCGGAGGCATGTATTTCATCATCGTCTCGACAGCCTGGATGAAAGCTTGATCGGTGGCGGGGCTGATGATTTTCGGATACGGATAATTTGCCATGTGGTTATAGAACAGGATGGTGCCAGCGACCAAATAGCCATTCAAGCCACCCAGCACTGCGCCGAAGAGCGAATCCTGTAAACGCTCGCGCACGGCTTTGGATGCAAATCGCGCGATGACTACTGTTTGGTACCCAAAGTAAACCAGCGCGATCAGGATGATGGTGCGTATCCAAAACAGGGACCTGAGGGCGTCTACGCCCGGTTGGGCAAGATCGGCAGGGACAGCGAGGTTCTTCACAAGGGGAACGTATTTCTCCAAAAGTAAATTAACTGCCAGCGCGGTGATGACACTGAATGCGACCAGCAATTCCTTTGCCCATCCACGCATCGCGCCGATCACTGCAAAGAGAATGACATACATCCAAAAGATATAAATGATACTCATCATGAGGGTTGCTCTCCTGCCAATTCAACCAACTGGCTGGCGATTACGCTTGCCGCATTGGGATGTGATAGCTTTTTCATTGCGGCACGCATGGCTTCAAGTTTTTTATTATTAAGCAACAAGTCTTTTATTATGGGCAGGAGTTTATCTTTCAATGATTCATCCTGCAAAATGACAGCCGCATAGCGTTCGGCGAGAAAATCGGCGTTCACCTTTTGGTATCGCCAAGCATACGGATACGGCACGAGTACTGCGGGCAAACCAAAGAAGGGATATTCTCCCAATGAGGATGCGCCCGCGCGCGCGAGCACTAAATCTGCGGCGGCAAGCGCTGCGCCCATCTCATGCGAATATGGCATGGCATGATAATGAGATCTTAAATGCCTGGGCAATTCCTGCGCGGCTTTCTCAATGACAGGCCAATCCAAAGATCCTGTGATGTGAATGATTTGTGACACATCCAATAACTCGTTGAGATGCTTCAAGACCGCCATGTTGATCGAACGCGCGCCCTGGCTTCCGCCAGTGACAAGTAGTATGGGTTTATTAGGATCAAACCCAAAGCGCTGAGTCGCTTTTTCGCGCGACCAGTTTGAGAGGTCAGCGCGAAGCGGGTAACCTGTGAGGACAAGCTTCCACTTCTGAGGGAAATATTTTTTTGACTCAGATGCAGTCACACTGACGACATCCGCAAAACGAGAAAGAAATTTGAGCGCAAGGCCCGGCTCAATATCAGGCACATATAATACGGTTGGAATGTTTCGACCGGCAACAGCCATGGGCACGGCAACGAATCCACCGGTGAAGAAAAGGATATCGGGTTTAAACTCGCGCAAAAGGCGACGTGAAGCCTTCACGCCGCGAGAGAGTTTTGCAATATTGCGCGGCAAGGCGCGCAAGCCGACGCCATGCACACCCGCAGCAGGTATGGAACGATAAGAGATGCCCGCGCGATTCACGAGTTCCTCTTCCATGCCGCCTTCACCACCAACCCACAAGGTTTCAACGTTGGGATGTTGACTGGTTAGCGCGTTGTGAACGGCGAGCGCGGGATACACTCCGCCGCCCGTTCCACCAGCGCAAATTAGCAACCGCACTATAAGACCTCCATTCGTCATCGGAAATCGCACCTTCGCCTGTTTGGCGGGAAATATTAAAGAGAATGCCGAGCGCGGCAAGTGTGGCAACCAGGTTAGATCCGCCCGCGCTAATAAAAGGTAATGCGTTGCCTGCAAATGGCAGGAGACCTACTATCACCGCCATGTTGAGCAATACTTCAAAAGCAATCCATATCACGAGACCTGAAGCGAGAAGAGTCCCAAGCATATCTGGAGCGCGGCGGGCAATGACCAAACCGCGCCAGACCAGAAAACCATATAAAGCGATCAGCGCCACAGAACCAATCCAACCAAGTTCTTCCACGACCACAGCGAACACGCTATCCGTTGGAGGCACGGGCAAACCTGTGAGTTTCGATTTTGACTGACCCAAACCAACGCCAAACCACCCGCCGTTGACTATCGCTTCAAAGGAACGACGTACATGATAAGAAGCCTGCAACGGATCTTTGATGCCCGCGAGAAAATCTTCTACGCGTTGTTGTCCCGTTATGCTTACAGAGGCAACCAACCACGCGGCAACTGTGGCAACGATCAGTAAAACACCGATCTGCTTCAAATCACCGCCTGCAAGAAAGAAAAGCAAACCGCCCAGCATAAGCACGGTCGCCGCGGCGCTCAGGTCAGGTTGTTGGTAGATCAAACCGCCCACCACACCGAGGATAACGCCCAGCGGAATCAAGCCGAGGGAAATATCCTGCAAGTGTTGTCGTTTGGCATACAGCCACACGCTAAGATAAAGAATTGAAACCAGCTTCGCCAGTTCGGAAGGCTGCGCCGAGCCGTCGAAGAACGCGCGCTTTGCACCAAAACGAATTTCGTTCATCAACAAAATGGTCATTAATAATCCAACGGTCAGGATCATGGCGGGCACAACAAATTTGCGCCAGTGATGGTAATCAATGAACGCAAGAATCACAGCGATGACCAATCCAAACCCTAGCCACAACAACTGACGATTGAACATATACATAGGGTCGCCATACGCGCCGAGCGAGAAATCCCACGAAGCTGAAAAAAGCATCAACAAACCAAAAACGATTAATGCCACCACAGAGACAAGCAATGGCATATCGAAGCCGCGTAAAAACACTGCGCGACGCGAAACATTCGGCAAATCAGGTCGTTCGTTTAGGAAAGTTCCAGTACCCATTTTCTAAAAGTTTCTCCTCTCTCAGCAAAATCGCTGAACGCGTCATAACTTGTACCGCCCGGTGAAAGCAGGACAATGTCTCCAGCTGCTGCAATTTCTGCGGCGATGAAAACTGCCTCTTTAAGATTATTTGCGCGGTGAAGGTCAACGCTTCGTCCGCCGCCGACACCTGCTACGCCTTTCTCGATCAGTTCTGCCGCTTCACCAAAAAGCACCACATGATCCACGCGTTCGTGAATCAGTTTTGCGAGTTCATCCCAGGGTAAATCTTTATCACGCCCGCCAAGCATCAGCACGATTGGTTCATCAAACGCATGGATGGCCGCCATGCTTCGCTCTGGCGCAGTTGCGATCGAGTCGTTGTACCAGCGCACACCATGCAATTCGCGGACGAATTCGAGCCTGTGCGGTACGCCGCGAAATTCTTCAACGGCTTCGAGCATGTCGTCGAGTTTAAAACCGGCCGCGTGACCGATCGTGAATGCAGCAAGCACGTTCGCTACATTATGATCACCGCGCAATTGAATCTTTTCTCGCAGGATCAAAGGCAGGTACGCGTTTCCATCGCGCAGGTTCAATAATTCATCGTGCAGATATGCGCCGCTTAAACCTTCATCCAAATCATTCAAGCTGAACGTCAGCAACCTGCCTTTGACTTTATTGCGTAGACTCCACGCGCCTTTGTCATCGTGACTGAGAATTGCCGTGTCTTTCTCAGTTTGAAATTCCAAAATGCGCGCCTTTGCCGCAGTGTATGCTTCCATTATGCCGTGGCGATCCAAATGATTGGGCGTGATATTTAGAATCGCCGCGATATTTGGTGAGATAGTCATCTGCTCCAATTGAAAAGAAGAAATCTCAAGAATGGCGAGGTCATCGGCTGTCATGTCATCTACATAATTTATTAGAGGATCACCGATGTTGCCGCCGACATAGACCATTGACGATTGACGATTGACGATTGACGATGCATGGTCAACGGTCTGTCGTCCATGGTCTGTTTTCGCCATTTCTCCAACCAATGTCGTGGTCGTTGTCTTACCTGCTGAGCCAGTAATGCCAATTGTCTTGCATGGAACAACTTCCATGAAAATTTGCGTATCGTTCGAAAGCGGTATGCCACGCTTGATCGCCGCCTGCACGATGGGCAATGTCAGCGGGATGCCGCCGGAAAGACAGAGCACATCAACGTTTTCAAGCAATTCCAGCCGATGCCCACCGACTGCCCATGTCACATTCGTATCCGCGAGGGAGGCTCGGGCGGAGGCGAGTTCATCCGCATTGCGTGAGTCACTCAAGGTCACGTGTGAACCGCGACGGGAAAGCCAGCGAGCCAGGGCGAGTCCCTGGCGGGCGGCTCCTAAAATAAGTACGTGGGTGTTATTCCAGTTAGTCATGACTCGTAATCCGTGATGCGTGATACGTGATCCGTAAATTACGAATTACGCATCACGCATTACGCACTTAAACCTGCGATAAACCAATTCCGATCAATGCGGCCATCAAACCGATAAGCCAGAAACGCTGAACGACCTGCGTTTCACTCCAGCCGAGTAACTCAAAATGCAAATGGATCGGCGCCATTTTAAAAAAACGCTTGCCTTTCGTCCATTTGAAATAACCAATTTGGATCACCACACTTAACATTTCGCTAAGCGGGATGATGCCAATGATCAACAACATGGGCCATTGGCCTGTCATCAATGCCACAACTGCCAGCACTGCGCCAAGAGAAAGCGAACCCGTATCTCCCATGATGAGTTCAGCGGGATGTACGTTGAACCACAAAAAGCCGAAAAGTGCGCCGACCAGAATAAAGCAAAATCGCGCGAGATAGACCTGTTCCTGGATGAGGGCAATACCCCCAAACGCTGCGATCGCTGTGGCGGCGATCAAGCCAGCCAGCCCATCGAGGCCGTCCGTAAAGTTAATCGCATTTGATTCCGCAACAATAATGAATGCGGCAATCGGCACATAGAACCAGCCAAGTTCAACTTCAAAGAACAAACCGGGGATGTAAACATCCGGTGCATCGATCACATATTTCAAAACATAAGCAGTGCCAATGGCCAGCAGCACCTGGAAAGTAAACTTGGTACTCGAACGCATTCCATCGCCTTTGCGTTTGCCGCGAATACCCTCCCAATCATCCACAGCCCCGAGCAGCGCATACCCAAACATGACTACCATTGGTAAAAGAACGGAACGTCCCACACCGCTGGTGGCGACACCGATCAAGGCAACCGCATTCAACAGCCCGCTTAGCAACAACACCGACAATATGAACATGACCCCGCCCATCGTGGGGGTTCCCATCTTTACACGGTGCGAATCGGGTTCTTCGACACGGATGATCTTGCCAACTTTGAAATGACGCAGGATGCGAAGCAAAGGTCCACCCCAAATAGCGGTCATGATGAAAGCAAGCCCCGCGAGGCTGAGCGAAAACGCGATCTGCCTCATGAGCTGACCTCCAGGGCTGCGGTGATACGGTCCATGCGCAAACCGTGAGAGCCTTTGATAAGCACCGTATCGGTTGAGGTAAGATTCTGATTCAACCAATCCACAACTAATTCTGGTTTTTCAAATTCTAAAATCTGTGCCGATTTCATTCCTGCACGCTGTGCCGCGTCTGCAATCATGTGTCCGCGGGGGCCGAGTATAAGCAAAACTTTCGCCACCTGAGCGGCGCGCATCCCTACGATCTCATGCCCTTGTTTTTCATACTGACCCAACTCAAGCATATCTCCCAAAACAGCGATCTTACGCCCATCCATTTCATCCAACAGATTCAATGCGGCTAACATGGATTCTGGTGAGGCATTGTAGGTATCATCAAGGATCAATGCGCCTGTTTTACTGCGGACAGCCACGAGGCGTAATTGCGCGTGTCCATGTGAAAGGCCTTCGAAAATTTCCTGCCAGGCTAAGCCATCATTCAACCCGACAGAGGCGGCGCGCAAGGCAGTATGAACCGAGTGCCTACCGATCATGGGGACATGTGAATGTAAGACCTCGCCTTGGTAGTGCAGGCGGAAGCGAATGCCATCCAAACCCAGTCCTTCGATCTGGTCAGCCCATAAGTCTGCTTCAGGGGAAAGCCCGTAGAAGAAAACGCGTGCTTTGGATTTCTCTTCCATTTTGCGAACCCAGGGATCATCAAAGTTGAGAATGGCAACGCCATCGGACGGAAGGGATTGGATCAATTCACCTTTACCGCGCGCAATGGCTTCCTGTGAACCTGCGCGCTCGGCATGAACCGTGCCTACATTCGTCACAACGCCAATTTGAGGCTGGGCAATATCGCACAGGAATTGGATCTCACCGGGGACATAAAATCCCATTTCCAATACGGCGCGTTCATAACCAGGACCAAGCCTTAAGATGGTAAGAGGCAAACCAATTTCATTATTCAAATTTCCGGGACTGCGCAGTGTGCGATACCGTGTGCCAAGCACTTCGGCAACCATTTCTTTCGTGGTGGATTTTCCAACACTGCCGGTAATGCCGACAACACGCAAATCCAGTTTGCGGCGCCAGAAACGGGCGATCTGTTGCAAGGCTGAGAGCGTATTTTCCACACGCAGACAAAGAGGCGAATCAAGCTGGGGGGACGAATCAGTGGATAGACCGGCACGCAGGTCAAGGGTCGGGAAAGAAGCGGGAACGTCTTTTTGGATTAAAGCAAAAGACGCCCCCCTCTTGAACGCATCTGCAATAAAGTCATGCCCGTCCACATTTTCCCCGGGGATTGCCACAAAGAGCGAACCGGGGATGATCTGACGCGAGTCTATCGCGGCTTCTGTGATGACCGTAGTTGCATTCGGAATGCGAACCGTGTTGCGTGTCAGGGCTTCG
Source organism: Chloroflexota bacterium (assembly GCA_016866215.1). Lineage (GTDB taxonomy): Bacteria > Chloroflexota > Anaerolineae > Anaerolineales > Villigracilaceae > Villigracilis. The sequence goes on along the minus strand of VGNE01000006.1, from coordinate 69,432 downwards.
AGAACGTCGGCGAGTGTCAGCATATTATTTTGTCACAAGTTGTTGTCGAATATTGTCCGGCGGAATATCCAACAGGATAACGGTCTTTTTTGCCATTTTGGCAAAAATAGGCGCAGTGGTCTCTGAACCCCAAATGGATGCGGATGGTCGTTCAAGCCAGACATAGATCATAAATTGCGGATCATCTACAGGTCCCCAGCCAATGAATGACGTATTGGTTTGGGTACTGTCATAAAATCCATTGACAGGGATTTGCGCCGTGCCTGTTTTTCCAGCGACGCGATAACCGGGAATCAACGCAAGCGACCCTTCTGTTTCAAGTGAAACGCTGAGCATTGCAGAAAGCGTTCTTGCAGTTTGCTCGGAGATGGGAGAACCAGCATATTGCGCGGGTACATTGTATTGGCGGCCGTCGCGCACCATTGCGTATAAAGCATGTGGAGTCACTGAACGTCCGTGGTTAGCCACAGATGAAACTGCCATCAACATCTGGATCGGGGTGGCAGTGAGGCCCTGGCCAAATGAATTGGTAGCGAGGTCAACTGGATACCAATCCGAATCGCCCGGGACTTTGAGCCTGCCCTCTGCTTCTCCAGCCATATCAACCCCGGTGAGCTGGCCAAAGCCGAAGCGATCCATGTAACTATAAAAAGATCCAGCACCCATTTGCGAGGACAGTGTTGCCATACACACGTTGAGCGAATGTTGTAAACAACCAGTCATATCCTGAAGACCCCACGGTTTCTGATTCCAGTTCTTAATGGTGGCGCCGCCGACGAGTATGGAACCCGTATCCAGATAGGATGTAGCAGGCGTGACGGTTCCGCTATCCAATGCGGCCGCCATGGTCAGGATTTTCGTGACTGAGCCTGGTTCATAGGGTTTGGAAACAGCCGGATTGAACTCACTGGCCTGGTCATAGATGACACCGTAATTCCAGAATTGATTTAAATCCATGCGGCGGGAGGCGGCAATCGCAAGCAATTCCCCATTGCGCGGATCCATCACGACGATCGTACCGCCCTGCGCACCATACTCCAGCAGGGATTCATCCAGGATCTGTTCGGCGGCGGCCTGCAAGTCACGGTTAATGGTTAAGATGAGCGTGGTGCCATCTGGCATGCGTTGAATCTCAAAAGCTTTGTTCGGGTCTGTGGGAACATAGGCCCGCACGGGGTTGCCCGCCAGCAAAGTATCATATTTTTCTTCAATGCCAAAATATCCTCGTCCTTCGCGGCTGACAAAACCAATGATATTGGATGCTAGCGCGTCTTCAGGATAACTTCGTTGTGGATGAGATTTGAACTGCAGTCCAGTCAGCCCGCCCCGAGTTCCTTCTGGAGACTGATCTTGCAAGGCTTTCTTCAACGCTTGAAGGTTCAAGACTGGCTGTGCCTCAATAAAATCCGCAATGACTAGATAAGAAAGACCTTCAGGCGGATTTTGAATTTCATTGATCATCTTATCGTAATCCATGCCAAGTTCTGAGCTGACTGCAAATGCAATCGCATGAGCATCCTTCACGGTGCTCAGATCAACACCGATCTCATACACGGTTTTATTCCCCGCCAACAAACGGCCATTGCGGTCATAAATCTCGCCGCGGTCCGGGTAAAAGGTATGCAGAACATAAGCATAGTTCTCGGCCTGCTGACGAAAGAAATCTGCTTCGGCGCTGTTTTGAATCCGTGTTATTTGCACAATAATGGCAAACGCAATAAATCCCATCACAGCAGCCAGGGCCTGAGTACGGCGCGCATATTGCTGTCTCATTGCTGACCTCGGGAGGGTGATATTTTTTCATCCATCCAATCCAACAATGACTGATTATATTGCGGTGGAATGGTCAGAGCGCTCAATTGCAGGTGCGGCGCGGACACTAAAATATACGGTTGAGGCGCGGAATACCCCGGCACAATCAGATATTCCATTTCATCCGTTTCCATGGGGCGGAAACCAAGTTCGCGCGCGCGGTGGTCCATTGCGCTGGCAGAGGTTAACGAAGCGAGCTGTGTTTGCAGATCTCCGCTCACCTGCTGGCTGACAGTGATTGAATAGGTCAGGTCTTGGATCTCGCGCCCGGCAATTGCGGTTCGCGATGTAATATTGAGATAAAGTGCGGCAACCATGGCAAGCGCAACCACAGCAAGCAACACGTTACCGATCCACTGGCGTTGAATACGCCAGGGAGCAATTTTATATGCGTGGATGTAGTGATTTACGTTCGGTATGTTCATTTTTTTTCTTATGTGTTCTCGATACGCCCCGCGAAAACATGCGGGGCTACTCGACCACCAACAAACCATTAAATCTTTTCAACAACTCTAAGTTTTGCGCTGCGCGCCCTCGGGTTTTCTTTAATTTCTTCCTCAGAGGGCAGGATTGGTTTCTTATTTATTAATTTCACAACAGCCTTGCGTTCAACTTCGTAAATTCTTTCGTAAAGTGGATTCACCAATTCCTTGCTTTGTTCGCGAAAGAAGTCTTTGACGATGCGATCTTCCAGCGAGTGAAAGGAGATCACCGCGCATCTGCCTCCAGACTTTAGGCCTGCCACTGCCTGCGGAAGCATTTCCTGCACGGATGCCAATTCATTGTTGACGGCGATCCGTAAAGCCTGAAAGGTCTGCGTGGCCGGGTGCACTCGGTCACCTCTGCGGGGAGATGCTCTTTCGATAACAGCAACCAGTTCGCGGGTTGTGCGAAGCGGTCTGTTGATCACTATCGCTTTGGCGATTTTTCTTGAGTCGCGGTCTTCGCCGTAACGGAAGATCAGCTCAGCCAGTTCTTTTTCGTCATAGCCGTTGACGATTTGCTCGGCGCTCATTAATGCCTGCGGGCCAAATCTCATATCGAGCGGGCCATCGTGCATAAATGAAAATCCGCGCTCAGCGTTATCAAATTGCATGGAGGATGCGCCGAGGTCAAACAGGATGCCATCCACCGAATCCCATTGCAAGTCGGCGAGTTGCTTGGTGATTGTGGTGTAGGAGGCTTGCGCGAGATGAATGCGTCCCTCATAAGGAGCCAAGTTCTTACGAGCAAGCGCCAAAGCCTGCGGGTCCACATCAAGACCGAGCAGTTGCCCATCTGGCGCGCAAGCCTCCAGGATCCCGCGAGCGTGACCGCCCGCGCCCAAAGTGCCATCCACATAACGACCGCCGCGTTTGGGTTGCAGTGCGTGTATAATCTCTTGGTAAAGTGCAGGTTTATGTTGCATCGTGTTTGTTCGCAGGGGCAGGTCTTCGCGAAGCACCCTGTGGGTGTGCCTGCCCTGTATGGGCAAGAATAAGAGTCGCCGCTACGATTGTGTCTTAGAAAGATCGAGCGTGGAGAAGCGCGCTTTGTTGGCTTCGGTATCCTGCAATTGAGTCATTTGTTCGCTCCAAAGAGCAGGCATCCACACCTCGAAATATTCGCCCTGCCCTGCCACCACCAGTTCACCATTCTCAATCGCGAGGAAGGTACGCAGGTTTTGCGGCACAAGCATGCGCCCGATCTTATCCACCTCCACAGGGTAAGCATTGGATAAAATCAAGCGGCGCAAGAGGCGCGCGGTTGGGTCCGCAAGGTTCATGGCTTCGATTCGCTCATAGACCTGTTTGAAATAAGATCCTGTCATCACCATGAGACATTTATCAAAGCCCTGCGTAATGAAGGCGTCGCCATCCAACAACTGACGGAAGCGCGCCGGGATCATCAGGCGTCCCTTGTCATCGAGGTTGTGTTGGTATTGACCCAAGAACATTTGTGCTACTTATCCTTTTAATGCGTTGAACGCCGGGCATCCCGGCGTCCTTACCACTTCTTACCACTTGTTCCCACATTATACAGGTTTGTGGCAAAAAATCAAGTGGGGAAACTGGTCATTTCAACCCATTTGTAAGACAGTCCAATAATATCCATGCAAAAATCCCCTGTTTTTTCACTACTCGAAGCCTCCGCCTGGAAAGATTATGAATTGCTTGATTCTGGCGACGGCTCGAAACTGGAGCGCTTCGGAAAATATATTTTCTCACGACCCGAACCCCAAGCCATGTGGAGTCGCGCATTGCCCGCATCCGAATGGAATAATGTCCACGCTGTGTTTCAGGCATCGGCTGAGGAAAGCGGCGGTCATTGGGATTTTAAGAAACAAATGGATGAAAAATGGGAGATGAAATATCCCCTCACCTCATCAACCCCTCTCCTTAAGGGAGAGGGGCAATTACGCTTTTGGGCGATGACCACACCAGGCCGTCACCTCGGTGTGTTTCCTGAAGTCGCCTCTCATTGGAACTTTATGGCTAATTCCATCCGAAAGGCAGGACTTCACCCTGAGCGTAGTCGAAGGGGCCAACCGAATATTCTCAACCTATTTGGTTACACAGGTTTGGCTACTCTCGCGGCGGCGACGGCTGGCGCGCAAGTGACTCATGTGGACGCTTCCAAAAAATCCGTGAGTTGGGCGCGAGAGAATCAGGCACTCTCAGGTTTAAGTGACAAGCCCATCCGCTGGATCGTGGAGGACGCTGTAAAATATGTCCAACGCGAAGCAAAACGGGGTGTGAAATATGACGGCATCATTCTTGATCCGCCAAAATTCGGACGCGGGCCCAAAGGCGAAGTGTGGGAAGTGTATAAATCCCTGCCCAATTTATTAGATCTGTGCCGCGCCTGTCTAAGCGACAATCCACTTTTTGTGATTGTCACCGTCTATGCAGTGCGCGCATCTGCCATTCATGTGGCGCAGGTGCTTGATGAAATGATGAAAATATATAATGGGGAAATTGACAGCGGCGAATTGGTCATCCGCGAAACAAGCGCAAACCGCCTGCTTTCACAGGCGGTCTATGCGAGATGGTCAAGCAAATAAAAAATTCCAAGGCTTATCACCTCGGAATTTTTTTGTGCCATATTTATCCGCTGCTGCTACTACTCGTGCTGCTACTCCCCCCACCACTACTCTTACTACTGCTGGTGCTTGTGGCAGGTGATGATACTTTCTTCAGCACATCGTACCAGAAGGATGCTCCCTGCGAGACAGCCACGGCAGTGATGCCCAGTCCCAGCGCCTTCCAGAAAATGAATAAAGCCCATGCCTCCACGTCGGGGGATTTTGGGAATTCCTGTGTTTGCCACCAGCCAATCTTAATGGAAAATTGATCGAGGTCATCGAGAAGATCGGACAAATCTGCATTCGCGCCGCCTTCTGCCACAACCGCATCTGCCTGAGCGGCGGCGATGGCACGTAACTCGACATTCGTCCAAAGCGTCTCTGCAAGTTGAATGCTATCGGTACCGAGCAGGATCGTAATTCCAATGGAAAGCATGATCACAAAACTGCGGGCACGCGCGCGGAAGGTATCTGCGGCCTGCTCCATCAGTCCTGTAAAGTAAGCCGTTGTACGCATACGCAAATCAGCGATATTGGTCACGCCCTGATTGATCCAACTTATAAATGCATTTTTACCCTCGGAATCAGGTAGTTTGTCGATTATTTCGGCCAACTGAAGCAGATCCATTTCTTTTTTTCTGCTTAAACCGGAAAGATCGAAAAACGCATCCACCAAAATTGCAACCGGGATTTTCTCCAGTTTTTTAGGTTCAGTGATTGAACCAAACACACTCAGGAAATTCTTATATCGAATGGGGCGCAACGCCTGCACCTGGGGCAGTCTTATCAGATCTTCGACCTTTTTCTCGCCGACGATCTTGATCAAATATTGCTGCAAAGCTTTACCACGCGACTCAAACGCTTCATTGATCCATTGTGTAATTAGCGACACCACTGAACCCAAAAGGTAATAGATAACGATCAGGCCTATAGCAACTTCAAGAATCTGTGGAATGGACATGGTTTTCTCCTTGTTATGATCCTGCCGCTTGATATAGAGTACCAGATTTTCTGGAAGGAATTACGAGTATATATCATAATTCTGAATTAATTACGGATGTCTGAAATGCGTGCGGCGCTTTGTAATAGGAATGTTTTTCCAACTCTGCAAGCCAATCCAGTGGTTTATCCCAGCGGATACGCCGGTTCACGCCAATCTGATCTTTCATGGGTCTGTCCCACTTGGGGCCAGGCGGACCCGATTCATCGTTCAACAAACTTTTTACACCCCACAATCCTTTATATTGTACCCAAATCGGCTCGGAATTCAATAGCACGGGCTTCCATTCCTTTATAGGCGGGCGGGTCGTCTTACGGTCAGACATAATGCGCTTCAAGTAACTGCTCGATTTAACAACTCCTTCCTTGAGGGTATTCCCCTGAAAACCAACCCGCCGCAACACCCATTAACGAAAGCGTTCCCCACCATACCCAGGCATCCGAATCATTCAAAGGCTTGTTCACAAACCGCAGATAATACTGTTCACTTGTGAGTCTGCCGATCTTATCAATCAGCGGTTCATTCAAATGGGCAAACAACTCCGCCACCCCATGCGCTCACTGGGGAAAAGCGAACAATATCCAAATAGGGTTCAACCGCCATTGGAAAAAAACGCTCGCTTTTCGCGAACCGTAACACGGGTTCATATTTTTCGAGCAATTCGAGATCGGTCACGTAGTGCCTTTGCTATGGTATAACCGCGATGATGAACATTCGAAATCTCAAGCAGTCTTTTGCAGCCTATTTTAACTCCGAAACTGAAATCATTGTCCGCGCGCCGGGACGGGTTAATCTAATCGGCGAACATACCGATTACAACGACGGCTTTGTCCTGCCCATGGCAATTGACCGTGCCGTCTGGCTTGCGCTTCGTCCGCGAGCCGATAAAACCGTGCGCCTCTTTTCCCTGGATATTCCGACGCCGACCAATGCAAGCCTGCAAGCTGATTCAGTTTTCGAGTTAAATGCACTCACGAAAGGCAGTGGCTGGTTGGAATATCCAAAAGGTATTGCATATCAACTACAGGAAGCAGGCTATGAATTAAACGGCTTCGACGCAATCATTACAGGCAATGTCCCGCGCGGAGCTGGCTTATCTTCCTCTGCGGCGGTGGAATTGGCAGTTGCACGTGCATTTGCCGCCGTCTCCGGTTTTACGTGGGATGCGCCAAGGATGGCAAAGATCGCACAAAAGGCCGAGAATGAATGGGTCGGGGTTAATTGCGGCATCATGGATCAAATGGCGAGTGCAGTCTGCAAGGAAGGCCATGCTTTATTTTTGGATTGCCGTTCGCTAGAATTTCAGCATGTACTCCTGCCAAAAGGTGTTTCAATTGTAATTCTTGATACATCCACAAGGCGCGGGCTGGTGGTCTCAACTTACAATGAAAGACGCAGTCAATGTGAAGAGGCGGCACGTTGGTTTGGGGTGAAGGCGTTGCGCGATGTCAGCGTGGAGGAGTTTGAACGAGGAAAGCTTGCCCTCCCGAAAGAGCATCGGGACAATGTGAGTCCAGTCGAAGGGGGGAAAGAGGAAAGATTGGATGAAGTGATGTTAAAAAGGGCGAAGCATATAATCACCGAGAACGCGCGCGTGCTGGAGGCAGTCCATGTGATGAAAGCAGGGAATATAAAACGGCTGGGAGAGTTGTTCGATGCCAGTCACGACAGCCTGCGTGACGACTTCGAAGTGACCAACGACGCGCTCAACATCATAGTGGATTGCGCCCGTGAACAGGAGGGTTGCTACGGCGCGCGCATGACCGGCGCAGGATTTGGAGGCTGCGCTGTCGCTTTGGTAAAGGAGCAGAATGCCAAAGAGTTTGCAAATGCTGTTTCAGCGGCATACAGGCAAAGGTCAGGTTTGGAGGCGAGTGTTTATATCTGCAAGGCAAGCGAGGGAGCGAGTCTAATTAAAGGATAAAAAAGATGGGACACATTTCTGTGTCCCATCTTTTTACATATTGAAGGCCAACTGCTCAACTTCGACTGAGCGTTTGCGGTGCTGGCGCTTAATAATCTTTTCCGCGGCAATGCGTGTCTGCCGTCTTAGGGCATTTCGAATGATCAACCTCATAAACCTGATATGGTTGACCGGGTCGTTGAGAAGCGAGAAATCTGCCGAACCGGGCTCATGCGGCGGATAGAATATGCCGCAATTGGGATTGATCTCAAGCATGTAAATCACGCCATTTGAGTCCATGCGATAATCACAACGGGCGTAGCCATTTCCGCCCAGCTCTTTGAAGACACGCATGGTTTGCTCGCGCAGGGTCTTTTCTATACGCCAGTCAGTGACCACAGCCACGGACATTTTTTCATATTCAACCCATTTCATTTCATAGTGCTTGAAAGTTTCGCCGACCGGGAAGATAAACTCAACCGGGGTGTATGTGACCGATTTCCTGGGGTCGTCGGGATTCTCTGATATCAGGCAGGTAAATTCGCGCCCTTCAATGAACTCTTCGATCAATGCGCGTCCGAATTCAGCAATCTCAAGTTTTAGTTGTTCGCGCAACTGCTCAATTGTTTCCACTCTGGAATTGCGGCGGATGCCAACACTGGCATAGCCGTGGGGTGGTTTGACCAACATCGGGAATTTCAAGCGCTTCACAACTTTTTCAGCATCTTCTGCGCGATTGACAAAGATCCAATTGGGAGTGGGTACAGACACACGCCGTGCGGCATTTTTCATTTCATCACGGGTGGGGTCAAAGAATTTTGAATCCGCGCCTGTGAATGCGGCGTTATATTTTTCAAGCGCATGCACAAGTGCAATGCCCGAAAGTGCATCATCCGGTGTGCCGTCACATAAATTGACGAAGGCATCCACACCGTCATCCATCAGATCTTTAATTTGTTTTTCAACATGCGCTGGCGCTACCAAATGTTGTTTCCAACGATAGCCTTTCATGTATGGCGATGGGTCATACGGAAGATCGTCTGCATCAGGTGTGCTTGTCAATACACAAATATTCATGATCTTTCCTTTATTGTCATTCCTTTTTATGATCTAATGTAGATTCGATTTCAACGAACAACATATGTGATCACCGTTTTATGATTCAATCAATGATGATAAACATAAAATCATTGATTATGTGTTTATTGTTATACAACTATTGAATTATGTAAAGGTTTTTGCACATACAGTTTTCTTAAAATATTGTGCGACATAAACATCCATATCCATCAATTCTCAATAAATATTTTAATATCTTTATCTATTTACAATAAAAGAGATGCAGAAAAATATTCTGCATCTCTTTATTGATCATTGATTACAATGTTTTAATTATTTTTTATTCCCAGAACTGTGGTAAATGTTCTTTGTAGGTCTTCAAATAATCATCCAGAATATTCTTTGCGGCATCCATGTCATGGACGATGGGATCAAGCAATAGACATTGCAATGCTTTTTCATAACTACCTTCAACAGCGGCATCAACACACAATTGTGAGACTATTAACTCCCGGCGGCATAACTCAGCAATGGATTCTGGCAAATTCCCAACATGCACAGGATGAATCCCGGCCGCATTGATATGCACTGGGGTCTCAACGATTGCACCCAAAGGCAGATTGGCAATCTGACCTGCATTGGGCAGGTTTGCAGCGAGATGATAATGGTTGCCTGCAAGCGCAATGTTCTCGATCATCTCCAAAGCGCCTTCTGAATTTGTATCCAACAACCCTTCAATCGTCATGTTATCGTTCGCCATTTCGTTTAAGCGATCCAAACTAAAATCACGCACACCTGCCATTGTTTTCCAATCATACAAACGGATGTTGAATTTTTCCCAAGGTTTGGTGACAGGATCGCTCATCCACGGCAGGTATTCGCAGAGGTGGGTGTCGCCGGGGATCGGCAACAAGCCAAAGTCATGAAAAACGCGGCGCGTGAGCGGTTCAAATTTTTCTTCAAGATCGAAAAAGCGTTTCTTCAAAAACGGGTATAAATCCTGTCCTGTTCTTTTATCATGCACGGAAATGATCCAGGAAAAATGATTTGTGCCTGCCGCGCGGATGTCTATCAACGGGACAGTTTGATGAATCACCATTTGTTGAAGCGGGTGCTGCAGGATGTCGGCTTGCATGCCTTCGAGCCCATTCGGCACTTGAATGCCGAGTTCCTTTGCAAGCGCAATTCCCACCATGCAATAGCCGATGTAAATTTGATGGCATAAACCAACGGCCTTTATTTTACTGTGACGATTAACGAGATCACAAATACGCACCATCGGATTTGTGAAATTGATAAACCAGGCCTCCGGGCAAGCCTGCTCCATGTCGCGGATGATTTCCAACACAGGCTTCACATTCCGCGCGGCATGCGCAAAACCACCGGGTCCGCCATTTTCTGCATACGGTTGACGCACGCCATACTTCAATGGGATTTCAAAATCGGATTTCCACAACTCCTCGCGTGGACCGACTTCAATGGCGGAGACCACGAAGTTCGCGCCTTCGAGAGCCTCTTTATGATGTGCATGGGCAGTGATATTGAATTTTGAATCCCATTCCTTATTTAATCGCTTCGCTAATCTGTGAACGATATCCAGGCTTTGCAGATTGCGATCCACCAAACGTAAGGTGGAGCCTTTCAATTTTTGGGAGCGAAGCAATGCGGAGAGGGTGTTCTCGCCAAATGATGCGCTGCCTGCGCCGATGACAGTGATGGTGGTCATGGGATTCTCCTGTGAGTGTTGTAAAAGTAGACGGGTAGACAGGTACACAGGCACGAATTACTTACTTGTCTCCTTGTTTACCTGTTTACCTGTCTACTTATCACTTATTTCCACAGTGGCGCTCATACCGCCAAGCAGACCCGCGGGCGTTTCATCGAAGTCAATCGTCACTTTGTAAACGACGTCGCCTCCGAGTGTGTTCGCCAGCGGTGAGATGCTGATGACCTCGCCGTTGAATTCCTGGTTTAATGCATCCACACTGATAGTGGCAGCATCGCCCACCTTTACCTTCGTGATCTGGAGTTCGCTCAAGTCGGTGGTCTCAACCTGAAAATGATCCATATCAATGACGACGATCAACGGCAGGCCGGGGGAGGCGAACTCGCCTGCGCTGATGCTGATGGCGGCAACCACGCCGTTGAATGGCGCGGTCAGGCGCGTATTGTCAAGCCTTGCCTGCGCGGCTTCGAGATTATCCCTTGCCTGCTGCAGTTGAGTGAGTTGAAAGCCCGTCGCTTCCGGCGGGACCGGCTCCCCTTTCAACGCCGCCAGGTACCATTCCGCTTCCTGAACGGCGGCTTCTGCACCTGCGAAATTAGCGCGGACAATGGCGGCATCCGTTTCGGTTGGTTTGCCGGTGTACCAATCATATTCGGCTTGCAATTGATTTACCCGCATTTCGGCGGCGGTCAAGGCGGCCAACGCTTTGGCTTTTTTGCTATCGCCTTCGGGCAGTCTATCAACCCTTCGATACTCGTCGGAAGCGAGCGCCAGTTGCCTTTTTGCCAATGCGAGGTCGGATTTTACAGTATCAAGTTTGAGTTCGGAAGCGCGCGGGAGGTCCAGCGCATATACCTTGTTTTGCGCGTCTTCCATATCCTTTTGCGCGGATGCAGCCGCCCGCTCCGCCGCCGCGATGGAGGCCGGGGAGGTCAACTCCCGGAGCGCGCGCTTCGCCTGCTCGACTTCCAAGCGGGCGATGGTGTTATCCAATTCGATCAACACCTGCCCGGCTCGCACACGCCCACCAACGGCGACGTTCACCGTTTTTACATTGCCGCCCACAGTAAATGCCATACTCGCTTCCCGGGCAGGCAGGACAACCCCCGAAGCGGTAACAGTTCCACGCGAGACGGGAGCCGAACTATCCACATCGATGTCATCCAGCATGACCGTCGGGATTGCAGTCGGCGTGGAGGATGAACCACAGGCGGCTAACACAAGCGCCAGTATGCCGAGAACCCATAAAACTTTTTTCATTCTTTTCACTCCAGCATCTATTTTGCGGATGCCTTGCCGTTGTTTGTGATCAGTCCATCCTGCAATGTGACCACGCGGGTCGCATATTTGATGACGCGCGGGTCGTGCGTGGCAAAGACAAAGGTGGTGCCGGTCTCTTTGTTGAGTTTCTTCATGATCTCCATGACCTGCTCACCATTCTCTGTGTCTAAATTCGCGGTGGGTTCGTCAGCGAGGATCAGTTTGGGATTGGTGGCCAGCGCTCGGGCGACAGCGACGCGCTGCTGTTGTCCGCCGGAGAGTTGATCGGGGCGGTGGTGAGCGCGGTCGGTCATATCCACCGCTTTTAGCAATTCCATCACGCGCTGTTTGCGCTCCGCCGCGTTCTTGCCGTTGAGCAGGAGCGGCATTTCCGCGTTTTCGTAGGCGGTCAGCGTGGGGATGAGGGCAAAGAACTGGAACACAAAACCGATCGTCCCTTTGCGCAGGTCGGCGCGCTGGTTGCGGTTCAGGTTGGTGGTCTCTTTGCCGTCAATGACCACTTTGCCGGATGTGGGCTGGTCGAGACAGCCGATGAGTTGTAAAAGGGTGGTCTTGCCGGAGCCGGAAGGTCCAACCAGGGAAGTGAACTCACCATTCCCAATCGTTAAGCTGACGCCGTTCAAGGCGCGGGTCTCCACTTCGCCGATCTTGTAAACGCGGGTGACATCTGTTAATTTTGCGACTTCCATGATGGTTCTCCTTTTCCCTCATCCCCAGTCCTTCCCCAAAAAGGGGGAAGGAAGTCCCCTCTCCAACGGGAGAGGGTTGAGGTGAGGGCAAATTAGCTTAATTTCCATGTAAGGCTTCGACCGGTTCCATGCGGGATGCCATACGCGCCGGATAGAGTGAAGCAAGTACGGTGATTATGAATGCTGTGATGATCAGGTTGACCGCGGATTCCAAGGTCAGGTAGGTGTAAATGCGATCTTGCAGGAGCATATCGTTGCTGATACCCAGATCGCCAAAGTAGACGCCGACTTTGCCGAAATAGGCAGAGAGCGCCCAACCGATCAACGAGCCAAAAGTGATTCCGCCCGAAGCCAGCAAACTGGCTTCGGCAAGAAAGAGGGTGACAACCTGTCTGCCTTTCATGCCGATGGCGGAGAGAATCCCGATCTCACGTGTGCGTTCAAAAACAGACATGAGCAATGTGTTGACGATGACCGTGGCGGTTACGCCAAGTATGATCAAGTTAATGATCATGAGGTAGGCGTTTGAAAAATCGTTGACCAGCACGAGCAGTTCGTTCAACTCGGTCCAGGTCTTGACCTGATAGCCACTGCCCTGGATTGCGGCGGCAACAACGTCTGCTTGTTCGCGATCCTTCAACAGGATAAAGATTATGCTGGCATGATTCCCCGCGCCGGAAAATGCCTGCGCCTTGGCGAGCGGCAGGAGCACAATGCCCTTGTCGTAGGCGGTTGTGCCGGTTGAAAAGATGCCGCGCACGGCGAACTTTTGCTCGTCCACATTGCCTTCGGATGTGTTCACCAACAGGTTGAGTTGGTCGCCAACTTTTAGCCCCAAACTCTCTGCCAGTGGATACCCGATCACGATTCCTTCGCGGTCATCGGCAGTGATGAATTCGCCGGAGACCAATTGGCGATAAGGATCATTCGCTGAAGAATCGGGAACGATACCCATGATCTGGACGCCAATGGATTCATCCAACGCAGATACGATTCCGCTTGCGAAGAGGCGCGGGGTTGCCGCCCGGACCTGGTCAATCGCTTCGATCTGCGCCGCAACCTGCTCCGGGTTCTCGATCAGATATTCCCAGGCGACGCTGAGTTTGTCGGGGTCATAATCCGCATCCTGCACCTGGATATGTCCGCTGTTGAGACGCAGGGTGGTCTCCATGGAACTGCGCATTTCGCCTTGAAAGAAGGCAGCGATGAACATCAGCAATGCCGTTCCCATGGCAAGAGCCAGCCCCGAAAGGATGGAGCGGCGGCGATGCCTGCCCAAATTGCGATACGCCATTTTGAAATAATTCATCATAAGATTTCCTTTTGCTCAGGTCGCCGTCCCCGGCGACCGCCGCCGAGGACGGCGGCTTGGAGCAGATTAAACGTAATGCAACGCTTCCGCCGGTTCACGCCTGGAAGCTTCGATTGCCGGGTACAACGCTGCAAGTGCGGCAATGATGGCAACCGTGAGCGCGTGCTGAAGCACCTTCAATGGAACCAATTGAGGATAGATGCTTCCACTGATCAGGGCGGTATATTCGGTCAGGTTGGCGAACTGACTGTAGTCAAGGCCAACAACACCGAGTATTCCATTGATAAGCGTCCCTAAAATCGCGCCCAATACCGCTCCCATCACACCGATCAGGATTCCCTCCAACAGGAACAGGAAGGTGATCTCGCGCGGTTTCAATCCCAGCGCGCCGATGATGCCGATCTCGCGTGTGCGCTCGAAGACCGCCATCATCAACAGGTTGAGAATGCCAATGGCGGCGATGCCCAGCATAAAGATCCCAAAGACGCTCATGACCGACGTTTTCATGTCCATGGTCTTTTTCAAATCCGGGATGGATGTTTCCCAACTTTCCACTTCATAACCCGGCGTCGAATTGTTGATGGTATTGATCACACCCGCTTCCTGTCCGATCTGTTTCAGGGAAACAACCACTTCGGTTACCTGCCCATCCAGACCGAACAGTTGCTGTGCCTCGCCAAGGGATATGTAGATCGTAGTCTTTTCAACCGAAGGCACGCCTACATCATAGATACCAACAACTGTCATCGTGCGTTGACGTGTCTGCTCGTGGGTCGAACTGCCGACCATCGTGATGCGGTCGCCAACTTCGATTTGCATGGCGGTAGCCAGTCCCTGTCCGATGACGATCAGGTCGCCATCGTCCGGGTTCAGGTAACGCCCGCTCGATATATTATCCGCCACCGGTGTGATTTGGACTTCCTTGTCGGTTTCAACACCGATGATCGAGATAGCGAACGCGCCTTCGCGGTTGGTGACCAATCCGCTGGTGACGATGCGTTTCGATGCAATCACAACTTCGGGGTGCGCCTCCGCCGCCTGTACAACGGTATCCGGGTTCTCCATCGGGAGCAATGGCTTTCGTCCCGCCTTCTCGTTGTAGCCGAGCGCATGGACTTGAATATTGCCTCCCAGCAACTGAATGGCATTGCCATAAATTGCCTGTTCGAACCCGCCGATGAGCCCGTCGTAGAACACTAGCAGGGACATCGTGACGCCCATGCCAACAGCGATCAGGAGCGTTCTGCGGCGCTGCCGCCAGACATTGCGCCACGCAAGGCGCAGGTACAAATTCATGGTGACTTCCTTTCTATGTTGCGGATGTGAATTCCGATTCCGTTTTACGCAAGCCGTATTCCATCACATACAACAGCTTATCAATGACTTCCTGTGTTTTTGCAGAACGCACCCATTTCATGATGTCCCTCTGCTTCATGCCTTCATTGAGAAAATACGTGCTGATCGCGTTATTCCATGTTTCCATGATCATCACCGCCAGGTCCACGTCCACGCTTGGGTCAACCTCGCCGCGTTCGATGGCTTGCTGGATCATCGCTGTCAGCGCACGAGTGGACTGTTTGCGGTACTCTTCAAAATCCTTTCCATAATACATACCTTCACCTAGCAGCACGCGGCCGATGGCTTGCACCAGGCGCGGGTTCGTGGAGTTGAACTCCATGCCGGTCTTTATCATCCAGCGGTAATATTGAAACGTATCCATGTTTGTGCTTGACGGATGCTTATCCATGAAGAATTCCATCTTTTCATGCGCAAGCATATCAATCAGATGTTTGAAGACATCCAGTTTGTCTTCAAAATATTGATAGAAACTGCCCTTCGAGATCCCGCTGTTCGCCACGATGCGGTTGATGGACGCGGCTTCAAAACCATACTCCGCAAATTCATATATCGCAGCGTTGACGATGGTTTTTCGCTTCTCTTCGGGGAGATTGAAAAATGTCTGCTTGGGCAAAATGTGACCTCCAAGTCATATGACCACAAGGTCACATTCTACGCTGATTCCCCCGCCTGTCAAGGAGGATGAATGTCACAACCACCTTCCCCCAAACCATTTTCACATACAATCCCGCCCGCCAAAATGCGACAGCTGCCATGCCATGCGCGAGCACCGCAAATAATGGGGGGGTTTCATTTGTGTAATACGTCCAGCACTCACGGGTTGTGCCCCACAGTTCCAGATAGTAACCAAGACCTGTGCCTGCAATGAATGTCAGCAAAGCAAAGCGATGATCCGTTGGCGTGACGATCAGGAGAATGCACAAGATCATGGCCAACCATGTATAGGACTTGTCAAATGTTGGGGAAACAAAGACCAGCATCAAGGTCAAGAAGGAAGCGAAGGTCAGCCAATAGAAAATAGAGAATAGAGATTGGAGATTAGTTGTCTTGCTTCGTTTGCTTGCTTGTTCAACAGTCCAATCTAAAAATCTTGCAATTCTATCAATAGACAAACTAGCAATCGGCCAGGCAGGGATAATCCACAAGGGCGGGCGCTCTGCTGTGTAATAATGCCAGAGATTCGTTTGTGTGCCCCATGACTCAATCGCGAGTCCGCCACAGATGCCAACAAAAACGATCAACATATCCGTTTTGAGAATCGCCCGCGCAATGATGGTAATGGACATGAACAGGAAAACGCCGAGCAACAGCCAATCCATGTACAGCCACCACGCGCCGCTCCAATCCACATAGGTAAAATATTCCTCCGCCAGCGGCCACCAAATGTAAACGATCAAAAAAATGGTGACAAAGAATCCCCCGAGGAGGATACCGCTATCGCGGGTCCAGAAATGTGCGCGAGGGTAGGATGTCATGCGGCGGATTATAGCCGCGATTTTGGATGAGAGTAACGCCTACAGGTTCGAGTCCCCCAACCCGAAGGACTTAATGCGGCACCAGGAATTCGCCGAGGATGAAGAAGAGGGCGAACAGCCCGGGTAACATGGTAAGCCAGACGAGCCGCGAACGCTCGTGCTGTCGTATCACCGCGACCAGTCCGACAATGCCAGCGGTCAGCCCGCACAACATCATAAAAATACCGTAGAAGGGTAATACTGTTACCCGCCACGTTACATCCTCCGGCAAGCGCATGAAAATAGTGTTGTTGATAACCATGAGAATTACGAACGCTGCCGCCAGTCTGACCGACCACCAACCAAGCTTTGTGCTGGGCCGCCACATTGATTGACTTGAATCGGTTTTCATCTCACACCTCCTGTGTGAAACGTGCAAAAAAGAACCTATCCCAAATTCAGTATAGAACAAACCCACTCGCGATTCAATACCCAATTTCCCACATCAGTGAATTGACTTTTCTTCCTCCCTCGTCTAAACTTCAAATATGCTTGCTCGAATATTTTCCTGCGCTGTCGTTGGTCTTGAAGGCGTCATTGTTGAAGTGGAAGTGGATTACACCAACGGCTTGCCCGGCATGACCATTGTCGGTTTGCCCGATACCGCTGTGCAGGAGAGTCGCGAGCGCGTGCAAACCGCCGTGAAAAACGCAGGCTTGCATTTCCCTCGTCATCGCATCGTTGTCAATCTTGCGCCCGCCACAGTCCGCAAAGAAGGTCCCTCCTACGACCTCCCCATCGCGCTCGGCGTCATCGTCCTTGCGGGTTTTCTCCCTCATGACAAAGTTGAAAACACAATCGTCATCGGCGAACTTTCACTCGACGGCGTTGTGCGTCACGCGCGCGGCGTTTTTCCAATGGCCGCCACTGCCCGCGCAAGTGGATTCAAGCGGATGTTCGTCCCTGAAGTGGATGCGCCCGAAGCAGCCTTGATTCCCGACCTTGAGATTATCCCGGTCAAAACGCTTGCGGATCTCTTCGACCATTTAGCGGGTCGCCGTCTTATTGAGCCTTATCTCCCCTCGGCAGATTCACTCGAACCTTTATTCACGCCGACAGACTTCAGCGAGGTAAAGGGACAGGAACACGTCAAGCGCGCACTCGAAGTCGCCGCGGCTGGCGGACACAATGTACTGATGGTAGGAAGCCCTGGCGCGGGAAAAACTTTACTTGCGCGCGCCATGCCTGGCATTCTCCCAGAGATGAGCATCGAAGAATCGTTGGATGTTACACGCATTTATTCTGTTGCAGACCAGTTGCCCACAGGTACAGCATTAATTCGCCATCGCCCGTTTCGCGCACCGCATCATACCATTTCACATGCAGGCTTGGTGGGTGGAGGAAATATCCCCAAGCCTGGTGAAATCTCCCTGGCACATCGAGGTGTTTTATTTTTAGACGAGTTCCCCGAATTCGGCACACGCGTCCTCGAAGTGATGCGCCAGCCGATGGAAGATAAAGTTGTCACCATCAGCCGCGCAAAAGGCTCACTCACTTTTTCAGCAAACTTCCAATTGATCGCTGCAATGAATCCCTGCCCCTGCGGCTGGTATGGCGACTCACTTAAACCATGTACCTGTGCACCTGCAATGGTAACGAAATATCAAAAACGAATCTCAGGTCCATTGCTGGACCGCATCGACATCCACATCGAAGTCCCAAGAGTTGATTATGAAAAGTTAAGCGGGAATAAAGTAAGCGAAACAAGTGAAGCGATACGTAGACGTGTGCAAGCCGCAAGAAATATTCAGCAAACCCGATTCACGAATCCCGACTCTCTAATATCGAAAACCGTATCAACGAATATCATCTCCAACGCCGATATGCGCATCGGGGAGATCAGGCAATTTTGTCAGTTGCAGGCCGAAGGTCAGAGCTTGATGCGGGCGGCGATGAGTCAATTGCAGTTATCCGCGCGGGCTTATCACCGAATTTTAAAACTTTCACGCACCATCGCCGATTTAGCGGGGAGTGATGAGATTCAGTCCGCGCATCTGGCGGAGGCGTTGCAATACAGGCCTAAAATTATGATGGGATAGGAAGCAGATATTTGGGAAAGATGAAGAATCCAATAAAACAGTTTTCTCTTATTCTGACTGACCAATTTAAGCGTAACAAGAAAGCCCGGGGCCGCCAAGTGATATTTGTCAGCCGTTCGTTCCGCACTCCAGGTTACGTTTGTTGAACTACATCATTGAGCAGATATCAGGACAATCGTATGGAATGTTTTTGCAACGGCATATTTTCGAGCTGCTCGAGATGACCCAATACAGCTACGATTGCCCAGCAGCAACTTCGCAATCGCCACTGAGATCGCGCACTTGGTTTTCAAGACAAAACGCTGCTCAGCAGGCAATGCTGACGATCATGAAAGCGAAGTGACAGAACTGCGCCACCGAAAAAGGTGAACTTCTCAACTCATGGCACATCTTTTCCACTGCCCGTTTCAATTCCCTGGGTTGGACATCGTAGAAGGTTCGAGGTCACCTCTTTCTCTTTTTCCACATACTGGACTCCTATTCCTTCCGAGAGAGAGCATGTCACCAGAATTTCAAACGCTCTGGTGTCATTTCGATCACACAGCGTACTGTGCTGTCAAAAAGGGATATTCCTAAATGAGTCTCTTCCTTGTTCGTCCAACTGTAATTGATATTTGTGTATATGCTCTTGCGTTCTTCTAACGAACTCATCATCACTCACGATTCTTGCCCGTCCTTGTATCACTACCGCTTCCTCCCCGAAATCTCCGCTGTAAATTGTAATAGCCGCATTAGGATTTCTCAGCAGGTTACGAACCTTTACCGATTCCCGATCCGTCTGTACATATACTTTGCCATCGTCATACGTGAAGAATACGGGGACAACGTGAGGCCTGTTCTTACAATCTACTGTGCAATAAGCAGCCACTCGCTCTCAATGCAGGAAACCTTCAACTTCTGCCAACGACCTCGGCATTGTTGATCCTTTGCTCGTATCTCAAGTCAAGCTGGGCATGGGGAGCAGTTGCTTGGTTCTTAGCTACAAGCTGCCCAACAATGCAATACTCATTCGCCTGTATACGCGTCATGAAGTTCCTGCAGGAAGTGTGCTCTTTCTTCCAACTCGGCAAGCTTGCCGGATGCGAAGACTGACGCCTCCTTCATGAGCTGTTTGGCTTCTGCTTCAGGCAGCTTCTTCAAATCTCCCAGTGTGTATCCTTTGCCTTGCAAATATGCTTCAATGAGAGACATCTCAAGAACGGCATGCATATCTTCCGTGATCGGTCGACTATTGTTTTTATTGGTAGACATAAGCTACCTCCTCACCTGGGCTTTTCCATTTCTCGCTTCCGTTCCAGGGAACGCTTCACCAGTTTGAGCCGAAAATGATCGGCGCGTTCGCGTTCATCCAAAGCCATCTGGATGAAATCCCGTTCCGCTTTGAGACGCGGGATCAAAAAATGATCAAGCGCATTCAGCCGCCTGGACGTGCGCTGGATTTCATCGCCCAGGCGCGCGAGACGCAGTTCGGTCTCGGCAAGTTGGATGATGGCTTCGACTTCCCGTTCAAAAGCCGAAGCGGTTTCATCAATCGTGATCGAAGCGCCGACAATCGAGTACCCTCGTTCCAGCAATGAACGGGATGCGCTTTTCTGCTCGATGTGCGGGACTCTCACCCCCATCACGCTTCTGGTCGTGACCTCGAGACTGAATCCGCCGCGAGAGGCCAACGCGGCCGAGCGAACAGACTCCGCCCCCGCCATCGCCTCAGACCTTGCAAGTGACTGGCTGGCATGGGCAGCGGAAACTTGAAGCGCGTCCGAACGTTCCAACGCGGTATCGGCAGTACGCATGAACTCCTTCATCAAAGCCGTGCGCTTTTGTTCCAGCAGGTCACGTCCCTGACTCGCCAGTGCAATTTGCGCCTTGCGGGCCAAAAGTTCCATGCGGGTGACTGATACGTTGCTCATTTCTCTATCTGCTCCACTCGTACCGCAAGATTGATCTCGCCTCTCAGTTGCGACATAAATGCCGCGTTACGTTTTGTGTTTATGATATTGCTCAGTGAATTCCTTCGGAATCCGTTTGAGCAATTCGACGGGCATGGGGGAGAGCAACTCCCATGCCTGATCGAGCGTCTCGACGATTTCGCGGTTGACCACTCCCTGCCCAATGAAAATTTCTTCAAAGCGTCTGGCAAAATTTAGCACACGGCGATCCTCCGAGGACAATGCCGCTTCGCCAATGATCGCCACCAGTCGGCGCAAGTCACGGCCTTCGGCATACAGGGCATAGAGTTGATCGGCGACGGAGCGGTGATCGGCGCGAGTCTTTCCTGTGCCGATGCCCTCGTTCATCAGCCGCGAGAGGGATGGCAAAACATCAATGGGCGGGGAAATACCTTTTCGGTGCAAGTCGCGGCTCAACACGATCTGTCCCTCGGTGATGTATCCGGTCAAGTCCGGGATGGGATGAGTGATGTCGTCATCGGGCATGGTCAGGATCACCAATTGCGTCACCGAGCCGGGGTTGCCGTGGATGCGTCCCGAACGTTCGTACAAACTTGCCAGGTCCGAATACATGTAACCCGGATAGCCGCGCCTGCCCGGCACTTCCTCACTGGCCGCGGCGATTTCGCGCAGTGCCTCGCAGTAGTTGGTCATATCCGTCAGGATGATCAGCACGTGACGATGATGCGTAAACGCCAGATATTCCGCCACCGTCAAAGCCGCGCGCGGAGTCAGCAAACGTTCAATGGACGGATCGTCCGCGCGGTTGACGAACAACACGGTACGATCCATCGCGTCGCTGGCGCGGAATTGATCCATGAAGAAAGATGTCTCGCGCTGTGTGATCCCGATTGCGGCGAAGACCACTGCGAACGGTTCGCTTCCTTCGCCTTCGGACTCTCCTGTCTTATTTCCACCGACCACGCGCGCATGCGACGCGATCTGCGCGGCCAGTTCGTTCGCGGGCAGACCCGCGCCAGAAAAGATGGGAAGTTTCTGGCCGCGCGTCAGTGTGTTGAGACCGTCAATGGCTGAGACTCCCGTCTGGATGAACTCGCTTGGGTGTGTCCGCATCGAGGGGTTGATCGGCAGTCCGTTGATATCGAGCGATCTTTCGGGGATGATGGGCGGGCCGCCGTCAATGGGCTGACCAGACCCGTTCAAGACGCGTCCCAGCATTGAAAGCGAGACGCCGAGGCGCGCCACATCTCCAGTGAAGCGAATGCGCGTTCGTTCGAGATCCAGGCCCGAGGTCCCGAGAAAGATGCGAACCATACAGCGCTGCTTATCCACCTCCAATACTTGTCCAATCCGCACATCGCCATCGGGAGCGATGATCTCCACGATCTCGTTGTAAGCCACATCCGCGATGCGTTCGACGAAGATCAGCGGACCCCTGATCTGGGAGAGTGTGCGATATTCGGTGGTAAACAGGCGGGGAAGAGGCATCGTCTTGAGCATTTCAGGCAACTCCCAAATCTGCGAAACTGAATTGCACGCGATCCATGATGGCGCGTATTTCCTTTTCGGCGGCATCCGCCTGGAATTCTTTCATGCGCGCAATATCGGAAACGACAGGCAGAGCCGTCACGCGTTCCAAGGGTATTTTTGATTCCAGTGCGGCCTGCGTATGATGATAAAAATCCATGATCGTCTTGAGCATCCAGTAAGCCTTTTGGATCGAACAGTAGCGATCTACATCGCGATATGCCGATTGCTGGAGGAAATCTTCGCGCAACATGCGCGCGACTGCCAGCACGGCTCGTTCAGGCTCAGCCAGCGCATCGGGACCAACCAACTGAACGATCTCGAGCAGTTCAACTTCACGCTGAAGCAATGCCATGGCTTCATGCGATAACTCGTCCCAATCGGTAGCCACTTCGCGCTCGAACCAATCGCGAAAATTATAAAGTGAATAACTGCTCGTCCAGTTGATGGCGGGAAAGTGACGGCGGCGTGAGAGATCGTAATCCAATGCCCAGAAGGTGCTTGCTACGCGCATCGAGTTTTGGGTCACAGGTTCCGAAAAATCGCCGCCAGGAGGCGACACCGCGCCAACCACCGAGACAGAACCCATGCGTCCCTGCGTATCTGAATTACCATGATTACCCAAACAAATAACCCTGCCAGAGCGCTCATAAAATTCAGCCAGGCGCGCGGCCAGATAAGCGGGGTAGCCCTCCTCGCCAGGCATTTCCTCCAAACGCCCGGAAATCTCGCGCAACGCCTCCCCCCAGCGCGAAGTGGAATCGGCCAGCATGAGCACATCGTAGCCCATGTCGCGGTAATACTCTGCAATCGTGATGCCCGTATAAATACTCGCCTCCCGCGCCGCCACAGGCATGTTCGACGTGTTGGCGATCAGCACTGTGCGTTCCATCAACGGCGCGCCCGTGCGCGGGTCTTCCAGTTTCGGGAACTCCTCCAGCACCTCGGTCATCTCATTGCCGCGTTCGCCGCATCCCACGTAGACCACCACATCCGCATCCGCCCAGCGCGCGAGGCTGTGTTCGGTCACGGTCTTCCCCGTCCCAAATCCTCCAGGGATGATTGCCGAACCGCCTTTGGCGACAGGGAAAAACGCGTCAATGATGCGCGTCCCTGTGAGCAACGGTTCACGCGGCGCGAGACGCGTCTGGCATGGACGCGGCTGGCGGACGGGCCAACGCTGGACGAGTGTGATCTCCGCTTCGACTCCCGCTTCATTCTCCGACCCGATAACGGCCACCGTTTCATTGACGTTAAACTCCCCTGCGCGGATACTGACCACCCGTCCGCGCTGGTGAGGCGGAACCATGATGCGATGTTCAATCGTCCGCGATTCGGGAACCACGCCCAAAATATCGCCCGCGCCGACAACCTCGCCAACAGAAACGCGCGGCGTAAAATGCCAGCGTTTATCTTCGGGCAACGGCGACGCATACACACCGCGCTGGATAAATTCTCCGCTCCCTTCGGCCAAAATTTTCAGCGGCCTCTGCAGGCCATCGTACACCTGTTCCAGCAAGCCTGGCCCCAACTGGACAACGAGGGGAAGCCCTGTGCTACGAACTGGTTCTCCCACGCAGATTCCCGATGTATCTTCGTAGACTTGAATCGTGGTCAGTCCCTCCGAAAGACGGATGACCTCCCCGACGAGTCCCAATTCACCGACGCGCACAACGTCATACAAACGGACGTTTTCCAGTCCCACCGCCCTCACGACGGGGCCTGCAATGCGGATTATCTTGCCGAGGTTATTTTCAGTTTCGTTCATTCGTCACTACTTTCTCAAGATCCAAAGGTTCCCTAAAAACCAATTAAACACAAAGTCCACAAAGGAACACGAAGGAAAGTTCTTTTGTTGTTTAAACCTTTGTGTACTTCGTGTCCTTCGTGTTTAAGAACCTTTTTGCAAGAGACTCTTTTACGTTTCACTTTCTTCCTCACCCTTGAAAGTAATATGAAACCCAATCGCCCGCCGAATCAACGCGGCGATGCGGTGTCTCTGCGAGGCTTCGGGGCCGAGAGGCTGTCCGCCTGGAATCGCAAGGTAGGGCAGATGCTCGGAAGAAGCGAGGCGTTTCAAAAAGGCTGTATCCATGTGAGCCAGCAAGCCATCATCAATTGCCAGCAGACCCACCTCGCCAGCGGTCATCCATTTTTCGATCAACTCCTGTGCGCCTTCCACATCTTCCACTCCATGAGCATCCACCCCAGCCAATTGAAAACCAGGGACGAGGGCGGGGCGGGTGACAACGAATAGTTGACTCATAGCGAGGTCTCCAACCGCAACCAGGGGCGTACCGCGACATTTATGTCGCTCGGCGGCGCAAGGCGACATGAATGTCGCGCTGCAAACCTGCGCAAGTGCCGCAAATGTTTAAGATCAATGCTCATACCATCTCCAATTCCGCTCGAATGGCATCCGCTTTCAACCCGAGGTTGATCCCCTGCGTGATCCAGCGAATGTTGCCAACTTCATTGACCTTCAGCGCGACATAGCCGAGAACCACGCCAATGCCCAGCGGGTCTTTTGTGATCTGCCCTGCCATCCATTCCAACCGATAATGCTTCAGTTGCCTTTCGATATCGCTCAGGCGATTCGAGCGCGCGTAGGCTTCCAATCCAGTCCGCAACGCCGGTTCGAGGGATGTTCCTGACAGAGTTTCTATGGCATTGGTTACCGTATCCTGCCTGCAAGCGCTTGCGAGCATTTCATAAGATATGCGCCCCTGCCCAATAAATAGATGCTCGATCTCGTCAGTGCCAAGCCGGTCTCGCAAAAGGGTGCGCTCGTGCGGATCCTGGGCGAAACGCAGGACGGTCAACACATTCGCCAGATCAGCCTCAAGCGCCAGGGCATAGGACAGCGGGTCTACCATGCCTGTCTCACTTCGCAGCGTTTGACGGGACTCTTCGTAATACCACTGATCCAATGCCAATTCCATTTCGAATGTCTCCGCGCCTGGAACCTCCGCCCGCATGTTAAGAAGCGGCCAGGCAAATGAAAGACTCATGCTTGCGAGCAGGTCTATCGCCTCGCGTGGATTGTTCAACTGAGCCAATTCACGGAGAACACTCATGTTCAATTCGCCGATCGGCAGTAAGACCGTGAGAATATCGCCAGCGGGAACATTCTTCGAGAGTCCGCGCAGGATTGCCTTGAGGTTATGAATATCGTAAGTTCGCAAAATAATCGCGACCATCTTTCCAGCGCTTTCCATATAAAAGCCGCGCATCTTCCCAACCGTGTTAACGAGATCAGTTCTCAGGGCCTCGTCAATGCATTGCATACCAGCGGCACGCGTCAGGGCGGCCTCAACCGATTTCTGATAAACGGTTTTGGTCAATGCCGCGATCAGTCCCTGCAGGCTGCCTGCATCTGCCAGCGTTTCCAGTTCATGTCGAGGAAGCAATCTGGATTTCATGACGTGTATGCGCGCATTGCCGTAATCATAATCAGCCATAGTACAACTTTCAGGTAACAGACCCTAACTCGGACAAGCCGAAAAAGATTTAAACACGAAGGGACAAAGCCTGTACTGACGGTTCGACTTTCGCTCACCGTGTCGAAGTGGTCACGAAGGAAGACCTTAAAAAACCTTTAGGGTCTCCCTATCAACTCAACTTGTTTTACCTCTGATTGTTCCTCCTCAAACAATGCCGCGAGATAGTGGCGTAAAAATGCGGTTGCTCGTTCCAGCCGGGACTCGAAGGTGTTGATGACAACCACGCGGCCATCTTCGCTTTTAGCAATCAGCCCGCCCCAGCAGTTCAGTTCGTAACTGACGGGCAGATCCAACTTCAAGTCGCCGAGTATATTTTTTAATAACTCTCTGTCGCGTGGATCGGCCAGAAGTTGGGCCTTTCCACCTGATGCAAGTTCAGCGAGCGTTTCTTTGGTCAGCGTATGCAACACGGACGGGTAGGATGAATCCGCGCGGACAGCGGCGAGGCGTTCGCGTGTGCGGGTGATGGCAGTATCCACCAGAACTTCTCTCACATCGCCGACGATCCGCAAAGACTCCAGGCGCGCCCGATGGAGAATGCGCGCGCGTTCCGCAATGGCTGGAGCGCTCGCATTCGCACAGGCATCTTCTTCGATTTGGCGCGCTTCTACCCGGGCCTGCGCCAGTATCCCGTTCACCTGGGATTGCGCGCCCTTTTCGATCTCCTGAACTTGCGCCTCTCCCGAAGCGCGGATCTTCCCGAGGATGGCCTGCAAACTCATCTTATTCGCCGCCAAGCAGTAACAGCATGGCCGCCACTGCGAAGCCCAGAATGACCATCGTCTCGGGAATGGCGATGAGCAGGATCATCGTCCCGAGCGCCTCTGGTTTCTCGGCGATCACGCCGGCCCCCGCCGCTCCAATCCGTCCCTGCGCCAGACCCGTCCCGACGGCAGCCAGGCCAATTGCCAGTCCCGCGCCGATTGCGGTCAGTCCGGTTCCAATTGTAGTCAGGTCAATTTCCATTTTTGCCTCCTTGTAGTAACTATCCAAAACCCAAAGGTCTCCTTTGCAATCGAGAGTGCGTTTCAAGCATACGTTCTTGCAAATTCAGCCTCTCGTTTTGCGAGAAAGACCTTTAGGGTTTGGATCACATTCGACTCCTGAAAGGTTCATACGGCCGTCCGCCGCCTTCGTAGAACTTGCGGAAGAATTCCACATAATGCAGACGCAAACTATGGATCATGGGGCTGAACATGCCCAGGACAAGATTCAGGGCATGGATCAAAATGGCGAGAATCGCGCCCACGACGACATTGCCCGCGATCCCAGCCACCTCGTTTGCCACTTTCGCCAGATAAACGGAAGCCAGCCCGATGGCCGCGATACGCAGATAGGAAAGCACGTTGCCGACCAATGTGATGAATTCGATGGGACCCATCACGATCCCCAGACAGCCAAGCGAGGCGCTCAACAACACGATGCCGACAATGATGATGGCGATGGCAACGCTCATGAATCCCTGCGGCAGGAAATCCGTCAACACGCCGACCATGAAAAAGAGACCGATCAAGCCCACGAGCATCCCGCCGCGCTCCAACAGGTGGTTGCGACTCTTGTCTTTGATGGCTTCCCACACACCGAGGATCAAACCCAGCGTAACGTGAACCGCGCCGACTGCCACAGTCATAATGAGGAGTCCCATTACGTGTTCTGGACTGGTGCGGTCGAACCATAGTGCGTGCATCCCGACATATTCGCCCAATGTGCCAAATGCCTCGCCATACAAAAAGCCGAACAGGATGGACCAGCCCGCCCCCATCGCCAGCACGATGAGAATGTCGCGCAGCACACCTTCTTTGAAGCGGCGCAAAAAACCGAGGCTGAGCGCCAGCGCCAGGATGCCATAACCCACGTCACCGAGGATCATGCCAAAGAAGATGGGCAGGAAGAACGCCATCAGGCGCGTCGGGTCAATGTGTCCGTAACGCGGCAGGGCGAGCAGTTTGACCAGGCTCTCAAAAGGTTTGGCGAGTCGCGGATTTTGCAGGATGACCGGCGCCCGTTTTTTCATTTCAGGAGTCATCTTCAATTTCTGGATGAACACCTCATTGCCGACGTTCTCCCGAAGAGCCATTTCAACTCGTTCAATCTCTTTCGCTGGGACCCAGCCTGCCAGCACAAAGGTCAGGTCGGTTTCGCCGAAGCGCGGCAAGACGCGCGAGGCTTCGATCTCATCCTGCAAAACGGCGCGCCAGAGAGCAAGTTTTTCGCGCCATTGCGCAGACAGGCTTGCCAGTTCACGGTTGATCTCTTTAATCTGTTCGGGGATGGATGCCATGCGGCGGTACAAGGCCGCAAGGACAACATCGGGAGAGCCGTCTCCCAACTCGGCAGGCAGACGCAGACGCGAAATATCCTCGCGGCCCAGCAGAGCTTCGATCTCGTTTGTGAATTTCTCGGGGAAGACGATCAACATGGCGCGCGTGGCAACATCCACATCGCTGGCTACCACCTCGGCGCGTCCCTGGGTCAGGTCAACTACACGTTTACCGATTGCATCCAGGATGTCCATGTGTTCCCGATTGACCAGGATGCCCACCGACCTGTTCCCCGCATCACGCACAGATGATGGGATGATCGGCAATAGTTTGCGTAAAGTAGCCTCGTAGCGCGGCAGGGACGTAAGTTCGGATTCAAGCCGCTCGCGCTGCGAAGTAAACGCCTTCACTTTAGGCATAAGTTCTTCCACACCTGCGCGAGCCTCAGCCAGATAATTTCCCGTCAAGGAAATCACGGACTTTTGATGGATGCCGCCCAAGGCATCCAGTAATCCTCCAACACGCGCCACAAGTAAACTGAGTTCCTCCTGTTGACGAAGCGTATCCCGATCCAGCGAGAGCGGGCGCGCTGAAACTTCGGGGAGATCAGTCAACTCTTCAATATGCATACAACCCATCTGCCGTATGATACGAATAACAGCCTGCAAATTGGTTTTAAGTCCCACAATTTCAACAGGGATCATTTCAAGGTTCATTTGAGTTCCCACCTCCTTTCAGCCCGAGGACAACGTGAATAGCCTCCTGGATGGCCGCCTCCATGCGGGCTTGTCCTTTTCGGCGGAGCTCTTCGGCCTGGTTGTGCGCATGCGCAACAATTGTCCGCGCCTCCTCTTCGGCTTTGGATACGATCTCTTTGTAACGGATCTGCCCTTCGCGGTTTCCGGAATCGTGCGCCTGCTTTTTGAGAAGAGTGGATTGCGCGCGCGCATCCGCCGCCCTGCGCTCAGATGCTTCCCGTGCGGCGACAATTTTGCGTGTTATTTCTGCTTCAACCAGTCGGATTTGATCCAGTGGCGACAACTCGGCAGCGGACGTTTGATCGGTCATAAAAAGATTCCTCCATCCCAGCAGGTACGCTGGAATAATTGGTCAACCGTTTTGCCGCAGCGGGCGCCTGATAATCCCGATGCTTTCCCCACTGCAGGATTGCGGCGCAAAATGCCTCTCAGTTTTCAGGACGGCTTTTGACACGGATGAAAGAGGCCATACTCACGGCAGGCATCCTTTTGTGAAAAATCTTTCAATATTAGTGTAGCACAAGCGCGGTTGTAATTCAATAAAGTATGCTTCCACAATTTGGTTTCCCACCGGCCCTGGAGTTCGACAAGGAGCTGCCCAGCGTAATGCATTAAGATAAAATGTTACTTTGGTGGGTACATATCAGGTATACGGGTATAATTCAGGCTCCGCGCTAAATTCTACATATTTTCCCATCATTCGTAAAAATTGCCTTCAAAATCACCTTTTTATCCCTTATCAGGCACGAAAAACATGTCTGATTGTGTTCATCCCTGTCCCTGCGGCTATTACGGCGACTCCCTCAGACCCTGCACTTGCGCGCCGGTTGTGGTCACAAAATATCAAAAACGAATCTCAGGTCCTCTTCTCGACCGCATTGACACGGCGTGCCGCATCGAAGTCCCGCGCGTGGACTACGAAAAACTCAGCGCGGATAGACTCGGCGAAACCAGCGAAGCCATCCGGAAACGAGTCCAAGCTGCAAGAAGCATCCAACAATTACGATTTACCAATCGCCAATCCCCCGACATCGTCTGCAACGCGGACATGCGCGTCAGGGAGATACGGCAATTTTGCAAGTTACAACCCGAAGGCGTCGTGCTGAGCCGTGTCGAAGCATCAGAGCTTGATGCGGGCGGCCACATCGTGCTGTGCATGAGTCAATTGCAGTTATCCGCGCGCGCCTATCACCACATCCTGAAACTATCGCGCACAATTGCTGATCTGGCATGGAGTGAAGACATCCAATCCCCACACCTGGCGGAGGCGCTGCAATATCGTCCGAAGATAGTCATGGGCGGATAATCGGAACACAAACTAGTGACTTTAGTCATTTGTCAACTTATACATAAACCACTAAAATAGTTGGGAATAATTTCACAAAAGGTGTAAAACGCTCATCAGGATCAGGTTCTGTAATTGATTATCCTATACTTCTTCTACGGCTTGGCATTTGAGGGGCTGGGGCTGGCTACGTATTTGCAATTGAGGAGAGAGGGAGATTTTCCACTAAAGCGCGAACTGCCCTGGCTGGCAGCTTTTGGTTTCGTAGGCGGCGCAGCAGGTTGGGTGGACATGTTTTTGGCAAGCGGCTCGCTCGAAGAGATCGTGAATATCCTGAGCATTTTACGGGTGTTCCTTCACATGCTAACCGGAGGGTTACTCCTGCGGTTTGGATGGGGAATGCTGAACAACCTGAATCCCCTGCCCGCCTGGAGCATTTTCATTCCGGGGATTTTGATCGTCCCGATTGCGTTTGTGATCACCTACGCGACTACCACTTTCATAACACCATCCCCAATCGAAATCCCGATCGAAATTTGGACCCGCTATCTCCTCTACCTCCCCGGCAGTTTACTCGCTGGGACGGGGTTCCTGCGTCAATGGCACTCGCAGCGAAAACTTGGCCTATATGATGTCTCCAACCTGATGCTGGGGGCGGGATTGGCGTTTATCCTTGAAGCGGTGGTGATGGGATTGATCGTGCCAGCCGCGCCGTATGGTCCAGCATCCTATTACAACTATGATCGTGTCATCCACACCGCATTCATCGGAGAAAGTCTGGAAGTAACCCAGCCCTATGCCTTGTACCCGTGGCTGGATTACGAAAGCGTTTTGAATACAACGGGTTTGCCAATTGAAATCTGGCGCATGTTATCGGCGGTGATCGTTACGTTCTTTGTGGTGAAGGCGCTGGATGTGTTCGAAGCCATCCGCAGACGGCAGGTGCTGGCCCTTCAGCAGGAACGGGACCGCGCACAAAGGGAGAGGATCGCGGCGCAAATTCACGAGCGGCAAATGGCGGAAAATTGGACGAATGCACTGATCAACATCAGCCGCCGCATTGCCAAACTCGAGCACGTGGACGATATCCTGATTTATATCGTGGATAACGTCCACCAGTTGCTGAACACGGATTTTGTCGGTGTGGCAATCACCAACCAGGAAAACTCCGCTCTCGAGTTGAAATGCTATTCGAGCGGTGGAAAAACCCAACTGGTGGATAATGCCCCAATACGCGTGACCAACTCCCTTGTTAAGAATGCGATGCGAACCTCCGCCTCGTATCGGTCCCTGGGAAATGAATCCATTGAGATTTTCGAGGGTGTCTGCTTCTTTACGGATGAGCCAGCCAGAGCCATTGTTATCGTGCCGCTTCAATTGGAAAACACGGTCATCGGATCCTTATGGATCGCGCGCATCGAGAGCACTCAATTTTCAGAGACCGACGCGATCTGGCTCGAAAGCATGGCAGACCAGGTTGCAATTGCCATCCAGCATGGCTTGATGACTTCGCAGCTTCAATCATTGTCCATCGTGCAGGAACGCGGACGCATCGCGCGTGAGATGCATGACGGGCTGGCGCAGGTGCTTGGTTACTTGAATCTGCAAGTGCAAACGCTCGGGTCTCTGCTGAACCAGGGCAGGACCGAAAAACTTCAGACTGAACTTTTGCAGATGCGGCAGGCGATCCGAACCGCGCACGCTGATGTGCGAGAGAATATTTTGAGTCTTCGCACCACACTTGCGCAGGAGAAGGGGCTGGAAGCGGCGGTGCAGGAATATCTTTCAGAGTTTGAAATCCAGACGGGGCTCAAAACATCGTTCGCCTATCAAGTGGACGGTGACTTGAATCTCTCATCCATTGCGGAGGTTCAATTTGTTTGTATCCTGCAGGAGGCGATGACGAACGTGCGAAAGCACGCACAAGCCAGCCAGGTGGATGTGGCGATCAGGAAGGAAATCCTTGGAGATGGAGACCACATTCACATGCAAATTATTGACGACGGGATCGGTTTCGTGATGGCAGGCTCAAAACGCAATTTCGGCTTGCAAACGATGCAGGAACGCGCCGAAAGCGCCAGCGGTAACCTGACCATTAAATCCAGCATTGGCAACGGCACCTGCATCGAATGCTGCCTCCCATGTTTACAACAGGAAAGATTACAGAAACAAAGCGTGGTGATCCGTTGACCATTTCAATCATGATGGAGTGAATTAATGCAATGAACGTCCGTGAATGGGCTTTGCCTGTTTATACCATCCTGTTGCAGCTTGCAGTAGGCGCGCTGATCGTGCTGTGGCTAATCCGTTACCTTGCGGGGTCCAAATTCAGCCCCAGGGAAATTGACCGCATTATCAGCAACCCCATCCTGGTGATTGCGTTTACATCTGTGGTCGCAATGGGCGGCGCCCATTTTCATTTGAGTAAACCTTTTCACTCCTTCCTGGCTGTACTTAATATTAAATCATCATGGCTTAGCAGGGAGATTGTCTTCAATATCCTGTTTTTCCTGGCGACAATGGGATTGTTGTATTTGACCTATTTCCAGACTCATCGCCGCAAATTGATTACCGCACTCGGCTGGCTGGCAATCCTCTTCGGCGTGAACTTGATCTATTGCATGGCGCGTATATACCTCATTCCCACCCAAGCCGCATGGAATTCCCACACCGTGATCATCTCGTTCTACGTCACTGCCCTGATGCTGGGCGGGATGACGATTGCAACCCTGATGGTTTTGGACTTGAAATTTGCAGAAATCAAAAAGGCCGACGACATTGAACTGCGCTCGCAGGTGATTCGTTATTCATCGGCAGGATTGACGTGTTTGACGGTTGTGCTGGTCATCCTGAGCATGGCGATCATTTACATTCAAACCCGCCTCCTGGCTCAGGGAGACTTGATTGCCCGCACCAGCCTGAGTCTTCTCCTTGATCTGTATCTGCCGTTGTTCGTAATGAGGCTGATACTCCTTGTTTGTGCATCCGTTACGCTTGTGTATGCCGTTATTCGAATGTACAGGCTGCAAATTAAACCACAATGGTTGATGACGCCGGTTTACGTGTCCTGCCTGCTGATCCTCGTGGGAGAGATCATCGGTCGCTTCCTTTTTTACGCCACGCACATCCGCATCGGATTATAAATAACCCATGGTGAAAACATGACCATTAAAGTTTTGATCGCAGATGACCACAAACTCTTCCGCCAGGGCCTGATCGGCCTGATGAAAACTCGTGAGGATTTTGTTGAAGTGGTAGGCGAGGCGGAAACAGGCGAGGAAGCCATCCAAATGGCGGAAAAACTAAATCCTGATGTCATCCTCATGGATATTTACATGCCGCAAATGGACGGTCTTCAAGCCGCCAAGGAGATACGCGCTCGATTCCCTCAAATCGCCATCGTGATGCTCACATCATCCGAACGAGATGGTCATCTCTATGAGGCTGTTCAACTTGGAGTCTCAGGCTATTTATTGAAAAGCCTTGATGCAACAGAGCTATTTGATTTGTTAAGCGGTGTTATCAAAGGGGAAACAGCTATGACACGCACCATGGCAGGGAAACTCTTGAAAGCAGTGGCAAATCGCCTGGCAGACGAGGAAAAAGGGGAACAGCCTCTGACCGAAAGAGAATTGTTCGTTCTCCGGTTGGTAGCCAGCGGAGCCAGCAATCAAGCGATAGCACAGAAACTTTCCATTTCCATCAATACTGTAAAGAGCCACTTAAAAAATATTCTGGAAAAACTTCACCTGGAGAATCGCACTCAAGCCGCTACGTATGCTTTTAAACATGGATTAATTTCACCCCGAGAAAAATGAGGTTTCCATCGCATATTCAGCGAATTAAATCCTAAGGAATATTATTACCATGAAGCGATGGATAATCAGCGCTTTTGTTATCATTCTCTGTGCATGTCAGAATAATACATTAACCGTACCTATTACTGTGACACCATCGGTTTCTTTGCATCCTCCTGAAGGTATGCCTACGCCCGTTCCGGATAGGGATACCGGGAAACAGTATCTAGATGTTCAAAATACTTGGGAAAATAGTCCCCATGCAAATAATTTACAGCATAATTCACTGTTGCCTCAAGAAACAAATGAGAAAATTCGCTGTGACCAGTGCCATGAAAACAAGAGTGGCGTCATAAGTGCGACAATTGCCTGGTGGAACCCTGAAACACAAGCCTACGAGTCTGTTCCAAATAGTAATACACTCTGTCAGAAATGCCATGCCGATTTCTTAGCACCCACTCGTCAAGGAGCTTCAAACAACCTGGCGCATCAAGGCTTTGAATGTATCGATTGCCATGAGCCGCATAGTACAGCTGCAAGCTGTTCAAATTCAACCTGTCACGCGAATATTCTTCAGATTGATGATCAACCGCCAGCGACTCCGATTGGCGGCCATCCTGATGAGGGCAATCCGTTTTGTGGAGGTCCAAGCTGCCATCCGGCCGCGACTCAGGCTGCCTACAAACCTCATTCCATCCATGGTTTTACCCATGCTGGCGTAACGTGCGTAGCATGTCATGATGCCAGCGGACTTCAGGTCGGCCGGCATCAAATTGGAGGATTATGGGTTACCTGGCGGATGATTTCCGAAGGAGGAAGTTCTCTTACAGAACCATATTCATCCCATTCCATTCAACTTAAAGTTGATTGCAAGCGCTGCCATTTTAGCAATAACACTTGGAATCTACCGACTATAACGGGGAATGAATTTGACAATTAAGGATAAGTCAAAAATTATTATTGGATTGAAAATCAGATCGTAATTATCCTATTTAGATCATCCTTATGGGTGAGAGGAAATTGCCCGCTGGGAGGATGTGCAAAATGGATTGGAATGCTATCCTGATAGTGAATAAATGACGCAAACTAGGCGTTTGCCGCCATACATCCCGCCGTCAGGAGAGTGCTTATTGAAGGAAATCCGCGTTCGCCCCGTATTCCATGCCCCCCAGGCATATCACTTTTCCAAACCATATCGAACTTTCAATCCATTTTCCGGAGGAAAGCAATGACCCAAAATAATTTCCTCACAAAAGCCCTGAATGATACCGTGATGACCCGGCGCAGTTTCCTTAAGTGGAGCGCCGCAATCGGCGGGACGGCAGCTCTTGCGGGCGGCGTCGATTTCGGTCTCAAAGCAATTGAGGGCGCCGCTGCGGCGGGTGAGGAACAAACACTCACAGTAGGGTGCTATCACAACTGCGGTGGCCGCTGTATTCTGGCAACTAAGGTTAAGGATGGCACACTCCAACGCATTGTCCCCGATCCCACACCTGTGGAGGAGGAAACTGCCGAAGTTCCGCGTGCCATCCCTTGTGTGCGTGGACGTTCGCAGATCAGGCGCGTATACGCCCCAGACCGCCTGAAATATCCCTTGAAGAGAGTTGGTAAACGTGGTGAAGGCAAATTCGAGCGCATCAGTTGGGAAGAGGCGCTGGACACCATCGCAAGTGAAATGAAGCGCATTAAGGAAAGCTACGGCAACGAAGCGTTTTATTTCAATTATGCGTGGGGTGTCACCTGGAACGGCCCCGACGGCTCTTCGATCATTCAAAGAATGTTGAACCTCTTTGGCGGGTACGTCGGCTACTATGGCACGTACAGTGAAGCCGCATACGGCGTTGCCATGCCGTACATTTTAGGCGGATATACAGGAAATTCCGCCGATGATGTGGTCAACTCCAAACTGGTTTTGCTGCTCGGTGACAACTCACTTGTCACCCGCTCCGGCGGTGACAACGGCGGGTATTGGTACATGAAAGCCGCCGAAAAAGGAACAAAATTCATCGTCGTGGATCCGATGCTGACCGATACGGTTGCTGCGACCCAAGGCGAATGGATTCCGATTAACCCCGGAACCGATACGGCACTGATTGCCGCCATGGCGTATGTGATGGTCAAGGAAAACCTGTACGACAAGGAATTCATGGCTACCCATGCAGCTGGTTTCGATGAGAGCACCCTGCCGGAAGGCGCGCCGCGCAATTCGTCCTACATGGCGTACCTGACGGGCAAGGGCTACGATAAAGTTGAAAAGACCCCCGAATGGGCAGCTGCCATCACCGGCATTCCAGCGGAACGTATTGCAAACCTGGCGCGCGAAATTGCATCTGTCAAACCGTGTGCCATCATCCAGTGCTGGGGTCCACAGAGACGCGCCTACGGCGAGCAATTCGTCCGCGCGGTTCCCATCCTGGCTGCCATGACCGGCAACTTCGGCATCAGCGGCGGCAATACGGGGCAACTCCCCGGCGGTGGGTACTGCCCGATGGGCGGCATCCCGGTTCCTCCCAACCCTGTCCAAATCTCCATTCCATGCTTCATGTGGCCTGATTTTGTCACACGTGGCACTGAAATGACCGTGGAGAAGGATTACATTCGCGGAGCCAGCACCGGCTGGAACGCCACCGCGGGCGATACGACAACCACCCAGGCGAACAAGGACTTACGCTTGAAATCCAACATGAAGTTCATGTGGAATCACGGCGGCAATTGCATCATCAACCAGCATGCGGATGTGAACTATACCCGCAAGGTACTTGAGGATGACTCCAAGCTGGAAATGATTGTCACGGTGGAAGTGGGTATGACTCCCAGCGCCGTATACTCGGACATCATCCTGCCCGGCACAACCGGCTTTGAAGTTGACAATATCATCACCGGTGAAGGTCACGGCATCAAGGGCAATCATGCCTGGGCGCTGTATAACCACAAGGTCATCGAGCCGATGTTCGAAGCCAAAGACGATGTCTGGATTGCTGAACAATTGGCGGAGCGGCTTGGATTCGGTGACAAATTCCGCGACGGACATGCCACCCGTGAAGACTGGATGCGGGATATGGTGGCGGGCGCTCAAGCGAGCGTCTCGAACTTCCCCTCCCTCGAAGAATTCAAAGAGAAGGGTTACTTCAAACTTCCGGGCGGCAAGCCCTTCGTCGGCTTCGAAGCCTTCCGGGCGGACCCTGAAGCGAATCCCCTCGGCACAGCCACCGGCAAGATCGAGATCTACTCGCCTGTGCTGGCAAACCTGAAGAACGAGGAAATCCCCCCCATCCCGATCTACATCCCCGAATGGGAAGGTGTGAGTGACCCGCTGCGTGAAAAATATCCGTTGATGATGATGACGACGCACTTCATTGCGCGTTCACATTCGACCTTCGAAAACGTCGACATCCTGCGCGAGGCGCATCCGCAATGCATTTGGATCAATCCGCTGGACGCGGAGGCACGCGGCATCAAGAACGGCGATACAGTCAAGGTTTACAACGACCGCGGGATTGTCCATATCCCGGCGTATGTGACGAATCGCATCCGCCCCGGTACAACCAACATACCGCAGGGCGCCCACTACACTCCCAATGCGGATGGCGTGGATATCCGCGGTTGCGGCAACACGCTGACAAACTATCGCCCCACCCCGATGGCAAAGGGTTTCACAGCGCACACCAACCTGGTTCAGGTCGAAAGGTTATAAGGAGAATGAACCATGGCTAAACAACTTGCTTTTTATGTAGACATAAACAAATGTTCCGGCTGCAAAGCGTGCCAGGTTGCCTGCAAGGATAAGAGCAGCCTCCCCGTTGGCGTACGTTGGCGCCGGGTGTTCCAATACGAAGGCGGCGAGTGGATCGATCAGAGCGGGCAGATGATCCCCAGCAATGTGTATGCTTATTCCGTTTCGTCCGCTTGTATGCACTGTGCGAAACCGATCTGCATGGATGTCTGCCCGACGAGTGCGATCTCCAAGCGCGATGACGGCATCGTCCTGATAAACGCGGATATGTGCATTGGCTGCCGGTACTGCTCGTGGGCATGCCCCTACGGCGCTCCGCAGTTCAACGAAGAACTGAGTGTAATGACCAAATGCGACATGTGCCATGACCTCGTGGATATGGGCGAACGTCCTGCCTGCGTCGAAGCGTGCCCCTACCGTGCCATGGACTTTGGTGCCCTCGATGAACTTCAGGCGAAGCACGGTACGTTTGCAGACCCCGCCCCATTGCCCGACCCCAGCATCACCGAACCCGCCGTGGTCTACACACCAAACAAGGTCACCAAGTCTTCCCGCAACGCAAATGGTCGCTTGATGAACCTGGAGGAGCTCTAACATGAATACTCGAGAATGGGCTTTGTTAGCCTTCACAATCCTCGGGCAAACGGCAGCCGGTTTGATGATCGTGCTGATGATCGTGCGAGCCTATCTTGCCGGAAAAGCCGGCAATGAAGTAGCAGACCGCCTGACCAACCGCCCGCTTTTTATGGTTGTTCCCATCATGGCGCTGGCGCTCCTCGCCTCTCTCTTCCACCTCGGCAGCCCGCTGAACATCGTCCGCGCTGTACCAAACATCGCCTCATCATGGCTGAGCCGTGAAGTGGTTCTTGCTGTGACCTTCCTGGTCTTTGCTGCGCTATACACTTACCTGCAATGGCGAAAAGCCGGGGGCGAAGGTTTCCGTGTAGTCATCGGTTGGATCACTGTAATCATTGCCGCGGTCTACATCTATGCCATTGGCATGGTGTACATGATCGTGACCCAGCCCTCATGGAACACACTCGCCACACCCGTGACACTCATAGCCGGCAGCCTGTTAATTGGCGTTTTGGGTATGGCGGCTGGGCTTGCCGTTGGTTACGCCGGGCTCAAGGGCGAAGAGATGAAAGCCATCAGCACGGCTCTGCAAGGTCTCGCCTTGAGCGCCATCGTCCTGCTCGGCATTGAGTTCATTGTCCTGCCGATATATATGGGATACCTCGCCACCCAGGGAGGCGCAGCCCTGCAATCCCTAACCATGATGGTCGGTCCCTATGGCGCAGTGTTCTTCTTCCGCCTGCTGGTTTTGTTCGTTGGGGCAGGTGTGCTGGCGGCATATCTCTACCGAAACGCCTCTGTCGCTGAAAAGGAGAAAACACTGACAACCCTTGCCTACAGCGCCTTTGCTCTCGCGCTTCTCGGCGAAGTTCTGGGACGTTTCATCTTCTATGCCACACACTACCGCATCGGAATCTAACCCGGCATAAGATATATCAAGGATCGGGGGTGGGCGCTGGCTCACCCCCGATTTATTGAAAACTATGAAACTTCGGATCATCCCGCTCTTGACCCTCATCTTAATCACTGCGGTTCTTTTGGTGACTTCCAACACCGCATCTGCCCAGACCGGGGAACTGGTTCGGGTTTTTGAGCTTTCCTCCAGCGGATACGAAAGAGCACACGCCCTGGCATTCTCTCCAGATGGAACCCGGCTTGCCGTCGGCGGTACATCTGGAATTTATCTTTTCGATACACAGCAATCATCCGAGCCGGAAATTATTCAAACCGGCGTATGGGTACGCAGCCTCGTCTTTCTACCGCAAAACGGCCAGCTTGCCGCGGGGCTGTTCGACAATAGCGTCAAATTCTGGAACATCTCAAACCCACAAGCGCTCAAAAAATTGGAGGAACCCGAAGGCTGGGTGCGTAGCCTTTCCATCTCGCGGAACGGCTCGCTGATCGCCGCCGCATCAGACGATGATACGATTCGCATTTGGCAAACCAGTAATGACAAGTTGGTGCTTGTCTTGAACGATGTTACAGGCATCCGTGCAACTGCGCTTTCAGCGGATGGAAATTTGATTGCCGGGGCGCTTTCAGATAATTCCGTCCGTGTGTGGAATGTCGCGAACGGCGAACTGCTTTACACGTTCACAGGTCACACGGACTGGCCGCGCTGCCTCGCCTTCTCG
Organism: Chloroflexota bacterium; assembly: GCA_016866215.1. Taxonomy (GTDB): domain Bacteria; phylum Chloroflexota; class Anaerolineae; order Anaerolineales; family Villigracilaceae; genus Villigracilis. The sequence continues at coordinate 29,690 of VGNE01000006.1, read as the reverse complement.
CCGAATGGACAGACTCTCGCTTCCTGCGGGTTTGATAGAACCATCCGTTTGTGGAATCTATCCGATGGGAGTCTGATGCGGGTTGTGGAGGGGCACAAATCGAGCATTCTGGGAATTGCGTTTTCACCGGACGGTCAAACGATTGCATCCGGTTCTGTGGATCAGACCGTGCGCTTATGGAACGTTCGCGATGGCAGCGCATTGAAAGTCTTGCAGGGACACTCAGATTTCGTCTATGCTGTTGCTTTTTCTCCGGATGGAAAAACTCTCGCATCCGGCGGCGGAGACAACACCGTGCGCCTGTGGAGTTTGGAAGACCTGACAGCGTATCCCGACGAAGCAGTCCTTGACGTGCCATCGGATTGCCGTCAATGCCATCACCGCCGCGGACAAAACGAACCCGCGCGCGTCATAGATTTGAGCTGCGAAGCCTGTCATGCGGGTGGCATCGGGCTTTCCTGGTGTACAGCATTCCCGCGCTCTTCATTGGTGGAGAGAACGCCAATCAACTACAACGCCGCTTATGATGTCTCCGGCGTGCCCGTCAATAACAGCGACATCGCCATCGTACTTGCCTCACCCGGAAACGGTGAGACATTTTACACAATCGGAAATTCCCTGGCGCCTGAGATCATCAGCGGCAGGGTGTACTATCCGGATGAAACCGGTGTTGCGAAAGTAAACGTCCGCCTCGATATTATCTCGAATGGGCAGGTGACAGCTACGCTCGAAACCACCCCATCGGCAAGCGGCGATTTCACTTTCAACGTTGCCATCAACCCAAACTCTCCGCCTTCCTATTCATCCAAACCTGCCACACGGCAGTGCACTCAATGTCACGATGACTCTTTGGCTCAAGCGGGCATTCCAACCGGCACGGTGCGCTTTGTGGTTACTGCCATTGCTCCCGATGGACAAGAGGCAACCGATTCGCGCTGGGCGCGGGTTGACTCAAGCGAAAAAGCCGCCCTTCCCGTTCAAGTTGTGGATGCCGATACAAATGAGCCGCTGGCTGGTCTTTCGATTGAAGCAACAACAATTTTGTATGGGTGGCGTGAGCGATTTGGAAATGGAATCTCTGGCATAGATGGAACCATGCTGCTGGAATTGGAGAAGTTATCCCAGGCTGTTACAACGTACGACCTGATCATTCCGCCTCAAATGCTGAACGGGATGTTGTATGCCAGCCCGGAAGTTATACACGTCACACTCAATCCCAGCACAGATGAGTCGTCAGTCACGTTGACCGCCCATGCCATGAAAGGGCGCATCGAAGGCAGCCTTACCGCAGGGGATTCAACGAAACTGTGGGCAATTCAATTACCGGCGGGTCCTGTGTATCAGGCCGCATCCACGCCGCAGAATACGTTCACATTCGAGGATATTCCCGTTGGGCAATACCTGCTCACAGCCGATGCCTTCATGCTGGCTGAAAAAAATCTTTTCGCGCCCGCGCAGCGGGTTGATTTATTCCAATCGCCTGAAATGCGAATTGAAATTGTCCCTGCCGCCGCCAAACCGCTAATGGGTTCCGTAACGACAGAGAATGAAAATTTTCTTCCGTTTGCATGGGTCAGCGTGGGTGACCGTGAAATCATCCAGGCAGTTGATCCATCATCAGGCGGATTCCTGATTCCCAACCTGCCGCCCGAAGCTGAATTCATCACCGCTTCTGCACCGGGGTATTATGCCCAACCGCAAGGGATTTCAGACTCCGCCTCCACCCTGGCATTTCAACTTGTACCGCGCCCAGAGACGCAGTTCATCGCATGGAATGACGGTCAGGTTATTATGCCGCCGGAATCGGCAGTCACCGTAAACGGATTGAAATTCGAATTGACCTCTGGCTGGCTGTGGGGGGAAAGCAATACGGCTGTGAATCCGCTGAAAATTCACCTTCCGAATCTGGATGTGGAAATCACAAGCGGAAGTTTCGCATTGGAATACCCTGTTGTGGGAACAGGCTGGCTGTACATCCATAAGGGGGAGGCAAAAGTTTCGGGTCTTAGCAACCAGCCCCAGGTCGCAGTCCGAAGCGGGGAAATGGTCGCATTGACGGGTGGGGCAAACCCCATCCAGATAGAATCGGCAGTAATCTTGGCGCTGCATCCAGGCCCTGAAATTTTGCCGGTGTTTGAAACCATCGAGCCGACGCTTGTCGCAAGGGTTCATGCCTGGCTTACAAAGGCCGGTATTGGGATTTTGCAAGTGATTACATTTATCACCTATATTCTCTCACTTGCGACCCTATTGGCAATCGTCCTTCGTGGTTTATTCTTAATGAGAAAATCATCACCCGCTGAGGAGAAACCTGATGCTGACAAACACCCTTAAAGAGCTGAAACCCACCATCCTGGGGGAATCGCTGTTGTTCGGTTTATTGGGAAGAATACTTTACGCCGACCTGGACAAAGACTGGCTTGATACGCTGATTCGCGACGATGTATTTAGCGAGTCTCCGTTTGGCGCGGAGCAAACTGAAACCCGGCATGGCATTGAACTGCTGCAACGCTGGACAAATGAAAATTGCGGCGGCTTGGAAACACCGCAATTCAAAGCATTGCAGGACGACCATTTGCATTTGTTTATCGGGCTGGGAAAGGTACTTGCACCCATGTGGGCCTCGGTCTTTTTCAGCGAGAAGAAACTGCTTTTTCAGGAACAAACATTACAGGTGCGCGAATGGTACGCACGCTTCGGCTTGCAGGCTGAAAAAATAAATCGCGAACCTGATGATCATATCGGTCTTGAAATGCTGTTCGTCGCGCATCTAGCTTCACTGGCTTTGCAAGCCATCGAACAAGATGACGAAAACAAACTAAACGAAATCCTTCAAGCCCAGCGCGATTTTCTCTCCGAACATCTGCTGCGTTGGGGACCCGCATGGGCGAAACTCGTCAAGCAACATGCCACCACCGATTTCTATCGCGGCATCGCCCACCTGGTGCATGGCTCCCTGCAGGCGATTGCCGAAACCCTCCAGATCGAAATGCCGAAAGAGGTCAGGTTGTGAGTCTGCTTAATGCCGCGGAACGGTTCGCTTCGATTGACCGTTCGCAAGTCCTCATGGATTCCGCACGTTGCCTGCACTCGCAGGATCAGTACTCGGAGTGCGCGGCGTGTTTTAGCATTTGCCCTGTTGAAGCGATCTCCACTGGAAAGCCGCCTTCAATCAATACAGAACTTTGCCAATCGTGTCTTGCTTGTATCCCCGCCTGTCCTGTTGGCGCGTATCGCGCAGATGACGATGTTTCGATTTTACTCAATTGCGCCACACATATCGAAGACCAGCCCGTCGAATTGCTCTGCGGACTTCACCCTCACCCCGAAACCGGCGCGGATTCAGAATCCATCGGGATTCAAATTCATGGATGTCTCGCGGGCTTGGGAACTGGCGCCTACCTGACCCTTTCCGCGCTTGGACTGGAACGCCTCATTGTCCGCGCCGATGCCTGTTCTGCCTGCGAGTGGCATTCCCTCCACCGTGAAATTCACTCCCAAACCGAACGGGCAAGCCGCTTCCTTGCCGCATGGGACAAGGTTGATCCAATCATTTGTTTGGATGAACTCGAAGCACCCGTTGAACGTATGGCATGGAAGGCGACCAATCCCCCGCTCTCACGCCGCGACCTGTTCCGCATGATGGCAAAGCAGGGACAAGTCGCTCTTGCGCGCGCAATGGAGAACGGCGTGACAGCATCCAAACGCCAGCCGGGGCGCGACAGATTACGATTGCTGTCCGCGGTTTCGCATTTACCATCTGCTCAAGCCGCCGTCCTCGGCGGCGGGGACGCCGCCTCAAGCGGTTATCTTGAAGGTTTCAATTTCGCCACCCTCACCATCTCTGACTCCTGTACCGCTTGCGGCGCGTGCGGACGAGTCTGTCCCACCAAGGCATTGTGTTTCGAGAAGAACGAGGACAAGATGACCTTCTCCATCTCATTCTCCGCGCAGAACTGCATCGGCTGTGACTTGTGCGAACACGTCTGCCTGCCCGATGCGATCACCCTCGACCATGCGCCGACCTTTGGAAAAGTTTTCAGCGTGAAGGAATCCGTCGTCGTAGAATCAGGCTCGATGGTCCGATGTGAGCGCTGCAAAACGCTGATGGCGGCACGCGATGGAATGAAATTATGTCAACTTTGTGAATATCGCCGCATGCATCCGTTTGGTTCCATGATGCCGAAGAAAATCCAGAAAGAGCCGCGCACATGATCCTGGATATCACACAATCCACTTTGAATGAAATAAAAAATCCCGCCCTGCGCGAGTACGCCAATATCTACGTGCAGATCTATCAGGATTTTATGGATCAAGTGCGGCAGATGGGCCTCGAAGTCGAAGTAGAAGATACGACCGTCGAAGCCGCGCAAAAAACTGCGGACTTGCGAAAAAAGGGTGCAGTCGTGCGAAATGACGATAAGAGCATTTATGTCAATGGCATTTCTCCTTCCTGCCAGGCCTGCCAGACCGGGATCGGAAGTTCAACGTTCTTTATTTCATTGAAATGTCACCGTGATTGTTTTTATTGTTTCAATCCCAATCAACAGGATTACGATTATTATCGGGAGCATACTCGTGATACGGCCGCAGAATTGGATGCCTTGTATGCATCCAATCAGCGGGTCCAGCATGTGGCATTAACTGGTGGTGAGCCGCTTTTATACAAAGAAGAGACTTATCGTTTCTTTGAGCGCGCGCGACAGTTATTTCCCTCCGCCCATACACGTTTGTACACCTGTGGCGATCACATTGACCGTGCAACACTCGAATCTCTGCAAAAGGCAGGTTTGAAGGAAATCCGCTTCAGCATCCGCATGCATGATCTGGCAAAGGGGCACCGCAACACCCACGACAATATCGCCCTTGCGCGCGAATACATCCCGAATGTGATGGTTGAGATGCCCATCCTGCCAAACACGTTGGACGAGATGAAGGAAATCCTGCTTGAATTGGACCGCATGGGAATTTTTGGGATCAACCTGCTGGAGTTTTGCTTCCCGCTGAACAAGGTCGAAATCTATCGGGAAAAGGGCTACAAGGTCAAAGTCCACCCCTTCCGTGTGTTGTACGAGTACTGGTATGCGGGTGGACTTCCCATCGCAGGAAGCGAAACGGTCTGCCTTGATCTAATTGATTTCGCGCTGGATGAAGGTTTGAAACTCGGCGTGCATTACTGCTCGCTTGAGAACAAACACACGGGTCAGCTCTACAAACAAAACGGCGAACACCGCCTGCCAAGCCGCATGTACTTCTCGCAAAGGGATTATTTCCTGAAGACCGCCAAGGTCTTCGGAGAGGATATTCCGCCAGTGAAGCGGGTTTTTGACAAAGCAGGCTATCGCGATTATTCCATCAGCGAACAGCACAACAGCCTGGAATTCCACGTCAACAAGATCGGCAGTCTGCGAAAAATGGCTGTTGACGTTGGGATCTCCAGCCATGTGATCGAAACGCGCAAAGGCGAAGAAGTCCTGCGCGAACTCAAAGTGGATGTTACAACTCCACAAACATTCCGTCTTTCAAAAGACGTATAAGGAGAAAAACATGTTTCATCTAGGAACCACTGAATTGATCATCATCCTTGTCATCGTCCTTCTGCTGTTTGGCGTGGGACGAATTGGCAAGATCGCCGGCGAATTAGGCAAAGGGATAAGCAGCTTTCGAAGTGGATTAAAAGGCGAAGGCGAATCAGCCGAAGCCGAAGAGAATAAGGAATAACTTTTTCACCGTGAGCGTAAACGTGACAGTCGCGAAAAAAAACAAACGCAACTGGCGGGATGTTTTTCGTGCATTTGGCCGCGCCCATCGCAAGGCCAGCGCGCAGATGGAAAGTTCCGCGCCTCTCCTCCAGCATCTCGATGAACTGCGGAAGAGGATTTTCAAAGCGTTTTTTGCATTAATAGTCACGACGGGAATCTGTTTTACTTTCGTGCGACAGATCATCGAATATCTTGCCCAGCCCATCGGCGGAACCGAAAAACTGGTTTCGATTGAAATCACCGAGAATATCGCCATCTTCATGAAGGTGTCCATTCTGGGCGGTTTTGTGCTGGGCATGCCGTTCGTGGTGTATCAGATAATTCGTTTTGTGATGCCCGGATTGAACCGACGCGAACGCGTTTGGCTCATCGTCATGGTTCCTTTCGCAACCATCCTGTTCGCGGGAGGCGTGGCCTTCACATGGTTTGTCATGCTGCCGACTGCTGTGCCTTTCCTGACCAATTTCATGGGCATCACCACGCAAGTGCGTCCTGCGAACTACTTCGATTTCATTACCCGCCTGATGTTCTGGATCGGTATTTGTTTTGAAATGCCTCTTGTCATCATGTTCATGGCAAAACTCAAGTTTGTCACAGCAAAACAACTGGCAAGTGGATGGCGTTACGCCATCGTCATCATCGCTATTGTTGCATCGGCAGTGACGCCGACAGTTGACCCGGTCAATATGGGGCTGGTCATGGCTCCGCTGATGGGACTGTATGTGATCAGTATTATCCTTGCTGCAATTGTTGGCAGAGGTTGATATGGATAGTATTTTTGGCATCGGTGGAAACGAATTGATCGTTATCGTGTTACTAGCGGCAATTGTGCTTGGACCGGAACGATTAGCTCGCTCCGCAAGAGAGATTGGCAAGTTCGTTCGCAACGCGAAGGCATATTTTTCTTCGCTATCCAGTGAACTAAAAGCCGAACTCGATGTTCTTGATGAGCTGGAAAAAGTGAAGAAAGACCTGACAAAATAGTTACAAATTGCCATTCATTTCTCACCCAAGTGAGTGAGAAAAAGATTACCCTGAATGATGATGAAAGATCAGGGTCAATCTGCTAGTATATAGACGGATTGAATTCGAAAAAGACTTCAATCCCCAAGAAACGCTCCGATCCGTTCTGCCTAAAGCAATGCGCCAGGGCATGATGGACAGTCTCCAGCAGGAGACCAAGGTCATTATGGAAACTTGATGACCTCCCGAAATCCCCTAAAGCGGGATTGAATTGGAAAGGAGACCAGGCTCAAGCCTTTCGCGAGGCTGTCTCTTTTCAAGACAGCCTTTTTGTTTTTTCACTCACTGTTCACTGATTACAAATAACAGGAGAACCACCCATGAATCTCCAACCTCTTTTCGACATCTCATCCCGCGGCCACTCGCACCTCTGCCCGAGACAGATACTTGGGATCCGCATCGGACTCAGGGGAATCTGTTCATTGCATCTCAAGCCGAATCGTGGCGACAAGCGCCTCATCACTATCACCGAGACGGACGGTTGTTTTGCCGATGGTCTCTCCGCCGCAACGGGTTGCACCGTCGGTCATCGCACCTTGCGGGTGGAGGATTATGGCAAAGCCGCTGCGGTGTTTGTGGATGTAAAAACAAGCCGCGCCGTGCGCGTCGCGCCTGTGCTGGGTATTCGCCAGCGTGCATACGCCTATGCTCCCAATGAGCCGCGTCATTACTTCGCGCAAATGCAGGCTTATCAGATCATGCCTGATGACGAGTTGTTGACCGTACAGGATGTCATCTTGAACACCCCCATCGAACAGATCGTCTCACGGCCCAACCTGCGCGTGGACTGCGACGTATGCGGCGAAGAGATCATGAACGAACGCGAGATCCATCAAAATGGATTAAGCCTCTGCCACGTCTGCGCGCACGGCGGCTATTATCAGGCAGGGCAAAATGTTATCTTATCCTACGCTGTCGAGCAGGAAGCTGCGTCATGAAATTGGATGTCAAACTTTTTGCCACCCTTAAAGAAAAAGCGCAGACCAGTCACTTTGCGCTCGAACTTCAGAAAGAACATCCCACCGTGAAGGATTTACTGACAGAGATCATCGTTCAAATACCTTCCCTGGAATCGTCCATGAAATCAGTTCTGGTTGCGGTGAATAGCGAATTTGCATTTCCCGATCAGGCGATAAATGCCAGCGACAAGATCGCCCTTTTCCCGCCTGTCAGTGGAGGATAATTCAAGTCCATGTCACTTCTATTCGTATTTGTCCCTCTCATCGCTTTCATTTACGCCAGTGTAGGCTTCGGCGGCGCGACGGGATACCTCGCAGTCATGAGTCTGTTCGGCATTGAGCCGCAGGTCATGGCCTCCACCGCCCTGGCTCTGAACATTCTGGTGGCTGGCATTTCCTTTCTTTCATATTATCGCGCAGGACATCTCAACCCGCGCCTGCTGTGGCCGTTTCTGATCACTTCCGTGCCAGCGGCATTCTGGGGAGGGTCCTACAAGCTCACTGACCAGACCTATTACATCCTTCTTTACGGTGTCTTGACCTTTGTCGCCATTCGTCTCTTGTTCTTCAGCAAAAAGAAGGATGACATTAAGGCTGTTCATGCTGTACCATTCTGGCCCGCTCTCATCATCGGTTTTGGAATTGGCCTGCTCTCCGGCATGGTCGGCATTGGCGGCGGAATTTTCCTCTCGCCCATTATCCTTTATGCCCGATGGGGAAATTCCAAACAAGCGGCCACAGTCAGCGCGGCATTTATCGTCTTGAACTCTACCAGTGGGTTGCTTGGACGTCTCGCTTGCGACACGCTTATCCTTGATACATTTAGTTTATCTCTTTTACCGTTTGGCTTATTCGGCGCGCTGGCAGGCAGTTGGTTTGGTGCACAGCGGTTCAGCAACTTAAACCTGCGCCGCGCGCTTGGCATGGTTATGTCTTTTGCGGTCTCGAATTTCTGGCTCGCTTTTTGGAGATAACTTGCTCAGGGTCCTCGTGCGCGGCAGTGGTGATATCGGTTCCGCAGTTGCGTACCGCGTATTTCAATCCGGTTATGAAGTGGTCATCCATGATTCGCCCGAGCCTGCGACCACGCGCCGCAGGATGTCCTTCACTGACGCCGTCTTCGACGGCCGCGCCAAGCTGGATGGCATTGAGGCGCAATTCATAAAAAGATTATACCTTTTACGGGGCATGCTGGTATCGCATCAAGTTATTCCCATTGTAGTAAAGGATTTCTATGAACTTCTGAAAATACTTCATCCCGCTATTCTCGTGGATGCCCGTATGCGGAAACATCTGCAACCCGAAGTTCAGCGAGGGCTTGCAGAACTGACCATCGGTCTTGGCCCCAACTTCATCGCGGGTGAAACCACTGACCTTGCCATCGAAACGAACTGGGGTGAATCGCTTGGGAAAATCATCGAACACGGCGCGACGAATCCATTACAAGGTGAACCGCGTGAAATTGACGGACACGCGCGTGACCGATACGTGTATGCTCCCATCGCTGGCATATTTCACACTTCGCTTCAAATAGGCGATATGGTTGAAAGCGGGCAAGAAGTTGCGCGCGTTGATTCAACCCCGCTTTTCGCGCCGATCACTGGTATCTTGCGCGGACTGACTCGCGACGGCGTACCGATTACTCAAAAAACCAAAGTCATCGAAGTTGATCCGCGCATACACAATGCACAGGTCTTTGGCATTGGCGAACGCCCCGCACGCATTGCCGAGGGCGTCGTCACTGCAATTCAAACCTGGGAAGCAAATCATGTTCATTGATCCGTTTGGCCGTGCCATCACCTACCTCCGCATCTCGCTCACCGATCGCTTCAATCTGCGCTGCATTTACTGTATGCCGAAGGAAGGTCTGCAATGGCAGGCGCGCGCGGACCAACTGTCAGCGCAGGATAGCTTAACAACGCATACGCCAAATGGCGTATGACAAACATCCTTTGGCAGATATGAGGTTCGATCTCTTTTATAACATCTTGATTAATCCATAGCCGCCCAATATATGATGATTGATTTTTCATGCGCACCCGCAACTCTTGCGAATGACTAAGTTTGCGGATGCGCTTCTCGCCTTGTAAACTGATGACGCGATTGATATCAATGGCAGGGGGACATACTATGGCGAAGCAGAACTTCGTAGTCTATTCGAGGCGATGGTCGGCGAATTTACCATTGATTGCGGAAATTACTTCGTGGCGGCAGGGAGGTTACTTACGACTGTCTGTATGTTATTACTGACACAGGCGGTCTCGCAGGTGAACGATACACAGCAGTGATTGTGAATGGAAAGATCAAGGCGAACATCCGCACGGACAGGTTTGACCCGCCGAAGGAATTCATAATCGATTCTTCTGTGAAATAGGATGATTAATGGGGATTACAAAGACTTCGGAGCTTTCTTTAATAAGACATCCGAAGTCTGGTTATTAAAGATCTTGGATTCAACTATCAAGTGCAACTTTGAAAGCAGTCAAAAGAGATAAGCTGAGGTAGGATAGCGCTCTTTAGACCGCCAAGTCAAAGGAGCGCTATGAGAACCTACAAACAGCTTACCTCGGGAAAAAGATACCAGATTTCTGCCTTGAAGAGAATGGGACACAATCTGACGGAAATAGCCAAAGAACTTGAAGTGCATAAATCGACAATCAGTCGTGAACTTTGCAGAAATGCAGGCGAGCGCGGTTATCGTCCGAAGCAGGCGGATGAAAAAGCCAGCGAAAGTCTCGTGCGCGCGGCGATGAGTCAGTTGCAGTTGTCCGCGCGCGCCTACCATCGTATCCTGAAACTTGCGCGTACGATTGCGGATCTTGCGGAGAGTGAGGAGATCCAGTCCACGCATCTTGCGGAAGCCTTGCAATATCGTCCAAAGATCATGATGGGGTAATTGCACAGCAGGACCAATTGTCAGGGGAATGACATATGACATAATGTCCTGCTATCTACTCATAGTCATAAAAACAGTAGTCAAAAAAACCTCTTATTCCTCAGTTCTTATTCCTCAGTTAATCAATGCTATAATAATAACGCATCAGGAATCTTCCCCAAGGCGAGAATAACCCCGATTTTTGGGAAAAATCTTTATTTATGGGGATGACAGGCTTCGACGGGAGAAGCTGGTTCCGGAATGCGAGCCGAGCGCGCGCCGAACTCGTAAACTCAGCGCAAACTTTAAGTGCCAATCGCACTTCATACGCCGCTATGCCCCTCGCCGCCTAGGCGAGATCGTAACGGTTGACATCCTCGGATGTCACGTCCGCCGGCACCGTCCTCCACCGGGTGACGGATCGGGCGAAACAAAGGTTGAGTGCCGCTCCTGATTCTGCTAATTGAGCGAAAGACAAGCAGATGGCTGTAGGGTTACCTGCCCGCCGAGATCCCTACAGTGACTAAATTCGGCAGGCTACGCTCGTAGAGTTCCGAGGGTCGAATCTTTCGGACGCGGGTTCAATTCCCGCCATCTCCACAAGACTTAGACCAGCAACTGTACTGCTGGTCTAAGTTCATTAAATGGAAAACATGAATAAACTTATTTTAATTGGATGTCTCACCCTCACAGTTGCCTGCCAAAGCGCCACACTTCCAGTAGAATCCGCACCCAGAGCGGTGACTCTGACTCCGCCTGCGCCTGCCACTGCGACACTGGTAGGCTCCGCGACCCCCACAGCATCTCCTCCTCCGCTCTACTTCACAGAAGAATTCGACACACCCTCATCATTCTGGGAATTCTTCCAAACCGGTGGAATGGATACCCCACTGACTTCCTTTGAAAACGGCATTCTCCGCATTGACATGCCAACATCTGACACCTGGATTCTCGGAATCCATAACGCGCACACCTATTCAAATATACTTATCACCGCCAAATCGTCTGCATCGCCCACAGGTTCAATTGGCCTGGTCTGCCGTTATGACGGATCAAAAGGATGGTTTGAATTCAATATTGCCAGTGATGGAACATACAGTGTCCTAATTGGGCAATGGCTTGCACCGGGGGTTGCACAATACAAACCGATTGACACCAACCCAACGGGTCAACTCGAAGCAGGGAAGTTGGATCATGAATTTGGATTCTCCTGCCAGGATAACAACCTGATTTTATATGTAAATGGGATGCCTCTGAAAAAATTGGATGTTGAACGCTTTGAACTCACGGAGGGCAATATCGGCATCGCCGCGGCCTCTTTCAGCGAAACCCCGATGAAGGCATTCTTTGAATGGATTAAGGTTGAAGAACCATAATATGAGCCTCTCCTCAACCAGGCCAGTTTTTTGATTAAAAACCTACGTTCCGTTAACAGGATTCTTGCACAAGTCGCTTAAGATTCGCCTATTGAAAATCATCAGCAAGGAGTACTAAAATGGGAAAAATTATTGGCATTGATCTCGGCACCACTAACAGTGTTGTCGCTGTTATGGAAGGCGGCACACCCACCGTCATCACAACAGCAGAAGGCGGACGCCTCCTTCCATCCATTGTTGCGTTCAACAAGAACGGTGAACGCATGGTCGGACAAACCGCTAAACGGCAGGGCGTTATAAATTCAGATAATACTGTTTATTCCATTAAACGATTTATGGGGCGGCACTTCGAAGAGACCAGTGTCGAGCGCGGCATGGTTCCATTTAAAGTGATCGAAGGACCATCCAATGACGTGCGCGTCAAAATCCCTGTTACAGGGAAAGAATACTCCCCGCAAGAGATCAGCGCGATGGTATTGGGCAAGCTCAAAACCGATGCTGAAGCCTATTTGGGGCAGGCAGTCACACAGGCGGTTATCACCGTCCCTGCGTACTTCAACGACAGCCAACGCCAGGCGACAAAAGACGCAGGCAAGATCGCTGGATTGGAAGTCTTGCGTATCATCAATGAACCAACAGCCTCCGCACTAGCCTATGGCCTCGATAAGAAAAAGAATGAAACCATTTTAGTCTTCGACCTAGGGGGCGGTACGTTTGACGTGTCTGTCCTTGAAGTCGGCGAAGGCGTGATCGAAGTCAAATCCACGAATGGCGATACCCACCTCGGTGGCGATGACTGGGATCAGAAGATCACCAACTGGACCGCGGATGAATTCAAGAGAGATCAGGGAATTGATTTGCGATCTGACAAACAAGCGCTACAGCGTTTGCGCGAAGCCGCAGAAAAAGCCAAGATCGAACTTTCCACAGTCATGGAAACTGAGATCAATCTGCCCTACATCACAGCCGATGCAAGCGGGCCGAAACACTTACAAGTGAAACTCACGCGCGCCAAATTCGAGCAAATGACCGGCGACCTGCTCGCCCGCTGTCGCAAGCCGTTTGAATCCGCGCTCAAAGACGCCAACTTATCTGCAGACAAACTCGACGAAGTGGTATTGGTCGGTGGTTCATCGCGGATGCCGATGGTCCAGGATCTGGTGCGCAGTTTGACGAATGGCAAAGAGCCAAACAAAGGCGTCAATCCAGATGAGGTTGTAGCCATTGGCGCGGCCATTCAAGCCGGTGTGCTCGGCGGCGACGTCAAAGATATATTATTGCTGGATGTCACGCCCCTTTCACTCGGCGTGGAAACGATGGGCAGTGTAATGACAGTGATGATCGAACGCAACACCACCATTCCTGTTCGCAAAACTGAAACCTACTCCACCGCCGCAGATAACCAGACCGCTGTGGACATTCACGTCTTGCAAGGTGAACGCCCAATGGCGAATGACAACATGAGTCTTGGCAGATTCCGTTTGGATGGAATCCCACCGGCACCGCGCGGAATTCCGCAAGTGGAAGTAACCTTTGATATTGACGCAAACGGCATCCTGCATGTGACCGCGAAGGATAAGGCCACAGGCAAGGAACAGAAGATCACGATCACCGCTTCGACGAATTTGAACAAGAACGACATCGAACGCATGGTGCAGGAAGCGCGTCAGAACGAAGCCGCGGATAAGCAGCGACGGGAAGTGATCGAGGTGAAAAACACTGCCGATAATCTTGTGTATCAAACCGAAAAGGCATTGCGCGAACTTGGTGATAAAGTTCCTTCTGCAGAACGCGGCTCCATAGAAACTCAGATCAACGATCTGAAGCAAGCTGCACAAGGTGAAGATGTAGCCAACATCAAGAAACACACTGAGACCTTGCAAAACTCCTTCCATGCTTTGAGCCAGCAGTTATACGCACAGGGTCAGCAACAAGCACAGCCGGAAGGCGGCCCATCCTCACCTCCGCCGCAGGATGGCGATGTGATCGATGGTGAAGTGAAAGAATAAAAAGTGATGTAGACCCTTGGGATTTTGAAAATCCCAAGGGTCTTTTTGTTATACAAGGACTGTGCAAGCATGTATAATCCCTCCCATGAAAAGATTTACAAAAGTTAATAAACTCTGGTTAATTCCGCTTGCGCTCATGCTTGCCATCGGGCTGTATTATCTCCCGTCGATTAACTCACACCTCGCATGGCGGGTGGAAAGCCTGCGCACAAGGATCGTCTACTTCTTCAAGCCGCCCGCCGAAGCCGTCTTTCAACCCAGCGAAAAAACGGACTTAACCATTGAAACCGTCATTGCAACGACTCGCGCTGAATACTTGCTGACATTAACCCCGCAGGCGACTTCGACACCCAAGCTTGGTCCTAGTCCGACGTCAACGATCACATCCACGCCCCTGCCTGCTTCGGTTATCCTGCCGGGAGTGATCTACGTTGACCAGCACAATCGCTGGAATTACTGCGGTCCTGCCAATTTAACAATGGCGCTTAATTTTTGGGGCTGGAAGGGAAATCGTGATGATGTCGCCAAAGTCGTTAAGCCGGGCTCAGGTGATCTCAAAAAGGATTTTATTGAGCGAGGCTTGCCCGATAAAAATGTCATGCCGTATGAACTCATGGACTTCGTCAACGAGAACACGGAGTATCGCGCCCTCATGCGCTATGGCGGCGAAGAAGTGCTCGTCAAACGTTTGATCGCGGCTGGTTTTCCCGTAATAGCGGAAAAGGGATATTACGAACGCGACTACAACGGAAAAATCGACTGGCTCGGACATTATCTTTTCACCACCGGTTATGATAATGCGCGCGGCGGATTTATTGTTCAGGATGCCTATCTCAAACCAGGCAAGGATCTTTTGAGTGAATATACCAACTATCTGGATGGCTGGCGCTCCTTCAATTATCTTTTTATGGTCGTTTATCCCGCAAACCGAGAAGCGGAAGTATTGGCATTGCTCGGTCCCTGGGCAGATGAAAAATGGGCAACCCAGCATGCGCTTGAACTGGCTGAAAAAGAAACCCAATCTCTAAGTGGCAACGATCTGTTCTTTGCATGGTTCAACAAAGGCACAAGCCACGTAGCTTTGCAGCAATATGTGGACGCCGCCATGGCATACGATCAGGCTTTCCGTTTGTATGCAAACTTGAACACAGACCTGGGAAACCGCCCCTTCCGCATGATGTGGTATCAAACTGGACCGTACTTTGCCTACTATTACTCAGCCCGTTATCAGGATGTGATTAATCTGGCAAACACGACATTGAACGACACTATCGCGACCCCCACGCTTGAAGAATCCCTGATCTGGCGCGGACGTGCATATTACCAAATTGGCAACACCAAAAATGCAGTGGATGATTTCCGTGCGGCATTAAAAGTCCATGTAAATTGGGCTCCTGCTGTGCAGGCCTTACAGGATTTAGGATTGCAACCTTAGTTAGTTTGGTAGTGCGTTGGTTTCATAGTTTTGTAGTTTACTAAGAAGAGATATGATGTCCAAGATTGAAAGGTTTGAGGATTTGCAAAGCTGGCAAAAGGCTCGCCAACTCACTAATTTGATTTACGATCTAACTGAGCACTCCAAATTTTCAAAAGACCTTCGTTTGAGCGGTCAGATTCAAGATGCGGCTGGTTCAGTCATGCACAATATTGCCGAAGGTTTTGACGCCGGGACAAATCCTGAATTTATTCGCTTCCTCAAAATCTCAAGGCGTTCTGCAAGCGAGGTGCAATCCGAGTTGTATCTTGCGCTTGACCGCAATTACATAACCCAGGATGAACTCACAACAGCTTACAATCTTGCAACTGAATCTAAACGTCTCATCAACGGTATGATTGGATACTTACGAAAATCCAAACCATCCAACTAAAAAACTATCCAACTATCAAACTACTTAACTATCAAACTATCAAGCTACCTAACTATGAAACTACTCCACTTCGCCGACGCACATATTGATATGGCCAACTATGGCAGGCATGACCCTGAAACGGGCCTGCCTGTCCGTGTTCTCGACTTTCTCAAATCCCTCGATACGATCGTTGATACTGCCATTTCAGAAAAAGTGGATATGGTCATCTTTGCGGGCGACGCGTATAAAGATCGTTCACCCACACCGACCTTTCAACGCGAGTGGGGCAAACGCATTATGCGTTTATCGCAAACGAAGATTCCTACATTGTTGTTGATCGGCAATCATGATATTTCCCCTGCGGCAGGGCGCGCAAATGCAGTACAGGAATTCAAAACTTTACAGGTTCCTTATGTGCGGGTCCTGGACCAGCCATGTTTTCTAAGACCGGAGGATCTTTGGGGACTGCCCCTGCAAATCATCGCCATGCCGTGGATCGCACGTTCGGGTTTGATGGCCGCAACAGGTGTGCTAGATTCAAAAGAGGCATTTTTACGCATCGAAGGAAACATCGGGGGTTTAATTGAAGATTTTATTGCAGGCGCTGACTCATCCATACCGATTATCCTGACAGCTCACGCCTCCATTGAGGGCGCGAAGTTCGGCGGTGAAAGGCTCGTCATGCTCGGCAATGATCTTGTGCTTTCAGGCAATTTGGTAAAGAATCCAAAATTTAGTTATGTTGCCATGGGACATATTCACAAACCGCAGGATGTAAATGAAGGCTATCAGCCGCCTGTCATTTACCCTGGCTCCATCGAGCGTGTGGATTTTGGTGAAGCAAAGGAAGACAGATTCTTTGTCATTGCAAATGTTGAAAAAGGAAAAGACACCAAAGTTGAATGGAGAGAACTCAAAGGGGTGAGATTTTTCATAGATCGCCGAGCAGTCCTAAAGTCCAGCGAGAACGTAACCGAGTCCCTTAAAGACGCATTGCCCAAACCCAGAGAAATGTCTGAGGCGATTGTGCGGCTTTCGGTGGAATATCCAAGAGAATGGGATTCATTAATTGATGAAACCGCTCTGCGAAAATATACAGAGGACGCATTCGAATTTCATTTCTTGAAAAAACCGCAAAGCCAGGCGCGGGTTCGCATCCCTGAGGGAAAGGCGGTGAGCAGTTTAAGCCCGCTGGATTTACTGGCACAATATTTCGATGCCGCAAAAACAAAGGATGCGAATGAGCTGCAAAAACTCGCACAGGAAATCATTTCCGAAGATACACTTGACATATAGGCGCGAAAACTGGGAAGCGCGTATACAGGAAAGCACGTAAACAGGTAAAATGCAGGGACAGCTAAACAGAACACGCAACACGGGGCTCGATACAGCGGATCGTTTCGTGCTCCGCCTACTCGACCACCAACCACATAAATCGAAAATCAAAAATCGAAAATCACGAATCCCCTCGAGGTCATCATGTCTAAAGAAAATTCACGCTATCGCTGGTTCGTAGTCGCTGTATTCTTTTTCTTTATGCTTTTGCATCAAACCGACAAATTAATGATCGGCTCCTTGCAAGTGCAGATCAGTGAGGATTTTGAACTCAACAATAAACAATGGGGATTGATCAATTCGGGCGCATTGATCGTGGCTACCATTCTTTACCCGCTCTGGGGATATTTATATGATCGTTTCTCACGCACAAAACTACTTTCTCTTGCATCGTTGATTTGGGGCAGTACCACCTGGCTCAACGCCATCGTGCGCACGTTCAGTGGATTTCTTGTCACACGCGCATCCACCGGCATTGACGACTCTTCCTACCCCGGCTTGTACACTTTGATTGCCGATTATTTTGGTCCCAACCTGCGCGGAAAAATTTACGGCATTTTACAACTCGCCCAGCCTCTCGGTTATTTGGTCGGCATGATCCTGGCATTAATTATCGCGCCTGCCATTGGCGGCTGGCGTTCTGTGTTTTACATCACCGGTTCGCTGGGATTGGTGATTGCCTTATTGATCTACTTCGGTGTGAGGGAAATGCCGCGCGGCAAAGCCGAGCCCGAATTTGAGGATATGGCTGAAATGCAGACCTTCAAATTCTCATGGAAGGAAGCAAAGGAAATCTTCAAAAAGAAAACCATGTGGTTTGTTTTTTTACAGGGATTTGCGGGCGTCTTTCCGTGGAACGTGATTACTTTTTTCTTCTTTGCCTATCTTGAAAAAGAACGCGGATATGATGCAAATGGCATTTTGTTCACCATGGCGCCCGTCATCCTGATCCTCGCCAGCGGCTATTTCATCGGCGGCGCGCTCGGTGATTTCGCTTTCAAATACACCAACAAAGGACGCATCATTGTTTCAAGCATTGGCGTTTTGATGGGCGCACTTTTCATGTACCTTGCCATCACCACACCCATCGAAGCCAGGAATCAATTCTTCATCTTTATGTGCCTGACCGCCGTCTTCATGCCGCTTTCCTCTGCGAACGTCATTGCAACCGTTTATGACATTACCGCACCGGAAGTCCGCTCCACCGCGCAAGCCTCGGAATATTTCATCGAGAACGCAGGCGCGGCATTTGCTCCCATCATTACCGGCATCATCGCAGATGCGTTCGACCTGAAAACTGCCATCCTGTTGATCTGCACAGTGGCATGGCTCCTGTGCTTCTTCTTCTACCTCGGCGCTATCTTCACCATTGACAAAGACTCGCATGACCTGCGTCATCAAATGGCAGAACGCGCAAAATTAATGTAACCTTGTCGGGATACAGCGGCGCTGTATCCCGACTTTTTTCCAATGGTATAATCCCGTTGCTTGGTTAAAAACTTCCACGGAACGTGGTTGTTCTGAAGGAGAACGTCATGTCAGGTCATTCAAAGTGGTCAACCATTAAACGCAAAAAAGGCGTTGCCGATGCAAAGCGCGGTGCCATTTTCACACGACTCGCCCGTGAAATCGTCATCTCTGCCCGCGAAGGCGGAAGCGACATAGATTCAAATTTTCGACTGCGTCTCGCAGTAGATAAAGCCCGCGCAGAAAACATGCCCAAGGATAATATCGAACGCGCCATCAAACGCGGCGCAGGCGAGGATAAAGACGGTACAGTTTTTGAAGAAATCACTTTCGAAGGCTACGGTCCGCACGGCTCGGCGCTGATGGTCACCTGCGTCACCGATAATCGCAACCGCACTGTACCGGATATGCGTCACGCCTTCACTAAATATGGCGGTAATATGGCAGAGCCGGGCGCAGTAGGCTGGCAGTTCGACCGCAAATCTTATTTTGCTTTTCCCTCGAGCCAGTTTTCTTTTGATAAATCATTTGAACTCGGCATCGTAGTCGGCGCAGACGATGTGGTGGATGGCGGTGACACGATTGAAATTTATGCTCCCGTTGAATCTTTCAAGACTGTCGCCGATGCGCTTCATCAGGTTCATGTTCATCCCGACGAAGCCGGCTTGCGTATGATCCCCAAACAGGAAATCGAACTCGATGTGGAATCAACTTTGAAATTCATGAGGATGGTTGAAGCCATCGAAGAACTCGACGATGTGGCGGATGTATTCCACAACGTCAAAGTTTCAGACGAAGCGCTGGCTGCTCTCGAAGCTGCTTAAGAACTTTTAACCGCGAAGAGCGCAAAGGTCGCAAAGATTCTTCCTTAAGATTCTTCGCGTTCTTAACGGGCTTTGCGGTTCATTATTTAAAAAACAATGACCCTTGCCCTAGGAATTGACCCCGGCACTGCCACCACTGGATACGGACTCGTGCGCCTCATGCCTGACGGGAAACTGGTTGCTGTTTCCTTTGGCGTTATCTCCACCTCAAAAGACTCGGCACCAGCTGCACGCCTCAAAATATTATTCGACCAGCTCAACGCTCTGCTCAAAAAACACAAACCCGATACCGCCGCAGTTGAAAAATTGTTCTTTCAAAGCAACGTCAAAACCGCCCTCGCAGTGGGGCAAGCACGCGGCGTGATCATGCTCTGTTTGCAAAAAGCTGGCATCGAGCATTTTGAATACACCCCCAACGAAGTCAAACAAGCCGTCGCCGGCTATGGCGGAGCAGATAAAAGACAGGTGCAGGATATGGTGCGAACGTTGCTGCAAATGGAAAAAATTCCCAAACCAGATGATGCCGCCGATGCGCTCGCGATTGCCATTACACATTTGAATACGAAGCGTTATGAGTAAACACATGTCATTGCGAGGCGGCGCTCTTCCGCCGACACTTGCGCCATACGCCAGTGCGGTGAGCAGTCCCCAAGTAACAGGGAGACTGCTTCGCACACATGCCTAGCGGCAGTGCTAGGAAAAACGCTCGCAGTGACATATAATTAGCGCATGATAGCAACCCTCCACGGAGAAATCTCCCAAATTGAAGATAACGCCCTAATCGTCGAAGTCGGCGGCGTGGGACTGCGAGTCTTTGTCCCTGCGCCTTTGCGTGGACAAGCCAAAGCCGGCGAAGCCGTATTTTTGTTCACACATCTCGTAGTCAGGGAAGATGCGTTAATTCTTTACGGATTCGAATCCCAGGGTGACCGCGAGCTCTTCAACATCCTGCTCGGCGTGGACGGGGTCGGCCCCAAAGTTGCGTTGTCCGTCCTGTCCACAATGACACTGGATGTAATCCAGCGCGCAGTCTTCGCCGAAGAACCCGAGGTGTTGAGCCGTGTGCCAGGCGTTGGCAAAAAGACCGCGCAAAAAATGGCACTGCACCTCAAAGATAAACTCAAACCCGGAGACGGTTTCTCCAAACTTGCCACGATGTCCGATGCCGATAGTGAAGTCCTCGCTGCATTGACCGCGTTGGGTTATTCGGTTGTGGAAGCGCAAGCCGCAATCCAATCCATTCCTAAAGACTCGCCCGATGATACAGGCGAACGACTCAGCCTGGCGCTGGGGTATTTCACAGGCTGATGAAACCCGGTTTTAAAATTCACGTCCGCGCCTGCAAAGCGGATGGGACTGTATACCGAAGCTGGCACACCATGATCGAGTCTGTTAACGCAGACTCGATTGTTACAATATCCCCGGCTGGCGGCATGGTGCAAGACCGTGCGCGCAAAAGCTACACAATCGAACACATCTTAAGAAGTTATTACTGGTTCGATAAATTCATAAAATTGCTCAAGCCGCCGTCCTCGGCGGCGTTTTTCAAATTATTCCTGCGCCGAGGATGGCGCACTGAGCAAATATAAACATGAACGACTATGACTTGCTTGCACAGTACGAACCCGTGTTGCGATTCGCGAGGAGCGAGCGCTTCTTTCCGATGGCGGTGGAGCATTATCTCGAACACTGCCACATCCTGCCGAACGGTCCGCTCGGCGCGGCGGAACTGCTTTTTCATTTGAACGAACCGCCCGCCACCATGATCGGCAAACTAGAAGGCGGACAATATTATCTGCGCCTTATCAACGAGCCATTGTATGATTCGGATGCGTGGGTGTGGCGGGGAGTTCTGTCGCTGGTTGCGATGGGGGCTGGTTGGTATTTTCTCGGTTGGGCTGGGGTGCAGATCGCTGTCGCGCTCGCGCTGATCGCCGCGTTGATTCTTTTTATGTTGGCATCCACCATCCGTTTACGGATCTTCCTTGCCGCGTTTGCCGTGTTGTTTTTTAGCGCGCTGATGGTCGCGCCGATCTGGTTTTTCCTTCGCCCGAATGAAACAGTCGGCGTTGCGATTGAGTATCTTGTCCTGCTTCCGATCTATCTGGTCGCGTTATTCTATCTTTCAATCCGCACGATGAAATTCATCTTCGACCGCATCATCCCTGAAGGACCCGGTCTCGTCATGGATATGCTCTCGCAAGCCACGGAGACCATCGCGCGCAAGTCGTATTTTTTATATGAAAAGATACTGGAGAAAGACCCGCAACCGGTGCACTATGGTCGCGTCGTGCGCGAGCAGGATGCGGAGGGGAACCACTGGACGATTCTGCAATATCATTTCTTCTATGCCTTCAACGACTGGCGGCTTGCAGCGAACGGCATGAACCATCACGAAGGCGATTGGGAAATGACGGCGGTTTACCTCAAAAATGATTCGCCATACGCCCTGCTATTTTCGCAACACGGCGCGGGCAACATCGAAATGCGGGAGAAGGTTATCAAGGCGAAAGATAAAAATGAAATGGACACCACGCACCCTGTCGTTTATGTGGCGTTGGGATCGCACGCCAACTACAGCAAGCCCGAGGTAATCCGCTCACCCAAACTGTACAATGCAGGATTCGTCCAGCGCCTCATTTACTGGGTGGATGGCTTGATGCACTACCTCTTTCTTCTCTTCAACCCGAGCCAAAAAGCGCGGCAGATCGCGCTCAAGGAATCGACTGCCAGCCGCACCAGCTTCCTTGCCGAGGATGCCTTCATATATATGCGCGACGAAGCGGATCATTACGTGGTCAGCCTGCCATTGGAGATCGCTTCGGGTGACGGTTTTCGCGTTGGGTATCAAGGAGAAAACCTGCGCGAGCCGGTCGTCAAATCGAGCAGTTACCTGAAACGGATCATGTCTGATCGCAAGGTGACGCGCCCCACTGTCAAAGAATGGCGGCGTGTGGTGTTGAATCCCGAGCCTGATTGGGTGAACTACAAAGGGCTATGGGGCGTGAAGAGCGCGTTGAAAGATGAATCGGGTCCGCCGGGACCGAAATGGGACAGACCCGATAAGTTATTTAATATTGACCCGCGCAAACGCTGGGAAAAACCATTGGAGTGGTTAAAGGATTTGGAATCAAGAATTCATCCTACCCCCGAAGCGAGTGATGAGCCATGAGGTGGGAGAAAAAACTGGAGTGACTGAGGATGTTGGAAGATCGTAGGTAAAACGTTGGTTGACAAAAAATGGGGGGGGTATACAATATTTGTATATTCATTTATTGCGAATAGGCAAAAGAAGGAGGCTTCGCCGATGAAAACCCCAGATGAAATTACAGTGCTTGTAGCAGATGACCACCCTCTTGCTCTTGAAGGGGTGCGTTCCATTCTCGAAAAAGTGGCAGAAATAAGAATTGTGGGCGAAGTGCAGGACGGTAATGAAATCAAACCCATGATTGTTAAATTTCAGCCGCGTGTCTTGTTGCTAGATTTGAAGATGCCCAACCTTGACCCAGTTGAAATGGAAAAGTGGGTTCGGGAAAATTACCCCGAAACATTGACGCTGGTGTTGACTGCTCACGATAAAGACGCGTACCTTGCGAATATGATGGAGGCGGGCGCGGTAGGATACCTAGATAAAAAATTGCAAGCATCACAGTTACTCTCTTCCATTCGCCGCGCGGCTCGAGGGGAGTTTCTGTATGACAAGGAACAAATCGAACGAGCAAAACGTTGGAGGGAGAAAGTTACTGCAATATGGGAAAGTTTATCGAAGCGCGAACGCGACGTGTTGCAACTCCTGACTGAAGGAAAGGATAATAATAGAATTGCTGAGTCCCTCACGATCTTAATCAATACCGTGGAAAAGCACTTGAAGAATATTTATGAGAAGTTGCGTGTAACATCCAGAACCGAGGCTGTTCACTGGTGGGTGGAAAAAGGTACGGATTTCCGTACTTGAAATAGAAAGTTGAAAATGCCATAATCACCTTGTAAGTTACTTTTGCGAATTCAAGGAGGTGGTTACCAGCGAGTTATCACAAGTTTTTGCTTTCGAATCTTGGGTTGGTCTACATAAGGAGAAAACATGCGAAAAGTAAAAATCGCTCTGATTGCAATGAGCGCAATAATAATTGTGGTCGTGTTGGGTTTTCCGTTTGCCAGTGTTGCTTATGCGTTATGTAGCGGGTCAGCATGCAATGGAACTGACCCTCTTGCAACAGGATGCTCAGCTGGCGCAGCAACAGTTCGTCAAAAATGGCCTTATGGAAACCCGGGTCCTCTGAAAGTTGAATTAAGATTTTCAGACACTTGCAACACTTTCTGGGCGCGCTCGTGGAATTATTCGGGCCTTTACTATTATATAAATGCAACATTGAAAAATTGGTACTGGTATCAAAGATATTCTCCGCCCAGCGATTCAACATATTCAGCGCAGAGATATGGGAGTAGCGGGTTTCAAGCATGCGGCGATTTTTCTACATCACCCATTACATGGCCTGTAACCAGCCCCAGTTGGAAATGCACATCTACCTATTAAAGGAAGGAGCCAGTATGTTGAAGACACAGAAAGTCAAAATGATAAGGTGGGTGTTTCCGTTTCTTGTTTTCGTGGGGCTTGCTGTTGCGATCTTTCAAATACGTCAAGCCTCGGCGAGAGATGCCATTGGTTATTTTACCCAGCCTAATCTTGAAAATGTAAATCTTGACAAGCAAGTTACTCAACTTACAGTCAATGATATAACGATTCGATTGTTAGGCAGTCACCAGAATGGCGAAAACTATCAGGTGGATATATGTTATACCTTGCCGGATGATCGTGATTGGCTTCTTGCATATCGAGGCAATGAGGTGACTTTGGGTGTACAAGATAGGGTATTCCTTCCCGTTGAAGAAGGAACAATTGGATGGTTACCATCTACCGACGGTTCAAAGACCGAACGCTGCGAATACCTTCTCTTTCCAGTAGGTTGACGAACAAATAATGAAAGTAAAACTTACTCTTCAACAAATTTCGGTTTCCCCACCAGAGGCGTTAGATTGTCCAGCGATTCAGAAAAAACTGGATGAGGTTAATAGCGAAATTAAGATTCATTGCAATGTAGGAGGTGGAAGTTCAGGTGTCGATATTCTTTCAAAACCTGAGAATTTAACAGATGTCGCCGCGAGAGATATGGTATACGATGTTATTATCGATGCTCACCCCGGCCCTTGGGAATTTGATATTCCCATAAATTCTCCCTAATAACGTATCATGGTCTCCCCATTTCAACTACGGGATTCTCTAGGCAGCAGATTTCAAAATCATGAGCAAGACTGGCGACGGACTGTGAATCGGTGCCGGACCAATTATTGATTTATAGATGCGGTGAAATGTCTCTGGTTTTTCCGTTTACAGAGCCAAACATATTAACATCGAATGCGGAGTGTGTGACACTCCGCATTCGATGAATTCGATTTTATGACAAATAAACTAAACGCGGCTAAGTTAGGAGGGTTTTTGCTGGTTGTAATCATCATCCTTTTATCTTACATCCTGATTACGTCAAAGACAGGAACTGGGAAAATGGAAAATTTGACCCTTCCTGTCGTTATCGAAATATATGCCAATAATGTTAATATGAGCTTGATCAGCGCGCATACAGAAGGAAGTAATGGGTATCGAGTTGAGGTATGCTACGATCTTCCAGATCAACGCGATTGGATGCTGGCTCATTCCAACATGCCCTCAGGGACAAATTTAACTGCTGGAGATGTGACGGTTTCTCCCATGGAAGAGGGGACGATGTACTGGAAATATGATGAGCAAGGTATGGTAGCACAAAGGTGTGAGTATTTGCTTTTCAAGATAAGTATCCCACCGCAAACCGATATGGTTTCATTGAAAGTGGAAACATTATACACAAGAGCCCCGGGACAATCCGATCGCTGCCTGGAAGTGAGCCGGAAGATGGCGGAACGGAACAGCAAAATCGAAATTGACTGTATGAATATCGAAGGCTTCGAGGATCTGGTTTATCTAAAGTTTCCTGTTGAAATCCTTTCGGGGGATCCGGTTTACAAAAGAATCTTCAAAGACATGAGTTGGGATTATTACCACGGCCCCTGGTCATTTACTTTCCCTGTGAATCCGCCCTAAATCATTGCCTTTCCCATCTCGCATACACCGCTTGAGACAACAACCTTCCCGCGCTTTGCTCGCACGTGACGAATTCTTTCATCTCAAGGTTTTGCCAAAAACATCTCATGAAATTACCCTAACAAATGATCAGACAGTTGACAAGCAAGTTATTTATAAAATTCAGGGTTAACGGTCGGGAGTAGGATCTTCCAAGCCAAAACTGCTCCATCCATATAGAGATTATTATGAGTGTGTCCACTGTCAACATGCCCTTGCCCTTGTAAGGATATTCTCAACGGATAACTAAATTCTGCCATGTTCATAAGTTCGATCATCTTCGCCCGGCTGGCAATATACTCGTATGATTGACCCTGAAAGAGCAACTCGTTTCTGGTTAGCAATTGCCGTTGCAACCCTTTGGGTCCTGCCCTCTGTGCCTATAATAGTGAGACACGCGCATCCAATAATTTAGTGAGCAGGGCGCAGGAGAAAAGGCATGAACACAGAACAGAACGACATGCAGGAAGCAGCAGTAAGGAAAACCGAGGTGGTCGTCAACCCTGAAAAAGCCCAGGGCAGGGCCAAACGGCGGCAACATAGCGCAGAATACAAACTACGCATTTTGCGCGAGCTGGATGAATGCAAGAATAGCGGCGAGGCAGGCGCGATCCTGCGTCGGGAAGGCTTGTACTCATCGCTGGTCAGTAAATGGCGTGAGCAGCGCAAACGCGGCTATCTGACAGCGGGCACGCAACGGCGCGGGCCGAAGGCAGATCCAGCGGGCGCGGAGTTGTCGCGTTTGCAACGCGAGAACCAGCGCTTGCGGGAGAGGTTGGAGCGCGCCGAGCTCATCATAGACGTCCAAAAAAAAGTTGTGCAATTGGTTGGGCTCGAAGCCCAGAAGGAGAACGCGGAGAACTAATGCAACATGCCAAAGACCTCTCGAAAAAAATCGGGCTAAAGGCAGCCTGCGCGGCGCTGGGCGTTCCGCGTAGCAGCCTGTATCGGGCAGAGAAACCGCGCCCGTCCAGCACGCGAACCTCTCCGCGCGCGCTCAGCGTCGCAGAAAAAGATACGGTGCGGGACATGCTCAACTGCCCGCGCTTTCAAGACCTGGCACCGCGCGAAGTGTATGCCATTACACATTTGAATACGAAGCGATATGAATAAATAGATGTCATTGCGAGGGCGCTCTTTCTTTTCGCCCGAAGCAATCCCCATGTTAACAGGAGACTGCTTCGCACACATGCCTAGCGGCAGTGCTAGGAAAAACGCTCGCAGTGACATATAATTAGCGCATGATAGCAACCCTCCACGGAGAAATCTCCCAAATTGAAGATAACGCCCTAATCGTCGAAGTCGGCGGTGTGGGACTGCGAGTCTTTGTCCCTGCGCCATTACGCGGACAAGCCAAAGCGGGTGAAATAATATTTTTGTTCACCCATCTCGTCGTGCGTGAAGATGCCCTCATCCTCTACGGATTTGAATCGCAGGGTGACCGCGAACTCTTCAACATCCTGCTCGGCGTGGACGGGGTCGGTCCCAAAGTTGCCTTGTCCGTTCTATCCACGATGACCCTCGACGCCATTCAACGCGCAGTCTTCTCTGAAGAACCCGATGTATTGAGCCGCGTGCCCGGCGTTGGGAAAAAGACTGCACAGAAAATGGCGCTGCATCTCAAAGATAAACTCAAACCCGGAGACGGACTCTCCAAACTCGCCATGATGTCCGATGCTGACAGTGAAGTCCTCGCCGCTTTGACTGCGCTGGGCTACTCGGTGGTCGAAGCACAAGCCGCGATCCAATCCATTCCAAAAGATTCGCCCGATGACACAGGTGAACGTCTCAGGCTGGCATTGGGATATTTCACAGGCTGATGAAACCAGGCGACAAAATCCACGTCCGCGCCTGCAAAGCGGATGGAACTGTATATCGAAGCTGGCATACTATGATCGAGTCTGTTGATGCAGACTCGATTGTTACAATATCCCCTGCTGGCGGCATGGTGGAAGACCGTGTGCGTGTCAGATATCAAACAGAATACATCTTAAGAAGCTATTACTGGTTTGATAAACTCTACAACCTGATCGAAGTGTTTGATACGCAGGGAAATCTGATTGAGATATACATCAACATCGCTGCGCCGCCTAAATTTGAAAACGGTGGAATGAGCTTCAAAGACCACGAACTGGATGTTTCAAAGGTATTCCCCGGCAAAGCGCAAATCGTGGACGAAGATGAATTCTCCGAAGCCGCTGTAAAATATCAATACACACAGGAATTTCAAGACAGGATGTACTCGGTCGCAGAAGAAGTAATTGAATTAGCAAACCACTGGAAAGCACGACCCTTCCCTGTGTTTAAATACTAATTGGTGGTCGAGTAGTCCCGCGTGCAGTTCGCGGGACGTATCGAGACCACCGATACTCAGGAGATTCCCCATGCTCAAAAAAACCATCGCTTTCATCGGTCCCGGCGTTATGGCAGAGGCCATGATCGCGGGCTTATTACGTCAGAAACTCGCGAACCCGAAGAACATCATCGCATCAGGTCCGCGCAAGGAACGCGGTCAGGAATTGGCGAAGAAATACGGGATCAAAACAACAAGAGATAACGCATCCGCCATCCACGAAGCAGACGTGGTGGTGCTGTCGGTCAAACCACAGCGTCTTACCGAAGTAATGAAGGGACTCAAAGGCATTCGCAGTGACGCACTGGTTCTTTCCATTATTGCGGGCGCGACCATAAAAAAGATCAGCACAGGCCTCAAACACAAAGCTATTGTCCGTTCGATGCCGAATACACCGGGGCAGATCGGCGAAGGCATCACCGTATGGACTGCATCCAAGGAAGTGACCGAGGAACAGCAGGAAATGACCCGTTCCATCCTCGGAGCATTGGGCGAGGAAGTCTTTGTGGAAGATGAATCCTATTTGGATATGGCAACGGCATTATCAGGCTCTGGTCCCGCCTATGTTTTTCTCTTCACCGAAGCCTTGATAGACGCGGGCGTGCACATGGGATTCCCCCGCCGCATTGCCGAGCAATTGGTCTTGCAGACCATCAAAGGGTCTGCCTCTTTCTATCAAGGCGCAAGCAGACATCCCGCCACATTGCGGAATCAAGTCACTTCACCGGGCGGCACCTCTGCCGAGGCATTGTATTATCTCGAGAAGGCAGGTTTCCGCACAGCGATCTCACGCGCAGTCTGGGCAGCGTATCAAAGATCATTGGAATTGGGCAAGGAAAAGCCTGGGCATATTGCGGATGTAAATGATGAAGAAGAGAAATAAAACCGCCTGCAAGCACATATCAATGCCAGGATTTTGGTCAACAAGGAAGTGCTATAATATTTTCACCTTTCATCATTTGGAGTTCCCATGCCTGTTATCCTTCGCTCGAATGGATTCAAATTCTTTTTCTATGAGGCAGATGCAGCGAATGAACCGCCGCATGTTCACGTTGGTAAAGAAGGAAATGAAGCGAAGTTCTGGCTTAATCCTGTAAGAGTTGCTCGTGAAGGTAGATTTCGAAAAAACGATTTACGCGACATCGAACATATCATTGATGACAATCTGGAATTTCTGTTGAGTGCATGGGAGAAGGAGAAAAGCAAACATGTTAACGGTTAAAGTAAAAATTCCTGCACATGCGGATTATGAAACAATTCTTCCACTGGCTGTCCCTGATTTTAAAGAAGTGAGATCATTTGCAAGTCATTTACATTCACTTGGGAAATATTGGCGGGGAGAGCTTTTTGGCTGGCAGGCAGAATACACCCCCGAAAGCGACAAGAAGCCCGAAGATTCAAAAATGACTTTCACCCCCGCCGACTTCTGGATTGGCGAAAGCGGAATCTGGTTCTTCTCGCTGATGTGGGAACATGGCAAAGACAAAGACCCCGTTGAGTTTTTAGATGATAGAGGAATTGTGAAATAGCCTGCCGAAAAAGAATATGAAGAAGAAAACTAGCCACCAGACAGTTTGGTATCAGAGATAGGAACACAGCGAAATCGAGAGAGGCAGAGCATTGGTCAAACTCCTTTGGATGAAGCGAAAACCGATTTGAAAGATGCTCAAGTCACGACGATCCGA